>NZ_JAAQWI010000012.1:0-222927 GCF_012985385.1 Pseudomonas sp. WS 5503
CAGTGAAACGATGCATCGCCGATGGTAGTGTGGGGTTTCCCCATGTGAGAGTAGGTCATCGTCAAGATTAAATTCCGAAACCCCAATTGCGAAAGCAGTTGGGGTTTTGTTTTGGGCGCTCGAAAATTCCAGCGCTTTCAGCAACATTAAATAAGCTGCCGCTGAGGGAATTCGATACAAAGTGTTTCTGCATTTTTGCTATGGTGCAGCACATTTTCAAAAGGATTGATCTTTATCCGCAGGATGCGGCGTCGACCTTCTCCAACGAGATGCTGTAGAAATGCCTGAACCAATACCTATCAAAGATCACGAAAAAGAAAACCGTTTGGTCAACAAACGTTTGTTTGCCTGCGCATTGCTGGTAATTGGGATCACGTGCGCCTTGGTGGGGCGTATGTATTTTTTGCAAGTCGTGCAGTACGACTACCACTCAACAATTTCGGAAAACAACCGGGTCCACGTACTGCCCATCACACCGACTCGCGGCTTGATCTATGACCGTAATGGTGTAGTCCTGGCCGACAACCGCCCGAGTTACAACTTGACCATCACCCGTGAGCGCACAGCCGACCTCAAGGGTGAACTGGACGAAATCATCAATCTGCTGCATCTGCCTGCCGAAGACCGTGCGGTGTTTGATAAGGCGCTCAAGCAGGCCCGCCACCCGTTTGTTCCCGTCACGTTGTTCTACGAGTTGAACGAAGAGCAGATCGCCGTTTTGGCCGTCAACGAGTTCCGTCTACCTGGGGTGGACGTGGAACCACAATTCGTTCGCCACTACCCCCTGGGCGCGCACTTTGCCCATTCCATTGGCTACGTCGGTCGTATTAACGAAAAGGAATCCAAGACCCTTGATTCGGTGGAGTACCGCGGTACCCAATCTATCGGCAAAACCGGAATCGAGCGTTTTTACGAGTCTGAACTGCATGGCCATGTCGGTTATGAAGAGGTAGAGACCAACGCACAGGGCCGTGTGCTGCGCGTGCTCAAGCACACCGATCCGATCCCTGGCAAAAACATCGTCCTGAGCCTTGACGTCAAGCTACAGGAAGCTGCCGAAGAGGCCTTGGGTGACCGTCGTGGTTCGGTGGTCGCCCTGGACCCGCAGACCGGTGAAGTACTGGCTATGGTCAGTAAACCGAGTTTCGATCCGAACCTGTTTGTCACAGGCATTAGCTTCAAGGAGTACGCTGCGCTACACGACTCCATTGACCGACCGCTGTTCAACCGCGTGTTACGCGGGCTTTATGCGCCGGGCTCAACCATCAAACCGGAAGTGGCCATCGCCGGTCTCGACAGTGGCGTTGTTACTCCACAAACCCGAGTGTTCGACCCGGGTTACTATCAGTTGCCAGACTTTGACCATAAATACCGAAACTGGAACCACAGTGGTGACGGTTGGGTGGACATGGACGCGGCCATCATGCGTTCCAACGACACTTACTTCTACGATCTGGCCCATAAGCTCGGGATCGATCGCCTGCACGACTATCTGGCCGAGTTCGGCCTGGGTCAGAAAGTGTCCCTGGATATGTTCGAAGAGTCTGCCGGCTTAATGCCATCCCAGGCCTGGAAGCGTGCAACCCGACGCCAGCCGTGGTTCCCAGGCGAAACCGTGATCCTCGGCATTGGCCAAGGCTACATGCAAGTAACACCTCTGCAATTGGCCCAGGCCACTGCATTGATCGCCAACAAAGGCGTATGGAACCGACCGCACCTGGCCAAGACAATCAATGGTGTGCCACCGGTGGATGAGCACCCAATGCCCAACGTGATCCTCAAGGACCCGCGTGACTGGGAACAGGTCAACCATGGCATGCAATTGGTGATGCACGATCCCCGCGGTATCGCCCGAGCGGCAGCGCAAGGCGCGCAATACCGCATCGCCGGCAAGAGTGGTACCGCCCAGGTGGTGGCGATCAAGCAGGGTGAGCGCTACAACCGTAACAAGACGTTGGAGCGGCATCGCGATAACGCCTTGTTCGTCGGTTTCGCGCCGGCCGAACATCCGAAAATCGTGATTTCAGTCATGATCGAAAACGGTGAGGCCGGCGGCCGTGTAGCCGGGCCTGTGGTGCGACAGATCATGGATGCCTGGCTGCTCGACCAGGAAGGCCACCTCAAGCCGCAATATGCAGCGCCGACCAAGGCTCCCGGCGACCCTAGGGTTTGACTCAAACCTCCCACTCATCCCAGCGTGCTACACCGTCATAGGCCAGCCAGGGCACTTCATGGGCCGTCCAGATATGCGAGGTGGGCCTGACGCGCGGATCATCATCCAGCGTCGCCACCCGCACGATCACGTGGGGCTGATGCCCACGCTCAGCGATCAGATGTGAGCCGCAGCGCGAGCAGAAATGTCTGAGTTTGCCCGGTGAAGATTCAAATGACGACAGCAGCTCTTCACCCTGCGTCCAGCGAAAATGCTCACGCATCACCCCGGCCGTGGCAACAAACGCGGCCGCGTGCGCCTTGCGGCAGCTTGCGCAGTGGCAGTGGCTGATGGGCATGTCCAGGCTGTCCACTTGATAGCGCACACCTTTGCACAAGCAACTTCCATCCAGTGGGTCAGTCATAACCTATGGCCAGGCAAGGAGGGGGTCATCATCATCGCGCACAACGCAAGGTTGCGCATTGGTTGATGTCGCCTACTGTTCAATGAAGGAGGTGACTTATGCACGTATTAGATCGCATCGAACGTAAAGTCCTGCTCAATGCGTCACGTAAACAGGTCTGGGAGGCTCTCACGGAGGCCGAGCAATTTGGTCGCTGGTTCGGTATCGCGCTTAAGGGTAAGACCTTTGTGGCTGGGGAAACCATCGAAGCGCCGATTACCTATCCAGGTTATGAACATGTCGTATGGAAGGCCCGGATCGAACGTATCCTGCCTCAAACGCTGTTTTCCTTCTGGTGGCATCCTTTTGCAGTGGAAGAGGGCGTCGACTACGACAAAGAGGCGCCGACGCTGGTGGAGTTCACGATTGAAGATCGCGCTCCAGGCATTCTGTTGCGGGTCGTTGAGTCCGGTTTTGACAAGGTGCCCGAAGCGCGGCGTCAGAAAGCCTTCAAGATGAACTCCCGTGGCTGGGATGAGCAAATGGGCAATATCGAAAATTATCTGAGCAAGCCCCCAACAAGGTGATGGCGCACACCGGAGGGCAGTCTTCACTCCCCTAGGCAGACAGGCCGCTGACGGGCTCACAAAGCACGTTCAGCTCGATGCCTTTTCTTGATTTGCTGGCCTTCATGCACACAGCGGTCGGTGGTGGCGTTTGCACGGATGCCGAGTAGAATCACGCACTGAAAGCGATTCCTGAGGTGCGGTACGGTGGATCTACAGCAGGGTTTTGTCCTGACCCGGCATTGGCGCGATACCCCGGCGGGTACGGAGGTCAGCTTCTGGCTAGCCACCGACCAAGGGCCAAGGTGCATTCGCCTACCCGTGCAGACCTCGGTGGTTTTCATCCCAGAGGCCCATCGCAAGCCACTCGATTGGCTGCTCAAGGGGGAGCGCGATCTCGAGTTGCGCCCCTTGCAGCTATGCGACTTTCATCACCGCCCGGTTCTGGGCCTCTACGCCCGCCAGCACCGCCAGTTGATGGACATCGAGAAGCGCCTGCGCGCTGCCGGGGTCGATGTCTACGAAGGTGACGTGCGCCCTCCGGAGCGCTACATGATGGAGCGTTTTATCACCGCTCCCGTCTGGTTCGGTGGCACCGCTGATGCAAGCGGCACCTTGCTCGACGCGCAAATGAAGCCTGCCCCCGACTACCGTCCTCCCTTGAAGCTGGTGTCCCTGGACATCGAGACCACCGCCCAGGGCGATCTCTACTCCATCGCTCTTGAAGGCTGTGGCGAACGCCAGGTGTACATGCTCGGCCCGCCGAACAAAACCGAAGCCGTGGATTTCAAGCTCGACTATTGCGACACCCGCGCTCAACTGATCGAACACCTCAACCAATGGCTGGCCACTTTTGACCCCGACGCGATCATCGGCTGGAACGTGGTGCAGTTCGACCTGCGCGTACTCCACGAACACGCCCAACGCCTGAACGTGCCGCTGTTGCTGGGACGTGGCGGGGAATCAATGGCCTGGCGCGAACACGGTAGCCGCAATCACTACTTTGCGGCGGCGGCAGGAAGACTGATCATCGACGGTATCGAAGCGCTGCGTTCGGCCACTTGGAGTTTTGAATCCTTCAGCCTGGAAAACGTTGCACAAACCCTGCTCGGCGAAGGCAAGGACATCTCCACGCCGTACCAGCGCATGGACGAAATCAACCGCATGTTTGCCGAGGACAAGCCTGCCCTCGCGCGCTACAACCTCAAGGACTGCGAACTGGTCACGCGGATTTTCGAGAAGACCGAGCTGCTCAAGTTCCTGCTGGAACGTGCCAGCGTCACCGGGTTGCCGGCCGACCGTAACGGCGGCTCCGTGGCCGCCTTCACCCACCTGTACATGCCGTTGATGCACCGCCAGGGTTTTGTAGCACCGAACCTGGGCGACAAACCGCCCCAAGCCAGCCCCGGCGGTTTTGTCATGGACTCGCGTCCAGGCCTCTATGAGTCGGTGCTGGTGCTGGACTACAAAAGCCTTTACCCGTCGATCATCCGCAGCTTCCTCATCGACCCGGTGGGCTTGATCGAAGGCCTCAAGCATCCCGACGACAGCGATTCGGTGGAAGGCTTTCGCGGAGCGCGCTTCTCCCGCACCCGGCATTGCCTGCCGTCCATCGTCACGCGGGTGTCCGAAGGCCGCGAAGAGGCCAAGCGCGAGCGCAATGCGCCGTTGTCCCAGGCACTGAAGATCATCATGAACGCCTTTTACGGTGTGCTCGGCTCCAGCGGCTGCCGGTTCTTCGACACCCGGCTGGCGTCCTCGATTACCCTGCGTGGGCATCAGATCATGCGCCAGACCCGCGCCCTGGTTGAGGCCCAAGGGTACGAGGTGATTTACGGCGACACCGACTCCACCTTCGTCTGGCTGGGCAGCGCGCACTCTGCGCAGGACGCCAATCGCATCGGCCTGGCGCTGGTGCAGCACGTCAACGACTGGTGGCGCGCGCACCTGAGCAACGAGTACGGCCTGCAAAGCGCCCTGGAACTGCAATACGAAACCCACTTCAGTCGCTTCCTGATGCCGACCATTCGTGGCGCCGAGGAGGGCAGCAAAAAGCGCTATGCCGGCCTGGTCGTGCGCGAAGATGGCAGCGAAGAAATGGTCTACAAAGGCCTGGAAACCGTGCGCAGCGACTGGTCGCCCCTGGCCCGGCAATTCCAGCAGGAACTCTACCAACGCATCTTCCATCGCCAACCCCATCAAGACTACATACGCGACTATGTGCGGCGTACCTTGAGCGGCGAATTCGATGAGTTTTTGATCTACCGCAAACGCCTGCGCCGGCCCTTGCACGACTACGAACGCAACGTCCCGCCCCACGTACGCGCCGCGCGCCTGGCAGACGAGTACAACGATCGCCTGGGCCGCCCGCGTCAGTACCAGCGGGGTGGCTGGATCAGCTACGTGATCAGTGTCAACGGCCCGGAACCGCTGGAAGTGCGGCGGGCACCCATCGACTACGACCACTACGTCACGCGCCAATTGCAGCCCGTGGCTGACGCAATCCTGCCGTTCGTGAATGACGATTTCGGTACCCTGGTAGGCGGGCAGATGGGGCTATTCTAGGTACCCGACCACAGGCTCGATATTGCCCATCGCTCAGGAGGAAACGCCCATGTACACCCTTTATGGCACCGACGAATCCGGCTCCTGCATGATCGAAATTGCCCTGCAACGCTGCGCAGTGCCGTGGCATCGCGTGCAGGCCAGTTCCTGGCAGGACGGCGAGGGTAGCGACGCGCTTGCACGAATCAATCCACTCAAGCAGATCCCCACCCTGGTCACTCCAAATGGCCAGGTACTGACCGAAAGCGCCGCGATCCTGATCCACCTGGGCCTGGAGTATCCCAAGGCCGAGTTGCTGGCTGGCGATCGTACGCAGATCCTGCGCGGCTTGCTGTATATCGCCGCCAACTGCTATTCGGCGATCGGCATCATCGACTACCCGCAACGCTGGTTGGGCAATGCCGATGAGGCGCAGCAAGCGCAACTGGTCAGCGGCACACGGCGCTACCTGCACCAGGCTTGGGTCGTGTTTGCCGATCAGTTTGCCGGCCAGCTGTTTACCCCGAGCAACGCGCCGAATGCACTGGGCATCATGGCGGCAGCGGTGTCGCGTTGGGACGACGCGCGCGAGGTGCTCGGCAACCTGGCGCCGGGCTTTGCGCAGAGCCTGGAGCGGGTAGACGCTGACCCTGTCGTGGCCCCTGTTTTTGCCCGGCATTGGCCGCAGTGGAAGGTCTCGTAACCGGAAGAAACAATGACCAGGCCACTGTCCAAGCCCTTGCGTAGCGGGCTTCCTGACCTACGCTTCTCAAAGTGGTGTAGGAATCATCCTTGAATTTGGCTGTCGCAGACATGAAACTCAAGAACCCTGCATGGAATTCAAAGGAGGTGCGCATGCTCATCCGGTCGCTGACCCTGGCTACCTTGATGGCTTTTACGGGGCCGTTGTTGGCCGCTGATGATAATCCGCTCAAGCAGGAATTGGGCAAGACGCGCCCCCTGGTGGTCGTGGAGCTTGATGCTGGAAACCCGACACTGGCAACGCTGAAGAAACAACTGGAAGAGGCTGCCACCAAACAGGCCTTCGAAGAGCGCAGCATGGTGTTCTACACCGTGAAGTTCGGCAGCATTGGTGCCGAAGGGGAGAAGTTCGCCAAGGATCCCAAAGACAGCAAAAAGCTCACGCCGCCTGAAACCAACGCACTGATCCGTGCCCTCAAGCTTGGCGTCGGCAGCGGCACCAAAGTGATTCTGGTCGGTAAGGACGGCGAGAAGAAACTCGAAAAAACCGTGCCGCCGGACAGCCTCGACCTGAAGGAATTCTTCAGCGCCATCGACCAGATGCCGATGGCAGAAAAAGAAGCAGCTGCCGTGGCAGAACCTGAGCCTGCCGCACCTGCTGCGCCGGCCAAGGGGGCCAAACCTGGCAAACCCGTCAGCAAGTCGGCGCCTCAGCAACTTGATGATTGAACTACATGACCCATGTGGGAGCTGGCTTGTTGTGGCAAGCCCGCTTCCCCATTAGTCCTGTAGTGCTTTTACGGTTTAGGCGCTTTGCGCACCGGAAACGGAAAATAGAAAAACCGCAAGAACGCCACCCGCTTGATCACTTCCCCGATCAGCAACGGCACCAACAGTGCCACCACCAAACCTACACATGCCGCCATGAACGGATGCAGGCCCAGGCGCTCCATCAGGTCAAACGTCTTGTGCTGGATTTCGCCATGGAAGATCAACAGAATCAGGGTGGACTGGCCGATATAGGTCATCACTCGGGTGAGCAGCGCCGACACCATCAACACTCGCGCCAGCGCCCAGCAAATGTACACGCCGATCACTGCCAGCAGGCTGGTCCACAGCCAGTGGTCGTAGCGTCGCTGGGCCAAGTCCATGGTGTCGTGGCTGTAAATGAACACGGCGGCGAACAGCACCACCGAGATCAACAGGGTCAGCAACGAACCTTCATGCCGGCGCAGCCAATCGCGCAGCAAGTAGCCATAGATGAAGTAGGTGCTGCTGATCAGCGTGACGTCGAGGCTGAAGGGCAGGCCGGGCAACGTCCAGGTGTGGTCACCGACGCTCACCGGTATCTGCCAGAACCATTGCAGCGTCCAGATGCCTAGCAACAGTTGCACGCCGATCAGCATGCAGGCGACCACCAGGGGCAGCTTCAAGCGCTGGATCAGCCGCAGCATCAGCCAGCTGAATAGAATCGCCACCCAGAAGTGCGGCAAGAACCACAGCGCTTGCCATGGGATAGTGTCCACCGAGGCATACAGCACGCCGCCTATATCCGGCAGCAGCGGTTGCCCCCGCAGTACGTCACGTACGATCACGTACAGCAGCATGGTGAAAAAAAACGGCTTGAGCAGGCCATCGGCCTTGCGCACCGCCATCTCCACGAACGGTTGCTCGGGCTTGAAGAACACCCCTGACAGGAAAAAGAACAACGGCAGCACGAACGACGCCAGGATCGGGTACATCAAGTCCAGCGAGGTGGCGACGAACCAACTGTGGCCATACACAATAATCAGGATACCAATGCCCTTGGCGATATCCATTTGAATCCAGCGATGTTTCATCTAAGTCTTCCCGAACGATCATTCACGCCTTGCGCCACGGCCTAAGCCACAGCCCCATGCCCAGCAACACCAAAGCACCTGCCAGGGTACTCAACCCCAACTGCAGCCATACGCCTTGCAACCCGAACAACACCAGCGCCGCCAGCCCCAGCATCAACGTGCCGAGCAGCCAGTGCCGCGCCCAAGGCAGTGCCGTGAGCAGCCCCTGGCGCTGCATCAGCAGCAGCGCGGTGCAGATCACCCCAGCCAACGCCGCCAACGGAATACCGGCCAGGCCAAATGCAAACGGCAGTACGCAGAGCAACAGCACATTGACCAGGCTGCCCAATAATTCACAGCGCAGCGGCTGGCGCGTATCGCCCGCGGCATACGCATAGCGCGCCAGCAGGGCGTTCCATGCGCCAAACACCAAGGGCACGGCAAACCATGCCAGCAGCAGTGGCAGAGGCGAATCAACCGATTGCTTGGGCAGCAGCAACGCCACCAGACTGGGCGCCGCCGCCACCAGGCCGACGCCGGCCGGCAGCGTCAGCACACTGGCGGTTTCCAGGCCGCGCTTGAGCAGGGCCAGGCGTTCATCGCCCTGACGGCGGCTCATCATGCCCAGCAGTACCTGGTTGAGGCTCATCAGCGCAATCAGCGGCAGGTTCATCAGCTTGCGGGCCAGGTTGACCCAGGTCACCGCACCTTCCCCCAGCAGCGACGCCACCAGGCGTTCTATCAAAGCCAAGCCCTGGCTGGCGCCGTTGCTCAGTAACAGCGGGCCTATACGCTGGCCCAACTCCCGCAGGGGGGCAACCGTCAGCTGCATGCGCCACGGCCGCCAGCCCTGACGCCAAATCGACGGCAACAACGCCAAAGGCATCAACAGGCTACCGGTGAGACAGGCCAAGGCGAGGCTATGGGGTTGACTGGCCGTGCCGGCCAACGCGAGATAGGCCACCGGCGGCAGGTTAAACAACAACGAGCCGAGCCCTGCCAGCACAAAACGCTCGCTGGCCTGCAAGGGAATACTGAACAGTGCATGCAGCATTAAGCCTGGCACGCACCAGGCCACGACCTGCAAATTGCTGGCGGCCAGGGCGGTGGCACTGGTCGCCAGCCCTGGGCCCAGTACCTGCACCAGCCAGGGGGCTGACAGCATCAGCAGCAGACTGACCAGCAGGGCAACCAACAGCAATGCCGGGAACAACACGGCCAGCCAATCGAGGCGCTCGCTGTCCTTGCGCTGCAAGTAGAGCGGCAACGCGGCGGCGCTCAACACGCCACCGGCCAGCGACATTCGCAGCGCCTCGGGCAAGAACAGTGCGATCAAGAACGCATCACTACGCTCCCCCGCGCCCCAGGCCGCCACCAGTAACCATTCGCGTGCGAACCCCAGGCACAGGCCGAGCAGGGTCGCCAGGGTCAGCCATACGGCAGAACCGAGCATCAGGGGCGCGCGCCATCAAGCAGCGGCTTGCGAAAAACCACAGTCTTGACCTGTGGCAGGCGCGCTGGGAACAAGCGCCGTGCTTCCAGCACATTGATCCCAACCATCAGCCAGAACAGCGCGACCATCACGACGGCAAAACTGAAGTAGTGGTCAAATAACCCACTGACCAGCGCCGACAGAATTCCTGCCGTGCTGCCCAGCCACAGGGCATTGTCCTTGGTCAGGCGGATCGGGCCTTTTTCCGGCCTGGCTTCACGCCACCAACGCACCGTAACGGCTATAAAAAGCAGCATGCCGACGAGGCCGGTCTTGTAGATAAAGTTCAGCCACAGGTTGGAGATCCCCAGCAAGTGTGTGCCCGGTACCGGAGGGTCAACCTTGAAGCCAATGCCGAACGGATACGCCACCATGGCCTGGGGGAACATGCGGTATTCATCAAAACGAACTTCGGTGCTGGCGTTGCTCGACGAAAAGATCGTCGCCAAGCGTTCCTGCAGCGGTGGATAGGCCATTACCAAGGCCACGGTCAACGCCGCGCCGATCATCAACAAGCGTCCGGTGTAAGGCACGCGGCGGGTGGCCATCCACATCAATACCAGCGCCAGGCTGACCATCGCGCCACGGCTGCTGGCCAACAGCAACGCCGCCGCTCCCAGGCACGCCACGCCAAGGCCCAGCGCACGTTTGAAGCCTTGTTCGGTCATGCCGTAACAGAACGCCAGGGGCAGCAACAGCGCCATGATCCCGCCGATGGCGTTCGGGTGCATCCACGGTGAACCCATACGCGACGACATGGCTTCCAGGCCGAATTTCAACATGTCGAAGTTGCCGTAGTTGAGAAGGGCGAGAATCGGCGCAATCCCTGCCCCGGAGCGCGTGCGCACGAACACGGCGATCGACATCACCAGCATCGCCAGAGTGCCCAGCAGCAAGGCGATCACCAGGCTTTCGCGGCGTTTATAGTCCACCAGCAGCTTGGCGGCCAGGAACACCCCCGACAGGTTCAACAACCAGCGCAGCCAGTTGGCTACGCCGCTGCTTTCGGCGTGGATGCTCACCTGGCCAACGATAAACGGGAACACGCTGAACAGCATCAGCCACAGCAGCATCTGGTCGGTGGGCCGGCGTGCCAGGCGCGGTGCATCGGGCAGGCGTGACAGGAAGCTGTGCCACAGCACGGCGCCCCAGGTCAGCGCCAGGATGGCTTCGCTTACCGTGCTGCGGATGCCCAGGTTGAGGGTGGAGTAGGGCATGAAGGTCGCGACCAGGGCAAACAGCAATAAGCCCCAGAAGGGAAAGCGCAGGATGGTCACGGCTGCCGCAACACCCATCACAGCGAGAAAGGCCTTGGCCGGTGACAGCGCCAGGGCGGCTGCACCAAACAGCACGCCGAAGAGGATGGCGACGAGGCTTGCCAGGGAGAGTCTCATTTCAGTTCCTCGATCAGTTCGGCCAGGCGCCGACGATAGGCGTTTGGGTTGTAGCGTTCGGCCCATTGCTTGCGTTGTTCTGCAGAAGACTCGTCGCTGCGCTCGCCCAGGCTCAGCATCAGTTGCACCAACGCCGGGCCATCGGTCGGGGAAAACCGCGGCGCCGACGGCGGGGTGATTTCATCCAGCGAGGTACCGCTGGCCACGGCCACAGGTGTGCCGACGCTCAGCGCTTCAATCACCGGTAAACCAAACCCTTCCGCGTAGGAGGGCTGCCACACACGGGACGCCTGGCGGTACAACGCCTGCAGTTGGGCATCGGTGACACCACTGAGTGCGCGAATTCCCGGTAGCCCGCGCAGTGCTTCGGGCAAATGCTCAAGGCTGCCCACCAGCACCAATTCCGGTACAGCGGGTGATTGCTGCCGCGCCTGCTGCCAGGCCTTCACCAGAAAGGGTACGTTCTTGCGCAACTCGCGAGTGCCCACCAGTAGCCAGAAGGCTTCGGGTAAGTGGCGATCAGACAGGTCTGCTGCCGGCTCATTGAACCCATCCACCTGATTGGGCAGCACACGCACCTTGCCCGCCGCCTGGGGAAACAGGCGTACGGTTTCATTGGCACTGTATTGCGAGGGTGTCCACACGCGGTCGGCGCTGCGCACCGCATAGGCAATCGACAGCCGGTCGCTGGTCTTGTAGACCAGGGCCTTGAGGCGATTGGCGTGGTAGTTGTCCAACGTGATCTGGAACAGGTCGTGCAGCAGTACCACAGTGCGCAGCCCCTTGGGCTTGGGTGGTAATGGCAAGCCCATATTGAAGGTGCTGATGTACAGGTCAATCTGTTGTTCGCGCAGGGCCCGGGGTAAAAAGCCGGCTTCGAAACGCAGGCGATTCTGTGGCTGATGCATCGCCGTCTTCGCGCAACCCCAGGTCGGGCAGTGGGCCTGCAAGCGTGTCTGGTCGCCCAGCGGGGCCACGGTAAACCGTTCCAATTCGATACCCGGCAAGGCACGCAAGGCGCTTTCCAGGGCATACACCTGGCGGCTGATACCCGATTGCGGCGAGGTGCCGACAGTGCGGTAATCCAGGCCTACACGCATACAGGCTCCTTTTGAGTGAGCGGCGACAGGCTGGCGTACACCTGCTCCAATTGGCTGGCGGCCACGCTCCAGTCATGGGCGCGCCGCACATAGGCGCGCCCGGCTTCGCCCATGGGCGCTGCGGCCGCGGGGAATTGCAGCAGGCGTACTACAGCATTCGCCAGGTCAGCGGCGGTTTGCCCTGCGAGGTAGTCCAAGCCGTCGACCAGGTCCAGGCCCGACACGCCCTGCTCGGTGCTGGCCAGGGGCAGGCCGGCCGCCAGCGCTTCCAGCACTTTGAGCTTGGAGCCGCCGCCATGGCGCAACGGTGCCAGGAACACTGAACAACTCGATTGCAGGCTCAGCAGGTTCGGTACGAAGCCTTGCCACTCAATGCGGGGGTCCTGCCAGCGCTCGCGCCAGCCGTCGGGCATGCCGAAACCGCACACGCTCATGCGCGCATCCGGGCAGTGCTCCCAGACTTTGGGCAGGATTTCATCCAGGGCCCACTCGATCGCGTCCACATTGGGCGCGTACTCATAGTTCCCGAGAAACAGTACACGGCGTGTCGATGGATCTGGGTGTGCAGCGGCAAAGTGGTCGCAGTCCACGCCATTGACCACCACCGACACCGGTTTGCCGGCGATGCCTTGCATCACCTGTGCATCGCTGTCGGTTACTGCTACCACCTGGGTAGCCTGGCGCATTACCCGGCGTTCCCAGCGCATATAGCGCCATTGATCGTAGCGAATGAACGGCAGCGCCCAGCTCGGCAGGCGGTCATAGGTGGCCGCGCCCAGGGCCGATTCCACGTTGTGTTCGGTGAGCACGAAGGGCTGGGACTTGCGCACCAGGGCGTCTTCATACGGCTGGAAGCTGTAGCTGTGTTCTATTTGCACCACATCCCAGTGCTCATTGAGCAGTTGGTTGAATCGGTCCTGCAACGCCCCCGACAGCCCATTCACGCTGGCCAGCAAGGGGTAGGGTGCAAAGAGTCCGGCCACCAGGGTCTTCACGCTGCGCAGTGGGCGGCGGGGCAAGATGATCAATTGCTCGAGAAAGGCTTCCAGTACCTGGCGATCGGTCAGCGATACCGGGTGTTTGTCATGCAGGAGCAAGGTGATCCGATGCCCCCGGGCCGCCAGGCTGCGCAGCAGGTGGAACTGACGCGTCTTGCCGCCGCTGGTGGCGGGCCAGGGTGAGTAGGGCAGGATCCATAAAATGCGCATGACGGGTTTCAATCCCATAACAGAATTTGCAGGTTCGGCTTGACCGCAACGGTCAAGCCGTTGGTGCCGCTCACTGGGGTTTGCGTGCCGCGCAGCGGGTCATACAGGGTGGCGTTGGCGAGGTCCGGCAGGTGCGCATTACCGCCTTTTGCCGACCAGAAGAACCACAGCTTGCGACCATCGGCGCGGGTCCATCCGATGCTGAACAGGCCCTCGGGCAATTGATCGGCGGCGGGTGGGTCGCCAGGCGTCAATTGCGGTCCGCTGACGTCGAGAAAATGCTTCAGTGCGGTATAGACCGGTTTTGGCTTGGCATCGAGGTCGAGCAAGCCGTAGGCACGGTCGCGCACGCTGGCGCGCTGGTCGAGGTCGCTCAAGGTGAACAGGAAGATCTTGTCGAAATCCATCGCGCTCATCAGGGCCAGGCGGCGGAGCACATAGTCGGCCTGGCCTTGCAGGGTAATGATGTCCTGGACTTCCTTGGGCCCCGTGTACGCTGACCAACCCCATTCGGTGCTCCACAGCGTCTTGACGCCATTGCTGCGCAGTTTCTGGTTGAGCGCAGTTGTCTTGGCGACGAAGTCCAGGTTGGCGGGGTCGTTTCCTTCGGGCAACTGGGTGTAAGGGTGATAGGACATCACGGTGTTCAGGCTGGGCACGCCGAGGGCATCGAAGGCGTCGAGCATGGTCTGGCCGTTGGGCATCTCGCTGAAAAACGCCAGGCCAGCCGCCACCACTGGTTTATTCGGGTTGACCGCACGCAGGGCCGCTGCGCTGCTTTTCAGCAGGGCGGCGTAGCCGGCCGGGTCGGCCACGGGGCGCCAGAAGCCGAGCAGATTCGGTTCATTCCAAACCTGCCAGGCATCAACGCTGGGATAACGTTGGGCCAACAGCGCCATGCGGATCGCGAACACATTCGGGTCCTTGGGCGGGTACTGGTCCTGATACGGCGCACCCACGGGCGCTGTGGTGATGAAGGGCGCCGAACCCACCAGGTAGAAGACCGACTTGAGCTGGTTGTCCTGCAACTTGGCCACCAGTTCGTCCAGCGTGGCCACCTGGTACTGATCAGCCACCGGCTCCAACCGATCCCAATGCAGGTCCAGGCGTACCCACTGCAAGCCCAGGTCCTTGAGACGGTCGATCTGCATCTGGTAACGCTGGGGGCTGAACCACAGGAACTGCGCGTTCACTCCCAGGAAATCCTTCCACACCAGCACCTTGTTGCCCTTGAGCACATGGCTCTCGGCATCGGCCGGGCGCCCCCAGATAAAGACGGTAACGCCCATGACCGCCACCAGTGCAAGCGTGGCCAAGTACGTACGTTTACGCACCATAAGGGGCCCCCGCAATCGCTTGCTCAAAAAGCTGCTTGAACTGCCGTGCGGTCAGCGGCCACAGGCGTTGGCCGCCAATGTGCGCGGCGCGTTCGGCCCATTCCCTGGCCAGCGTCGGGGTCTGCGCCAGGCGCAGTAGTTGCGCGCTCAACGCGGCGACGTCGCCTTGGGGATAGATTGCGCCGTTCCCGCTGGCAACCTCTTCGGCAAATGCCCGTGCATCCGAAGTAATCGCCCCGCGCCCGCACGCGGCGGCCCAGGACAACGCGCCGCTGGTGCCGCGCTGGCGACCCAGCAGGCCGAGTTTTTTCGATTCGCGATACGGCAGCACCATCACGTGGTGCGCCTGTATCGTCTGCGCAATCTCGCTGGCCGGCAGGTTCAGCCGCCAGTCGATGGAGCCAGACAGGCCAAGGTCGGCTATCTGGCGGTTCAATTGTTCAAGGTAATTGCCGCCCGCCCCAAACGCCATTTCGGCGGCAGTGCCACCGGCCAGGGTCAGGCGCACACGGTCACGCAATTGGGGGGCTTGCTGGAAGACTGCGGCCAGGGCCTGTAACAGGTCTTCAATGCCTTTGCCCCGGTAGATAAAGCCGAAATAAAGCAGGTGCAGCGTATCCAGGGGCGGCAGCGCCACCGCCGCAATCGCCAGGTTGGCATGGTTGATCACCGCCACTTTGCCCGCAGGCAATTGCATGCGTTGGCTGAGGCAATCGGCGCCCAGGCGGGTGAGGGTGATCAGTCTTGTGAGGCCGCGGGCCACCTGCCGCTCTTCACGCAGGGTCAGCGGGTCTGCCAGCACCACCGCCGCTTGCGGCAACGGGCTGGGCAAGCGCTCCAGCAGGTTGAGCGGGAAGGGCAGTTGCTCGCGCCGCCATACCATGCGCTCGGGGTCATGCACGGTGGCCGTCAGCGGCAGGTTGGGATAGGCCTTGCGCAACTCGCGCAACGCCAGGAACTCCCCCAGCCGGCCGCCGCCCAGCTCGGCGTGGACCAGGTCCACGCTCTGCCAGTCGAATGCACCGATGGCCTGCTTGATCGCGATGCTGGTGCCCTCGACGCCGCTCAACGGTGTCGCCACCGTCACGCCCAGCTGCTCCAGTGCCGTCTTGAAATGGTTCGCGTAGTCGGCGATCCCATTTTTTTCCGGCGGCAAAGGCGCGAGCAGGGCGATGCGCATCAGAACGCCCCCCGATATTTGGCGATGGTCTGCAGCACCTTGGCCGGCACTTCGAATTTACGCCGGTTGATGATGATGCCGTCCACTTTGCCGAATGCGGTATTGAGGATCGACAGCGCATGCTCCACCACCGGGACCGTGCTTTTCTGCGCCTCCACCACCAGGGCGATCAGGTCGGCGCGACGCAGATTGACGAAGGCATCGCGGTTGTCCAGCAGCGCCGAGGCATCCAGCAGTACCACTTCGCCCGGCGCCGCCGGGGCCGCACCGCCGACACGCACAGTAATGCCGTTTTCCTGAAGCAACTGGCGCAACTGTTCCACTACGAACGTCACCCCTTCACCATGGCGCGCGGAGGTCAACCCGAGTGTCAGGCCGCGTTCAGTGATACGGTCCAACTGCAGCAGACCGTAGAGCCGGTAGATGCTCGCGTTGAATGCGTTGGTGCCTTGTGCGGTACTGGTATCCAGTTCTGGCAGGGTGGTCCACAGCGGCAGGCCGAACTTGCGTTCCACCAAGCCACCGTCATGGATGCGCTGGTCGAGCAGGTAGCACAGGTAGATCACCAGCAAGCCGACCACGATGGAAAACGGGATCGCCAACAACAGCATCAACAGGGTTTTAGGGAAGATTCGGCCAGGGTTCAGGGTGGCCTCCTCGATCACCGCGATGTTGCTGATCTGGCTGTTATCCAGCTCACGGTCGATGCGCGATTTTTCCAGGTTATCGACATACAGCGCGTAATTACGCTCGGTGGCACTCAGTTCACGGGACAGGCGCGCCAGCTCCGGTTCAATCTCCAGGGCTTCCTTGCGTTGCGCCTCGAGGTTCACCAGTTGTTTCTGCTGTTGCACCAGTTGTGTACGCAGCGCCGAGTTGTTGCTGGACTCATCGAGCAGCACCCGCTGCAAGTGGATCTCCAGAGTATTCGGCGCACGGTTTTCCGAGCTTTGCACGGTATTGCTTTCATTTGCGACCTGGGCCTGCATGGCGCGGATCGACGCATCCAGGGCTTTGACCGGCGGCGCATTGTCGGTGTAGGTGCGCATCATGTCGGCCTTTTCCAGCAACTTCTGGTTGAGCAGGCGACGCAAGTCCTGCTGCTGCGGGTTCAGCGCAATCTGGCGTACCGTGGTCACTTCCTTGGGTTGGGTCTTGAGCTGAGTGCGGGTGCTCTCCAGGGCGCTGTCGGACGAGGCAATCAAGCGCGTGGTATTGAAGGTTTCGCCACGCAGCACGTTGATGCGCTCGGACAAATCCTCCAGGCGATCGGTGATGCTTGCCGCGCCGATCTGGTTCAAGTGGGCAAGAATCTGCTCCTTGTAGCTCTTGATCTCGGTAGCGCTGTTGGCTACCTGGCCTTCATAGAAGGCATACAGGCTCTTGCGTCCCAGGGCCTGGGTGCGTTCGTTGATGTAGGTCTCGACCCAGCTTTTGACCACCGCCTGGGCGATTTCCGGGTCGCTCCACTTGAAGCTGATGTCCATGACGGTGGAACCGGCCGCGTGGCTGACGTCGAAGTTTTTCTCCAGGCTGGCGGCCAGGCGCTCCACGGGTGTGGTCTGTTCAATGATACCCACGGTTTCCAGCACCACGCGCACACCGTCGAACACTGCGCCGATACCACTTTTGACGTAGTACTTGGTGCGCTTCCAGAGGCCTTCCGGTGGCGGCATTTTGTCGATGACTTCCAGGTAATGCTCGGCCACCGCCCGCACGATAGGGCGACCGGTCAGCAGGCGTTCCTCATCGACAATCGGGTCGCGTTGAGTGCTCGGCATGACCAGCGCCTGGCGGTTGCTGATCTCAATGGGCAGCGTCGAATCGCGCCCCGGCTTGACCAGCAAGCGTGCGGTGGATTCGTATTTGGCTGGTAGTAAAAAGGCCCCCAGCAGAATGATCACCAGCGCCGCGATGGCCGCCAGCTTGAACTCGTGCCGGAAGATGAAGAACAGGCGCAGAAGATCGCGAAAAGAACGGATCTCGATCATGGGATGTCGCTCCTTTAGTTACTGCCGCCGCTGGTTCGGGTGTAGTTGTAGCCAACCCCGATCGACTTGGTGAATGGGATCAACTGGTTCAAGTAGGTATCTACGCCCTGGATGCGCTCGCCCACGTTGGATTTGGGCACGAACACCACATCTCCCCGCTGCAGCGGCACTTGTTTACGCCCGTTGGGGCCGGTCTTGAGGTATTGGCTGAAGTCCAGGAAGTAAGCGCGGTAGGTGCCTTGGGTGTCTTCGCGCAACAGTGCGACCATGCTGGCGTTGCCCGCCGGGTTCACCCCGCCGGCGCCGACGATGGCTTGTTCCAGGGTGTTGGCCGAGGCGATCGGCACCGTGGTCGGGTTGTTTACCGCACCGCCGACGATGATCGAGTTGCCCGGTGCCTGGTTGATGTTCACCGTCACCCGTGGCTCGCGATACACCGGCGCAAGCTTGTTGCTCAGCTCGTTCGCCACCTCGGCTGGCGTGCGACGGGCTACCTGGATCGGGCCCAGGAACGGGTAGTTGATCTTGCCATCGGTTTGCACGGTGTACAGCGTCAGCTCATAGATGGTGCTGACGTTGAACGCCGACAGCGTTGGCATCTCACCGGCATCGCGCACAATGCGCAACTGATCGCCGATGCGGATACGCTCTACCGCCGGCGGCAGCTGCGCAAGCTGGTCGAGGGCGCGCTTGCCGTCCTCGACCGTCTTGCCGTCGGGGGGGACGATACGTGCAGGGGTATTGCAGGCGGCCAGTGCCATCATGGCCAGGACGAGCATAGTTCTTTTCATCAAGGGGGACTTCCTGTAGGTCATGATGCTCACCTCCAATAACCGGGAAACATGCTGATGCGCCGCTTTAGGGCGAGGGGTAGGCGGCGTTCCAGATGGCCCAGCCGATAGCCGAGCAATTTGAACGCGCTGCGCACCAGTACTTCGGGTACGCGGTGCAATGCACCGGCTGCGCGCAACGCTGCGAGTTCAGCCTGTACATAGCGTTTACCTTCACCGCCGGCATCGCCAAAGGCTTGGCGAATCCACGGTTCGCGACCGTAGAACACGCCAATGTCGAAGTAGCGGTGAAACTCATCCATGAGTCGGTAATCGTGGGAGTGGTACACCCGCGCCGTGGCGGCGTAGCGCACCTTGTAGCCATCAAGCAGCATGCGCGCCGCGACGTAGGCATCCTCGCTGCCGATCACATCGGCGGGGAAGCCACCCACGGCCTGCAGGGCGCTGCGCCGGTAGACTGAAAACGAGTCGGAGCTGAAGCAGGTTTTAATCCCCAACTGCGCAGCGTCGGCAAGGCTCTTGGTGCGGCTCTGGGCGGGGTAATTGAAGTGGCGTGACTGGGCTCCCAGCACGCCAGCGCCAGGGTGCGGCAATTGCCGGCCGTAGGCCACGCCGTTGAGTGGGTCTTGTTGCAATTCTTCGAGCAGGTTGGCGAAGGTCTCGGGGTCGGCCGGGATTGCGTCCTGAGTCATCACGATCAGTGGTCACCGCTCGTGTGTTCACTGGCCCAGCGCCGTGTGCCACCGTGGTTGAAGTCGCGTGCGTGGATAACCTCGACCCGCGCGCCAAATTCGCGAAAGCGCGCCACGGTGTCATCGCTGGATGCGCTGTCGACTACCAGCATCTCGTCCGGTTGCAGAGTCTGCATCTGCAGCGCGGGCAGCAGTCGCGTCAAATGACTGGACGCGTTGCGGGTTGGAATGATCAGCGAGATGCGCATGTCATTTCTTCTCTGCGGGCGCGCGCCCATAGATGTCATCGAAGCGTACGATGTCGTCCTCGCCCAGGTATTCACCGCTCTGCACTTCGATCATCACCAGGTCGATGATGCCGGGGTTGGTCAGGCGGTGCTTGTGCCCAGCCGGGATGTAGGTCGATTCGTTGGCGTTGATCAAAAATTCGCGCTCGCCATTGGTGATCTGCGCGGCACCGCTGACCACTACCCAGTGTTCGCTGCGGTGGTGATGCATTTGCAGCGACAGCGACGCCTGGGGCTTGACCACGATGCGCTTGATCTTGAACCGGCTGCTTTCCTCCAGCACGGTGTAGGTTCCCCACGGCCGGGTGACGGTGCGGTGCAGGCTGAACGCCGGATGGTTCTGGCGCTTGAGTTCGGCGACGATGTAGCGCACGTCCTGGCTGCGGTTGGCGTCGGCGATCAGCAGGGCATCGGGGGTATCGACGATGATCAGGTCTCGCACGCCGACGGCACCGAGTACGCGTTTGGGCGAGTCGATATAGCAGTTGTGCACGTCATGCAAGATGGCTTCGCCATTGACCTGGTTGCCCTGGGCATCGCTGGGCGTGAGCTGGCGCAGGGCTTCCCAGGAACCGATGTCGCTCCAGCCGATGTCGCACGGCACCACGGCCACTTGCGTGGACTTTTCCATCAACGCCACGTCGATGGAAAGGTCTGGCGCGGTGCCGAAGGCCTCGCTGCCCAGTTCACGCTGGCGCGAGGTGCTGTTTTGCAGGTGCTGGCTCTGCTCGAGGGCTGCACGAGCGGCCCCCAGTACGTCGGGAGCATGGGTCGCCAGCTCGTCCACCAGAGTACCGGCCTTGAAGCAGAACATGCCGGCATTCCACAAGTGCTTGCCGCCGTCGAGGTAGGCTTGGGCCGTGGCCAGGTCGGGTTTTTCGACGAAACGCTTGACCCGGTTACCCAGGCTCAGGGCGTCACCTTTTTCGATATAGCCGAAGCCTGTTTCCGGGTGATCGGGTTGAATCCCGAAGGTCACCAGGTAGCCGGCTTCGGCCAACTCGCGTGCCTGGGTCACGGCGTCGGCGAACGCGGTTTCATTCAGCACCAGATGGTCGGCTGGCATCACCAACAACTGGGCGTCGCCACCGAAATGCTCCTGCACGTGCAGTGCCGCCACCGCAATGGCCGCTGCGGTATTGCGACCGAACGGCTCCAGCAACAGGTCCAAAGGCAGCCTGGCCTGGTTGACTCCGCGGTAGTCATCCAGGGTGCGAAACAGCAAGTCGCGATTAGTGACGGTCAGCACACTTTCCACGCCGGGCAGGCGCGCGGCACGTTGAAAGGTTTTCTGCAGCAGACTCTGGCCGTCACGCATACGCATGAATGGCTTGGGCATGTTCTGCCGGGACACCGGCCACAGCCGCGTGCCTGACCCACCGGAAATAATGCAGGGGATTAATCCGTTGAGTGTATTCATCAATAGACTTCCTTGGTGGAAAGGACGGCTGGGACCGTCATGAAGACGATGTACAAATCGAACCACACGGACCATTTGGAGATGTACTCCAGGTCGTATTCGACGCGTTTCTGGATTTTGAACAGGGTGTCGGTTTCACCCCGGTAGCCGTTGATCTGCGCCCAACCGGTGATGCCGGGCTTGACCCGGTGGCGCGAGCTGTATTCGCTCACAGCCACTTCGAACGGAATACCGGCGGCTTTGGTGGCGGTGGCATGAGGGCGCGGGCCGACCATCGACATGTTGCCCTGCAGCACGTTGAACAACTGCGGCAGCTCATCGATGCTGGTCTTGCGGATGATGCGGCCAACCCGGGTAATGCGCGGGTCTTCACGAGTGGTCTGGCGTTCAGCTGTAAAGTCGCTCTGGTCGGTGTACATCGAGCGGAACTTGAACACGCGAATTTCGTTGTCGTTATAGCCGTAGCGGTTCTGGCGAAACAGCACCGGGCCCTTGGAGTCGAGCTTGATCGCAATGGCCGTGACCAGCATCACCGGTGACACCAGCACCAGGGTGATGCTCGCCAGGAGCAGGTCTTCGCAACGCTTGATAAACGGCGACCAACCGCGCAGCGGCAACTGCGAGGTATTGAACATCAGGATGCCGCCCACGTCTGTGATCCGGCTATGGCCGTAGCGCAGGGCAGCCATGTCGGGCACCAGCATCACGTTCACCGACATTTGCCGCAGGCGATTGACCAAGCCGTGAATACGTTGCTCGGCAGCCCAGGGCAGGCAGATCATCACTTGGTTGACCTGTTCGGCGCGGATCAGTTTTTCCAGGTCGCGGGTATTGCCCAACAGCGGCAGGCTGCTCAGTTCCTTGGGAATACGCTCGGTGCGGTCGTCGATAAAGCCGATAAGCCCGGAGCGAATGTCGCCGTTGCGTTGCAAGTGGTCGGCGACATGCACGGCGGTGTCAGTGAAACCCAGGATCACTGTGCGTTGCAGGTATTTGCCCTTGCGCATGAGTTTGCGGTACAGGCGTAGCATCACCAGGCGTTCGGCACAGAACATCGTCAAGCTGGCGATATACCACACCACCAGGTTGCGCGGGTTCAATTGCGGAAATACCTGCAGGATCTGGTACATGAACAACAGGATGCAGAATGCGGACGACCAGGCCACGATATTGGTGCGTAGGCGCAAGCGATTACTGAACAGTTCCTCGGAATAAATGCCCAGGGCCTGGAACAGAATGATGGTCAATACCGCAAAAAACAGCAGCAAGCCCAGAAAGTGCGAACGCATTTCAGGGTCCATCGGGTCGAGGAAAAGCGCCAGGACCAGCGGTGGGAAAATGGCCGTCAGACCGTGGACCAGCTTGACGAAAACCACAAAAAACTCGACAAACCCTGCTCGGGTCAAAAACAAGCTGACAACTGACGACTTCTCTCGCATACAAACATCCCTCATTGCACACCAGGCGTTCTATTCGGTCGTCTGAACCAGACGGCAGCGGACTACGCTGGGTAAAACGCATCCCTTCCTTCGGATGGATCGCTCCAAATGAAAGAATTTTGCAAGGGCAGTGGCTACTACAGGAGGACTTCCTTTTCTCTTTCAGTCAATAATTTGACCTTGTTTCAGCGATGATATCATAGACACTTTAAATGTTCCTTCTTGTGTCATTTTGTTGACATTCCTTGTGCAAGAGGACCCGGTCTCGGGGTGTGATTTTGAGTGTAGGAACAAAAGTGTGAATTTTCCTGTTTGTCAGGAAACACTTTTTTGACGGGTCCCGGGGAGGCGTGGGAAAAGAGGGCGCAACGCACCAGGCGCGTGCCCTCAAGAGGATTGAGCGGGTTAAAAGGTGCCTTTCAGACTGACCGTGAAATTACGCGGTTCGCCATAAAAATTGCCCCATGAGGCTGTGCCCACGGTTTGGTAATAGTTTTTGTCGAAGAGGTTCTTGGCGTTAAGGGCGACGGTCCAAGTGTCATCTACGCGGTAGGCCAATCGTGCATCCCAAACCGTATAGCCGGCCTGTTCGAGCTTGAGGCCCTGCTGCATGCGATAGTTGCCGCTCTGGGCATTGACCCCCGTACCCACGCTCCATTTGGACAGCGCGCCATCCAGCTGGTAATCGCCCCACATGCGCAACATGTGGCGGGGTACATAGGTGTTGGACGCGCCTCCTTCGATAGCGGTATCAATGTTTTTCAGCGATTTGGTCTGAGTGTAGGTGTAGCCCCCCGAGACTTGCAGACGTTCGAGCAACTGGCCGCTGACTTCGGCTTCGACGCCCTGGGCGCGGACCTTGGCAGTGTCGGTATAGCAGTAGCCATCGGACGAAGTTGGGCAGAAACTCAGGAAGTCAGTTTCGGCGCCGTTTTTCTCTGTGGCCCGGAACAACGCTACGGAACTGTTGAGACGCCCGTCGAACCATTCGCCCTTGATACCCAGCTCGTAGTTGTCCCCCATCTTGGGCTTGAGTGCCGCGCCGTCGGCGGTGGCATAAGAGCTCTGCGGCTGGAAGATATCGGCGTAGCTGGCGTACAGGGAAAGGTGTTCGTCGAGGTCGTAGATCAGAGCGGCAAACGGCGTGACTTCACCGGATTCCTTGGTGCGCGCATCTTGCACACTCCACTCGCCCCAACCCAGGGTGTTGGACTGCCGACGGTTTTCGTACCAGCTCACACGGCTGCCCACGATCAACATCAAGGGCTCGGCCAGGCGCAGGCGCAAGGTGGCGTAAGTACCATACTGGGTAGCGGTTTCCTTGACCGTGCCACCGCGGTACATGTTTGGCCAGAAGGTGTCATTGGCCGGTTCGGGGAAGTGGTGGTCGGGCTGATAAATGCTCTGGCGCGTGGGCAGGTTCTGGATCGCGAATACGTCATCCTGGGTGCCTCGGCTGCCGTTGGCCCCAAGGATCAGTTCGTGTTCCAGGCCAAAGGCTTGGAACTTGCCATCGACGTAAGCGTCGAGGCCGAAGTCCTTGTGCTCATAGTCCATCAATGCTGCGTAGGAGTTGGCGGTGGGGGTTGGGGCGCCATAGGCGATGGTACCTTCGCTGGCGGCGTACTTGGTGTCTTGCAGGTTGCGGCTGTGCACAGCGGCGACTTTGATTTGCCAGTCGTCATTGAAGTGATGGGTGAGGTCAGCGAAGAACGTCGTGCGTCGGCTTTGCCAGTCGTTCCAGGATTGGCCCAGGCAGGTGGAACGGCTTAACCTGGCGCTCTTGCCATCGCTATAGCGCGGCAAGCCACCCCAACAGGGGCTGGCGTCGACGTCTTCGTAGCTGGCTCCCACGCCCAGGGTTGTGTCGGGGCTCAGGTCGACGTCCAGTGCGGTATAGAAGGCCTGGTCCTGGCGCTTGGAAATGTCCATGTAGGAGCCGCGATCCTGTTGGCTGAACGCCGCGCGGCCGCGCACGGTGCCGCTGTCATTGAGCGGGCCACCGGTATCGACGTCGGCGCGGTAGTTGTCCCAGGTGCCGGCGGACAGCATCAGGCTTGAGGTCGGGGTGGCCTGTGGCCGCTTGCGCACGAAGTTCACCGCACCGCTGGCCGTGCCGGCCCCCTTGAGCATGCCGGCTGCGCCTTTAAGTACTTCCACGCGATCATAGATCGCCATGTTGGCGCTGAAACTGTCCGCCTGCACATAGTCCTTGCCCATGTCCAGCGGTACGCCGTCGTACTGGTACTGGCCGAGCATCTTGAATCCACGGGAATAGAAATACTTGCCGCCCATGGGCGACTCGTAGGTGGTGATCCCCGGTGTACGTTCCATCACATCGTCAATGGTGGTGACATTCTGATCGTCCATCAATTGGCGGGTCATCACACTCACTGACTGTGGCGTTTCCCGCAGGCTGTGTTGGCCTTTGCCGATGGTGACCGCGCCGGTAGTGTACGAACCGGTGCCTTCGGTCAGGGCCCCCAGGCGTTGGCCGGTCACCGTGGTCGCGCTCAGGTTCAGGGCACCGGTGTCGGCCATTTGTGGCAACAGCAGCCAGATATCCTTGCCTTGGCGCTGGGCTTGCAGGCCCTGGCCGCGCAGTAACTGGCCCAAGGCCTGTTCTCGATCGAAGTTGCCGCTCAGGCCTGTGCTGGTTTTACCGGCAACGCTGGTGGCATCGTAGGACAAGCTGATGCCGGCCTGACGGGCAAATTGATCCAGTGCCGAGGTAAGGGAGCCGGGGGCGATCGCCCATGCGCGAACCTGGGTATCAGCGCTAGCGGAGTCGGCCATCACGGCGAGTGGCAAGACGCCGCCGCCCAGGCAGGCGCCAAGGAGGGCGGCCTGCACCGCGTGTTTGAGAAGAGAACGTTTGGAGGGGAACGCTTGCATGACCGCGGGATGCTCCTGAAGGAAGTGGACAAACCGGCCTGTTGATCGGCCCTTCCTTACAGGTCGAATGGCAATGAGAATTCACCTCATTTATTTTCGGCCGGTCACACCCGAGCGGAGACGGTTACCCAGTAGCGGCTGCGGTAGGTCACATCGATCGCCAGCGATTGAGTGACCAACTTGAGCACTTGGTCGGTGTCCTCCAGTTGGTAAGTGCCCGACACCCGCAGCCCTGCCACGGCTTCGCTGCAACGCACCAACCCATTGCGATAGCGGCCCAGTTCGGCCAGGAAGTCGTCCAGGCGCATGTTGTGGGCGCTGATCACGCCGTCACTCCAGGCCCAGGGGTCCAGGCCGTTATTGGGGGAAGGGCGAATGCCGCTACGGTTGAACATCACCTGTTCGCCTGGCTTGATCACCTGGCGTGCGGCGCCGTCATGGCGATCGGCAAACACCGCTACCGCACCCTGTTGCACGGCCAGCAGGGTACCTTGGGGTTCTTCGCGCACCAGCAAGCGCGTGCCGACGGCGCGCAGGTAACCGTCGCGGGTATGCACCCACAGCGGGCGGTGGTCGGCGCCGGTATTGATCAATATTTCACCCTGGCGCAGGTTCACCAGCCGTTGTTCGGCGCTGGAGGTAATGTCGACGGCACTGGCGCTGTTGAGCTGGACTTTGCTGCCATCCTCCAATGTTACCCAGCGCCGCTCGCCAGTGGCGGTGTGGTAGTCCGCCATCAAGGCGGCCAGGGGCGTGTAGTCGCGGCCCAGCCAGGCTAAACCTGCGGCGCCGGCAAACAGCCCGAGCAGTTTCAGGCTTTCACGACGGCTGATGTGCTGGCGTGCGCCGTCGAGTGCATGGCGACTGACATGCGCCGGCAAGTGGTTGAAATCGTCATTCAGGGTGGCGACCCGTTGCCAGGCCTGTTGATGCGCCTCGCTGGTGTGCAGCCACTGGTCAAAGGCCGCGGTGCTGGCGTCGTCGGCGGTGTTGTAGCGCAGCTTGATCATCCATTGGATGGCCTGGTCGACCAGGTGCGAGTCAGGAGTCGGCATAGCGCAACCGGTAACAGGCGTGCAGCGCCTTGGACAGGTCGCGTTCCACCGTGGCCTTGGACACGCCCAGGCGCAAGGCGATCTGCGGGCAGGTCAGGCCGTCCAATTGGGCCAACAGGAACGCCTCGCGCACCCTCGGCTTGAGCTGGTCGAGCAAACGGTCAATACGCTCCAGGCTGTCGAGGATCAGCCGCTTTGTTTCTTCGCTCGGCACCTCTACTTGCGGGAAGTGCGCCAGGCTTTCCAGGTAGGCGCGTTCCAGTTCGCGGCGCCGGTATTGGTCGATCATCAAGCTGCGCGCGATGCTGCTCAGATAAGCGCGCGGCTGCTGCAAAGTCTGTTGCTGACGCGCGTTGAGCAGGCGCACGAAGGTGTCCTGCGCGAGGTCAGCGGCGCGCTCATGGCAGCCCGTGCGCCGGCTCAACCAGCCTCGCAGCCAGGAATGGTGGGCTTGGTATAGCTGGCCGATGGCAGCAGGGTCCAGTGGGTGATCGCTCGACATGGTCATCCTGGCGCAGCAGGCTTAATTGATAATGTTTCGCATTCTAGACGTTGGTCGTGGCATTCAGCAATCACTCGGTTCGCTGCGTGAGCAATGTATCCAGCACAATTTTTTGTAGGGCCTGCAAGCGCCGATTAATCTGTTTTTTTTCCAGCGGACGGTTCAACCATGATCAGCCTTGTCACACTCGGTGTTTTTTCCGGCGCTGTGTTGCTGTTGTTGCTGTCACCGGGGCCGAACATGGCATTTGTCATCAGTCAGGGCGTCACCCATGGCTGGCGCGGCGGCGTTGCTTCGGCCCTGGGCATTGGCGTGGCCGACCTGTTGCTGACAGCGTTGACCGCCATGGGGGTGACGGCGTTGGTCGCCAGCTGGCCGCCAGCGTTCGACCTCATCCGCTGTGCGGGCGTGATCTACCTGCTGTGGCTGGCCTTCAAAACCTTGCAGAAACGCCCCGGCCTGGACACCGCTCACGTCGGCCGCGTGGCGCTGGGCCGAGTGTTTCTGCAGGCCATGCTCAACAGTTTGCTCAACCCCAAGGCGTTGTTGTTTTTCATGGTGTTCCTGCCACAGTTTGTGCGGCCCGAGGCGGGGCCCATCGCCTTGCAATTGATGGTGCTGGGCGGTGTGTTGACGTTGATCGCCAGTGTGTTTCATGTGCTGTTGGGCGTGTTTGGCGGGGCGCTCAGTCGTTTCTTCGCCAAACGCACCAAAAGCGCCTGGCTGCAGAAGTGGGGCTTGGCAGCGGTGCTGACGGCGTTGGCCGTGCGCTTGGCGGTGATGTCACGTCCTGCCTGAATGACAGGCGGGAAGCCAAGCAAGTTTCTTTGTGGCGGGGGAGCTTGCTCCCGCAACGGCCCGACAGCCGATGCTCATCTACCAGACACCCCGCAATCCAACTGTGGGAGCTGGCTTGCCTGCGATGGCGGCCTGCCAGCCGACACCGGGTATCAGACCGAGCACATATTCATTCCTGCGGTAACGGCCACCTATTTGACTGAAAGAGATACCTTTGGCCAGCTTTGCCGCGACTACCAGGTCAGTCGAAAGACTGGCTACGACTGGACAGCCGTTGAGCACCGAAAGAATCAAAAGGAGTTTCGTACAGCGGTCTAGGACTTACCTCACGTTCAAACGTTGAAACCGGCTCATTCCCACGGACCTTCCCAGTCGCTGCAAATTCAGCGACCGGACGTGAGAAATCCAACTTCACCCCAACCGCGCAGCCGCCCGCGCAACAATCTCCCCGCGCACTTTGCGTGACTCCACCGTGCGCTTGTTGGCTTCCTCCAGCACATGCCTGGGCGCCGTCTCCGGGCGGCCTGAGTCAAACGGTGGGGCCGGCGCGTATTCGATCTGCAGTTGCACCAGTTGCGCCGCCGCTTCGCTGTACAACTCCGCGGCCAAAGTCAGGGCAAAATCAATGCCGGCGGTGATCCCGCCGCCGGTAAACAGGTTGCCATCACGCACCACACGTTCCTGTACGGGGATGGCACCGAGCGGGGCGAGCAGGTGGTGGTACGCCCAATGGGTGGTGGCCTTGCGACCGCGCAGCAACCCTGCCGCGCCCAGTACCAGTGAGCCGGTGCACACCGAGGTCATGTAGCGCACTGTCTGGGCCTGGGCCTTGAGGAAGTCCAGGGTTTGCGGGTCTTCCATCAATGGGCCCACACCGGCGCCGCCGGGTACGCAAAGCACATCCAGGTTCGGGCAGTCGGCGTAGGTCATGGTCGGCGTGAACACCAGGCCAGTGCTGGAGGTGATCGGCGCGAGGTCTTTCCACACCAGGTGCAGCTTCACGTCTGGCAGCGAACCGAGGACATCATAGGGGCCGGTAAGGTCCAGTTGCTGGATGCCGGGGAACAACAGAAAGCCGATCTGCAAGGTCATGTTTCAAGCTCCGAAAAGGAATGGACGTGCTCACTGTAGAAGCCTAGGCTTTGGCGAATACGCCATTGAGCCCACTAATCTCGCCAATCATGCCTAAAATTATTCATGTACTCGCGTTTGAGAATGCCCAGGTACTCGATGTCACCGGGCCTCTACAGGTATTCGCATCGGCTAACGATTTGGCGCGCCAGCATGGTTTGCCATTGCCCTACGCGGTCAACGTCATCGCCGCTCAGGCTGAGCCGGTGATGACGTCAGCCGGCCTGGCGCTGCTGGCCGAACCGCTGCCCGCCATTGACCAGCTCTGCGACACCCTGGTGATCGCCGGTGGCTGGGGCGTGTACGGCGCTGCCGAGGACCCGGCGCTGGTGCAATGGGTGCGCGATAAATCCTTGCACACCCGGCGCATGGCTTCGGTTTGCACCGGGGCTTTTCTGCTGGCCGCCAGTGGCTTGCTCGATGGTTGTCGCGTGGCCACGCACTGGACCCGCTGTGAAGAACTGGCGCGCAAGTTCCCTGCGCTCACGGTGGAGGCCAATCCGATTTTCATCCAGCAAGGTGCGGTGTGGACGTCTGCCGGCGTGACCGCTGGGATCGACCTGTGCCTGGCCCTGGTAGAGGATGACCTGGGGCGTGCGATTGCCTTGGAGGTGGCGCGCCACTTGGTGGTGTTCCTCAAGCGCCCTGGCGGTCAGTCGCAATTCAGCGTGACGTTATCCCTGCAAAAGAGCGACAGCCGTTTTGTCGAGCTGCATGCCTGGATCGCCGATAACCTGACGATGAATCTGAGCATCGCCACCCTGGCGGCCCAGGCTGGCATGAGCGAGCGCAGCTTTGTACGCCACTATCGCACCGAGACTGGCCAAACCCCGGCGCGGGCCGTGGAACTGATTCGCGTCGAAAACGCACGCCGGCAACTGGCAGATAGCACAACCTCCATCAAGCGTATCGCCATGCAATGTGGTTTTGGCTGTGAAGAGACTTTGCGCCGCAGCTTTCTAAGGGCTTTGTCGGTGACGCCCCAGGCTTATCGAGAGCGTTTTTCACCGCTCCAGTAGTTCCAGCAAAGCTTGAAGCGTGACCTGGGGCGCTTCCTGGAAAACGTTATGACCCACGCCGGGCAACACCTGGCGGCGATAAAAACCGCTGAAGTGCTCCACGTCATCATCCTCCAGCGACGGCGGGCCCACGCCATCGTCGGCCCCGCACAGCGAAATGCTCGGTACTGATATCGGCGGTTGCGGCACCAGCGCCTGCTCGATGTATTCCAGCGCGGGATCACCCGGCGCATACATGAAGCGATGGCGATAGGAGTGAATCACCACCTCGACAAAATCCGGGTTATCAAACGACGGCGCGGTCAGGCCGTAGCGGCTTGGCCCTTCGGCCCAGGACGGTGACCACAGCGTCCAGAGCAATTGGCAGAGTTCACGCCGATTGGCCGTCAACCCGTCGACCCCGCGCTGGGTGTGAAAGTAATACTGATACCAGAGCCGGTGCTCTGTCTCAGGTGGCCTGGGCTTGAGCGACTGGCTGATGGCCTGGATGTTGTAGCCATCGCCGGTCACCAGGCCGCGCACCCGCTGCGGCCATAGCGCCGCGACAATACAGGCGGCGCGCCCACCCCAGTCAAAGCCGGCGAGTGTGGCTTGCGGGATCGACAATGCATCCATGAAGTCGAGCAGGTCCTTGGCCAGCGCTGCCTGTTGGCCAGAGCGCATCACTTGCGTGTTGATAAATCGCGTCGGGCCATAACCGCGTAAATACGGGACCAACACCCGATAACCACGTTCAGCCAGCACCGGCGCGATGTCGTCGTACCCCCGTGGATCGTAGGGGAAGCCATGCAACAGGATCACCGGTTCGCCATCGATGGGGCCGTGGGTTTCGTAAGCCACATCAAGCAGGGTTGTGCGCACATACAGCAGTGGGGCAGGGGATGTCACGGTTGCCATACGGTTTTCTCCCCGCTGAGTTTGCGGTCCAGGAACGTTGCCGCGCTGATCAATGCCAAGTGGCTCAAGGCCTGGGGCGTGTTGCCCAGGTGCCGGGCCTGGCTGTCGAACTCTTCGGCGTACAACCCCAGCGGGTTGGCGTAACGCAGCAACTGTTCGAATTCCAGATGGGCCTTTTCAACTTGCCCGGCGCGCGCCAGGCATTCGACGTACCAGAACGAACAGGCGGCAAACGCGCCTTCGACGCCTTGCAGCCCATCGATCTGGCTATCGTCATTGCGGTAGCGGTAGACCATGCCGTCGCGCACCAGGCTTTTCTGGATCGCTTCCAGTGTCGTGAGCCAGCGCGGGTCCGTGGCGGCGACAAAGCGCACCAGCGGCATCAACAGCATCGAACCGTCGAGGGCGGTGCTGCCGATATGCTGCACAAAATGCCCGCGCTCTTCGTTCCAGAAGTTAGTCCAGATGTCGGCGTAGATCGCCTGGCGCGTCTGGTCCCAGCGTGCGAACGGGGCCGGCAGCGAACGTTTGGAGGCCAGGCGAATGGCACGGTCCAGGGCCACCCAGCACATCAGGCGTGAGTGCAGGAAGTGGTGCTGCTCGCCGCGCATTTCCCAGATGCCCACGTCTTTGTGGTTCCAGATCTCACACACTTGGTCGACCACTTCCACCGTGTGTTTCCAGCCTTGGTGGGAGATGGCTTCGCCGTACTTGTTCACCAGGTAAACCGCGTCCATCAGTTCGCCGTAGATATCCAGCTGGATCTGGTCGAACGCTTCGTTGCCCACCCGCACCGGTTGGGCGCCGCCGTGGCCGCTCAAGTGGTCGAGGGTGGTTTCCGGCAGTTCCTGGCGACCGTCGATGCCGTACAGGATGTTGATCTTGGTCGGCTGGCCGCAGCAGTCGCTGACCCGGCCCCTGAGCCAGCGCATATAGGCGTTGGCTTCCTCGACGAAACCCAGGCGCATGAACGCATAGACGGTGAACGAGGCATCGCGGATCCAGGTATAGCGGTAGTCCCAGTTGCGTTCGCCGCCGGGCGTTTCCGGCAGCCCGAACGTGGCCGCGGCGATGATGGCGCCGTGTTTGCGCGAGGTCAGGAGTTTCAGCGCCAGGGCCGAGCGGTTGACCATCTCGCGCCAGCGCCCGCGATAGTTGGACTGGCTGATCCAACCGCGCCAGAACTTCAAGGTGCGCTCCAGGTAGAGGTCGGTACAGTCGTTGGTGACGCGCGCATCCTCCTGGCCACCGAGGACAAATTCGGCGCCTTCATCCTGGGCGAGGGTAAAGGTGGCGATGGCGGTGTTGCCTTGGAGGGTCAGCGGCTGACTGCCAATCAGGCGCAGGCCGGGCTGGCCGCTGGCGGTGAACACCACGCTGGCAGCCTCGGCCTTAGCCTCGGTGGGGGCCCGGGCATAGTCGTGGCGCACGGCGCAGCTCAGGTGGATAGTCGCCTTGCCACTGACCACCCGTACCCGCCTGATCAGCAAGGGCAGTTCATCGACGTTTTCGCTGACGGTCAGCAGGTCGGTGATCTCCACCACCGCTTCATCGCTCAGCCAGCGAGTCTGCAGCACATTGGTGTCGGGCAGGTAGATCTGCTCGCGGCGGGCGTTGGGCAGGTCCGGGGTAAGCTGGAACGTGCCGGCCTCGGGCGTGTCGAGCAGTGCGCAAAACACCGAAGGGCTGTCGAATTCCGGCCAGCAGAAGAAGTCGATGCTGCCGCGGTCGTTCACCAGTGCCGCGCTGCGCATGTCGCCGATGATCCCGTGGGCATCGATGGCGCTTTGAGGTTCGTTCTTGAAATCAACCATTGCCACGGAACTCCGGGTAGAGGCTCATACCGCCATCGATGAACAAGGTGCTGCCAACCACATAATCAGAGGCATCGCTGGCCAGCCACACCACCGCATTGGCCACGTCTTCGACGTCACCGACACGACCATAAGGAATCAATTTGAGCAGCTCTTTTTCTGCAGCACCTTCAGTGGCTGCGCGGTTGATCGCCGTGCGAATCGCCCCAGGCGCAATGCCATTGATACGGATGCGCTGTTCGCTGACTTCCTGGGCGAGGGTGCGCATCAGCATCTCCACGCCGCCCTTGGACGCGGCGTAATTCACATGCCCGGCCCAGGGGATGACTTGATGCACCGAACTCATATGGATAATTTTGCCGGCGGCCCGTGACACACCTTCGCGAATACCCTGGCGATTGAAGATACGCACCGCCGCCCGCGCGCACAGGAATTGCCCGGTGAGGTTGACACCAATCACCGTGTTCCAATCCTCAAGGGTCATATCGACCAGATTGGCATCTTTTTGCAGCCCGGAGTTGGCCACCAGAATATCCAGGTGGCCGAAGGCGTCGAGGGTTTGCGCGAACAGGCGTTCGACATCGGCCTCCTTGGACACATCGCCGTCAATCGCAAGCGCTCGGCCGCCGTTGGCATTGATCTGCGCGGCGAGAGCCTCAGCCGGTGCCGCCTGGGAGTTGTAGTTAAGCACCACCGCCGCGCCTGCTGCGGCCAGGGCTTTGGCCGCGCCCGCGCCAATGCCGGAACTGGCCCCGGTGACCAGGGCCACTTGTTGCTGCAAGGAAATCTGCATCGCCCACCCACCGTTTTATGAGAGTCCTTCTTGCTGACTGGCGGCGGCGAGCGGAAGTTCACCCCCTGGCGCTTACGCCCAACTCGGGCAAAGCGCGACTTTATCGTATGATGCTGAAAACAAAGGGCAATACAGGAAGCGATGGAATGCATGCGTGGGCCGATACCCGATGGATGAAACTATTACTCAGCGGCGTAGTGGCCGCTTTATCACTGGCTCAGACAGCCTTGTGCGTCGCGGAAAACAGCAATGGTAAAACGCTGTATCTACAGCGCTGTGCTGTGTGCCACGGGCCCGATATCAAAGGCACGGGGCCATTGGCAAAAAAAAGTAATCCGCCAACCCCCGACCTGACAACTGCCACCTTCAAGAAACGACTCCATGATTATCCGGGCGTTATCGTCTCCTCGGTCATCCTTCGCCCCAATGGCAACCTGATCCCCAAGACGCTGCAAGACAATGGCGTAAAGATCGCGCCACATGCCTGGAGCGTTAAAGACTTTCGCGATTTGCATCAATACATGAGTGAGGTCATTTCAAACAAATAGTGGGTGGGCGATGAGCAGCAATTGCCCCACTTAATAGGAAGCATTACTATTCACGCCCCGCCTCCCCAGTGCTCACGCGATGACTCCTCAGCCGCCCCGCAGAACAGGCTTTTTCGAGCACTACGAAGAGTTGATCGGCACCTGGACACGCCGCCTGAGAAACCGTCAGCAAGCCGAAGACCTGGCGCACGACACCTTCGTGCGGGTGCTTGAGTCCGCTGCCTGCGGTGTGGCGCAGCCACGCGCCTACCTGCATCAAACCGCGCGCAATATTGCGGTGGATGCCTACCGCCGCGAAGACCGCCGCGAGGCGTTGACGCTGCAGGCGGCTGATCACAGCACGCCTCACAGTAGCGACCCGGAGCATTACATGCACGCGATCCAGTTGGCCGATGCCATCGAGCGGGCGCTGGCCGAGTTGCCGCTCAACTGTCGCAGGATTTTCATCTGGCAAAAGATCGAAGGGCTCACCCAGCAGGAAATCGCCACACGCCTGGGGCTGTCTAAAAACATGGTGGAAAAGTATATGATCCGCACCCTGCGGCATCTGCGTGATCGTCTGGATGCGAGCGCGCCATGACCGGCTTTGAAACAGGATCTTCCACGATGGATAACCGTGTCCGTGATGAGGCCGCGCAGTGGTTTGTACGCCTGCAAGACGGCCCATTGAGCGCCCAGGAACGCCAACGTTTCGATGCCTGGCGCAGGTCGCAGCCCGCGCATCAGTACGAAATCGATGTGCTGCAAGGGCTATGGAGTGCGACGGATTTGCTGCCCAAGGCCCGCTTGCAGGCGCTGGGCGATGCGCCGACCGAGCGCCTTGGACGGCGTGCGCTGATGCGTTATGCCGTGGCCGCCAGTGTGGTCGCCATTGCAGTGGGCCTGGGTGCGTACCGCGGTCTGGGGCAGCCAAAGCCCTACAATGCCGAATTCAGCACGCGGTTAGGCGAGCATCGTCAGGTGATCTTGCCTGACGGTTCCGTGATGGACCTCAACAGCCGCAGCGTGGTCGCGGTTCATTACGAAAAGGGCCGTCGGGGCGTAGAGCTCAAGCAGGGCGAGGCGATGTTCAGCGTGCAGCATGACGCCGGGCGCCCGTTTGTGGTCGCAGCCGGGGCAGGGCAGGTGACCGTCACCGGCACGCGCTTTGATGTACGTCGGGAGGCGGACCAGACCCGCGTGGCGGTCGAAGCCGGCACGGTCAAGGTGCAGGGCCGGGCATCCGATCACATCGTCACGCTCACCACCGGGCGTGGCACCCATGTCGATCCCCAAGGCCAAGTGGCGGCGGCCTACGCGGTGAACCCTGAAGAACTGACCGCGTGGCGCAACGGTAAACTGGTGTTCAACAACGCCACCTTGGTCGACGTGGCGCGGGAAGTGTCGCGCTACCGCGAGCAACCGCTGCGTGTCAGTACGGCAGCGGTGGGCAATCTGCGCTTGACCAGTGTCTTCAACTCCAGCGATACCGATGCCTTGCTCAAGGCCTTGCCCCACATCCTGCCGGTCGCCTTGCGCACTTTGCCGGACGGTAGCCAGGAAATTATTTCGCGCTGACATTCAGGTTTTTTTCGAGTTCTTCGTCTTCTCCTGCAACTGCAACTGGTTTGCATTAACGGCCGCGCATGCTTGCGATCACAGGACTAGGTTCGACGTGAAAAAACTTGCCCCCCACAACAATAAAATTTCCCGCTGGGCGCCCTTGGCCCTGGCCGTTGCCATCAGTACCGCACAGGCTGCCGAGGGTATCCACATTCGTGCGCAATCCCTCGGCGCAGCCTTGAGCCAATTGGGCCAGCAGACCTCGCTGCAAGTGTTCTTCAGCCCCGATATGGTTGCTGGCAAGCAAGCTCCTGCGGTCGATGGCAATCTCTCGCCCGAACAAGCCCTGCGGCAATTACTGCAAGGCAGTGGCCTGGATTACCAGATTGACGCCGGCTCCGTGACCTTGCGTCCGGTGAGCCGCGGCACCGGTGAAGCGGGCTCACCGCTGGAACTGGGGGTCACCGATATCAAGGTGGTGGGCGACTGGCTTGCCGACGCCGATGCCGAAGTGGTGCAGAACCATCCCGGCGCACGCACCGTCATTCGACGCGAAGCCATGGTAGAGCAGGGCGCGATGAACATCGGTGACGTCCTGCGCCGCGTGCCTGGCGTGCAAGTGCAGGAATCCAACGGCACCGGTGGCAGTGATATTTCCCTCAACGTCGGCGTACGCGGCCTGACCTCGCGCCTGTCACCGCGCTCCACCGTGCTGATTGACGGCGTACCGGCTGCGTTCGCTCCTTACGGCCAGCCACAGCTGTCGATGGCGCCGATTTCTGCCGGTAACCTGGAAAGTATCGACGTTGTCCGCGGTGCGGGTTCGGTGCGTTATGGGCCACAGAACGTCGGCGGCGTGATCAACTTCGTGACCCGTGCGATCCCGCAAGACTTCTCCGGTGAAGTCGGCACCACCCTGCAAACGTCTGCCCACGGTGGCTGGAAGCATGTAGAGAATGCCTTTATCGGTGGCACGGCCGACAACGGTATCGGCGCCGCGCTGCTGTACTCCGGGGTCAACGGTAACGGTTACCGCAACAGCAACAACGGCAACGACATCGATGATGTGATCTTCAAAACCCACTGGGCGCCGACCGATCAAGACGATTTCTCGCTGAACTTCCACTATTACGATGCCAGCGCCGATATGCCCGGCGGCCTGACCCAGAAGCAGTTCGATGCCAACCCGTACCAATCGGTGCGTGACTGGGACAACTTCAGCGGGCGCCGCAAGGACGTGTCGTTCAAGTACATCCGCCAGATCGACGACCGCACCCAGGCCGAAGTGCTGACTTACTATTCCGACAGTTTCCGTGGCAGCAACATTGCCAACCGCGATCTCAAGACCCTCAGCTCCTACCCGCGCACCTACTACACCTTCGGCATCGAGCCGCGTGTGTCCCATGTGTTTGACCTGGGGCCCAGTACCCAGGAAGTCAGTGTGGGGTATCGCTACCTCAAAGAAGGCATGCACGAGGAGGCCACCAGCCTGAACCTGGTCAACAACGTACCGACGCCGGGCGGGCAGAGCGACGGTCACGTGTATCAGGACCGCACGGGGGGCACTGAAGCCAACGCCTTCTATATCGATAACAAAATCGATATTGGCAAATGGACCATCACCCCGGGCATTCGCTTTGAAGATATCCGTACCGAATGGCATGACCGCCCGGTCGTTGCCCTGAACGGCAAGCGTACCGAGGAAAAACGCCGCGAGGTCCACAACAACGAACCGCTGCCGGCGCTGAGCGTGATGTACCACGTGTCTGACGCCTGGAAACTGTTCGCCAACTACGAAACCTCCTTCGGCAGCCTGCAGTATTTCCAACTCGGCCAGGGCGGTACCGGCGACCAGACGGCCAACGGCCTGAACCCGGAAAAGGCCAAGACCTACGAGGTCGGTACGCGCTACAACGACAGCGTCTGGGGCGGCGAAGTGACGCTGTTCTACATCGACTTCTCGGATGAACTGCAATACGTCAGCAATGACGTGGGCTGGACCAACCTCGGCGCCACCAAGCACAGCGGCATCGAAGCATCCGCCCATTACGACCTGTCCAACCTCGACCCGCGCCTCGACGGCCTGACCGCCAACGCGGGCTTCACCTACACCAAGGCCACCTCCGAAGGTGATGTGCCGTTCAAGGGCCGTGACCTGCCACTGTATTCCCGCCAAGTGGCGACCCTGGGCCTGCGTTACGACGTCAACCACTGGACCCACAACCTGGACGTCTATGCCCAGTCCGGCCAGCGTGCGCCCGGCACCGGCACCACCTATATCACCCAAGGCTCTGCTGATGGCCAATACGGTGATATCCCCGGGTATGTCTCGGTCAACCTGCGCAGCGGCTACGACTTTGGCGCGCAACTGTCGAACCTGAAACTGGGCGTGGGCGTGAAGAATGTCTTCGACCAGCAGCATTACACACGCTCTAGCGACAACAATGCAGGGTTGTACCTGGGTGAGCCTCGCACGTTCTTCCTACAGGCAAGCGTAGGGTTTTGAGCTTTAGCCGATGAAGAAAAATCGCGATCTCAAAGGTCGCGATTTTTTTTTGGCCCGGGCCAGGGGCACCGCCCATTCATCGCGAGAAGATCGCCGCTGTCCAAGCTGTTTCCTACACCTTGATCACATATTGTTGCTGGATCAGGAACTGATTCCGACGCAAAACCACACATGGGAAAGCTGGTGGGCTTCGACATTGCGTTGGAGCGACAAGCTGAAAATCGCCCACTGTCATGGAGAAACTTATGTCGGTATCGATGTTGGATACACCCGTCTCTGCTTCAGCAACGTCTGACCTTCCACCGGCCAAGGTCGACATTAAAGTCGCTAACGAGGCTGCGGCTGCGCGTTCTTTCAATGGCCAGAATGTTGCCCATGTTAATTTCCAATCCAGGGAGAACAAGGACGGGCCGGTATTTGGTAGTCCTCAGGCGCCGACCACCGCGGCTGACGCGCATGGGCGTCACCACAGCCCGCAGGGGGCGCAGAGTTTGCTGAGCCAATTCAAGCAGTGGGTCGGTCATTGCTTCAGCGGACATCGGCCGCCCACGCATCCTGGTTGTGAACATCGGCCGCCAAGGCCGAACCCAGGTTGCAGCAACCCGCCCCCCAGACCGAATCCTATTGAGAGCAATCCTCCACCACGACCGGACCCCACCGCAGGTCGACCGTATCCGCCCGCCCCCGGCAGGCCGGATCCGCAGTACGCGTTGAAGAACCGCGAAGAGTTGGCCCAACAACTGCTCGACAACTTCAATGCCTTCAGAGACCCGAAGAAGCCTGGCTACGTCAGCGTTGACAGCATTCTTGCGATGGCGAAAAGAGGGTGGTCGCCTAATCCCGTCATGAACGAGAACATCCGCCTGGCCAATGAGCTGCTACGACGTCCGGAACTGATGGCAGCGATGGATAGGCACAGTTCCACCGGCGCCCTGGATGGTCTTATCGACCGGCAAAAACTGAATATGGTGATCAAAGGAGAGAACTACTTCAAGTACAAGACTGACAAGGAACTGGCCGGTGAGCTGCTTGATCATTTCGACGAGTTGAAGAAAAGGAGCGGGGGCTCAAGCCTGAAAATCAGCGAACTGAAAGAGTGGGCGCGCAAGCCGCTCACTGGCGATGCAGCCAAGGATCATCTGATTCAGTTATCCCAGGAAATACTCACGCGCAGTGACGTGCTCGAAAAAATGGATAACCACCTCAGTAAAGACGGCGATGGGAAGATCAGCCGTAGAGGGCTGTACTCGTTGTCCCGCTGACCGCTCTTGCGGCGCCACCTTTTTGAGGTGGCGCCAGTTTTATATGTTTCAAGGAACGAATTATTCCCGGTTGCCACATAGGTGGTACCTGCGGTAGTGATTTGGCATGCCGTTTTTTCAGCTTTCGAATGAGGGAAAACATATGACTTCAACCTCGTTTAATTCCCCCAAACCTGGCCCTCTCGAGCTTTTGCGCAACACCCAGCAAGCGAGTCTGGCAATGCCAGAGGAGTGCGCAGCGTCGCAAAGTCTTCCCTTTGAGTCGACCGAATATGAGGCCGAGGCGCGGCGCATGAAGGCGTATGCCGGCGAGCGCAAATTCCAGGCGCCCGTTTCGGATGATTTTTCCCGGGGCCTGCTGGCGGAGTTGCAGACGCCGGGGGCCGGTGGCGATTCATTGAAAGACACCGGCTTGATCAACAGCCTGGCAGGCTGGTGGCGTAGGCGAAAGCTGGATGAGGGTGGTTGACCACGGTTTTACATATTGTCATTGGTATTAGCCTTTTACTCGGAACTGTCGAGCCCATCCAACCACACATGAGGTACCTGCCTGAGGAGAGTCTATTCGTTGATTTTGCCCATCACGGCACAGACCACCCAGCGGATATGCATCTGAAAAGAGTTGGAGAAAACCCATGACAATTAAGGGTGCAGTACCTTCCGGCCGGCCGCTTCCTCCCGACAGGCTGGCCGCACAATCAACCACTCCACCACCGGTCTGCCAATCTGAAACCTGGTATGAAGCCCCATCCGCGCCCTCGGCTGGAGGCTCGCACAAACCCTTTCTCTTGCGTGGGACCTTATCCGCTCTGCGCTATCGAGACTTGCAGAACTCCCCTGTTGAGCGGGCCAGGGGTTCCCTGCCAAGTGCAACTACAAAGGATAGCCAGTTGGCAAAGGCCTTGGAAAAATCCTTCGGCGCGGTGCACCCGTTTCTGAATGACGGGCGCTTGACTTGGACGTCCTTGAAGCGGATCGCTGCTCAACCGACGGGTGAAAACGAGGTGTTGGACAACGCGATCCAGGTCGTCAGAGAAATTCTCAAACGCCCTCGGCTAAGCGACGCTATCTTCAGCCGTGATGGCGATATCACACGTGACAGCCTCAGTGCGGCTGCCCAGACCTTGCAGGGCAACAGCTCTCCAAGTGTTTTCAGCCAGGATCCGTTTCATGCCCAAAGCAATGCACAGGTGGTGCAAGCGCTGCAAAGCCAGTTTGCGCACCTGCGAGACGAGACCATGGATCGAACCTATCTCTTTGAAACGCATCAGTACGTTGAAATAGCCAAGCTTCGGTCGGTTATGCAAGACCCGTATGAGGTAGATCAACACGGCGCGCCTGTGCTGGATACGTCTACAGGCATGCCCAGGTCCCAATACAGCGAGCTCAGTGTCTACACAGCGAAGAATATTCTTGACCGTCCGGGTTTGCTGTCGTCATTACAGCGAGCCAATGGCACACGACTGTTTGGCCCGCCTCATAAGGACGGTTGGCTCAGCAACAAAAGCCTCGAACGTTGGCGGGAGCAGGACGATGCTCGCAAAGCGCGTTGAAGCTTGGACTCATACCTTGAGGATTTTTCCACTGATGGCTACTGCCGCCAGCAATACCGCGATCAGGATGAACGCAGTACTCAAGCTGCTGCCATGGGCGATAAAGCCAATCATGGCGGGGCCGGCGAGAATCCCGGCGTAGCCCAATGTGGTGATGGCAGGCACTGCGATATGCTCTGGCATCACCGTTTGCTTACCCACGGCGGTATACAGTACCGGTACGATATTCGAACACCCTGCACCCACCAGCGCGTAGCCGAGCAGCGCCGTTTCCCACGTTGGCAATAGGGTCGCGAGGAGCAAGCCGGCACAGGCCAGCGCGCCACCGATCACGATTACGCGAGTGGGCCCCAGGCGTCGAACAATGGCATCGCCGGTCAGGCGTCCAGCAGTCATGGTCAAGGCAAATGCCGCGTACCCCAGGCCGGCGTAAGCCTCATCGAGGCCGCGCTCGGCGCTGAGGAACACAGCACTCCAATCCAGCACGGCACCTTCAGCCAGGAATACGATGAAACACAGGCAACCGATAAACAACACCACGCCATGGGGCACTGCAAATGCCGGTCCCGAGCTTTTGCTGCCATAAGGCAACAAATGCGGTGCTGCTTTTAACAGCGCCGCCACCGTGATAACGACGACCACCAGGGTCGCCTGCAATGGCGACAGGCCCAGCCCCAGCAACCCCGCAACCCCCGCTGCGCCGACAATGCCCCCCAGGCTGAACAACCCGTGAAAGCCCGACATCATGGTTTTGCCACTGGCGCGCTCAACGATCACCGCTTGCAGGTTGACGGTGGAGTCCACGGTGCCCAGGCCCGCGCCAAACAGGAATAACCCCGCGATCAACAGCGGGATCGAACTGACAGTGGCCAGCATCGGCAGGGCCAGGCAGATCATCAGCGTCCCTGCGGTGAGCACGCGTCGGCAGCCAAAGCGAGATGCCAGCACGCCCGCAGCGGGCATCGCGATGATCGACCCCACCCCCAGGCACAACAACAGCAGGCCAAGGGTGCCTTCATTCAGATTTGCACGCGCCTTGGCGTACGGCACCAAAGGTGCCCAGGCGGCGATACCGAAACCTGCGATAAAAAAAGCGATGCGGGTCGACATCTGCTCCAGCCGCCCGGGAACCACGGGGGCAGGGGTGGGAATGGCAGTCATGAAAAATCCTTGGTTTGGCGTTCAACGAACGATGTCCGGCGCGACATCCTTGCACATCAGGCCCTCTCGAGCGAGCTGGGTTCCTTTTGTTATCAGGATTAAAAGCGCAGATTGCGAGCATTTTTTTTACAAAAAATGGAACGCTTTGGCGTGGGGTAACCACGTAGGAATGGTCGAACCTGTAGGAGGTGGTCCGGAAGGTGTGTACTCCCTGCAGGAGTGGCTGAACCCCAGGTTCTTGCAGTGGCTTACTGCCTTTGCGCCCACCTCCCACAGATCGACCGTTCTGTAATACGCTGCTGTCCCGATGGTCGATAAGTGAGCGGACGAACCGATGAAAAATCTCTTGCTGGCGTGGTCATGACTCGGTTCTACGATGCACGCGGAAATATCTATGGGGTGGTCAGCCCGGCCCATTTGCGCGGTCTGGGTATCGATGTGCCCGACAACGCCCGCTTGGCTGCAAGCACGCGCAAGATGTGGGCCGCGTCGGCCATTGCGTCCGAATGTGGCTGGGGTGCATTACCACCACCGACCGGTGCAAAGGCGTATCGCTGTGATGGTTTGTTAGTCGGGCCATTTCAAGCACGGCCACCGTTTGATCTGCTGATCATCAATACCGACAGTTCTCTCGCCGAACGCAGTGGTAATGGCCTGACCATTTTTGCCCAGGCGTTAACCGACCAGGGGTTAATGGTGCACGGTAGCGAGTTGCGGGTGTATCACGATAAGCCGGATGCGGTATCGCCCGTGATCACCTATGTCGAGCCGGCGAAGCATGAACAGGTGCCAGGCTTCTGGCTGGCGTTGGGCAGGCCCGAGTTTGGCCCCTTGGCGGTGGGGGCGGTCGGTGTGAGCCCTGTGGTCGCGGCACATCATGAATTCAGCCGCGTGGCGGCATTGGCGTCGATCAATGCGCAATGGGGAAACAGCCAATTTGTCCGGATAGGCAACCCTCATTGTGTGACGCTGGTTGAGCATGTGTCGGCGTTGCCGGTTAATGACACGATGCACCAGTTGGCACTTTTCAATCGGTTGAAGGCCATCGCTTTTGCACCGCCGGCAGGGTGCGGGCAACTCTGTGTTGGCGGGGTCAACCTGCAATGGGTTGCTCGAGACGCTGGCAATCGAGTCATCGCGCGCGTATTTGAGCGAGGAGAGGGGCCTACGGCGTCTTCGGGGACCAGCGCCAGCGCAGTAGCATGCGCGGCATGGCGCGCGGGTTGGATTGAGGGTGACGACGTAACGGTGGTGATGCCGGGTGGCACGGCGCCAGTGCGATTGCAGACCGAGTCTGGAAATGTGCTGAGTGTGAGTCTTTTCGGGAGGGCGCGACTAATTATGTAGATCTCGGAACAGCAGGTGCCTTGAATTAGTGTCAGTCGTTTCCTTAAAGCTTAGTTGTAAATAGACAAGCAACAGTCCGCGTTTTCTGTTTGTTATGGAAAGTATTAATATTTTGTAAAAAGACACTTCCATCCTCGTTGTACGAAACTTCTTTTTTATTCGGTGCGGGCCGAAAATCGCCTGAAATCGCTAAGCTTGAGCATGTTCAGGTGCTTTTTTTCCAATCCAGTTGGCGTTGGCGAAAGAGAGTCGTTCAATCGAAAAGTTGATGGCGGGTAACAAAGGATGGTTAACAAGTTTCTTTCGTCATGTTTCAAATTGATCCTTTCAGAAAATACAGATCTTCAGGTAGTAGCGTTCAAAGGCAGCGAAGCCCTCGATCAACCTTACTTCATACAGGTGCAGTTAGTCAGCGAAGATCCTTCTCTTGACCTGGAGGCATTGCTTCATAAACCCGCCTATCTGGACTTCGGGGAAGCAGGGCAGGGCCTGCATGGGTACGTCTACGCCATCGGTCGGGACGATCCCGGTGCGCGACTCACCCGTTATCACATCACGCTGGCTCCACGCCTGGCATCCCTTGCCCATCGTTGCGACCAGCGGATTTTCCAGCAGCGCAGCGTACCGCAGATCATTGCGACGGTCCTCGAACACCACGGCATCCTCTCTGACGCCTATGCCTTTGAACTCGGGCCGGTGGTGTATCCGCCACGCGCGTTTTGCGTGCAGTACAGGGAGTCCGACCTGCATTTTATCCAGCGGCTGTGTGAAGAGGAGGGCATCCACTATCACTTTCGTCACAGCGTGGACAATCATCTGCTGGTGTTCGGTGATGACCAGACAGTATTTCGACGGTTGCCGGTGCAGCGGTATTGCTCGTCGCCTGATCCGGTGCTCCAGAGCCGTGTTGTACAGCGCTTCGACCTGCGATTGGAGACGCGCAGCCGGCGCACTGTACGCCGTGACTATGACTTCGAGCACCCTTCATTTCGCCTGCAAAAAGAGGCCGGTGCCGTGCAGGCGCAAACTTTGGAAGACTATGCCTACCCTGCCGGTTTTAAGGGGCATGCGCGCGGCGCGCAGCTGGCGCGACGCGGCCTGGAGCGTCACCAGCGTGATCGCCACAGGGTGTTGGGCAAGAGCGATCAGCCGGCATTGTGCAGTGGTCACTTCCTTGAGCTATGTGATCACCCCGACCCACTCTGCAACGATTTATGGCTGCTGACTTCGGTGCGTCATGAGGGTTACCAGCCGCAGGTGTTGGAGGAGTCGATAGTTGAGTCCAGTGGATTCCAGGGCTATCGCAACCGATTCACCGCGACACCCTGGCGTGCAGTGCATCGACCGGCCCTCAAGCATCCCAGGCCGACGATCAGTGGCAGCCAGACCGCGACGGTAACCGGGCCTGCGGGCGAGGACGTGCATTGCGATGCCTATGGTCGGGTGAGGGTGCGCTTTCATTGGGATCGTGTGGACAACCGCGAGGGGGCGAGCAGTTGCTGGCTGCGCGTGGCGTCCGGTTGGGCGGGGGACGGGTTTGGTGCCATGGTGATTCCACGGGTAGGCATGGAAGTGCTGGTGAGCTTTCTGGAGGGCGACCCGGACCACCCTCTCGTCACGGGCTGCCTGCCCAATGCATCACACCTGCCAGCCTATCCCTTGCCGCAGCACAAGACACGCAGCGTGCTGCGTAGCCGCAGTTCACCGGATGGCGGAGGGGCTAACGAGCTGCACGTTGAAGATCGACGCGGCGAAGAGCTCATCTACCTGCACGCCCAGCGTGACTTGGAACAACGGGTGGGTCATGACAGTCGCCTGGAGGTAGAGGGCGATAGCCTGACTCGCGTTGGCCAGAGCCTGGTGTTCGAAGCTGGGCAGCGGGTTCACCTCAAGGCGGGTGCCAGCCTGGTCATTGAGGCCGGTGCGCAACTGAGCTTGATGGCTGGCGGGGAACACTTGGTGATGCAAGCGGGCAGTATCTCAAGCAGCAGGCCCCTTACCCAGGCCGGTTCGTCGGTCGCAAACAGTTCGGCGAGCCCGGCTTTGTTCGCTGGCGCGCAGTTGTCGGCAGTGCAAAGCGTCGTCATGGACTTGGCCAGGCAACTTGACGCGGACTTTTGCCCCCTGTGCGAGCGCTGTCGCGAAGGCCTGTGCGATATCACGCAGAGGGCGGCTTGATGGACAGCTTGCCCCGTCGTTGGATGGCCCAACAGCTGCAGAACGGGCACCGATTGTGCCTGATAGTGGAAGGTGGCCACGAGGCTCGCCAGCCTCTATTGGCAGGTTGCGCCCCGTCGCACTATTGCAATCTCTATAGCGATACCGCCGCGGCGGAGCTGGCGAGTTCTGGCCCGATCATCCTCTTGCTTGAGCAGATCAATGAACCCGCCCTGGCTGATCTGTTGCAACACCCCGAGTCAAACTGGGGGTGGCTCGCGAGCTTGTCGGCTACCGACTTGGCGGATGTGGCGCGCCATTGGCGCGAAAGGCTCCTGATAGGGGCAGAGGGCCAGCAGGCGCTTTACCGCATTCACGACAACCGCACCTTGGCCCGCGCCTTGGCCCATCTGGCCAAAGAGCATTGGCCGGTCTACCTCGGGCCGCTGATCAGTGTGTGCTATTGGCACGAAGGCCGTTGGTGCCATAACGAAAACCCTGCACCGGGCGATTACCCAGCGCCTCGGCTCCCGCCTTGGCTCGATACACCCAACCCCCAGGCCGAAGCCATCCTGAACGCCAATATCCTGCGTTACCTGTTGGCGGAACACAGTGAAGACCTGGCGGCATTGGTCGAATTCCAAGACCCAAGGATTTGGCTGGCCCAGGTACTGGCGCAGGCGCGCGCTTGGCAATGGCGGGAGCCGGAGAAGCTCGAATTTCTGGTGGTGCGTCGTTTGGCAGAGGCGACCCGAAGCAGTGTTATCCATTGGCAGCCGAGGGCCGGCGAGGCGCCAGGGGAGCATTTTGAACGAGTGGTGGAGCAGTGGCACAGGGAGGTAGGGAAAGGTGAATAGGTGGATAGGGTGGGTGTTGCTGGTTATTGCGGCTGCGTGGCTTTCGGGGTGTACGGGGAGGACGGTGGAGCGTTTTACATTGGAGGTGGATTTGCCGGCGCAATTTGAACTTAAAACGGCTGCCAACTACCGGCCCGCAACGGGTGAGACCTGCACCTTGCCTCGGCGGCGAGGCAAAAGACCTGAGCGGAAAGTCTTTTTTACAGACTACAAGCCTGTGGCGAGCAGTGTGAGTTATGAGTTGCCACTGACTGAAACGGTAGAAGGATGTCCGTTGGTCCTGCGCAGTGTGGAATTTGACTTCTATGCGAAGTGGGGGACACGGAGTACGGATGTGGGCGGGAATTTCGGGAGTATTTCCATTCGAGACCGTTTGGAGGCCGACCTGCCTGGGATGCCCGAGTCGGGTGTGCAGGAAATACTTGGGCAATGTAAGTGGCACTTTCGGACGGTAGGGCCTTTGCATGCGATTAGAAAACTCCTGATCTGCAATTCATTGGATTCGATGGGCAAGTTGCAAGAGTCGCGGGTAGGGGGCGTTGTACAAAGAGATCAACTGCCGGGAAAAAAACTCAAGGTTGTGTTGAATTTGACTGATGAGGAACGACCCGCCTTTGACGATAATTGGATAAATGTTCCAGGTGGATGGAAGCGATGTAGGGGTAAGAACTTTGCCGATCGGGACGCTTATTGCAACGGCAATACCACCGACTTTAAACCGATAAAAATGCCGGATGGTCGCATTTGTAATATTTATCCATCGTGTGAGTAATAAGGAGTAGGCCATGTATTTGGACGCAAGGAAGCGACCCTTTTTCAGTGACAGCACGCCAGCTTGTTCATTGCGAGGGCAGTGGGTGAGTTTTTGCTTGGTCGATGAAACTGGAGTTGGGGCGACGTACGGCGGCCTGTCGTATACGGTCCGCGACAGCGCTGGACGAGAGTACAAAGGTAGATTGAACGAGGAAGGATTCGCCAAGCTAAAAGACATTTACAGCGGTCCTGTGGTCCTCGTTTTTGACGATTTGTATTCAGGAACCGAGCAGCCATATCGTCGGTTAATGATGCGGCCGACTTATCAGCTACCTATCACCGAGCTTCAATTTCGTGCTGAGCAAACCAGATTTGCTTCGGTCGATGGACGTCGTATTGAAGCCAATCCCGCTCAACATCAACCCAACAGATTTTATCAAGTCGAAGTTAGAGATTTAGTTCGTCATGTTGCCCATTTGCCTCCGACAACGCCTCGAGTCCACTCTCCCAAGCGCCATGCACTGAAAATGTTGGCTGATCTGGGCTTCGGCCCGCCTCAGCCTTCATTGGTGGGTATCGTACTGTTCCCCAACAAGCACACCGTTCTGGAAGTGCGACCACTACGGGCCTTACGCCCCATCTTATCCACCGAAGACGGCTTCTGCGCCCTTAACCTATACCAACTGGCATTGTTTGCTGCGTTGAGTTACTGCGATTTTGGACAGGCCCCCGCCGAAAAGCCATTAGACGAAGTCCGGTTTCCGTTGGATCCGAGCGTTGGAAATTTATTCGCTGAACAGCTTTCGGTGTATCACGAAGCCTGGCGAATTGATCCGAAGCAATCACACCGTTTTTACCCGATCTACGAAGATATTCCTTACTCCCAGCGTTTCGAAATCCTGCCGTTCGATCCCGTGTTGTATCCCCAAAATCGCCCGGAACGAAACGAAGAGCAGGAGCATCCCGCACGTTTGCACTTTTTCGATGATGAAAAATTCGGTACTGACACCCAGGCCTTCATCACCCACCACGATGAAGTCATCCTGATCTCTGTGCGAGGAACGGTCAGCCGTGCCGACGCATTACGTGACGCCGACGCCCATCAGGTGGCCTTCGAAGGCGGTGTTGGAAAAGCCCACGATGGTTTTTACCAGGCCTATCGGGCGCTGCGTAATTTCGTATTGCAATATCTTGATCAGTTTCACACCGGCCAGCGCATCGTAATGTGCGGCCACAGCCTCGGCGGCGCCATAGCACTGCTGTTGGCAGAAGGACTGCGCCGAACCCCAGACGCCCATTACAACATCCTGCTCTACACCTACGGCGCCCCCCGCGCCGCCGACTCTGAATTCACCGCCGGTGCCTCTTCTCTGGTCCACCACCGCATCGTCAACCACAACGACCCTGTCCCCAGCGTCCCGGCGCCCTGGATGAATACCACCGCCAAGCTCTGGATTCCCGGGGCCATCACGCTATTCAGCAACCCTTTACCCGGTGGCCTGTTGTTCGCCGCAGGGCTGGTGCGCGTGGGCGGCAACCCCTATCGGCATCATGGCGAGCAATATCATTTCATGCCGATCACGCTCCCGGATGGCAGCCATTCTTCGGTGTTATGGAAACCTGGCTGTGAATCCCTCCAAGAAGCGGGTTGCAACCGCGCATTGCAACTGCAGGGCGACATGCCCGACCGCGATAATGTGCTGAGGCAGCTGTTTCAAGCCGACCAGCACTTCATGACCACCAGCTACATCCCCGCGGCGTGGGCGACATTGCGCCGCTGGCAACAAACCCTGGAGAGTGAGGGCTCGTTGGTGACCCAGAGGGAATTCGAGCTGCTCGACCGGGCCTTTGAAGACATGCGCGAGCAACTACGGACCAAGCGGCGTGAACTTGCTCTGCGGCGCCCTGCCAATGATCGTAGCCATGAACCTACTGATGCCTTGAACGCAGAGATCGACCGTTTGCACACCAGCCGCGAGCGCTTGGCAAGCCTGCGATGGCGTCGCCTGCAAGCCCGCGATGTCTACGGCAACCATGCCTCTTCTGCACATCTGCAAGCGAGCCTCAAGCGTTGGTTCCGCCATCGCGAGAATCGTGAGCCGGCCCAATTCACCAGCGTCCCGCCGCCTTCCCACGATGAACAGGTACGGGTGCAAACGTTGGACATCGACTCAGTCGTCTAACCCACGCGGTTACATAAACTCTACCTGTGCCGGTTGCCGTTTCATCAGTACCTTGCCGTTGCGAATCGAGTACAACGGCAGGCCCTGGCTACGTATGACTTCGTAGTCGCTGTCGGCCGACAGGATCAGCAGGTTGGCCGGGCGACCTGCTTGCAACCCATAACGATCGCCCAGGGCCATGGCTTTGGCACTGTTGTCGGTGACCAGGTCCAGGGCGTTTTGCAAATTGCGGTAACCGAGCATATGGCAGATGTGCAGACCGGCCTCCAGTACTCGCAGAATGTTGCCGTTACCCAGCGGGTACCAGGGATCGACGATGGAGTCCTGGCCGAAACACACGTTCATGCCGGCCTCAAGCAGTTCGTTCACACGGGTGACACCGCGGCGTTTCGGGAAGTTGTCGAAGCGGCCTTGCAGGTGGATGCTTTCGGTGGGGCACGAGACAAAGCTGATGCCGGAGTGTCCTAGCAGGCGAAACAGCTTGGCGCAGTAAGCATTGTCGTAGGAACCCATGGCGGTGGTATGGCTGGCGGTCACGCGGGCACCCATGTCGCGGCTGCGGGCTTCTTCCGCGAGGACTTCGAGAAAGCGTGAATGGGGGTCGTCGGTTTCGTCACAGTGCACGTCCACCAGGCAGCCAGTACGTTCGGCCAGATCCATGAGGAACTTCACCGAACTCACGCCTTGGTCGCGGGTGTATTCGAAGTGGGGGATGCCACCGATCACATCGGCACCCAGGCGAATGGCTTCTTCCATCAACTCACGACCATTGCGGAAGGACTCGATGCCTTCCTGGGGAAAGGCGACGATTTGCAGGTCGATCAGGTGCGTGCTCTCTTCACGTACCTCCAGCAGGGCCTTGAGTGCGGTGAGGTCCGGGTCGGTGACGTCGACATGGGTGCGCACATGCTGGATGCCATGGGCGGCGAGGGCCTGAATGGTTTTTTTGGCCCGGGCCTTGGTGTCTTCCAGAGTAATGGTGGCCTTGCGTTCGCCCCAGCACTCGATGCCTTCAAACAGCGTACCGCTCATGTTCCAGCGCGGCTCGCCGGCGGTGAGGGTGGCGTCGAGGTGGATGTGGGGCTCGACAAAGGGCGGTATGACCAGGTTGCCGGCGGCGTCCAAGTCGCCGGCCATCAGTGTGGGCGCTCCGGTTTGCGCAGTGATGCTGGCGATCCGGCCATTTTCCAGGTGCAGATCATGCAGGCCTTCACGGTTGCGCAGGCGGGCATTGATGATGTGCATGGGCAAGTTCCTCTTGGCTAAAAACAATCAGGCAGACAGCCGCCAGATCCTCAGGGCGATACCGATGTCCAGGCGGTCATGGCGCGTAGTATGGCGCTGAGCAGCACATAGGTCAGCGATGCGGCAAAAATTCCCACCAACGGTGCGACCCACGGCGAGTTGAACGCGACCACGGTGCCCACCCCATACGCGATCAGACCTGGCCAATTGAATGCCGGTAAGTGAGCCTCTGCCAAGCGCGGATATTGGCCGCGATAGCGATAGAAGAAGTCCGCCATGATCACGCCTCCTATCGGCGGGATGACCGTGCCCAGCAGGATCAGGTACGGCACCAACAGGTCGTACATGCCGAACAAGGCGAGCAGGGTGCCGATCACCGCGCCGGCCAGGGTCACGCTCTTGCGCCGTTGGGTGCGCAGCAGGTTACAGCCGGCGACGGCGAAGTTGTAGATGGTGTTGTCCTGGGTGCTCCAGATATTAAGCAGCAGCATGGCCATCGCCGCTGTGGCGAAACCTTGCAGCAGCAAGACCTCCACCACATCCGGTTGCTGATAGACGATGGCGCCATAGGCCCCGATCAGCACCATCAAACCATTGCCGACAAAAAAGCCGATCAGGCTGGCCAGCACCGCAACCTTGGCCGAGCGCGAAAACCGCGTCCAGTTGGTGGCCTGGGTTGCCCCGCTGACAAAGGTCCCGAACACCAGGGTGATGGCGGTGGACAAGTCCAGCTCAGCGCTGGGCACCACCGCCAGCAGCCCCTCCAGCCCGCCGACCTTTACGGTGGCGACCCACATCGACAGCAGCAACAGGAGCCCCATGGCCGGCACCGCGATGTAGGACAGGATTTCCAAGCCGCGATACCCCACGTAGGCGGTGGCGCAGAACAGTAAGCCAAATACCACCATCAGCCCCAGCACACTGCCCTGGCTCAATTGGAAATACTTGCCCAATACCACCGCAGCCGTGGCCGTGCCCCAGGCATACCAGCCGATCTGGGTAAAACCGAGGACCAAGTCACTGAGCTTGCTGCCCACTTCGCCAAAGCAGAAACGCCCCATCAACACCGAGTTCAAGCCGCTCTTGAACGCGATGTAACCCAAGCCTGCGGCGTAGATACCCAACAACAGGTTACCCAGGGCCACGACGCCGAGCATGTCGATGAAGCTGAACGCCACCCCCAGCTTGCCGCCGGCGAACATGGTCGCGGTAAAAAAGGTGAACCCCAGCAACACCATGGCCGTAGAGGCCAGACCCTTGCGCGCGTGCAAGGGGACTTCGCTGAGAGGGTAGTCGTTGCCGGGGTCTTGTTGCGTCATGGGGGCTGCTCCCTGAGTGGTGACCCAGGTCGTGTGCATCCTGCGTGCCAATGCAGGTGCAGGCAGGTATGCGCTGACGGAGTAAGCCCTTTATAAGGCCGTCTCCTCCCAATCAGCGCAAAAGCAGTGCAGCGGTGAGCCAAACTGGCTCAGTCGATCGGCGTCTGTGCGGGTTTTCCTAATGGATCAGCCCGCCGCTTCGAAAAAAACACCTACAGTTGGCAATGCCAGCCAATTAAGAGCTAGAGCGAACAAACAGTGACCTGTGGCGAGGGAGCTTGCTCCCGTTGGGCTGCGTAGCAGTCCCATCTTTTGGGGCCGCTTCGCGACCCAGCGGGAGCAAGCTCCCTCGCCACAGTGACATTCCCCGCAGGTGGTCTTTTCAACACTCGATCACTTACTCGCCGCGATAAATGCACCCACTGGTGCAGGTCTCGTGGATACGGATCGCACTGAGTTCCGGCAACAAGGGTTTCAGTTCATTCCAGATCCACTTGGCCAGCACTTCGCTGGTGGGGTTTTCAAGGCCGGGAATGTCGTTGAGGTAGTTGTGGTCGAGGCGTTCATAGAGCGGCTTGAAAATCGCCTTGATCTCCGAGAAGTCGCGAATCCAGCCGGTATGGGGATCCAGGTCGCCGCTCAGGTGGATGGCCACCTTGAACGAATGCCCATGCAGGCGCCCGCATTTGTGGCCTTCCGGTACGTGGGGCAGGCGGTGGGCGGATTCGAATGTAAATTCCTTGAAGATTTCCACAGTGTTTTCAGCTCGGTCAGGTGTCTGGCAGGCGGCGAGTTTAACAGCTTGATCAACCTCTGCGCATACCGCCCCTCATGTTGTAGGAGCAAGCTTGCTCGCGAAAAACCCAAGGGCGCCGCGTTAGTCCAGGCACCCTGCGTTATCGTTGACGACCTTCGCGAGCAAGCTCGCTCCTACACTTAAAGGGCGAGCAAACGGTCGCCGAGCTTGCCGTTATCCGCCAATGCCAAAAACTCATCCCCCAGCCGTTGGCTCTCGCTCATGGCAGTTTGCCAATATTTGTTACGGCCAGGGTCATCGCCCATAAAGCGCTTGAAGTCGCTACGGTCTGGCAGCTTGCCGTGGGGCAGGCGGGCCAGGTAGTCCCTGGACGGCGCCAGCAGTAATACATCCTGCAAGCCTTGCTGGTTGCTGCGTCGCCATGGCAGGCCCTTGTCGAACCAGCCGGGGATGACCCGGTCGGTAAAGTGCGGGTACAGCACGATGTCATCGCCGTGGTAGGGCAGGTCGAGGTGGTAGTCCAGCAGGCCGCCGTCGCGGTAGGTGCCGGCCCCGGCCCCAGGCAGGTCGCGTACGCCTTGCATGACCATGGGGATCGAGCCGGACGCGAGCAACGCCTGGCGCAGGTTACCCACGTCCAGGGTGAGGAAGCGCGAGGGGAAATCCTTCAGGGGGTGTACAGGGGGCGCTTGGCGCGGGTCGTGGATGATCAGCCGCTCGAAATGCCGCGACAGCCGTGCGCGGCCCCGCAGGTTATCGGCAATCACCGACGACAGGCCCAGCCCCAGCCGCCCACGGTGGTCATCGGCGAGCAAGCCGTGGCTCTTTACCACCATGATGTTCAGCCGATAGTCGGGGTTGTCCAGCACCCGCGCATCGCGCCCGGCCAGCAGGTCGTCGAGCATGCGTTGGCAGCTCTGACTGACTTGGGCCATGGTCACGCCTTTGGCAAAGCGCTGCTCGTTGTACAGCCGGCCCAGGTCGAGCAAACCTTGCACCGGATCGGGCAGGCAGGCGCTGGCAAACCGCCAGGAGCCAATGGACGCGCCGATCAGCGCACGCTCGCGCGGCGCACGGGGCAACCAATAACCGAACAGCGCCAGGTCGAGCCCTTGGATACCCAGGGCCTTGGGGCCGCCAGCCGCCCCGGGGAGGATACCGACGTCGGCAGGCGCAAGGCCCTGCTCGCGAATGCGGGTGATGGCGCGTTTACCGGCCTTGAGTGTCAAGGCCGGGAACTTGATATGGATGGCTGTCATACCGGTCTCTGTTGAGGCGAGCGGGGCAGTATAGGAAATCTCGCAGGCAGTGGGAAAAATGGCTTGACTGGAATTGCCATGGTGGCAATTCAGTTTCAGTTAAGTTGCAGCGCGTACCGTGGCCGGCGTAGGAAAACATCATGTAACGGAGACTTATCATGAAGCGCCTCACTGCCCTGGGCGCCGCCGCTATCATCCTCGTTACGGCGACCCCGGCCGCCGCCGTGGACCCCGACAAGCCACTGATCGTGCCGGCCACTGTTACAATTGTCGCTTTCGATCAACTGGAAGCTACGGCCCTGGCCCTTCACCCTGGTTCGACGCTGCTGGACACCGATTTGGATGAGGAATACGGCAAGTACGTCTATGAAGTCGAGCTACGAGATGCAGACGGCATTGAATGGGACGTTGAATTGAACGCGCTCACCGGGCAGGTTCTCAAGAATCATCAGGATACGTAATGAAGGTAAATTTACGCGTCGGCAGTCGCGTGGCGCTGGTGCTCATGGTGTTCTGTTCCAGCCTGGCGGCCCGCGACCTCAACCAGGACGAAGCCCTGGCCCTGCGCCAACAAGGCGTCATCCTGCCATTGGAACAGCTGTTGCAGCAGGCCATGGCGCGATACCCCGGCTCACGGCTGCTGGAAGCCGAACTGGAAAAGAAACACGGGCAATACGCCTATGAAGTGGAACTGGTGACCACCGAGGGCGTGGTGCGCGAGATCAAGCTGGATGCCACCAATGGCGACCTGATCAAAGATGAGGAAGACTGATGCGCCTGCTCCTGGTGGAAGACAACGTGCCCCTGGCCGACGAACTGATGGCCGGCCTGCAGCGCCAGGGCTACGCGGTCGACTGGCTGGCCGATGGCCGCGACGCCGTGTATCAGGGACGCAGCGAGCCGTATGACTTGATCATCCTCGACCTTGGCTTGCCCGGTTTACCCGGGCTTGAAGTGCTGGCGCAATGGCGCGCCGCCTCGTTGGCCATACCAGTGCTGATCCTCACGGCCCGCGATTCCTGGGCCGAGCGTATCGAAGGGCTCAAGGCCGGCGCCGATGATTACCTGAGCAAACCCTTTCACCCTGAAGAGCTGTACCTGCGCATCCAGTCGCTGCTGCGCCGCTCCCACGGCCAGACGAACCAGCCCACCCTGCAAGCTGCCGGTCTGCATTTGGATGAAGGGCGCCAGTGCGTGCTACGCGACGGCGCCGAGATCCAATTGACGGCTGCCGAGTTTCGCTTGTTGCGCTATTTCATGCTGCATCCCGAACAGATCCTGTCCAAAAGCCACCTGGCCGAACACTTGTATGACGGCGAGACCGAGCGCGACTCTAATGTGCTGGAGGTGCACGTCAACCATCTAAGGCGCAAATTGGGCCGCAGCGTGATCGAGACCCGGCGTGGCCAGGGCTACCGTTTCGGCGCCACCCCGGCATGAGGTCGATCCAGCGGCGCTTGAGCCTGGGGTTGATCAGCGTGATGGTGATTGTCGGCGTGGTGCTGGCGCAAACCAGCCTGTGGTTGTTCGAGGCGGGTTTGCAACGCTACCTTGAAGCGGGCTTGCGCAACGACAGCGAAAATCTGCTGGTGGCGCTGGTGCGTGGGCCCAACGGCGTGCAGTTGGATGAGCAACGCCTGTCGCCGGCGTACCAGCGGCCGTTTTCCGGGCATTACTTTCGTATCGACTTTGCCGATGTGCATTGGCGCTCCCGTTCATTGTGGGACCAGGAACTGCCCCGGCTCCCGGTGGCGGGGCTCAAGGGCAACCTGCAACTGGGGCCCGAAGGCCAGCAACTGTTGGTGCTGCGCTCGGACTACAAGCGCTTCGGCCAATCGATTTCCATCAGCGTGGCCCAGGACTACACGCCCGTGCGCGAGAGCTTTCGCCTGATGCGCCAGGTCGGCCTGGTGATGGGGCTGGCGGCGCTGCTGTTGGTGCTGATCCTGCAACGGGTCACCGTGCGCCGTGCCCTGCGCCCCCTGGAGACCGCACGCAACCAGATCGCCCAACTGCAACAAGGCCAGCGCTCGCAACTCGACACCCAAGTGCCGCTTGAGCTGGAGTCCCTGGTGGCGCAGATCAACCACCTGTTGGCGCACACCGAAGACAGCCTCAAGCGCTCTCGCAACGCCCTCGGCAACCTGGGGCATGCGCTGAAAACCCCGCTGGCGGTGTTGTTGAGCGCGGCCTCCAGTGACGCGCTCAAGGATCATCCGCAACTGAGCCAGTTGCTGCGCGAGCAATTGGAGCAGGTGCAGCAGCGCCTCAACCGTGAACTCAACCGTGCGCGCCTGGCGGGCGATGCCTTGCCGGGCGCGTTGTTTGACTGTGAACAAGAGCTGCCCGGTTTACTGGCCACCCTGCGCATGATCCACGGCGAACACCTGGACCTCAGCTATCAGGTGGCGCCGGGCCTGCAACTGCCCTGGGACCGTGAAGACCTGCTGGAACTGCTGGGCAATCTGTTGGACAACGCCTGTAAATGGGCGGACGCCGAGGTACGCCTGAGCGTCAGCGAGACGCCCCAGGGCTATCGGCTGGCGGTGGAAGACGACGGCCCCGGCATTCCCGAGGCCCAGCGCGACCAAGTGTTCAGCCGTGGCGCACGCCTGGATGAGCAAAGGGTTGGCCATGGCCTGGGTTTGGGGATCGTGCGCGACATTGTCGAGGTGTGGGGTGGGGTGTTGCAACTGCAGGAGAGTGAGCTGGGTGGGCTCAAGGTATTGATCCAGTTGCCACGCCGCTGACACTGGCACACCGCTGCTCAAAATGTGGGAGCTGGCTTGCCTGCGATAGCATCGACTCGGTTTACCTGAAATACCGAGGTGTCTGCATCGCCTACTGTAGGAGCGAGCTTGCTCGCGAAAAACGTCAACGATAACGCGTGCTTGCTGAATGAACGCCGCGCCTGTGAGTTTTTCGCGAGCAAGCTCGCTCCTACAAAAAGCCCTTAACGGACTGGCATTGGGGCAAGCCCGACCCCCACAGAAAAGCCTAGCTACATTTAGACCCGAAACTGATCCATCAACCCCTGCTGCTGGTTCGCCAGGCTGTTCAACGCCTGGCTGACCCGCGCCGATTCATTGGCCTGCTCCGACAACGATTCGGTCACATCGCGAATGGTCGCCACGTTGCTGTTGATCTCTTCGGCCACGGCGCTTTGCTCTTCCGCGGCGCTGGCGATTTGCAGGTTCATGTCGCTGATCACCGTGACCGCATCGCCAATCTGGCGCAAGGCGGTGACGGCCTGGCCGACCTGTTCGACGCTGCCCTGGGCCTGGCGATAGCTGTTGCCCATGGAACCGACCACATCGCTGGTACCGGTTTGCAATTGTTCGATCACCAGGCGGGTTTCTTCCACCGATTCCTGGGTGCGCCGTGCCAGGTTGCGCACTTCGTCGGCGACCACGGCAAAACCGCGGCCGGCTTCACCGGCGCGAGCGGCTTCGATGGCGGCGTTGAGCGCCAACAGGTTGGTCTGCTCGGCGATGCCGCGAATCACTTCAAGCACCGAGCCGATCTGTTCGCTGTTGGCGGCCAAGCCTTCAACTTGGGTCATAGCGGTGCTCATGTCGGCGGCGAGCTCGCCAATGTTGGCGGTGGTGCGGTCGATAACCGTCAAGCCTTGGCGAGTCGCCTGGTCGGCATCTCGGGCGGCTTGGGCGGCCTGGGCGGCGCTGCGAGCCACATCCTGAGCGGTGGCGCTCATTTCGTGGGATGCGGTGGCCACCTGATCAACCTGACGGTACTGCTGCTCCATGCCGGCGCTGGTTTGCGTGGCAATAGCGGCGGACTGGTCGGCGGTGCCGCGAGCGTCCTGCACCGAGCGTTTGACCTCGGCAATGATCGGCTGCAGCTTGTCGAGGAAACGGTTGAACCAGCCGGCCAATTGACCCAGTTCGTCCTGTTTGGCATAGGCCAGGCGCCGGGTCAGGTCGCCTTCGCCGCTGGCGATATCCTCAAGCATGTGCGCCACGCCGAGGATTGGCCGGGTCACGCTGCGTGCCATCAGCCACACCAGGATCAAGCCGACCACGGCGGCCAGCAGGCCCAGGCCCAGTTCCAGCAGGGTGCCTTTGGCGTTGTCGGCGTCCAGCTGGTTTTTCAGCGCTTCGGCGGGGGCGACCAGGACTTTTTCCGGTACGTCCAGCAATACGCCCCACGCCTTACCGCCGGGAATCGGCGCAAAAGGCGCCAATACCTTGAGTTGGTGGTCGGTGCGCAGGCTGCGGGTCTGGGTACTGCTGGCCAAGGCACTGGTCAGCTGTGCGCCGCTGGCCGGGTCGACCTGCTCCAGGCGTTGGCTGAGTTTGCTGGCATCCGGGCTGTAGCCAGCCAATAAGCCAGTGGCGCTGAGGATGCTGACCTGGGTCTGGCCGTCGTACAGTTTCTGGCTGGCCTGTTGGCTGACCGCCTGCAGGCTGTTGAGGTTGATATCCACCGACAGCGAGGCGATGACTTTGCCATTGACCATCAGCGGGAACACGATGCTGGTCATCAGCACGTTCTGGCCGTCGATCACATAGAAGTAGGGCTCGATCACGCAGGGCTTGAGAGTCGTGCGCGGGCAGGTGAACCAGGCGTTGGCCTTTTCGCCGCTGGGGCCGATGGAGGTGTCGGCCATGTCGCTCTCGGGCAGCGCCATCGAGGTGATTTTCCCCGGTGTCGGTTGCGACCAGTACAGCGCGAAACGGCCTTTGTCATTGCTGCCCAGTTCCGCCTGATTGGCGAACAGTTCGTCCTTGCCGTCCAGCGCATTGGCTTCGAACACCAGGGACAGGCCGAGCAGGTCGGGGTTGGCCTGCAGGGCGGCCTTGACCTGGCGCGTCAGGTCTTCACGGGTGTCGAAGGCATCGAGAAAGCGCTTCTCGGCCTGCTCGCGCAAAAACAACACCTGGCGGGAAAAGCCATGGCCGTACTGGTAAGCATCCATGAACTGCTGGCGAATGCCCAGCGCTTGCACTTCGCCTTGGGCCTCGATGCGCGACTGGGCAGCTTCGTCGAGCATCTGCATGCTGGACGCCTTGACCTGCTGCGAGCTCTGCGCCATGCGATACAGCGACAGACCCACCAGCAGGGTCACGATCCCCAGCAGGCAGAGGCCCGCCAGCAGGGTGATTTTCCATTGAATGGAGAGCTGCCTGAGCGACATCGGGACATCCTTACCTGAAAGCACATAGAGACAGCGTATCGGCCAGTGCCGGTAATTCTTTATCTGCGCAGAGGGCTTTGCCTCACCACAGTTTTTGACATGGCAGCCCAGCTCCTGCAAAGTGCGCGCCCTCTAATAAGACCTCTTTCAAGCCTGCACGCCGGCAGCTGTTCCCATGGGCCGCGCGCGGGCATGCCTGTCTTTTTTGTTTCTGCTTGAGGTAACCATGATTAACGCAGTCATCGCCGCGGTCGGCACCATGCTGGTACTCAGCCTGTCCCGCGTGCATGTGGTCATCGCCATTATCGTCGGCGCCCTGGTGGGCGGCTTGACCGGTGGCCTGGGTATCGAGGCCACGCTCAAGGCCTTCAACGGCGGGCTGGGCGGCGGCGCAACCGTGGCCTTGTCCTACGCATTGCTCGGTGCTTTCGCCGTGGCGATTGCCAAGTCCGGGCTGGCCCATGCGCTGGCGGACAAAGCCTTGCTGCTGGTGGACCGCCAGGACGCCAGCGGTGGCAACCACGTCAAATGGCTGCTGATCGGCCTGTTGTGGGTGGTGGCGATTGCCTCGCAGAACATCTTGCCGATCCACATTGCGTTTATTCCGCTGCTGGTACCGCCGCTGCTGTATGTGCTGACCAAGCTGCAACTGGATCGTCGCCTGATCGCCTGCGTGATGACCTTCGGCCTGATCACCCCGTACATGTTTCTGCCGGTGGGCTTTGGCAATATCTTCCTCAATCAGATCCTGCTGGCCAACGTCGCCAAGAGCGGGGTGGATATCAGCGGGGTCAACGTCACCCACGCCATGGGCCTGCCGGCGCTGGGCATGGTGGTCGGCCTGCTGGTGGCGGTGCTGATCAGCTACCGCAAAAAGCGTGTGTACGACCTGAAGAAAATCGAGCGTGTCGAGCAAGTGGCGGTGCAGTACAACCCGCTGACCCTGCTGGTGGCCGGCCTGGCAATTGCCTCGGCGTTCATCATCCAGTTGTGGCTGGACTCGATGATCATCGGCGCCCTGGCCGGGTTCCTGATCTTCTCGGTGTCGGGCATCGTGCGCTGGCGCGACACCGATGACCTGTTCACCGAAGGCATGAAAATGATGGCGATGATCGGCTTCATCATGATCGCGTCCTCAGGTTTTGCCGAAGTGCTCAAGGCCACCGGTGACGTGAACTCGCTGGTGCAAGCCTCGGCAGCGTTCATCGGCCATAGCCGGGGCGTCGGGGCGTTGTTGATGCTGCTGGTGGGGTTGTTGGTGACCATGGGCATCGGCTCGTCGTTTTCCACGGTGCCGATCCTCGCGGCGATTTTCGTGCCGCTGTGTGTGCAGTTGGGCTTCAGCCCGGTGGCCATCGTGTGCATCGTTGGTACCGCCGGTGCCTTGGGCGACGCCGGTTCGCCTGCCTCGGACTCCACCCTAGGTCCCACCTCCGGCCTGAACATCGACGGCCAGCACCACCATATCTGGGACACCGTGGTGCCGACCTTCCTGCACTACAACCTGCCGCTGCTGGCGTTCGGCTGGCTGGCCGCGATGACGCTCTGATCCAGGCGAGAACCTCTGTGGCGAGGGAGCTTGCTCCCGCTGGGCTGCGAAGCAGCCCCAAAAAAGCGTGCGGGCGCTGCGCACCCCAGCGGCAGCAAGCTGCCTCGCCACACAAGCTCGCTCCTACAGTAATTGCTCACATGGCCGTTAACCTCTCAAGTCGCCACTAACAAGAGAGAAAAGCCATGCGTCTGAGTTTGAAGGCCAAAGTCCTGGCCCTTGCTGTCGTGCCGGTGTTGTTGTTTGCCGTGGTCATCAGCCTGACCACCGTGTGGATTCTGCAGGGCCAGGCCCGCAACGAGGTGGATGAAACCCGTCAGCGCCTGCTCAACGACGCCAAGGCCACCCTGCAAAGTTATGTCGAGGTGGCCATGACCACCATCAAGCCGCTCTACGACGCGGCAGCCCCCGGCGACAGCGCGGCGCGGGCGCAGGTGGTCAAGTTGTTATCCAACACCAGCTACGGCAAAGACGGCTATTTCTTCGGCTACGACTCCGAAACCATCCGCCTGTTCAAGGGCAACAGCCCGGACGGCGTGGGCAAAAGCTTCAAGGACAACCGCGACCCCAACGGCGTCTACGTCAACCGCGACCTGGTGAAGGTCGGCAAGGACGGCACCCACTACCTGCAATACAGCTCGACCCAGCCCGGCCAGACCGAACTGGTGCCCAAGCTCGGCTATACCGAGTACCTGCCCAAGTGGGACATGGTGATCGGCACCTCGGTGAACCTTGATGGCATCGACGCCCAAGTGGCGGTGGTGCAGGCAAAAGTCGAGAAGCGCATGCAAGGCGTACTGTTGAGCATCCTCGGCGTGGCCGTGGTGGTGTTGCTGGTGATCGCCGCCTTGGGCATGCTGCTGGCCAATACCATCCTGCGCCCGCTGCACCTGATGAAGGCCAACCTCGATGACATCGCCGCGGGCGAAGGTGACCTGACCCGCCGTCTGGCCATTACCAGCCAGGATGAACTCGGCGACCTGGCCGGTGCATTCAACCGCTTTGTCGATAAAATCCACGGCCTGGTGCGCCAGATCACCGACATGACCGCCCAACTCACCGGGCTGGTGAGCCAGGTGTCCGACCAGGCCCAGCGCTCTGAACAGGCCATGGAACGCCAGCGCCACGAGACCGACCAGGTGGCCACCGCGATCAACCAGATGTCCTCGGCGGCCCACGAAGTGGCACGCAGTGCCCAAGGCGCGGCCGTCGCTGCGCAGCAGACCGACGCCGAAGGCCAGGCCGCCAAGCGGGTGGTGGACGGCAGCATCGCGCAGATCCATGCGCTGGTGAACGACATCCGCAGCAGCGGCGTGTCCCTGGACAGCCTGCAGCAGGATGTGTCGTCAATCGTCAGTGTGCTCGGCGTGATCCGCTCCATCGCCGAGCAAACCAACCTGCTGGCGCTCAACGCTGCCATCGAGGCCGCACGGGCTGGGGAGGCTGGGCGTGGCTTTGCTGTGGTCGCCGATGAAGTGCGTGCCCTGGCCAGTCGCACCCAAACCAGCACCCAGGAAATCCAGGGCATGATCGATCGCCTGCAGAAAGGCACCGAGGCGGCCGTGGACGCTATGCGCCGCTCCAGCGATGCCGGCGACGGCACCTCGGCCCAGGCCAACCAGGCCGGCGCGTCCCTGGACACCATGGCGCAACTGATTGGCACCATCAACTCAATGAACGCCCAGATCGCCAGCGCCGCGGAAGAGCAGACCGCCGTGGCGGAAGAGATCAACCGCAGCGTGCATCAGATTGCGGTAGCGGTGGACAGCGTGGCGGACGAAACCCAGTTGGGCGCTCAGACGTCTCGCAGCCTGGCAGACCTGGGCCAGCGCCTCGGGCAGTTGGTAGGCCAGTTCAGGATCTGATCCATCCAACCCACGGCAGGGTTTAAACGTCGCGCATCAGCAGGCCAAAACGCAGGTCCATCTGCGCCGGAATCGGCACATACACCGTATGCCCGTCCCCCGGCGCCACCTCAATGCTTTCGCCCTTGGCGTTATGCAGGCTCGGCAAGTCAAAATGAAAATTGCCGGCGGGCGTCATCAACTCCAGGTGGTCGCCCAGCACAAAGCGATTCTTCACCTTCACCTCGGCCAACGCGCCACGACGTTCGCCAGTCAGCTCCCCGACGAACTGCTGGCGCTCGGAAACCGAGCTGCCGTTCTGGTAGTTCTGGTATTCATCGTGCACGTGGCGGCGCAGGAAACCTTCGGTGTAGCCACGCTGGGCCAGGGACTCGAGGTTGGTCATCAAGCCGCGGTCAAACGCCCGGCCGGCCACTGCGTCATCGATGGCCTGGCGGTAGACCTGGGTGGTGCGCGCGCAGTAGAAGTGGGACTTGGTGCGGCCTTCGATCTTCAACGAATGCACGCCCATCTGTGCCAGGCGCTCCACATGCTGCACGGCCCGCAGGTCCTTGGCGTTCATGATGTAGGTGCCGTGTTCGTCTTCGAAAGCGGGCATGGGGTCATCGGGGCGATTGGCCTCTTGTAGCAGGAACACCTTATCGGTGGGTGTGCCGATGCCCAATGTGGGTTGATATTCATGGACGATATCGCCAGTGGCATTCTCCACGGCCGGCGTGGCCTGGTATTTCCAGCGGCAGGCATTGGTGCAAGTGCCCTGGTTGGCATCGCGTTTGTTCATATAGCCCGACAGCAGACACCGCCCGGAATAGGCCATGCACAAGGCGCCATGTACAAACACCTCCAACTCCATCGTCGGCACCTGCTGGCGGATTTCGCCAATCTCTTCCAGAGACAGCTCCCGCGACAGAATCACCCTGCAAATGCCTTGTTGCTGCCAGAACGCCACGCTGGCCCAATTCACCGTATTGGCCTGCACCGACAGGTGGATCGGCATCTGCGGGAAGTGCTGGCGCACCAGCATGATCAGCCCAGGATCGGACATGATCAGAGCATCCGGGCCCATGGCGATCACGGGCGCCAGGTCCTTGAGGAAGATCTTGAGCTTGGCGTTGTGCGGCGCAATGTTCACTACCACGTAGAAGCGCTTGCCCAGGTCATGGGCTTCCTGGATGCCGAGGGCCAGGTTGGCGTGGTCGAACTCGTTATTGCGCACCCGCAGGCTGTAGCGCGGCTGGCCGGCGTAGACCGCGTCGGCACCGTAGGCGAAGGCGTAGCGCATGTTTTTCAGGGTGCCGGCGGGAGCGAGCAGTTCGGGGGCAGTTATCGGGCGCATGGGTGTGGGTCGCAAAAAGGCGCGAGGGTAGTGCTGGAGCGATAACGGGATATTGACCCAGGTCTAAATAACGCGATCTATGCTTGTTCGATAAACAAGGGCACTCCCACGTTTGGCTGCGGACTAAGCAACAGGGCCGCCATCGGCCCTGTTTTTCTGACATGGACCGGACATGAATCAAACCAACCTGCAATTCAAAACCCTGTTGCTGCTACTGGCCTTGGTCACCGTGGCTTTTATCTGGATATTGCTGCCGTTCTACGGTGCGGTGTTCTGGGCGGTGATCCTGGGCATTATCTTTGCGCCGATGCAGCGCCGCCTGCAGCAACGTTTTAGCTGGAACCGCAACCTGACCTCCCTGACCACCTTGATGGTGTGCCTGGTGATCGCGATTCTGCCGGTGATCATCACCAGTGCTTTGCTGGTGCAACAGGGGGCCACGCTCTACAAAAACATCGAGAGCGGCAAACTCGACGTAGCGGGTTATATCGAGCAATTCAAGAACGTCCTACCCCCGTATTTCCAGCAGTTGCTCGACCGTTTTGGCATGGGCAACCTCGAAGGGCTGCGGGAAAAGGTCGTCAAGGGCGCGATGCAGGGCAGTCAGTTCTTTGCCTCCCAGGCGTTCAGCTTCGGCCAGGGTACGTTTGATTTCCTGGTGAGCTTTTTCATCATGCTGTACCTGCTGTTTTTCCTGCTGCGCGATGGCCCGGAACTGGTACGCAAGGTGCGCACGGCAGTACCGTTGGCCGAGCCGCAAAAGCGTCGCCTGCAGCTCAAGTTCAACCGCGTGGTGCGCGCCACGGTCAAGGGCAACGTGCTGGTGGCTGTGACCCAAGGTGCGCTGGGAGGCTTGATCTTCTGGTTCCTGGACATCCCGAGTGCCTTGCTCTGGGCCGTGCTGATGGCGTTCCTGTCGCTGCTGCCTGCGGTGGGTGCCGGGTTGGTCTGGGGGCCGGTGGCGGTTTATTTCCTGTTGAGCGGTTCGATCTGGCAGGGCGTGGTGCTGGGGCTGTTCGGGGTGTTCGTGATTGGCCTGGTGGACAACGTGCTACGCCCGATCCTGGTGGGCAAGGACACCAAGATGCCGGATTACCTGATCCTGATCTCGACCTTGGGCGGCCTGTCGGTGTTCGGCCTTAACGGCTTTGTGATCGGGCCGCTGGTGGCAGCGTTGTTCATGTCGTGCTGGGCGTTGTTCGTCGAAACCAAGCCGCGGGTCAAGTTGCCATTGCCGTAGCTTTCAGGCCTCGAGCCTGAAGTCGGTTGCCATTCGGCGCTGTGTTTCGGCATCGGATAACGAAGTGAGCGGGCCGCTGATCGGCTCGCCATCGCGCACAACGTACCAGCAGGCGAGCAAGCCCAGTTTGCGCAGAGGGGCGGGGACGGCGCTGCCGATGACGGACATGATTTGAATAGTGGGCATAAGTACCTCCAAACGTTATGGAGGTCACCTTACGGTTTGCCGGTGCCTGGGAAAAATCACCTGGCTCGATAGTCGACATCAACGTCAGGCGTTAATCCACCACCTGGTCGAGCATGTTCACCACTTCGTGCTCACTGAGCAGGCCCTTGCGCACCAGGTTTTCTGCCAGCAATGCCAGGAACTTGGCGCTGCGATGGCCTTCAAGGTGCTTGAGTTCAGTCAAGGCGCTGTAGACCTTGCTGGAGGTGCAAAGGCCGGCGGTGCGGTGCGGGTTTTGTGTGGGCATGGTCAATCGTCCTTAATTGTTATTGGTTGGACTGGGTCGATAGTGCGACTGTTTTGTGACGCAAACATGACAGCGCAGCCCGTCATCGATCAAGAGGATATTTGACGCTTATCATGTGGGATTGCTGCTCGTACGTTGTTCTCACAGCGACACTGGCAGGATTAATCCGGACTTCCCAGGCAAAAAAAGGCCCCGCGTGTGGGCGAGGCCTGTGGCTGTCAACGGATTAAAACTTACCAACCATGGCGGTAGTAGCCGTGGGGCGGGCCGTAATAACCGCGAGGCGGCCCATAATAACCGCGCGGTGGGCCGTAGTAGACGGGCGCCGGGCGATAGTAAACCTGCTGTTGCACATATACCGGTGGCGGTGGCGCGTAGTAGACCGGCGGCGGCGCGGCATACACCGGCTGCGGCTGCACATACACCGGTTGTTGCACGTACACCTCACGCGGCTGGCTGGCAACCACAGAGCCGACTACCGCTGCGCCGACAAGCGCACCGAACACGGCCGGGCCACCCCAACCACTACCGTGGGCGGAGGCTTGGCCGGCCATCGCGAGTGCGCCGATAAGCAAGGCGATCCTGGGGAGTTTACGCATGATGGTCTTTCCTCGGTTAGCCCCTGCGCTTGTGGTCTGCAATCAATAGACTCAAGGATTGTCGCGGGGATACTTTTAAGACAACGTATTTCGAGAAAACAGCACGGCCAATGGGTAAAGGTTGTGTAAGGTCTGTACCGATTTGCTTACTTCAAGGAGTTATCCATGCAGATGCACCCCAACAAGGACACCCAACTGTGCATGTCGCTGTCGGCGCGCCCTGGGAACTTTGGCCTGCGTTTTCATAACCACCTGTATGAACAGCTGGGTCTGAATTTTTACTATAAAGCCTTCAGCAGCCAGGACTTGCCCGGCGCGATCGGCGGTATCCGCGCCCTGGGTGTGCGGGGTTGCGGGGTGTCCATGCCGTTCAAGGAGGCCGCCATTGCCTTGATGGACGAACTCGACGATTCGGTTCAAGCCATCGACTCCCTGAACACCATCGTCAACACCAACGGCCACCTCAAGGCTTACAACACCGACTACATCGCCATCGAGCAATTGCTGAAAAAACACGCGGTGCCCAAGGACTCCAGCTTCGCCCTGCGCGGCAGCGGCGGTATGGCCAAGGCGGTCGCCAGCGCCTTGCGTGACGGAGGGTACGCCAATGGCGTGATCGTGGCGCGTAATGAGGTGGCGGGCCAGGCATTGGCCAGGAACCTGGGGTATCAGTGGCAGGCGGATCTGGGCAGCCTGCGGCCACAGATGCTGATCAACGTGACACCCATCGGCATGACCGGCGGGGTCGAGGCGGATGCGTTGGCGTTTGAGGCCGAGGCAATCGATCAGGCTGAGACGGTCTTCGATGTGGTGGCGATCCCGGCGGAAACGCCGTTGATCGTGCGTGGTCGTGCCCAGGGCAAGCGGGTGATTACCGGGCTGGAGGTGATCGCTATCCAGGCGTTGGAGCAGTTTGTGCTTTATACCGGCGTGCGGCCTACTCAGGAGCAGTTCGAGGCAGCGGTGGCCTTCGCCCGCAGCTAAAGCCTTGCACCAATCCACTGTGGGAGCTGGCTTGCCTGCGAAGACGGCCTCACAGTCGACACCGTAATACCGAGTACATATCCATTCCTGCGGTAACGGCTACTTAGGGTTCCGCTCTGACAGCGGCTCACTTTTGAAAAGCGCAAAAGTAAGCAAAACGCTCTTGCCCCACCACTCGGCACCTCGCTCAGGCTCGGTGTGCCCGAACGCAGGCTTGAATCCGTGGGCCGCCGCCACGCGCCATCCATGGCGCGGGGCGTCTAACCCGGCGTCCTGCCGGGTTACCCACGAATTCAAGCCTGCGTTCGGCCAGCGTGGTTTAACGGGGCGCCTAAGATCAAAAGCAGAGCAAGATCAAGAGCGGCTCGCTTCGCATCGTAGTTACCGTCGGCTGCTGCAACCTACAAAGTTGTGTCGATACCAATGGCTATCGCAGGCAAGCCAGCTCCCACATGTTTATCTGCGTTATGCCTGTTCCAGCTGCGCCAGCCGTTCTTCCAGTGCGGCAATCCGCGCTTCCAGCTCTTCAATCCGCTCCACCGAAACAGCCCCCGCGCTACGCTCTACCGGATTCCCCCGTGCGGTCATAATCGCTTCAATATCTGCCGGGTCCCCTAGTGCATGGGTATACCGGTCTTCCCGCTGCCCCGCCTGACGCGGCACCAGAAGCGCCAGCCCTCGTGCAATCAGGCGTTCGAGCTGATGCACAACCTGTTCGGCATCCTCAAAGTCATGCATACGCCCGCTGCGGGTGAGCAACTCGTTGACGGTCTGCGGCCCCCGCAGGAACAGCAGCCCGGTCAGGATCACCTGGGCCGGCACCAGTTCCAGGGCCTTGTCCACACGGTGCTCCCAGCGGTCGGCGCGGCTGCCCATCACCAGGCGCGTGAAGCCTTGGCCTTCGAGCGCGCGCAGGCTCTGGCCGACCTGGCCTTGGCTGAGGTTCATCACCGGCTCGCGGCTGGTCTTCTGGTTGCAGGCCAGCACCAAGGCGTTGAGGGTGAGGGGGTAGGTTTCCGGGTTGGTCGCCTGTTTTTCGATCAGGCAGCCCAGGATGCGGATTTCCGTGCTGTTCAGGCGCGGCTCAGGGGTGTCGGTGTCGTGCTCGGCGGTCATCGCGCTTTCCCTATGCAGTGAAGCCCCTTAGCCTAAGCTTGAAAAAATAAAAGACAAGCGCCAGGCATGGCTATAATCGCGGCTGGTTCCAACCCCGCCATTACCGTGAGACTGTCATGACTATTTCCCTGTACGCCGCTTCCATCCCGGTCTTCAAGCAAATGCTCAACGCCCTCAGCGATGTGCTGAACAAAGCTGAAGCCCACGCCAGCGCCAAGAACATCGAGCCCAACGCCTTGCTGCAAGCGCGCCTGTTCCCGGACATGTTCCCGTTGGTGCGCCAGGTGCAGATCGCCGTGGACTTCGCCAAAGGTGTGTCGGCACGCCTGGCCGAGATCGAAGTACCGAAGTACGAAGACAGCGAAGTCACCTTTGCCGACCTGCAAGCGTTGATCGCCAAGGTCCTGGCCTTTGTCGACACCATCAAGCCCGAGCAGATCGACGGCAAGGAAGGCATCGAGATCGTCACGCGCCCAGGCACCCCGAAAGAGAAGCGCTTCAGCGGTCAGTCCTACCTGCTGACCTACGGCCTGCCGCAGTTCTTCTTCCACGTCACCACCGCTTATGCGCTGCTGCGTCATAACGGTGTGGAAGTGGGCAAGCGCGATTACATGGGCGCGTTCTAAACCCGCACAAGCACAAAAAAGCCCGGTGCCGTTCTCTGCGAACGGCACCGGGCTTTTTTATGGGGCTGTGTTAAGCGGCCTGTTCTTCCTTGCCCAAACACGCCGCCGCGGTAAACAGCACATCGGTAGACGAGTTGAGTGCGGTTTCCGCCGAGTCCTGCAGCACGCCGATGATGAAACCGACGGCCACTACCTGCATGGCGATTTCACTGGGGATGCCAAACAGGCTGCACGCCAGGGGAATCAACAGCAGCGAACCACCCGCCACCCCCGATGCACCGCAGGCACACACCGCAGCGACCACGCTGAGCAGCACGGCGGTCGGCATGTCCACGGCAATGCCCAGGGTGTGCACGGCGGCCAGGGTCAGCACTGTGATAGTGATGGCGGCGCCGGCCATGTTGATGGTGGCACCGAGGGGGATCGACACCGAGTAGGTGTCTTCATGCAGGCCCAGGCGTTTGCTTAGTGCCAGGTTGACCGGAATGTTTGCCGCCGAGCTGCGGGTGAAAAACGCGGTGATGCCGCTTTCGCGCAGGCACATCAGCACCAGCGGGTAAGGGTTGCGACGCAGTTTCCAGAACACGATGGCCGGGTTGATCACCAGTGCCACGAACAACATGCAGCCGATCAGCACGACCAGCAGGTGGGCATAGCCGAGCAGGGCGTCGAAACCAGAGGTGGCGAGGGTGGAGGCCACAAGACCGAAGATACCCAGCGGGGCGAAGCGGATCACCACGCGTACGATCAGGGTGACGCCGTTGGACAAGTCGTCCAATACCGTACGGGTGGTCTCACCGGCATGGCGAATAGCGATGCCCATGCCGATGGCCCAGGCGAGGATGCCGATGAAGTTGGCGTTCATCAGTGCACTGACCGGGTTATCCACCACACTGAGCAGCAGGCTTTGCAACACTTCGCCAATGCCCCCAGGAGCGCTCACCGTGGCGTCATGGGTAGCCAATACCAGGAACGACGGAAACATCATGCTGGCAACCACCGCAACCACGGCGGCGGCAAAGGTGCCGAGCAGATACAGGAACAGGATCGGGCGGATATGGGTTTCCTGGCCATGCTTATGGTTGGCAATCGAGGCCATGACCAGCACAAACACCAGGATTGGCGCGACAGCCTTCAGCGCCGTGACAAACACCTTGCCGATAAAACCGGTGGCGCGCGCGGCCTCGGGGAACAGCAGGGCCAGCACGATCCCGGCAATCAGGCCGATGACAATTTGGGAGACCAGGCTGACGCGCATTAAACGTTGCAGCAGGGAAGGGGCAGCAGTCATAAAGAGTTGTCTCTAGTTTTTTTAGTAGGGCACAGCATTGCAGGCAGAAAGTACTGTAGGAAGTAGGCGCGAAGTCTAGCATGCTGTAGGGCACGTCTCGTTTGCTGCGGCATTCCGTCACCCGTTTCAGCCGGGCTTGGTCAAATCCGGACATGTTCTGTTAAGATTCCCCCCTCTCATCTTTCCTCTCCGTCAGCGGGCCCTTCGGGCTGTCGTTGATGTCGTCGTTTCTGGAGTTTTCATGTTGTTTCCTATCCTGCTGCTGTCAGCCGCCGGTTTTACCGTGCTGACCACAGAATTCGTCATCGTCGGCCTGTTGCCGTCGATTGCTCGGGACCTGAACGTCAGCGTGTCCCAGGCGGGGCTGCTGGTGACGCTGTTCGCGTTCACCGTGGCCGCGTTCGGCCCGTTCCTCACGGCCTACTGCGCGCGCTTTTCGCGCAAGCGCCTGTTTATCAGCATCCTGATCATGTTTGCAGCGGCCAACACCGTGGCGGCTTTGGCGCCGAATATCTGGGTGATGGCCGTGGCCCGTTTGATTCCCGCCTTGGGCTTGCCAGTATTCTGGGCCCTCGCCAGCGAAACGGCGGTAGACATTGTCGGCCCTGAGTTCGCCGGGCGTGCGATTGAAAAAATCGGCTTTGGCATTGTTTGCGCCACCGTATTTGGTATTCCGGTGGGCACGCTGATTTCCGATATGTTCGGCTGGCGCACCGCGTTCGCCGTGCTCGCTGTGATTGCCCTGGCCAAGGCATTGCTGCTGTATCTCTATCTGCCGGTCACCCCGGCCAAGCACCAGCAGGGCAGTCTGCGTTCGCAATTCAGGATCCTGCGCAGCCCCGTGATGCAGGGGCATATCCTGCTGTCGATCCTGGTGTTCAGTGGCATGTTCACCGCCTATACCTACTTGGCAGATATCCTTGAGCGCCTGGCCGGGTTCGATGGTACGTTGGTGGGCTGGTGCCTGATGGGCTTTGGCGCGGTCGGGCTGATTGGCAACTCCCTCGGCGGACGCGCCGTGGATCGTCACCCATTGATCGCGTCCATGGTGTTCTGCGGGTTCATGATCGCGGGCATGGTGGCAGTGGTGCCGGCGATTCACTCGACCATCGGCCTGGCCGCGGCGATGGCGGTGTGGGGCGTGACCCAGGCGGCGATGTTCCTGGTCAGCCATGTGCGCTTGATGAAGGCCGCGCCCCATGCACCGGCGTTTGCCGCGTCGCTGAATATCGCCGGCGCCAACCTCGGCATTGGCCTGGGCGCGATGGTGGGCGGGCATGTCATCGACACTCTGGGCCTGGGCAGCCTGGGGTTTGCCGCTTCGGGGTTTATCCTGGTGTCGATCCTGCTCGCACTGTGGCTGATGACCGCCAAACCCACGGCGCTCAATGCCTGAGCGATCAGGGCAAAGCGGTAAACAACTCCCGCCGGGCACCCTCGGTAATGGCCACAATGCCGGGGTGCTTGACCTTGCGCTCCACTGAGATCGCATAAAACGACTCGGTCACCGCATCGGTCTGGCCAATCAGCGCCACGCCGTATTGGCGCACCACCTCGTCGGCGATCACGCTGGGCGCGATAAAAATCCCGCTGCCGGATTGCCCGAAGGCCTGCATCAAGGCGCTGTCGTCGAACTCGCCGATGATGCGGGGTTGAATCTGCTGTTCGGCAAACCAGCGCTGCAAACGGCTGCGCACCACGGTCTCAGCGCCCGGAATCAACAGCGGTGCGCCCTGCAAACACTGTGGGAAATCCCCCCCATGCTGGTCTGCCAACGCCTGGGTGGCGAAAAAACTGATGCCGCATTCTCCCAGTTTCTGGCTGTAGCCCTTGATGTCCAAGTGCGTGGGCATGGGGCTGTCGGAAATCACCAAGTCCAGGCGCTGGATCGCCAGGTCGGCCAGTAAACGTTCGAGTTTGTCTTCACGGCAGGTGATGCGGATCGGTTCGCTCAACTCCATGGTCGGCGCGATCAGCCGGTACACGATGGATTTGGGCACCACATCCGCCACCCCAACGCGGAACGGGATCTGCTGCTCGTCAGGCTGGGCGCGCAGCATCGCCTCCAGTTCATTGCCGGTCTGGAACATCTGCTCGGCGTAGGGCAGCGCCTGGCGCCCGGCTTCGGTCAGTTCAAGCTGGCGCCCGACCCGCTGAAACAGGGCAATACCGAAGGTCTGCTCCAACAGGCTGATCTGCCCGCTGATGGTCTGCGGCGTGAGGTTCAATTGCTCACAGGCGCGCACGATGCTGCCGGTCTTGGCCACCACCCAGAAGTAATGCAGTTGTCGATAATTGAGCATCACGGCCTACACTTCGTAAAAATCGAAGTATACGCGAGAAAAATACGAATTTTCCTGAACTGTTCGCCTGCATAGAATGCCTCGCTATCGAGGGGCCACTACTTGGACCCAAGGGTTCTAACGAGGAATACATCATGAAACTCAATTCCCTGGGCGCGGCGTCGTTGCTTGCGCTTTCATTGGTAGTGGTCAGCGGCTGTGATCAAGTCGAGAAAAGCGCGCAACAGGTGCTGGGCAAAGCCACCGAGTCGGCCAAGCAGGCCATCGACGACACCCACAAGGCCGCCGAGCAGGCATTGAGTGAAGCAACCCAGGGCTTGATCAGCCCTGAGAAGCAGGAAAAAGACGCCGAAAACGCTGCTGAATCCGACACCAAAGAAACCTAATTCCCCAGCACTACCACGTCAGGACTGACCTATGGATTACCTTCTACAACTGGCCGCCAGCCCCACCGCCTGGGTCGCACTGGCGACCTTGATCGTCATGGAAATCGTGCTGGGCATCGATAACCTGATCTTTATCTCGATCCTCACCAATAAACTGCCGGAGAAGCACCGGGCCAAGGCGCGGCGCATTGGTATCAGCATGGCGTTGATATTGCGCCTGGGCCTGTTGAGCACCATCGCATTCATCGTGCAATTGACGACACCGGTGTTCGAGGTTTTCGGCCAGGCGTTCTCGTGGAAGGACATGATCCTGATCGCCGGCGGCCTGTTCCTGGTGTGGAAGGCGACCACCGAGATCCATCACAGCATGGACCCGGAGCCTGAAGAGAAGGCAACTGTCAGCAACACCGTGACCATCGGTTTTGCCGCCGCCATCGGCCAGATCCTGATGCTCGACCTGGTGTTCTCCATCGATAGCATCATCACCGCCGTGGGCATGACCGAGCACTTGCCGATCATGATCATTGCCGTGGTGGTCTCGGTGATCGTGATGCTGGTGGCCGCTGAGCCGTTGGCCAAGTTCATCAACGACAACCCGACCGTGGTGATGCTGGCCCTGGGCTTCTTGATCATGATCGGCATGACGCTGATCGCCGAAGGCTTCGGCGCCCACGTACCAAAAGGCTACGTGTATGCGGCCATGGCCTTCTCGGCGGCGATCGAATGCTTGAACATCGCCCGGCGTAACCGGCACGCACGTTTGCTCGCTGCGCGCCAGTAACCGCTGAACAAACAGGCCGGCTGTGCTCACAAGAGCCCAGCCGGCCTTTTGCTGTCTGCTAGAATCGGCCCACTTGATAGCTTGAGGTCCCCCATGAACGAGCCGATTCGCCTTACCCAGTACAGCCACGGTGCGGGTTGCGGTTGCAAGATTTCGCCCCAGGTCCTGGAAGTGATCCTTGCGGGCAGCGGTGCACAGAACCTCGACCCCAACCTGTGGGTGGGCAATGCCTCCCGCGACGATGCGGCGGTATACGCCATCGACGACGAGCGCGGCGTGGTGTCCACCACGGACTTTTTCATGCCGATTGTCGACGACCCGTTCGACTTCGGCCGCATCGCCGCCACCAATGCCATCAGCGACATCTACGCCATGGGCGGCGATCCCTTGATGGCCATCGCCATTCTCGGCTGGCCGGTCAATGTGCTCGCGCCGGAGATTGCCCGCGAAGTGATTCGCGGCGGTCGGGCGGTGTGCGACGCAGCTGGCATTCCGCTTGCGGGCGGGCATTCCATCGACGCGCCGGAGCCGATCTTCGGCCTGGCCGTGACCGGCATCGTGCAAAAGCGCCATATGAAGCGTAACGACACGGCTACCGCCGGTTGCCGCCTGTACCTGACCAAGCCCCTGGGCATCGGCATCCTCACCACCGCCGAGAAGAAGGGCAAGCTGCGCGAGGCGGATATCGGCCTGGCGCGTGACTGGATGTGCACACTCAACAAGCCGGGCAGCCGTTTCGGCAAGTTGGCCGGTGTGACGGCCATGACCGATGTCACTGGTTTCGGCCTGCTTGGCCACCTGGTGGAAATGGCCGATGGCAGTGGCCTGACGGCCCGTATCGACTATGCAAAGGTTCCGCGCCTGCCGGGGGTGGAGTATTACCTGGACCAGGGCTGCGTGCCGGGTGGCACCTTGCGCAACTTCGAGAGCTACGCCAGCAAGCTGGGGCGTGTGCAGGAGCTGCACAAGCGCGTGCTGTGCGACCCCCAGACCAGCGGTGGCCTGCTGATCGCCGTTACCCCGGAAGGTGATGCCGAGTTCCACGCCGTGGCTGCCGAGCTGGGCTTGGCCCTTGAGCCTATCGGTGAACTGCTGGAGCGACAGACCAACGCGGTTGAGGTGATTTGATGGCGACGTACATCACCGATTACCGCGACATTTTCCTCAACGACCGGCCGATGATGGATACCCGCGCGCCGGTCGAATTCACCAAGGGCGCGTTCCCCGGGGTGATCAACCTGCCGCTGATGACCGACGATGAGCGCCAGCGAGTCGGCACCTGTTACAAGCAGCAAGGCCAGCAAGCGGCGATCGTGCTGGGGCATGAACTGGTGTCGGGGGCAATCAAGGCCGAGCGCATAGAACAGTGGGCGCAGTTTGCCCAGGCTAACCCCAATGGCTACCTGTACTGCTTTCGGGGCGGCCTGCGTTCGCAGATCGTGCAGCAATGGTTGAAAACCGAAGCGGGCATCGAATACCCCCGCGTCGGCGGTGGCTACAAGGCCATGCGTACCTTCCTGCTGGAAACCCTGGAGCAGGCGACTGCCCAGTGTGATTTCGTACTGCTGGGCGGCATGACCGGCACCGGCAAGACCGAAGTGCTCGGCCAACTGCGCAATGCCCTGGATTTGGAAGGGCACGCCAACCATCGCGGTTCCAGTTTCGGCAAGCGCGCCACGGCGCAACCCTCCAATATCGACTTCGAAAATCGCCTGGCGGTGGATTTGCTGAAGAAGCGCGCAGGTGGTATCGAGCAGTTTGTGGTGGAGGACGAGAGCCGCATGATCGGCAGCTGTGCGCTGCCGCTGCCATTGCACAAGGGCATGCAGACGTTTCCTATGGTGTGGCTGGAAGACAGCGTCGAGGGCCGTGTCGAGCGCATCCTGAAGGATTACGTGGTGGACCTGTGCGCCGAGTTCATTGAGGTGTTTGGGGAAACCGGCCAGCGATTATTTGCCGAGCGCCTGACCCAGAGCCTAGCCAATATTCACAAGCGCCTGGGCGGTGAGCGTTTCCAACGGCTGCAGGCGGTGTTGCAGGAGGCCCTGGCCGAACAGGCACGCAGCGGCGCAGTGGAGCTGCATCAGGTATGGATTGAAGGCTTGCTGCGTGAGTACTACGACCCGATGTATGCGTTCCAGCGCGAGAGCAAGGGCGCGCGTATCGAGTTTGCCGGGGAGCAGGGTGAGGTGGTGGAGTATTTGCGCGAGCGAGCAGCTCGGGTGGGGTGACCTTTCGGACGCCATCGCAGGCAAGCCAGCTCCCACCTTTTGACGTGTGAATACATACAAAGGTGGGAGCTGGCTTGCCTGCGATGAGGCCATCAGCCCCACTGAAACTCTAAAGAATCACCGCCCCAATCAACCCACACACCACCCCCACGAGCATGGTCAACCCGGCCACCGTCACCAGCACCCGCGCATCGAAATCCTTGCGCAGCATCAACAGCGACGGCAGGCTCACGCTCGGCAGGGTCATCAGCAAGGCCACGGCCGGGCCGGTGCCCATGCCCAGGGCCATCATGGTTTGTACGATAGGAATCTCTGCCGCTGTCGGAATCACGAACAGCGTGCCCACAATCGCCAGCGGCACCAGCCACACCAGGCTGTCGGCCATCGCCCCGTCCACATGAGGGAACAGCCACACCCGCGCCGCGCCGAGGATCAGCACCGCCAGGATATACACCGGGATAGTGCTCCAGAACAGCTGCCACAGCGTGCGTAACCAGCGGCTCAGGAACGGTTGCGACTCCACTGTGCTGACGTCGGCAACGGCTTCAAGTGCTGCTTCCGGCACCTGGTCCGGGCGCGCAATGCGCTGTGCCACCAGGGACACGCCCACCACCAGCACAATCCCCGCCACCAGCCGCAGCGCGGTGAAACCCCAGCCCAGCACAAAGCCCATGAACACCAATGTCGCCGGGTTCAATACCGGGTTGGCAATCCAGAACGCCAGCGCCGCGCCGACCGACACCTGCTGGCGGCGCATGCCCGCCGCCACCGGGGCCGCGCAGCAACTGCACATCATCCCCGGCAGGGCGAACAGCCCACCGCGCAGGGTCGAGCCCAGCCCGGCGCGGCCAAACAGGCGCAGCAGCCAGTCGCGGGGGATCAATACCTGCAGCAATGAACCGAGGATCACTGCCAGTACGGCGGCTTTCCAGATGGCCAGGAAATACACCTGGGCATAGGCCAGCGCCGCCGCCAGAGGCGAGCTTTGCTGGTCATTGAGAATCGAGGCGCCAATGCTGTGGTTGTCGGCCGCTACAAACGCCTTTAGGTAGTAGGGCGACCACTTCACATAGTAGAGGCCGATGCAGGCCACCAGGAGAAACAGCGCAGGTTTGCACCAGAATGCCCAGCCGCGGTTGGGCTGGGTGGAAGCGAGGTTGGACATGGAGATGATCCGCAGGTGAGTCGATAGCCCGGCATCATACGCCCCTGCGGCCCAAGCTTCAGATATCTGCGCTGACCTGGGTCGGGTCCGGGCAGTTTTCCCCGCCGTTATTCAGCCCTTGCTTGTAGTTGCGGCTGAGCAGCGAAGCCTTGCCGTTGTGCCAGGTCAATGTCAGCACGTACAGGGAGTCATAGTCATTTCCAGACCAATCATCGGTAATGGTGTGTTTTTCGCCGGCGGCTTCGCTGGCGACTTTGTTGATCAGTTCCGGCAAGTAACCATGGGACCAGGCCGTGTAGATGGTCGCGTTGCGGTATTTGTCCTCGACCAGTTCTTCGGCCAGGGCACTGGTGTCATTCGCTGAGAACTCGATATTCACCGGCAAGCCGAGCTTGATCGCGCTGGGGCTGATGGTGATCAGTGGGCGAATGTAGCTGTAGGAGTTATCCAGTTCGCCTTCCTCGACGTTGCGCGTCGGGTTGGCAGCGAACACATAGTTGGCTTTGCCGAACTTTTCCGGCAACAGGGTCGCTAGGTTCATGGCGCGGTTCAGGCCCTGGCAATTGAGTTGGCCCAGGCCACCGGCGGGTTTTTCGCCGTGGCGCAGGAATACCAGGGTTTGCACGCCATCGACCGGTTGCGCACGGCTTTCACGGGCGTCCAGGGCGGTGACGATGGCAGCGCTGACCAGCAGCAGCGGCAATACCATGTAGGAATAACGTTTGAGTTGTGGCACAAGGCGCAGAGGCTTGATCTTCATGATAGGTTCGAGTCTTCGTGCGTCGGGTTAAGGCGGACAAGCCCGGCCCCAGTGACGCATCAGCGTCCTGCGGTGTTCCCTGTCGATATAGCAAGCAGCCTCCATTCATTGTTCGGGCGCTCTTAAGAGTGCATTCGGGCGCTTTGGTTCGCCCACGCGGGATACTAGCTGGCAAATGTTGCGCAACGATGACCCATGCACGACGGCAGGCAGATGACTATGATGGGGCTTTCCGACCAGGGGGTTCTCGATGAACGCACTCGCCGCTTTCCCGATCAATAGCAAATGGCCCGCCCAGCACCCAGAACGCCTGCAGCTGTATTCGCTACCCACGCCCAACGGCGTCAAGGTGTCGATCATGCTCGAAGAACTGGGCCTGCCTTACGAGGCGCACAAGGTCAGCTTCGACACCCAGGACCAATTGTCTCCCGAGTTCCTGTCCCTGAACCCCAACAACAAGATCCCTGCGATTATCGACCCCAACGGCCCGAGCGGGCAGCCGCTGGCACTGTTCGAATCCGGCGCGATCCTCGTTTACCTGGCGGAAAAGACCAGCCAGTTGCTCTCCGAAGACCCGGCCACCCGCTATGAAACCCTGCAATGGTTGATGTTCCAGATGGGCGGCATTGGCCCGATGTTTGGCCAACTGGGGTTCTTCAACAAATTCGCCGGCAAGGCTTATGAGGACAAGCGCCCGCGTGATCGCTACGCCGCCGAATCGCGGCGCTTGCTGGGCGTGCTGGAAAAGCGCCTGTTGGGCCGCACCTGGATCATGGGCGACGACTACAGCATCGCCGACATTGCGACCTTTCCGTGGGTTCGCAACTTGATTGGGTTCTACGAGTCCGGTGATCTGGTAGGCATCACCGATTTCCCTAACGTACTGCGCGCGTTGGACGGCTTTGTCGCACGTCCTGCGGTGATCCGTGGCCTGAACATTCCGAGCTGAAGCATGTCGACTTTCGATTTTCAACAACTGGATGTATTCAGCAGCGTGCCGCTCAAAGGCAACCCCTTGGCCGTGGTGCTGGGGGCCGATAGCTTCACCGACCAGCAGATGGCGGACTTTGCCAATTGGACCAACCTCAGCGAAACCACGTTTTTACTGACGCCGCGCGACCCACGTGCTGACTATCGGGTAAGAATCTTCACCACCCTCAAAGAGCTGCCGTTCGCCGGGCATCCGACCTTGGGCAGTTGCCACGCCTGGTTGCAGGCTGGCGGCGTGCCACGTGGGGAGGAGATTATCCAGGAGTGCGAAATCGGCTTGGTGCGTATTCGTCGCCAGGGTGACCAACTGGCGTTTATCGCGCCGCCATTGTTGCGTGCAGGGCCCGTGGAGGCGCCGTTGCTGGAGCGCGTGCGCCTGGCTTTGAAGCTGGCGCCCGAGGCGATTGTGCGCAGCCAGTGGGTCGATAATGGTGCGGGTTGGCTGGCGGTGATGCTGGCTGATCGTGACGCGGTGCTTGCGTTGCAACCGGACTATGCGCAACTGCTGGGTCTGGCCGTAGGGGTGATCGCCCCCTGTGATCCGACGCGTGATGCGGTGGACGCGCAATTTGAAGTGCGCGCTTTTGTCGCTGGCGATGGCGCCGCCGAAGACCCGGCCACCGGCAGCTTGAATGCCGGCGTGGCCCAATGGCTGCTCGCCGAGGGTCTGGCGCCCAGCCGTTACGTGGTCAGCCAAGGCACGGCGATCGGGCGAGCTGGGCGTATTCATATCGAGCGCCAGGGCGATGAAATCTGGGTGGGAGGCGCCGTAGCGTTGTGCATCGAAGGGCGTCTACAGCTGTAGATCAATGAATTGTTACGCACCCGGCAATACACTATTGGCCCCTCGGCATTTGTGTTGCCGGGACTTGGGGGCATAAGCTTTCGCCCCAAAGTGTTCAGCCATTTTTCAGGATTGCCATGACCAGCCAGTTCCCCCAAGCCCGCCCACGTCGCCTGCGCCGCTCCCCGGAGCTGCGTGGCCTGTTCCAGGAAAGTGAGTTCACCATCAACGACCTGGTACTGCCGATTTTTGTCGAAGAAGAAATCGACGACTTCGTGCCCATCACCAGCATGCCGGGTGTGTTGCGCATTCCTGAGAAAAAACTCGCCGGTGAGATCGAGCGTTACGCCCGCGCTGGCATCAAGTCGGTGATGACCTTCGGTGTGTCCCACCACCTCGACGCCAGTGGCAGCGACACGTGGAAAGAACGCGGCCTGGTTTCGCGCATGTCCTCGATCATCAAGGACGCCGTACCGGAAATGATCGTGATGTCCGACACCTGCTTCTGCGAATACACCGACCACGGCCACTGCGGTGTGATGCACGGTGCCCATGTCGACAACGACGCGACCCTGGTCAACCTCGGCAAACAAGCCGTGGCCGCCGCCCGCGCCGGCGCCGACGTGATCGCCCCTTCAGCCGCGATGGACGGCCAGGTCCAGGCCATCCGCCGTGCCCTGGATGACGCCGGCTTCACCCACATCCCGATCATGGCCTACTCCACCAAATTCGCCTCGGCCCTCTACGGCCCCTTCCGAGAAGCCGGCGGCAGCGCGCTCAAGGGCGACCGCAAAAGCTACCAGATGAACCCGATGAACCGCCGCGAAGCCGTGCGCGAATCGCTGCTGGACGAACAGGAAGGCGCTGATGCGCTGATGGTCAAGCCTGCCGGTGCCTACCTCGACATCATCCGCGACATCCGCGAAGCCTCGCGCCTGCCGGTGGCGGCGTACCAGGTGAGCGGTGAGTACGCGATGATCAAGTTCGGCGCACAGGCCGGGGCGATTGATGAGGATCGAGTGGTGCGCGAGACGTTGGGGTCGATCAAGCGGGCGGGGGCGGATTTGATATTTACGTATTTTGCGATGGATTTGGCGTTGGCGGGGATTTAAGGATATTGTTTCTCCCCTGTGGTGAGCTGGCTAATCACAGGGGGAGGGGCACTCATAACTTAGTTGAATTTTTCGTAATCTTGCGCACCTAATGACACCAACCATTTCCTGAAGAAATCAATTTGTTCCTGTGGGTCGTTTGTTAGGTTCTCCTCTTCGTAGTCAAACAAATGGACTATGTCGTCGTTGGTAGCTTGCTGACCTAAAGTCATTTCGTATGCGACGAGCCCCGCGCTCATCTGAGAAGCCATTCTTGAAGGTTTAACATTTATTTTTGCCCCTTTGCATAAAAAAGTTATATGCGGGAAGTCTGCTCTGATTTTTGCGAGGCATATATATAGGTCATGCCCTTCATAAACTTTTTTAAAGTTATCGGCCTCTGAAAATGTCATGATGAGCTTCCTTGGGTCATATTTGACGGTGACCTCCTTGTGCTCGTTTTTGATTATCACCTTTATATTTTTGGTTTTCATTTTATTTCCTGTTGGGGTTTGGTATGGAATATCCAACGTAAGTTCCATCAGGTTTTACTGGGGTGGCGCCTAATATATCCTCTGGGTCGATTTTGTTATGGATAGCGAATTCTAGCTCTTTAGGGTACGGCGCCTGCTTGCCTAGTTCTGTATTTATATCATGCCCCTCAATACTCTTAAGTGTGTACAAATAGCCTTTTTTATCTCCGTAGCTGGTAGCAAAAGTGATCCCGACTGCCCGTGATGGCGATGTGCTTATGAAATTGCTGGGAGGGTCATTACTGTCAATTGCGTGTAGGTACAAATCTTCGCTATCGCCTTTGCTTTTAAAGCCATTTTTGAATACCTCGTTTGGAGGGGTTTTGTCTCCGCGAAAAAGATACTCTTCGTCATTATGAGGAGTCGGAACGTTGGGTTCTGATTTCTTACTTGATGCTGGAGTTGAAGGATCTTCAGCGCCTAAGGATGGTTCGCATCCTACCGTACCTGGGCATCTGTTCAGTCCCAGCGGGTCTACCCAACCTGTCGGATTGGGCACATACCGGTACCCATTGATCCCACCCGCCAACTTCACCGGGTCCGGTGTCAGGTAGCGACCAATATCCGGATTGTAGTAGCGATGGCGGTTGTAGTGCAGGCCGCTTTCCTGATCGAAATACTGACCCTGAAAGCGCAGCGGGTTGTCAATGTTGCCTACGTCGAGCCGGGCAATCTGGCCGTATGCGCGGTAGTGGGCGGACCAGATGATTTCGCCTTCGGGGTTGGTCAGTTCCTGCGGGGTGCCGAGGTGGTCGAGTTGGTAGTGGTAGGGCGTGGTGGCTTGTGGACCGAAACCTTCCAACAGCGCCAATGGGCGGAAGCTGTCGGGTTCGTAGAGATAGCTGCGATGGCGCTCTGCATGGTGTTCGGCAATCAGCTTGTCGCCTTGCCAGAAAAACTCGGTGGTTTTGTCGTCCACGGTTTTGCTGATGCGGCGTCCAAATGGGTCATAGCGATAGCTGGCGGTTTCGCCGTTCGGTTTTGTGATGCTGATTAACCGATGCTGGCAGTCGTAGCGGTACTCAGTAACGAGTTGCTGGCCCTTGCCGCGTCGTTCGCGGATGAGGTTGCCGAAGGCGTCGTAGTCGTAATGGCGGTCGCCTTGGATCATCAGACGATTCGCCGCGACGATGTCCGGGCCGGGGCGGTCTTGCATCAGCAGGTTGCCGGCCGGGTTGTGGGCGAAGCGTTCCTGTACGTCCTGGGAGTGGTCGGCGCGGGTCAGGCGATTAAGCGGGTCGTAGCGGTAAAAGTGTTCGCCTTTGCGAGTGTCGAGCAGGCGGGTGAGGTTGCCGCTTTTGTCGTAGTCGTATTGGCGTTGGTAGAGGTGGTTTTGTTGCTGCGTTACCGCGTGGGCGTGCAGGCGGTGTTGGTCGTCGTAGTGGTAGTGGCTGAGCACTTGGCCTTGCTGGCGCTGATGCTCGCGGCCGCTCTTGAATAGGTGCGAGGTAAGCACTTCACCGTTGAGTTCGACGGTGGCGAGGTGGCCGCCTTTGTCGTGGTTGAAGGTGAGGCGGTTGTTGTCCGGCAGGCACAGATTTTTCAGCTGGCCGCAGGCGTCGTAGCCGTAGCGCAGGGTGCCCCAGCCCTGGTGTTCGGCGGTGAGGCGGTTTTGGCGGTCGTATTCGTAGGCCAGCGCCCAGTGGCCGTCCTCGACGCTGAGGAGGTTGCCCTGGCGGTCGTAGGCATAGTCGACAACGCTGGCATCGGGCAGGGTTTTTCGGACGAGGCGACCGGCGTGGTCGCGCTCGTAACGGGTGATTAGCTGACTGTTATCGTCGCCGTATTCGGTCTTCTCCAGCAGGTTGCCGTTGAGGTCGTAGGCGTAGGCGGTGCGCTGGCCGTCGAAGCCGGTTTCCTGGCGGATCAGGCCGTTGGGGTGGTAGTCGAGTTGGTAGGTTTCGCCGGCTTCGTTTTCGATCTCGGTGAGCAATAGCCGAGCGTTGTCGTAGCGGTACTTGACCTGGGTGCCGTCGGCGTTGAGGCGGCGGCTGATCAGGTGCAGGCCATCGGCGTATTCATAGCGGGTGACGTGGCCGAGTTCGTCGCGTTCGGCGATGATTTTGCCGTAGGGGTTGTAGCTGAACTCCCTACAACCACCGCCTGGCTGGGTCAGTTTCAGCAAGCGTCCTGCGGCGTCCCACTGATACTGGATTAGTGCGCCATGCTCATCCTCACGGGCAACCTGTCGACCCAGATCGTCATAGCGATAACGCTTGATCCCACCATTGGGCAATTGCTCCTCAAGCAGTTGCCCGCGTTCGTTCCACACCAGTCGATGGCAACTGCTGTCGGGATACCAAACCCCAATTAATTGCCCATGTTTGTCATAGCTGTAGTCAGTCGAATTGCCATCCGGGTCAGTCTTGCGGATGACATCGCCCTGAACATTGCGCTCATATTTCCAGACCGCCTCCCCACGCCTGACAACCCGTACAAAACCGTTGTCATGCTCGTAGGACGTTGGCTCATCATCCCCCGGAAACAGCGCGACCAAGCGCCCGGCATCGTCGTACTGATAGGCCGTCACCGCGCCCATCGGGTCTTGCTCGACGGTCAGCCGGCCCTGGTCGTCGTAGGATTTAAAGTGCGTGGCGCCGTCCGGATCAATCCTCTGCACCAGCCGCGCCCGCTGGTCATGGACATACACCTCCTGGCTACCATCGGCGTTATGCACGGTGACACGCCCGTCATCGCCCCAGGCATAGCGCGTGTCCATCTGCGAAAAACTCGCCCAATGCCGCACGCAGCGAGCCGCCTTGCCCGCGCCTTCCCACGCCCAGAAGAAACTCGCCCCACCGGCTAACTGCCGCTCGACAATGACGTGCTGATCGTCGTACCGATAACGCTCGCTTTCACCGACGGCATTGGTCGCGCAAACCAGTCGTCCGTGTTCGTCATAGGCGTAGGAAACAAGGTTCTGTTCGGTTTCCCACACGTAGGGATCACGCCCTTTGGCGCGATGCACCTGGTAGTCCACCGCAACGATGCGATCCAACTCATAACGCAACAGCAACGAGCGACCAGCACCGTTATCCAGCCGCTCAATCCGTCCTGAGCGATCACGGCAAATGCGCAGACGGTTGTCATACGCATCGCTGATGGTTGTCAGCACACCGTCGCGAAAGTGGTAGAAACGCGAGGCTTGGGCCAGCACCAGTTCGTCAGGCGCCGAACCCAAGTAGATCGCCGCTTCCGCCAGGCTATTGGTGATCGCAGGTCGAGCGGCGGTCGGCAAGGGAAACTGAGTACGGCGATTCTCATGGTCAGTCCACACCACCAAATCGCCCGACACCACCAGCCGATGAGCCAGCGCATGACTCCAGCCAAACCCCAACCCACACTCGACTTCCACCGCACTGGTGCGGTACAGCCGCGTCCACTCAAACGGCAAGATTCCATCCAGCGCACCATCGGTGAGGGTCAGCAATTCCTCGCCGGTGACCATCGACACCGGGCAACCGTGGGTGACGGTTTTATCCGCAGGCGCCGCCGCATTCCCCTTCGGGTTCGACGCCACAGCCGGCACATCATCGACAGGCTCCTGACGGACCAATGTCGTGCGCTGGGCCTTGCCGCGCACCATCGGCACCGGGTTCGAAACCAGCGTGTCGCCTGCCTTCAACGGCACCACTGGCACTACCTTGACCGGCGTCGCCGCACTGCTCAGCAAGACCGGCTTTGCGGCCTCCACATGCGCCCCTAACCCGGGCCCCACCACTTGCTTGGCCAGCAACTCCAACAACGCCCGCGCCCGCCCGGATTTAACGTGACTGAGCACACGAGCCCCCAATCGCGCCACCACGCCCATCGCACCCAAGACGCGAATCAGCAGTAGATTGATCAGCACCTCACCGGTAATTTCACCCCACAGTTCCGCCATCTCTGGCGGCGGGAGCATGCGCATCCAGCTAACCTGCGCCGACAGGTAGATAAACAGCAGCGGCTCGTCACTGAGTACCAACAAGCCCTGGGCTATCGCATCACTGCCCAGGGTCAGCAGTTCGTCGAACTCAGTTTGCGAAAGGTATTTCAGTAGCTTTTCGCTGTTGGGCTTGAGGTCCGCCAGCAGCGCAGACAGCTCGCCAAGGTTGTCCCACAGGCTGTAAAGCGCCTTGCCCAACCCACTGGCAAAAGCCGCTTCCAGCAAGCGGCGCCGCTCAAGCGGGCGGGCGTCTGTGTAATTTTTCCATTGGGCTTGGAAGGTGTCGGTCCACTCTTTGCGCAGCCGGGCTTCCAGCGCGGCGATCACCGACTGGTAGGACGCATACAGTGCTTTGAGGTGATCCTGGGAAACGTTGGGGTAGAAACTCACCCGGTATTGCTGGTTGCGATCACACTCGGTGACTTCGAGGATGCCACTGGGGCCGATGGTCTTATGGAGGGGCTCGCCCAGCGGGCCGCCGTTTGGATCAACGCGTTGCACGATCACCGGGGTGTTGCCGATGGGTACGAACCTCGTGCTCTGGAACATATGCACCAGGGTCAAGGTACCCGTGGCCTGGCAGGTGGCGACGGTGCTGCTGGGAAACAGGGAGCGATTGATCGGGGCAACCAGCGCGACGTCATCCCCGACCTTGAACACCTGTTCGACGTCCAGCGCGGAGAAGCTCCAAAAGCTTTTGGCCCACTCGTCAAAGGTGTTCAAGCAATCGCGAAAGTCACGGAAGACGCCCTCGACGTCGACCGTTTCCACGTTCATTGGCGTCAGCGCCAACCTGCCAATGGCCGGGTTCAAGTGGCGGCCCCGTCAACCGCACGCGTCACGAAAAAAACCATCTGCACTCCCTCGCACTGTTTGATCAGGCGAGGGACTTTGCAGAGGTTTGCCGGGGGGAGGAGTAGAGCTTATCCGGCAGTTGTGTGGGATGTTTCAGTTACTGCCAGGCACTGGATTCGGCATGCCGACGAACCCCGGTTAGACTTACCTGTCGATATCAGCACTGCCTGGCCCTGGCCCGTCATTAACCAAGGAAGCCTCATGTATTCAACGCGTCTGCTGCTCTGCCTTATTCCTTTACTGGTACTGGCCGGGTGCTCAACTTCCCGTGGCCCCCAGCAGCCCGAGCGCAGTGAAGCCGAGGTGAAGGCGCAGATCGTGCGCCTGCTGCCGGCCAAGGTTGCGGACCGTAACGGTTGGGCCCAGGACATCTACACCGCGTTCGACACCCAGAAAATCTACCCCAGCACCGAAAACATCTGCGCGGTGCTGGCGGTGACCGAGCAGGAGTCCACCTATCAGGTCGACCCGCCAGTGCCGGGCATGGGCAAGATCGCCCAGGATGAAATCCTGCGCCGCGCCGGCAAGGTGCACGTGCCGGCATTCGTGGTGCGCAGCGCCTTGCAACTGCGCTCGCCCACCGGCAAAACCTACGCCGACCGTTTGAATGCCGCCCGTACGGAAAAGGACCTGAGCGCGATTTTTGACGACTTCATCAGCATGGTGCCCCTGGGCAATACACTGTTTGGCGGGTTCAACCCGGTACACACTGCTGGCCCCATGCAGGTCAGTATCGACTTTGCGCAGAAACAGGCGCGGGGTTATCCCTACACGGTGGACGGCACGATTCGCCGCGAAGTGTTCACCCGTCGCGGCGGCATGTACTTCGGCATCGCCCACTTGCTCGGTTACCCGGTGAGCTACGATCAGCCGCTGTACCGCTTTGCCGATTTCAACGCCGGTTGGTACGCCAGCCGCAATGCCGCGTTCCAGGCCGCTGTCAGCCGTGTTTCAGGCAAAGAGCTGGCGTTGGATGGGGATTTGATCCGCTATGGCTCATTGTTGCCCGGCACCACCGAGCTGGCGGTGCGTTCACTGGGGGCGAAGTTGGATATGCGCAACCCGAGCATCCGCAGCCAACTGGAGCAGGGTGAGCAGTTGGATTTCGAGGACACTACCTTGTACAAGCGCGTCTTCGCCTTGGCTGACCAGGCGGCCGGCAAGCCGCTGCCACGGGCGATCCTGCCGGGTATTGTGCTCAAGAGCCCGAAGATCACCCGCAACCTGACCACGGCCTGGTTTGCCAAGCGTGTGGATGAGCGCTACCAGCGCTGCATGAAGCGCTGATCAACTGCGGCGCTTGACGAACCGGCGCCACAAGCCCACCCACAACCACACCACCGGGAACGCCAGGATCACGAAGGGCAGCACATAGCTGGCACGTTCCAGGGCGTCTGCGGTGCCGTTCACCAGGTTGTCTCCCAGGTTGCTGAACATCCGGGTGAACCTTGACACCTGGTTGGCGCCGTCGGAGGAGCGGAAGTTCAAGGTCATGCGGTTGGTGTCGAGGCGGCGTTGCTGGCCGGCGGCAACCTGGGCCAGTTCCTGCAGCTCGTTTTCAATGCCGGCTTGCTCTTTGCTCAGGACGATCAGGTCGCTGACGGTGATGTCCTTGCGCTTGGCCAGTTCATCGAGGCGTTGCTGCTGGGCTTGCAGGCGGTCCTGGCGACGGCGCACATCCGCCACGGCATCGGCCAGGTCTTCGGCAGTGGTGATGCGCTGGCCGAGCTTACCGCCTTCGGCCGCCAGGGCGACCATCGGCTCCACACCCGTGGGCGCGATTCGCAGGATGATCTGGCCGCCTTGGCCGTCTTCGGTAATGCCAAGGATATTGCAGGCACCAAAGCGCGCCGTTTCACACGCCTCACGAGTGGCCTGCATACGCGGCGCAAGCAGGGCGCCGGGCAGGGCCAGGGTCAATTCATGCTCATAGGCCAGTTGCGCCCCGGCCTTGCCCTGTTCGCCATTGATGACGGTGGCGCGAGAGTGGTCCGTGGGGGAACAACCGGCCAAGGCCAGGCCGGCGAGCAAGATCAACAGCGGCGCGCGAAGCGGGTGGGAGTTGCCGTCCAGGTGGCGCATGGCGTTTCCTTGAAATGTGCAGGAGAAATTGGCCGAGATTAAAGCGGGTCTGGCCCATTAACGCAAAGCATTGCCCGGGATTTGCCCGGCTGATGGTGGTGGCTGTCGGGTCGGGGCTGGCGTACACCTCAGGCCTCACCCCAGGGAAGCATCCGCCATGAACGCTCAGACTGTCCCCCAAGGCTTTGTCCCGTTGCCGCGCAGCAGTCCGTTGCTGGAACTGCTCGGCCCGGCGTATTGCCGTGGCGAAGGTTTGCAATTGGAAGTCGGCTTGCGCGCCGATCATCGTCACGCCAATGGGCGCGGTACGGTACATGGCGGGGTGCTGGCGACGCTGGCCGATATCGGCATGGGGTACGCCATGGCGTTTTCCAGTGAGCCGCCGTTGCCGTTGATTACCGCCAGCATGACCGTGGATTACCTGGGCGCCGTGCAGGTAGGGGAGTGGATGGTGGTGCGTCTGGAAAGCCACAAGCGCGGACGGCAGATGGCGTTCGCCACGTTGAGTTTGCAGGTGGAGGAGCGGGTGGTGCTGCGGGCGAGCGCGGTGTTCGCGGTGCCGCAAGCTGACAGGCAGTGAGATCAAATGTGGGAGCTGGCTTGCCTGCGATAGCGGTGTGTCAGTTAGCAATGGTCTGACTGATAGACCGCTATCGCAGGCAAGCCAGCTCACACATTTTGATCGAGTTCATTCAGGGGGATCGATAAAAGAAAAGGCCTGGCTTTTCGTGGAGCCAGGCCTTTTCTATGTTGCTCTATTGGCGTGGGGCTGCTACGCAGCCCAACGGGAGCAAGCTCCCTCGCCACAATAGCGATCCGATTCAGTTGCGTTCGAGCGCCAGGGCGACACCTTGGCCGCCACCGATGCACAGCGTTGCCAAACCTTTCTTGGCATCGCGCTTGATCATTTCGTGCAGCAGGGTCACCAGTACGCGGCAGCCTGAAGCACCGATCGGGTGGCCGATGGCGATGGCGCCGCCGTTGACGTTGACCTTCTGCGCGTCCCACTCCAGCTCTTTGCCCACCGCCAGTGATTGCGCGGCGAAGGCTTCGTTGGCTTCGATCAGGTCTAGATCAGCCAACTGCCAGCCGGCCTTGTCCAGGCAGCGGCGGGTGGCCGAGACCGGGCCGATGCCCATGATGGCCGGGTCGACGCCCGCGTTGGCGTAGCTGGCGATACGCGCCAGTACGGGCAGGCCGAGTGCCTTGGCTTTGTCGGCGCTCATCAGCAGCACGGCCGCAGCGCCGTCGTTCAGGCTGGAGGCGTTGCCGGCGGTGACGCTGCCGTCTTTCTTGAACGCAGGCTTGAGCTTGGCAAGGGATTCGGCGGTGGTGCCGGCGCGGGGTTGTTCGTCCACCGCGAAGGCCACCGGGTCGCCTTTGCGCTGGGGAATCAGGATTGGCGTGATCTCATCGGCAAAGCGTCCGGCTTCGATAGCGGCGGCAGCTTTTTGCTGGGAGGCGGCGGCAAAGGCGTCCTGGGCTTCGCGGCTGATGCCGTACTTGTCCACCAGGTTCTCGGCGGTGATGCCCATGTGGTAATCGTTGAACGCATCCCACAGGCCGTCGGTAATCATGCTGTCGATCATCTTCGCGTGGCCCATGCGCAACCCGGTGCGTGCGGCAGGCAGTACGTACGGGGCCAGGCTCATGTTCTCCATGCCACCGGCAATGATCACCTCGGCGTCGCCGCAACGAATGGCCTGGGCGCCCAGGTGCAAAGCCTTGAGGCCCGAGCCGCAGACCTTGTTCAGGGTCAGGCTCGGCACGGCATGGGGCAGGCCGGCAAGGATCGAAGCCTGGCGCGCCGGGTTCTGGCCGCTGCCTGCGGTGAGCACCTGGCCGAGGATCACCTCATCCACTTGCGCCGGGTCCAGGCCGGTCTGCTCCAGCAAGCGACGGATCACGGCGGCGCCCAGTTCCGGGGCCGGAATGCTCGCCAGCGAACCTTGGAAGCTGCCCACGGCGGTGCGGGTGGCAGCAACAATCACGACGTCTTGCATGGAATCTGTCCTCACTGGAAGTGCATTTCTGGAACGTGGTCCGGGACGATCAGTTTACCGGCGGTCTTGCTCACAATCTCTTCAACGCTGACGCCAGGTGCGCGTTCCTTGAGGACAAAAGCGCCATTTTCGATTTCCAGGTACGCCAGGTCCGTGAGTACACGCTTGATGCAGTTGGCACCGGTCAGCGGCAGGCTGCATTGGCTGAGCAACTTGGACTCACCGTCTTTGGATGCGTGAGTCATGATCACAATGATGTTTTCTGCGCCGGCCACCAGGTCCATGGCACCGCCCATGCCCTTGACCAGCTTGCCGGGGATCATCCACGAAGCGATGTTGCCCTGTACGTCCACTTCGAATGCGCCCAGTACGGTGAGGTCGACATGCCCACCGCGAATCATCGCGAACGACTCGGCGGAAGAGAAGATCGAGGCGCCGATGCGTGCGGTGACGGTCTGCTTGCCGGCGTTGATCATGTCGGCGTCGATGGTTTCTTCGGTTGGGAACGGGCCCATGCCAAGCAGGCCGTTTTCCGATTGCAGCATCACTTCCATGCCGTCGGGGATGTAGTTGGCCACCAGGGTCGGAATGCCAATACCGAGGTTCACGTAGTAACCGTCCTGCATCTCGCGGGCAACGCGTTGAGCCATTTGTTCGCGGGTAAGCGCCATGATTGTTTCCTCTTGTTGTTCTGGACGGGGATTATTTGCGGACGGTGCGCTGTTCAATGCGCTTTTCGAAGGTGCCGCAGATGATCCGGTCGACGTAGATGCCAGGGGTGTGGATCTGCGCCGGGTCCAGCTCGCCCGGTTCGACGATTTCCTCGACTTCGACCACGGTGATCTTGCCGGCGGTGGCGGCCAGCGGGTTGAAGTTCTGGGCGGTGTGACGGTAGATAACGTTACCGAAGTGGTCGGCTTTCCAGCCTTTGACGATGGCAAAGTCGCCGGTGATGGACTCTTCCATCAGATACGGGCGACCCTTGAATTCGCGGGTCTCCTTGCCTTCGGCAACGGGGGTGCCGACACCGGTGGCGGTAAAGAAGGCCGGGATGCCGGCACCGCCTGCGCGCATTTTTTCTGCCAGGGTGCCTTGAGGAGTAAGCACCACCTCAATCTCGCCGCTGAGCAGTTGTTTCTCGAAGAGGGCGTTTTCACCCACGTAGGAAGCGATCACTTTGCTGATCTGCTTCTGTTCCAGCAGCACGCCCAGGCCGAAGCCATCGACGCCGCAGTTGTTGGAAACCACCGTCAGGTCGCGGGTGCCTTTGCGCTTGATTTCGGCAATGAGGTTTTCCGGAATGCCACACAGGCCAAAACCACCGGAGAGCACGGTCATGCCGTCTTCCAGGCCTGCCAGCGCTTCTTCATAGGACGCCACGCGTTTATCGAAACCTGCCATATGCACCTCTTTTATTGTTTGTGGTCCAGCCAGTGAGTTGAGTGTTGCGCCAGCGGATTGATTTGTTAAGTTGTTTTTTAAGGTTGATTGATTTAGAAAACAGCATAGTCCAATCGTCGTCCGGAGCTGCGTCATGACCGTTAAACAGATGCGTGCCTTTCTCGCCGTCGCGCAAAGCCTGAGTTTTGCCGCGGCCTGCGAGCGTTTGCACCTCTCTCAATCGGCGTTGAGCTTGACCATCAAGGGCTTGGAAGAAGGCTTGGGCGGGCGCCTGTTCAGCCGTAATACCCGTAACGTCGCGCTGACCCCTGAAGGCGAGTCCCTGCTGCCCCTGGCCCGCCGGTTGATTGCCGATTGGGACAACGCCGAAGACGAACTGCGCCAGCGTTTTACCTTGCAACGTGGCCGCGTCACGGTGGCCGCCATGCCCTCGTTCGCGGGGAACCTGTTGCCGCCGATCCTGAAGATATTCCGCGCCCGTTACCCTCAGGTGAACGTGACGGTGCATGACCTGATCAATGAACAGGTGCTGGAGATGGTGCGCGACCGTCAGGTGGAGCTGGGGGTGGCGTTCGAGCCGTCCGATGGTTCGTCATTGGCGTTCACGCCGTTGTACCTGGATCGCTTTGTCGCCGTGGTCCCGGGGGATTCACCCTTGGCACAGCGTGCTGAAATCGACTGGAAAGCCTTGTTGGAGCAGCCGTTCATCACCCTGCAGCGGCCTTCCACTGTGCGAGTGATGCTGGAAGAACACCTCGGTGCCTTGCAGATGAAACTGCCCGTTGCCTTGGAAAGCCATCAACTGGCGACGGTGGGCAAGATGGTTGCCAGCGGTTTGGGGGTTAGTGCAGTGCCAGCGTTATGCGCCAGGCAGATGGAGGAGGCGGGAGCCCATTGCATTACCTTGACTGGCCCGGTGATCGAGCGACCGATTGGGGTGCTGACCAAGCCGGGGCATGAACTGTCGGCGGCGGCGCAGGTGCTGTTTGATATCTTTCGGGATGAGGCGGGAAAGGGCAGGTTTCCAACTTTTTAAATCAGTAATACAAATGTGGGAGCTGGCAAGCCAACTCCCACATTGATTGAGTACTACCTAGTAGTAACGGTCGATCACTTTAACTTGCGAGCTGTCTTTGAAAGACGCCCAGGCATTGTTAAGTGTGTCGAACACTTGCTCGATAAAGTTGCGATCAGCGGCGGCCTTCTTGCCGACATAACCCTGGCCACGGCGGTACATCTTCAGGCGCGCCGCCAGCTCACGGTTGTTACGGTCAAACTCGGCTTCTTCGGTATGGGGCGCCAGGCAGTCAATTTGCACTTCGCCCGATTTGCCAATCCACAGGATATGGTCGTCGAGTGTGTCTTTCTGCGCTGCGAACATCTCAGCCAATTCATCGATAGTTGGTTGGTTGTTCAAATTCATGTGTAAGCCCCTTGACCAGTTGGCGATCTATCAGTTGATTCGTTAATACCAGTAAGTTGTCTCCGGTCACTAAAACCGGGCGTCAGCGACGGGCTGCCGAATACGGGCAGGGTCTTGAAGCTGATGCATGTAGTCTTGCTGATGAACTGCTACGCAATGCTCTGATTGCGAAGACAAGCCGCGTTTGAGCGCCTTGTACCTGCCCCTTCCGGGACCGGTCAGCTTCATCGATCTGCCTTGTGGGCAGTGCACATCCGGAAAAACAGCTCGGCGGTCAGACGAGCCTGTTCGAAACGCTTGTTACCAACGCTCCCGATCCGAGAGACGTCTAGATCATGCAAGGACAAAAAGGTTACGTCAACGGTTATGTAGTGATTATTTTTGATCACTACATAATTTGTTGTGGGGGACGGGCCAATGCGGGAAAACGTGACTTGGGCGTCATTTTTTGGAAGTGATGGTCGAGCGCCTCAACCCTTGTAGGAGCGAGCTTGCTCGCGAAAAACTCGGGCTCGCCGTGGGGTGTCAGGTTGCCCCGGTTATCGTTGACGATTTTCGCGAGCAAGCTCGCTCCTACAGGGAGAGCTGGTCGACCAGTAATGGCAGTAGTCGCTCACAGGACGCCTGAATTTTCACCTGCAACAACTCATCCCCCCGAGTCTTGCCCAGGTTGATGGCAATCACCGGCTTACCCTGTTCAACCATAGCCTTGCACAGGCGAAACGCCGAATAGGCCATCAGCGACGACCCCACCACCAACAGCCCTTCGGCATGCTCTACCGCCGTCATTGCTTTGAGCGCCGTCGCCGGCACGACGTTTTCGCCAAAGAACACCACATCCGGTTTCAGCCGTTCGCCATTGCAGTGCGGGCAGCGGGGCATCTGGAAGCGCTGTTCAAACGCCGGATCAAGCAAGGTGTCGCCATCCGGCGCTTGCACCGCATGAACCTGTGCCATGTGCGGGTTATCGACCTCCATCTGCCGCTGGATCACGTCGCGCTCGCTGCGCAGTTGGCAATCCAGGCACAGCACCCGATGCAAGCTGCCATGGAGCTCGATCACATCCTGGCTGCCGGCCTGGTCATGCAGGGTGTCGACGTTCTGCGTGATCAGCCCACTGATATGGCCACGGTGCTGCAGCGTCGCGAGCGCCAGGTGGGCCTTGTTCGGCTGGGCAATGCGCACCCGTGGCCACCCCAGCATCGCCCGCGCCCAGTAGCGGCGCCGCGCCTCGGGAGTGGCAAGGAACTCCTGGTACATCATCGGTGGCTTGCCCCGGCGTACACCTTCCCCGTCCCGGTAATCCGGAATACCCGAAGATGTACTTATCCCTGCGCCGGTCAGCACCAGGAAACGCCGGCCGGACATGGCCCGGTGCAGAGTATCGAGGTGGTCTTCCTGATGGTCCAGCGTGTCGAGCATGGGTTCCCCCTATTCGCCGCGGATGTACTGTTCCAGTTGCTGGATCAAGGCCGCTTGTTCGGCAATTGCTTCCTTGACCAGGTCACCGATAGACAGCAGGCCCAGCAGTTTGCCGTCTTCGACCACCGGCAGGTGGCGCAGGTGACTGTCGGTCATGATGTTCATGCATTCCTCGACACTCTTGTGAGTATCCACAGTGATCACCGGCGAGCTCATCACCTCATGGACCTTGGTGGTAACTGACGAGAGGCCCTTGAGCATGATTTTACGTGCGTAATCCCGTTCACTGATGATGCCGACCACCACGTCATCCCTGACCACTGGCAAGGCACCGACGTTTTTCTCCGACATCCGCACCAGCGCTTCAAATACGGTGTGGTCCCATTTGATCGTGTGGACATCCTGGTTTTTCTGGTCCTTGGCTTTCAGCAGTTGTGCAACGGTCTTCATGGCGGCCACTCCGGTGTTGTTGTTGGTAGTCCAGATCCCCTACAGAATCCTAGACCGAACCCGCCGGAGCAAGGGCCAATGCGGCGTTAAACCTGTCGAAAAACGTCATGTGCCAGTCTTTTTTGGTATTTATCCCGCATTTGCCGGCTTTTTTCCGCGCTTGGGGTTGGTGCCAGCTTTACGTGGGGCGGCCTTGCGCTTCTTTTTCCACGGCGTCGCACCTCGGCCAGCCGGGCTGGCGGGGCCAGTGATAGTCATGCGCATGCCGTTACAGCGTGCCACCTGCTTGCTCATCCACGCCGCTTGCTTGGCGACGAATTCCTCCAGGCTCATTTCGCCGCTTTGCACCATGTCCAGTGCCTGTTCCCAGATGGCGGTGGTGCCGGGGTCGGCGATGGCGCGGGGCACCGCGTCGATCAGGCTGAACGCGGCCGGGGTTGCTGACAGGGCCTTGCCGTTTTTCACCAGATAACCGCGATCCAGCAAGCCCTGGATGATCCCGGCGCGGGTGGCCTCGGTGCCGATGCCAGTGGTGTCCTTGAGTTTTTGCTTGAGCAACGGGTCCTCCACCAACTTGGCGACGTTTTTCATGGCCTTGATCAGGTCGCCTTCGGTAAAGGGCTTGGGCGGCTGGGTCCACAGGTCTTTGAGGTTGACCTTGGCCACGGCGTAGTCGTGGCCCTGCACCAGCGTCGGCAAAGCTTGGGGCGCAGGCGCTTCGCGACCTTTGGCGGGTGCCAGCGCTTCGGGCAAGGCGCGTTTCCAGCCCGGTTCAATAATGACTTTGCCCACCGCGCGCAACGCCCGGCCGGCACAGTCGAAATCGGCCTGGGTGCGGTCGTATTCATGGTTGGGCAGGAACTGCGCCAGGTAGCGCGCACGAATCAGCGTATAGACCGCACGGTGCTTGCCGGTCAGTTGGCTGACCTCCTTGCCGGCTCCGGTGGGGATGATGCCGTGGTGGGCGCTGACTTTCGCGTCGTTCCAGGCCCGCGAACGGCGCCGAGGGTCGATGTGCGACATCAGCTCGTTGACCGCCGTGTCCGCACGGCCCAGCGCCGCAAGGATCTTCGGCGCTTCACTGTGCTGGCTCAATGGCAGGTAGCCGCAATCGCTGCGCGGGTAGGTGATGGCCTTGTGGGTTTCGTACAGGGATTGGGCGATATCCAGGGTTTCCTGGGCACCCAGGCCGAGCTTCTTCGAACAGATCTCCTGCAAGGTGCCGAGGTCGAAGGGCAGGGGCGCCACTTCGCGCATGCGCTCGGTACGCAGCTTCACCAGCCGCGCCGTGGCGGCGTTGAGCATGGCGTCGGCGGTGTCCCGCGCCAGTTGCGGGTTGAGGCAACGGCCCTGGTCGTCACAGGCATCCTCAGGGGCGCGCCATTGGGCGGTGAAGGTGATGTGATCGTGGCGCAGGTCGACATCAATGGCCCAGTAGGCCACCGGCACGAAGTCGGCAATGCTGCGATCACGGTCCACCACCAGGCGCAGGGTCGGGGTTTGCACCCGGCCTACCGGGAGTACGCCCTGGTAACCGGATTGGCGCCCCAGCAGGGTAAACAGGCGGCTCATGTTCATACCTATCAGCCAGTCGGCGCGCGAGCGCCCCAGGGCCGAGTGATACAGGCTGAAGGTTTCTGCACCGGGTTTGAGCGCCGCCAGGGCCTTGCGAATGGAGGCGTCGTCAAGTGCCGACAGCCACAACCGCTGGATCGGCCCGCGGTAGCGGCAGTGTTCCACCAGTTCACGGGCGATCATCTCGCCTTCACGGTCGGCGTCGGTGGCGATCACCAGTTCCTGGGCTTCCCCCAGCAAGCGCTTGACGGCCTTGTATTGGCTGGCGGTCTTGGGCTTGACCAGCATCTTCCACTTTTCCGGGACGATCGGCAGGTCGGCCAGCACCCAGCGTTTATATTTGGCGTCGTAGGCATCGGGCGGTGCGGTCTCCAGCAGGTGGCCGATACACCAGGTGACCGTGACTCCATTACCCAGCCAGCACCCATCGCCGCGGCGGCTGGCGCCGAGCACGGCCGCGATATCCTTGGCCTGGGAGGGTTTTTCACAGAGGTACAGCCGCATGGTCATCACATCAGATCGGGTTGATGCCTTGCAGGATGCTTATTTGAAGGGGTTTGAGCAACCATTATCTGTATGGATGTACAGCAATTTGTGTGGGTGCCATACGCCGCGGTAGGAGCGAGCTTGCTCGCGAAGGTCGTTAACGATGACGCGGGGCGCCTGGTGCCCCGCGTTGCTCTCAGGTTCTTCGCGAGCAAGCTCGCTCCTACAGGGCAGAGGTATCAGTTGTTTTCGATATCCACGTGCCGGGTTTCCTTGAGGCAGAACAACCCGACGATCAGGCTCACGCCCGTCACCACCACCGGGTACCACAACCCATAGAAGATATCGCCGGTGTACACCACCAAGGCAAACGACACCGTCGGCAGGAACCCGCCAAACCAGCCGTTACCGATGTGGTAGGGCAGGGACATCGAGGTGTAGCGGATGCGCGTCGGAAACAGCTCCACCATCAGCGCCGCCAAGGGCCCGTAGCACATGGCGGCGATGAAGATCAGCACCACGATCAGCACCACCACCATCAGCTTGTTGACCTGGGCCACATCCGCCGATGACGGGTAACCGGCCAGGGCCACGGCGCCACGCAGGGCCGCTTCATCAAAGCCGTCGATACGCACATCGCCGACGCTCACTTGCACCGGGCTGCCTGCAGGGGCGGTGGCGCTGCTGTAGGGCAGGCCTTGTTTGACCAGGAAGGTCTTGACCTTGTCGCAGGGGCTGTCAAAACGGGCCTTGCCCACCGGGTCGAACTGGAAGGTGCAGGTGGCCGGGTCGGCCAGTACGGTGATCGGCGCCTGTCGGCTGGCCTGGTCCATTGCCGGGTTGGTGTAGTGCGCCAGGCCCTTGAAGATCGGGAAGTACAGGGCGGTCGCCAGCAGCAGGCCGAGCATCAGCACTGGCTTGCGCCCGACCTTGTCCGACAGCCAACCAAACAGGATAAAGAACGGCGCGCCAATTACCACGCTGATGATCAACAGCATATTGGCCAGGGCCGGGTCCATGCGCAGGAATTGGGTGAGGAAGAACAGCACATAAAACTGCGCCGCGTAGAAGGTCACCGCCTGCCCGCCGTTGATACTGAACAGCGCGATCAGCACCACCTTGAGGTTTTCCCATTTGCCGAAGGACTCGCGAATCGGCGCCTTGCAGGCCTTGCCTTCCTCTTTCATCTTCAAGAAGGCGGGCGACTCGTGCAGGCTCATGCGGATCCAGGTCGAGATGCCCAGCAGCACGATGGAAAACAGGAACGGAATGCGCCAGCCCCACACTTCGAACTGATCGCCGGTGAAGTAACGGCAGGCCAGCACCACCAGCAGCGACAGCAGCAGGCCGAGGGTGGCGGTGGATTGAATCCAGCTGGTGTGCAGGCCGCGCTTGCCCGGTGGCGCATGCTCGGCCACGTAGGTGGCGGCGCCACCGTACTCACCGCCCAGCGCCAGGCCCTGCAGCATGCGCAGCACAATGAGGATGATCGGCGCAGCAATGCCGATGCTGGCGTAGGTCGGCAGCAACCCGACGCAGAAGGTTGCCACGCCCATCAGGATGATGGTCACGAGGAAGGTGTACTTGCGCCCGATCATATCGCCCAGCCGGCCGAACACCAGCGCACCGAATGGCCGCACTACAAAGCCTGCGGCAAAGGCCATCAAGGCAAAGATAAACGCCGTGGTGTCGTTGACCCCGGCAAAGAACTGTTTGCTGATTACCGCCGCCAAGGCGCCGTAGAGGAAAAAGTCATACCACTCGAACACCGTCCCCAAAGAGGAGGCGAAGATGACCTTTCTTGATTCGTTGGCGGTACTTGCACTGGCCGCCGAGCCCAGGGGTTGAGCATGTTCTGACATCGGGTGTCCCTCACAGTGATTATTTATTGTTGTTCCACTGTCGGCGCTGACCTCGGCGCCGGTGTTTTTCAACTTCATATAGCGTTAATGGTTACGCGGGGTGCCCTGTGGTGCGCGGTGCTGGTGGGTTTTTCGCGAGCAAGCTCGCTCCTGCAGTGTTGGATGACAGGATTAGCTGCGCGGCCTTCTCCGCGATCATCAGCGTGGGTGAGCAGGTATTGCCGGAGGTGATGCGCGGCATGATCGACGCATCGGCAATGCGCAGGCCGGGAATGCCGTGTACGCGCAGCTGGCTGTCGACCACGGCATCTTTGTCATCGCCCATGCGGCAGGTGCCCACCGGATGGAAAATCGTGGTGCCGATCCGTGCAGCGGCCTCGTGCAGTTGTTCTTCAGTTCGCAGGGCTTCGCCGGGCAGGTATTCCACCGGTTTGAACTGGCTCAGGGCCGGAGCGGCGACGATGCGCCGGGTCAGGCGAATAGCGTCGGCGGCCACGCGCAAGTCTTCGGGGTGGCTGAGGTAATTAGGCTGTATCAGCGGCGCATCCGCCGGGTTGGTCGAACGGATATCCACCCGGCCGCGACTTTGCGGGCGCAGGTCGCAGACCGATGCGGTAAACGCCGGGAAGCCGTGCAACGGTTCGCCAAAGCGTTCCAGGGACAGTGGCTGCACATGGTATTGCAGGTTGGCCGAGGTCTGCTCCGGGCCGGAGCGGGCAAACGCGCCAAGCTGGCTGGGCGCCATCGACAGCGGGCCGCTGCGGTCGTACAGGTAGCGCAGGCCCATGCCCATCTTGCCCCACAAGGTACCGGCGATCTGGTTCAGGGTGCGGGCATTTTCCAGCTTGTAGATCAGGCGCAGTTGCAGGTGATCTTGCAGGTTGCCGCCAACGCCTGGCAGCTCGTGCACCACGTTGATACCCAGCGGCTTGAGCACATGGGAGGGGCCGATCCCTGAGCGTTGCAGAATGCCCGGCGAACCCACCGAGCCGGCGCACAGTACGATCTCTTTGCGCGCCTTCCAGCTCAGTGCCTGGCCGTGTTGGCGTCCCAGTACCTGCGAGGCACGACCGTTTTCCAGTAGCACACGCTCAACCTCTACCTCAGTCAGCACGGTGAGGTTGGGACGCTGGCGGATCGGCTTGAGGAACGCCTTGGCCGCATTCCAGCGCACACCGGCTTTCTGGTTGACCTGGAAGTAACCGCAGCCCTCGTTGTCGCCCTGGTTGAAGTCATTGATATTGGCGATGCCGCTTTGGGCAGCCGCCTCACGAAACGCATCGAGGATCGGCCACGACAGGCGCTGTTGCTCTACGCGCCACTCACCGCCCTCGTTGTGGAATTCAGAGCCGCCGGCAAAATGGTTTTCGCTCTGTTTGAACAGCGGCAGTACGTCTTTCCAAGCCCAGCCCGCGTTGCCCGCCGCCGCCCAGCCATCGTAGTCCTGGGCCTGGCCGCGCATGTAGATCATGCCGTTGATGGACGAGCAGCCGCCCAGCACTTTGCCCCGTGGGTAACTCAAGGCGCGCCCCTGCAGGCCGGCTTGGGGTTGGGTCTTGAAGCACCAGTCGGTGCGTGGGTTGCCGATGCAGAACAGGTAGCCGACGGGGATATGGATCCAGGGGTAGTTGTCGCGGCCACCGGCTTCCAGCAGCAGGACACGGTGAGCCGGGTTGGCGGACAGACGATTGGCCAGCAGGCATCCGGCAGGGCCGGCGCCGACGACGATGTAATCGTATTCAGCAGTTGCATTGGGCATCTGGGGTCTCGCTTGTTTTTCTTATTGGGCCCATCCTAGTTGTTAGTTTTCGTCTTAAAAATGTTAGTTTTTACCCACCCGCTGTGCGTTTTTAAACAGCGCCGGCGGGCCCAGGCTCTGGAGGCGATATGTTCGACTGGAATGACCTGCGGTTTTTTCTCGAGTTGCAGCGCAGTGGCCGCCTGCTCACCGCCGCTCAACGCCTGAAAACCACGCATGCCACTGTGGCGCGGCATATCGACGCCATCGAGAAAAGCCTCGGCACGGCGCTGTTCGTACAGCACGCCCAGGGCTATGAACTGACGCCTGCCGGCGAAGCATTGCTCAAACATGCCGAAGCTATGGAAAACGTGGCACTGCTGGCCGAAGACGAGCTCACCCACTCTGCGGCGCCCCTGGGCAAGATTCGCCTTGGTGTAGCCGAAGGGCTGGGCGTGATGTTTCTGGCCGCACGCATGGGCGGGTTGTTTGAACGCTATCCAGGTTTGGAGGTGGAGCTGGTCGCGGTGCCGCGTTTCGTCAGCATCCTCAATCGCGAAGCGGAGATCAGCATTCACTTGGAACGCCCCAGCGCCGATCAACTGGTGACGCGCAAACTCACCGATTATCGTCTGGCGCTGTACGCCAGCCGTGCCTACCTGGCGCGTAACCCGCCCATCGAAAAACGTGAAGACCTCTCTGCCCATGCCTGGATCGATTATGTCGATGACCTGCTGTTCAGCCAGGAATTGAAGTTCCTCAACAGCTTCTGCCGTAGCCCCCGGGTGGTGTTCCACAGCACCAGCGTGATCGCCCAGCACCAGGCGGCGCGTTCGGGGTTGGGCATTGCGGTGTTGCCATGTTTCATGGCGGCTGGGGATGGAGAGTTGGTGCCGTTGCTACCGGCGGAGGGTATCCAGCGCAGCTATTGGATCAGTTCGCGCCGGGAGCTGCACAAGTCGGTGCGGTTGCGGGTGTTGTGGGATTATGTGGTGGAGCTGTGCGCAAGGGAGCAGGGCTTGTTGCTCGGCGAATCCCGCTGACACACACGGATTAAAATGTGGGAGCTGGCTTGCCTGCGATGGCGGTGTGCCAGTCACCGATGGGCAAGCTGACCGGCCGTCATCGCAGGCAAGCCAGCTCCCACATTTGGATCGTGGTGTGTCAGGGACAGTCTAGAGCTTTACTACCTGATGCACCTGCTCGGCACAGGCCCGGGCCTCTTCAATCATCTTTCCGAACGCATCGCTGGTGACTTCGGCATGGGTCAGCCAGCGCTTTTTCTGGCTCAGGCGATAGTGATAGCGCAGCGAGCCGTCCTCCAGTTTTCCGTCCAGGTCGAGGTCGTACCAGGGCGAGCGTACCTTGCAGCCGGGGATGGCTTTTTCCATCTTCCCGCCTGCCAGGGTGTAGGTGTAGTCATAGGTTTCAGGATTGCCCAGGTAAAGGTCGGCCTGTTGCCCCTGGCGGCGATAGTTGATGTAGCCCTCCCAGCGGTCTTTCAAGGAAGGGTCGGTGTAGACATAGTCATTGGCCAGTTTTTCCAGGGCGCGCTGATCGTTCATGCGGGCGGTGACGCTGTAGCCGTCATGTACCACAAAGCGGGTGGGTTCGCGGGTGATCTGGCAGTCGCTGATATCGTTGCCGAAGTTGGCGCAGATGTTCTGGTCGGTGGCGGTGGTGCCTTGCTGGCGGTCTGCGACGCTCAGTTGCATCAGCGGCAGGCGGCTGAAGGTAATGGTCGCCTTGACCGCGCCATCTCCCTCTTTGCCGTACTGCACCTGTTTGTCCAGGCGTATCGAGACTTCGGGGCGCTCCAGTGGGATGTGTTCTTCGCGCACCTGGCCCTGCGCATCGTTGACCAACACCCAGCGGTCCTGAATATCGGGCATGGTCTGGCCAGGGGCGAAGACCGGGTTGGTCGGGTCAAGCCACCACACCTGGCCATTCACTTCGGCACGCACGATGGCGTGGTTCGGCGCCTGGGTGCCAGGAATCAGCAGGGCATCGACCACGTCACCACGGCTGACCCACGCGGTCTCAGCCTTGATGCCACTGGCCTTGAGCATGGCCGTCAGCAGCGTCGCCAGGTCCTTGCAGTCGCCGTAGCCGTGCTGCTCGATTTCCGCCAGGCTGAACGGCACATAGCCGCGCTCGGTCGCGCGCCAGTCACCCAGGTAGCGGTAGTGATCATTGATGTGCTGCATCATTGCCGCGACTTGCTCAGCTGGCGCCAGGCTGCGTGCGGCGGCCACGGCGGCGGCGGCTTGCGCCGGCAGGGTGGCGCCGAGGATCTGGTTGTAACGCTGGGCGAAATCACCGAAGTACGCCTGGCGGTCCACGGCGCTGCCCACTTCAAGGCGTGGGACGCGCAGCAGTGCGGCGGCGGAGGATTCATTGATGTAGTTGAGGTAGGTCGGGGCTTTTTGCACCACATCCAGGGTCTTGCCGTTGCTCGAAGGCGTTACCTTGAAACCGTCGAACAATTCACTTCGCCACTGCATCGGTCGTTCGGCGGTAAAGCGCGCCTTGAAGCGATCGCGGCGGGCTGAGCTGGGCCCGAATTTGAGCACATAGTGGAACTGGGTCATCAGCGGTTTGGCCGGGTAATGCTGGCGTACCGTGTAGCGGATCTGCGTGCCCACGCGCAGGTTGGGGAAGGCCAGGGAGGTTTGTTTGTCGCGGCTGAAGCCTTGGTCCGGGTTGGGTGCGCTGCGGGTATCGATTTGCGTGGCGGCCAGGGCGACGGGCTTGGCGCCAGGCTGGGTGGACTGAGCGCTGACCACTTCAAAGGTGTCGGCTTCGGAGTAGTCGAAGTCGATGCGCGAAAGCATTTCGCGGCCGTTGGCCTTGAGGATCGTGTAGCGGTAAGTGGTGGTGCAGTCGGTGCTGGCGTCGCGGTTGAAGTGGCAGTGCAACTCGGTGTCACTGGCCAGCGGGGCTTCGGCTATGGGTTGCAGGGCTGCGCTGACGGAATGGGAAACCAGCCCCAGGCTGATGGCAATCAAAGGGCGGTGAAACGAAAAACAGTACATGGGCGCCTCGGGTGACACATTGAAACAGCTACCCGGCGGGTAGCGAGAAGGCGCCGGATGATAATGGATCTCAACGGCAAAGGCCAGGATTGTTCGACAATTTATCGGGCTGAAAGGCCCGTGCTAGAGCCTTTTGTTTGATTTGTGTCAAGGTTTCAGCAGTTCGAACTCTGCACTGGCCAGGCGTTCACCGTTGATCAAAACATGTATCCGATGCGTGCCGGGGTAGTGCTTGCGCGTGGTCAATTCGCGGATGTGCTGCTCGCGGTTGATGGTCTGCCGTTCGCCGGCGCCCAAGGTAAAAGCCTTGAGCTTGAACACTTTGGATGCGCTGTGGCCAGCGCTTTTTACGTAGTCGATGGCGTAGTCCACCACCAGTTTTTGCGCGTGGTTGGCGGTGGATTCCAGCTGGAATGACAGATTGATCCGCTCGCCCAATCGGATCACGGCGGGGGTGACGCTCAGTCCACGGATCGTCACCTCAGCCTTGGCTCCGGCCCCCATGATCGTCAGCGCGCGGGTGTCGCCTTGCTTGATCAAGCTGCGCAACGCATGGCGAGCGATCCAGGCGGTGTGGGCGTTGGCCAGGTTCCAGCCTTCGATCACGTTGAGCACCCAGTCGGGGTGGTCCTTGGTGATGTCATTGAGGTGGTTGGCCACCGACTTGCGCACATAGAGGCTGCTGTCGGCCCTGAGGTTATCCAGGATCGACGCACATAACTCGGGGTTGGCCTGCACGTTGGGGAGGCGAAACGACCAAGGCAGGCGAGGGCGTGAGCCTTCACTGGCCAGGCGGCGCACGTGTTCGTTGCCATCCAGCGACCATTGCTGCATCACTGCCAAGGTGCGCTCGAAGTCGTGCAGTAAGAAGTGGCGAATGGCGAACTCGGCCGAACCAAAGGTGGTGAAAAACTTCAGCGCGGCCATTGAACGTTTGAAATCACCCAGGCCATAACTCGCCACGTAATGCGCCAGGAACAGGCTGACAAAGCCGCTGTTGATGCGCGGTGCCAGAGCGTAAAGCAGCTTGAGGGTTTGCGCATAATCCAGCGGGATCACCGCGTGCAGGCTCTCGCTGACCCGGGCCATGCGTTGCATCACCGATAACTCGGCCAGCCCGACGCAAGCGTGCTGGAGAAAACCCTTGGCGTCGAACGCCGGGTACACCACAGTCATTTCGGTGGCGATGTGTTGCAGGCGTTCGATGTTGAAGATTTCCTTGAGGGCCGGGGCGGCTTGGTCGCTCATCTGCATTTCCATGGTGGGGTCAGAGAAACCAGCGATATTCTCGCGCATGGATCTCTTGTTGAAATGCCAGGTGATCCTGGCGTTTGTTCTCGCAATACACTTCGACAAATTCCGCGCCCAGCTTGTCGCGCAGTATTGGTTGCTGCTGCATGGCACGCACGGCGTCGAGCATTTCCACCGGGAAATCGGTGCCGCTGTTGCGGTCTTCGTTCAATGGCGCGATGGGTTCGCGCTTGGCCTCAAGCCCGTGCTCCAGGCCCACCAGGATTGCCGCCAGCACCAGGTAAGGGTTGGCATCGGCGCTGGCCAGGCGGTGCTCGATCCGCAGGTTGCGCGGGTCGGAATCGGGGATGCGCACACAGGCATCGCGGTCTTCAAAGCCCCAGCTCGCCCGTGTCGCAGCGTTGACCGTGCCGCCCAGGCGACGGAAGGCGTTGTGGTTGGGCGAGAAGATCGGCATGCAGTGGGGCAGCAATTCCAGGCAACCGGCTACGGCGTGGCGCAATGGCTGCTGCTGATGGGCCGCTAGCAAGTTATTGCCCGCTGCGTCGTAAAGGCTGACATGCACGTGCATGCCGCTGCCGGGAAATTGCAGATAGGGTTTGGCCATGAAGCTGGCGCGGTAACCATGCTTGAGCGCAACGCCACGGGTGCTGCGGCAGAACAGGGCGGCCCAGTCGGCGGCGCGCAGGCCGTCATCGCAGTGGCCGAAGTTGATCTCGAACTGGCCGGGGCCGATCTCGGCGGTGATCACCGTGATGTCGATGCCTTGGTCCTTGGCGGTTTGCGCCATGTCGTCGAGCACGTCGCTGAAACGCGACAGCCGTTCGATATGCAGGTTGGGCTGGTCGTCGGCATCCCCACTGAGCGGGTCGCGGGCGAATTGCGGCAGGCCGTTTTCCAGCTGTTTATCGAACAGGTAGAACTCCAGCTCAAACGCCACCACGGGATGAATGCCCTGATGCTGCAAGCGTTCCAGGACCTTGGCCAGGACTTCGCGGGGTTCGAACTCGATGGGCGCTTCGGTGCCGTCCGAGGTGATGAGCATTTGCCCCAATGGCTGCGACTCCCAGTTCACCGGTTTGAGCGTGCCGGGTACCAATCGGCGATTGGCATCCGGGTCGCCATCGTTGAAGCAGTAGTCGCCAATCTTGAACAACCCCCCCTGGACCCCCAGCAATACCGCATTCTGCGGCAGCTTCAGCGGGCTGCCAGCGGCGACTTTTTCAAGCATCTCCACGGGGTAGCGCTTGCCGTAGAAATGCCCGGGAATGTCTAGGGCGATCAGGTCGACATAGCGCACGTCGGGGTGGTTCTGGCGAAAGCTGCGTACTTCGGCCAGCAACGTGGAGGAATGGCTTTTCACGGGTGCAGCTCCTAGTTGTAAACCCACAAGACGCGGGCGGGCAGGTCGGTCAGGTTGGCGTAGCGGCAGTGGGCGAAACTGGCGAGGTGGAAACTGTCGCCTTCGTAGAGGGTGACCGCATCGGGCTCACCCTCAACCCACAGCGTCAGCTCGCCCTCCAGCACAAAACCGGCCTGCTCGGCGCGGTCGCTCATGCTTTGCTCACCGCTGTTGGCACCGGGGGCCAACAGACTATCGAGCATCGAGAACGCGCCGTGCATGCTCGGCGACATCAGGATGTCGGTGATGCCATTGGCGTAATACACCGTGCGCCGCTCGTTGGGGCGTGTGACCCAATCCACCGCCTTGGGTTTGGGCAGGCTGTAGAAATAGGTGGTGGGCACATCGAGGGCGTGACTGATGGCGGTTAAATCGGCCACGGTCGGGCGCGACAGGCCACGTTCGACCTGGGACAGAAACCCCACCGACCGTTCGATTTTTTGCGCAAGTTGGGCCAGGGTGAGTTTCTTGTGCTTGCGCAGGTCGTGGATCAGCGCCGCGAGGGTGGCGAGTTCTTCTTGAGGGGTCATGAAATTTAATTCGAATAATTTCATGAAAAAATACATGATTATTTTCACGCTCGCAAACCCTATGCACAAACCCTTGTGGCGAGGGAGCTTGCTCCCGCTGGGCAGCGAAGCGGCCCCAACCCATTCACCGCATGCGTTCAGTGGATGCGCGGTGTGGCTTTTTGGGGCTGCTGCGCAGCCCAGCGGGAGCAAGCTCCCTCGCCACAAAGGATTGGGAAATATGGGGAAACTGTATTGGGCAGGGACATCTCAGGTGCCTGCTAGGTTGAATGGACCATTCAACCATTCAGGAGAGCAAAGGATTGCTTCACAAGCCCAACTCTCATTTGTTGCGACGTGGCTGTTATTCAGAACCTGGTCGAGCTTATTTGGTGACTGCCGTGGTTTATCAACGTCGCCCGGTATTTGCCGATCTTTACCTTGGGCGGCTATTGGTTGCCGAGCTCAAACGAGCCCATGACCTTGGACTGGTCAACTCGCTGGCTTGGGTCATTATGCCGGACCACCTTCACTGGTTATTTGAATTGCGAGGCGCGACGCTGCCTGAAGTGATGAAACGGGTGAAGTCGCGCAGCACACTGACCATCAACCGAGCCCGTCGCACGCACGGTGCTTTTTGGCAGTACGGCTATCATGATCGTGCGGTGCGGGCCGATGAAGACCTTATCAAGGCTGCTCGCTACATCATCGCCAACCCACTGCGAGCCGGACTGGTCGAGCATGTTGGCGCCTACTCGCTCTGGGACGCTGCCTGGCTATAACGGTGTACCCCCCCTGTGGCGAGGGAGCTTGCTCCCGCTGGGCCGCGAAGCGGCCCCAAAAAGCCCGACCGCGTACCCACTGAAAACATGCGGTGAATGGGTTGGGGCCGCTGCGCAGCCCAGCGGGAGCAATCTCTGGCCGCAGGGAAATACGGCTGAATGATTACGCGCCGCCGCGGTCGGAATCTGGGTACGCACCATTAATTGAAGGAGCACCCATGAAGTCGAAAACCTTAGCCGCTTGCCTGCTGGTCGCTGCCAGCTTTTTCTCCGTCAGCGCTGTAGTGCAGGCCGGCGATACCCCTCAGGAAACCGTGCAACCTTCAAACATCAACGCTCGTGATTTGAAAGAAGGCGACCGCGCTCCGGATATCCTGATGCGCAAGGAGTCGGCCATCAGCGATTGGAAAAAGCGCGGCCTCAAGCAGCCCGAAGAAGAAAGCCAGTGGGCGCGCGTAGGCGACAAGTACGTGCTCCTCAAGACCACCAACGGCACCATCCTCGAGATTACGCCAGTCAAGAAATAATCCCGCCGGGGCATCTGCTCGTTTCATGTTTCTTGCGTTAAGGTAACCGACCGCAATGGTCGCGTTACCTTTGAAGAACGAGAGCAGGATGCTTGCCACCATCAGAAACTACCCCCGCACCGTGAACCTGTTGCTGTGCGCCACGTTGCTGCTTACGCTGGCGAAGGCCATCACTTTTCCTTATCTCGTGATCTACCTCACCAGCCATTTCGCCTTGGACATTACCCAGGTCGGCCTGGTAATCGGCAGTTCGCTGATCGTCGGTTCGCTACTCAGTGTCTACGGTGGTTTCCTGGTCGACCGCATCAATAGCTATCGCCTGTTGCTCGGCTTGAGCCTGGTGTTTGTGCTGGGGTTTATCGGCACGGTGCTGGCGCAAAATATCTGGTCGTTCTATGGCTGCCTGATCCTGATCAACCTGGCCTACGCCGTCATTGATATTGCGGTGAAAGCCGGCTTCGCCAGCCTGCTACCCGAAGACGCGCGCAGCGAGGTGTTTTCCATCAAGTACACCCTTACCAATATCGGCTATGCCGTGGGGCCGTTCTTTGGCGCGATGGTGGCCAAGCTGGATATCAGCCTGCCGTTTATTCTGTCGGCGCTGTTGGGGCTGGGGTTTTTTCTGCTGTACGGGCGCTGGGGTGACCGTAACTTGGCCACGGTGGACGCCACGCAAAAGCCGCTGCCGTTCCTTGCCGTCGCCCGCGTTTTGCTGCAGGACCGTCGCCTGGTGTGCTTCACCCTCGGCGGTTTACTCAGCGCGGTGGTGTTCGGCCAGTTCACGGCCTATCTGTCGCAATACCTGGTGACCACCACGACCGCCGAATACACCTACACGGTGATCAGCGCGGTGCTGACCACCAACGCCGTGCTAGTGATTGCCTTGCAGTACTTGATTGGCCGGCGCATCTCGCACCGTTACCTGAGCCAGTGGCTGATCGCTGGCTTGAGCATGTTCATGCTGGGGTTGATTGGCTTCGGGCTGTCCACCAGCGTGGTGGGCTGGGTGCTGGCGATGGCGGTGTTCACCGTCGGGGAGATCATCGTGTTTCCGGCCGAATACATGTTTATCGACCGAATTGCCCCGGACCACCTGCGGGGCATGTATTACGGGGCGCAAAACCTGTCCAACCTCGGTGCGGCGCTGGGGCCGGTGCTGTGTGGGCTGGTGTTGGCCAGCCTGCCGGCCCATTACATGTTCTACATGCTGGGGGCGTTTATCGTTGCCGGCGGGGTGTTTTATTTCATGGGAGCGGCGATAAAGGCAAATCATCCAGCGTGAGCTTGCCGACGTTGTTGCTTTGCAGCTCGTAGCGCAATTCATCCACCATTTTCGCTACTTCCTGCGGGGTCTGCAGGCGGTTGGTGCTGATGCCGGTAACCACCAGGTCGACGCGGCCGGTCTCGGCATCGTAGACCTTGAGGGTCAAGGACGCGTCCCGGCACAGGGTGAATTCGCACGTCAGCGGTGACAGGCCTTCTTCGATGCAGTTGCGCAGCTGAGAGAGGGTAAACATGCGGGTTCCTTCTAGGCATAAATACGATCCCTTGAAGGTTATTGCTTGCACCGCCGCTCAATAAGGCGAATTCGCACTAGTCGCACTAGTGCATTTGCAGGGTCAGGGTTTGTTTTTCAGGCGCAAATCGCTGGCAAACAGCCCGCGTTCACGGGCCCAGACGATCGCTGCACTACGGCTGTGCACCCCCAGCTTGGAATACACCGTGGCCACATGGTTGCGCACGGTGTTGGGCGCCAGTTTCAGGCGCGAGGCGATTTCTTTGTCCGCCAGGCCCTCGCAGATCAGGCCCAATACATCGCGCTCGCGGGCGGTTAGGTCGGTGAAGGAAACATTCGGCAGGTTGGGGCTGTTGACGCTCTTGGCGTTGGCCAGCTTCTCGATCAGGGTTTGGCTGAACCAGGACGCGTCCTGCATGACTTCCTCGATGGCCGCCACCAGTTCCAGCTCCGAGCGTTTGCGCTCGGTGATGTTCATCAGCACCATCAGGTAGCAGGGCACGTCCTGGATAATCACGGTGTCGGCGGACACCACGCAGTCGATCACCTCGTTGCCTTTCTTGCGCACCTTGAGGTCCTGGCCTTCAAGGTTGCCGGCTTTTTCCAGGGTGGCGAACAACTGCGCGCCGGCCTGGGGGCTGTCGATGAAGTTGATGTCTTCGATGGATTTGCCAATCAGTTCCTCGCTGATGTAGCCGGTGATGCTCATGAAGGCTTCGTTGATGTCTACCACCTGGCGGTTGTCGGCACTGCATACCAGGGTCGGCACGGGCGTCAGGCGGAAGGATTTGGCGAAGCGTTCTTCGCTCTGGCGCAGGGCGATCTCGGCTTTGCGCCGTGGCTCCAGGTCGGTGAAGGAAAACAGCATGCAGTCTTCCTCGTTCATGTCCAACGGTTGGCCGGCGACAATCACCAGTTTGCTGCCACCTTCGGGCAGTCTCAGTTCGGCCTGCATCTGCGGGATGGTCGCTCCTTCGCCCAGGCGCTGGATCGCCAGGTCCTTGCGCTCGGCCTGTTCCAGCACATCCAGTTCATACACGGATTTGCCGATAACCTGGTCGCGGTTGTAGCCGGTCATCTCCAAAAAACCCTGGTTGACCTTGATGTAGCGCAGGTCGCTTAGACGACAGATCACCGCGGGCGCCGGGTTGGCGTTGAAGGTTTTCTCAAAGCGTTGTTCGGCGCTGGCCCATTCGGTGGCGTCGCTGAGGATCAGTACCAGCAACTCAGGTTCACCCTGGGCATCGGTCAGCACCAGGCTGCGCAGGCGATGTACCCAACTGCGGTGTTCGTCGTCGGCGGGTGTGACTTCCACCACCACATCGCTGAACTCTTCGCCGGCAGCCACGCGGCTGAGGGGGTAGCTGTCCAGTGGCAAGGGATGGTTGTTGCGATAGCGCAGGGCAAAGCGTTTGGCGTACGCCTCGGTATTGGCGCCCAGTTCCTTGACCTCGCTGACCCCATGCATGGTCAACGCCGCTTCATTGGCCCAGAGAATGGTCTGGTCGACCTCGGCCAGAATCACACCGTCGGACAGTCCCGAGATGATGGTCTGCAGTTGGCGGCGGTTGGTTTCTTTGGCGAGAACATCCTGGGTCATAACGTCTCCGATTAGGGCAGGGCAAGGCACATTGGGTTACGACATCCTGGCTTCAGGATAGTGCAGAGTAATTGCCCATGGGGCAGTGCGAATGCACCAGATCACCTGGTGCATATGGGCCAGGACTGAACGTATGTCGTTTCGCCACACTCACACCCATCAAGGCGCATTGCCTTGCTCCTCAATTTGAAAAGGACCTTTGTATGACCACTGTCTATGAAACCAATCGATCGCTGTTTCGAGTGTCGTGGAGCTCGGTGCTGGCCGGTAGTGCAATCGCACTGGTCACCTACCTGGTCTTGAGTGTGTTGGGCACCGCCATTGGCGCCAGTGCCGTTGACCCGATGGAAGCGGGCAACCCGTTGAGCGGTTTTGGCACGGGTGCGGGTATCTGGCTGTTTGTATCGACACTGGTCGCCATCGTGTTGGGCGCATTCGTGGCCGGCCGCACCGCGCCGGATCGTGGCGGCCTGCATGGGGTGCTGACCTGGACCTTGACCACCTTGCTCACCACTTGGCTGTTGGCGGGCCTGGCTTCCAGCGTGGTCGGTACGGCCGGCAACGTGGTGGGTAAAGGTCTGTCTGCTGCGGGCAGTGGCATTGCTGCCGCCGCGCCGGGGATTGGCAATAGCATCAAGCAACAGTTGAACGAGCAGGGCATCGAGTTGGACTGGAACAGCCTGCAAGGCCAACTGGATACCTTGCTCAAGCAGAGCGGCAAGGCTGAACTGGACCCTGCCAATGTCGAGCAGAAAGCCGATCAGGCAGCTGCCGATGGCAAGCAGTCGGCTACCGATGCAGCGACCAATCCTGCCCAGGCCGGTGATGAGCTCAAGCAATGGTTCGAACGTGTGAAAGCGTCCGGCGAGCCAGCATTGAATGCAGCGGATAAAGAGGCGCTGGTCAACATCGTCGCGGCCCGCACTGGCAAGAGCAAAGAAGAAGCCACGCAGATCGTCGACAACTATGCCCAGGCTTATCAGCAAGCCATGCAAAAGGTCGATGAGCTGAAAAAGCAGGCTGAACAGAAAGCCCGTGAAGCCGGTGAAGTCGCTGCCAAGCAACTGTCCCGCGCGGCCTGGAGCACCTTGGCCATGCTGCTGTTGGGTGCGGCGTTGAGCTTCTTTATTGGTCGTATCGCGCTGACTACCCGTCGCGTGCCTTTGGCTTAAAGATGTCTGCGGCAAGGACGCCGCCTGTGTGAAGGGGTAAAATGCTGGCATTTTACCCTTATCCCACAAAGGTGACCCTTGAGCGCAGGCAAAGCCGTCGGACTGTTATTACTCACTTCCCTGTTGGCGGCGTGCGGCACCTCGCCGCCACGCACGCCCAACGACCTCTGCGGTATCTTCCGCGAAAAAGACGACTGGTACGACGCCGCCAAGGTCACGCAAAAGCGCTGGGGCGTACCGATCCAGGTGCCGTTCGCCATCATGTATCAGGAGTCGGGCTTTCGCCACGACGCCAAGACCCCGCGTAAATACCTGCTGTGGATCATCCCTTGGGGCCGCGTCTCCACCGCTTCCGGCTATGCCCAGGCCAAGGATGAAGTATGGAACGACTACCGCAAAGCCACCGGCCGCAGCGGCGCTGATCGCGAAGACTTCGACGACGCGATCGACTTTATCGGCTGGTACATGGACAAGACCTACACCATCAACGGCGTCTACAAATACGATGCCTACGGCCAGTACCTGAACTACCACGAAGGCTGGGGCGGCTACCGCCAGCGCACCTATGCCAGCAAAGCCTGGCTGCCGCCGGTAGCGAGCAAGGTACAGGCGCGTTCGCAGATGTATGCGCGCCAATATGCCGGGTGCAAGGATGAGTTGGGGCGCGGGTTCTGGAGCCGGTTCTGGCATTGGTTGTAAAGGGTCGACACGGCGACCTCTGAATGCATGCAGATTCAATGTGGGAGCTGGCTTGCCTGCGAAAGCGGTCGTGCAGTCACAGGTGCATTGACTGACACACCGCCTTCGCAGGCAAGCCAGCTCCCACATTGGATTCTGACGCGGCTGTATGCATTCCAGCGAACGGTCCACCATCACGTTGGCCATTTCCCTGCACTTGCCAAACCCCTCCGATTCTGGGAAAACCCCAGCCTTTGGCCCCTTCAATGAGAACCCCATGAGCAACGACGAACTACAGGTCACCGACATCCGCCTGGGCGACGGCAAAGCCGTGGTCAAGGGCGCGCTGATCACCACCCAATACACCGGCACCCTGGAAGATGGCACGGTGTTCGATTCCTCCTGGGAGCGGGGCAAACCGTTCCAGTGCGTGATCGGCACTGGCCGCGTGATCAAGGGGTGGGACCAGGGCTTGATGGGCATGCAGGTTGGCGGTGTACGCTCGTTGTATGTACCGGCGCACCTGGCCTATGGCGAGCGCTCGATGGGGGCGCATATCAAACCCAACAGTAATCTGCGCTTCGAAATTGAATTGCTGGAAGTGCTGACGCGGGATGATTGAAGAGGTTGAACATGGACGTTGATCCACAGGTGTTGCCTGGCAGTTTCCTCGAAGGCATTCGGGTGGTTGAGCTGCTTGGCTGCGATGAAGCTGAGCTGCAGCAGTTTTTTGAACAGGCGCCGGCTTACTTCATCGCGGTGAATGGCGAACCGGCTACCCCGACCGAAGCACGGGAAGAATTACGCGGCCAATTACCCGCCGGCTGGCATTGCAGCCGCCTGTACTGGCTGGGTTACCGAGATGCGCAGGGCCACCTGGTCGCCGTGGTGAATATCGCCGCGGATTTGCTCGCTACCGGGGTGTGGCACATCGGGTTGCTGCTGGTGCATGCGCGCTGGCACGGCAGCGGGCTGGCGCAGCGCTTGCACGCGGACCTTGAGGCCTGGGCGGTGGCGAAGGGCGCCCAGTGGCTGCGGCTGACGGTAGTGGTGGGCAATACCAGGGCCGAGCGTTTTTGGCCCAGACTTGGCTATGTACAGGTGCGTACCCGCGAGGGCATCACGATGGGTCGGCAGGTGAATAAGGTGTCTATCCAGGTAAAGGGTGTTGCCAGCGCGAGCATTGAAGACTACGTGGCGTTGGTTGAAAGGGATCGACCTGATACGCCATAGCCAGGGATGTACATCAATCCCATGTAGACGCTGATTAGGCGTGCCGCCGTATCGTTGCGTATGCAGAGTGCCAGGCAGTGAATTTGTAGCTGACACACCGCTATCGCAGCATAGGTATCTACACAACTTCGGCGCGACGCTGGACCTGTGGCGAGGGAGCTTGCTCCCGTGACGGCCTGGCAGTCGACGCTGATCGAGCTGACGCACCGCGATCCAAATGTGGGAGCTGGCTTGCCTGCGAAGACGGCCTGACAGTCAACACAGTTGGACCGTGTACATATCCATTCCTGCGGTAACGGCCACTTAGGGTTCCGCTTTTACAGCGGCTCACTTTTGAAAAGCCGGAATGCCGGCCCAGACAAAAGTAAGCAAAACGCTCTTTCCTGAACCCATCCTGAAGAATCTTCCTATTCACCAGCCTGCCACTTTCCTACGGTTTACTCCGCCAACATCGGGGCGTAAGCTTCGCGCGTTTTCATCAATAGCGGAGACCCTCAGTGGGTACTTGTTCGAGTGACAGTCGTCGGCCGGTTTCGGTAACCGGCCTCTACTTGGCAAGGTAACGCGCATTTTCCAGATGCCGTTGTCTCGCCTCATAAAGCGAGAAGCGGCATCCCGGCGGTGGCCAGTCCTGGCACCTGCCTGATTCCCTCTCATCGACGCTGACCAGCACCTGGGTAACGCCTGGATGCTACGGACGCGCCTGCCTGTTACGGCGGGCGGGCCAGGTTCGGCTGTGCCTGTGTGACGGGCGCGGTGTGGACGGGCAGTACCTGCACGACGGTTTTTCCTCGCGCAGGAGTTACACCATGAACCTCACTTTGCTCAAAGAGTTCTTCGCCGGTTTCCTGCGGACCCGGCATATCGCGCGGCATTTTCGCCGCCTGGCGATGCTGGAGACCGTGACCGATGCCAGCGTCAGCCGCGAAGTACCGCCCAGCCTGGCGCAGACACTGGTGGCCTCTGCCAACCGCAGCACTGTGCAATTGCTGGGCGTGCTGGGCAGCCACGCCGAGGGCTTGAGCACTCAGGAAGCCGACGCCTTGCGCGTGCAATACGGCCTTAACGAAGTCGAGCACGAACAGCCGCTGCCGTGGTGGGTGCACCTGTGGCATTGCTACAAGAATCCGTTCAACCTGCTGCTGACCCTGTTGGCGGTGATCTCTTGGCTGACCGAAGACATGAAGGCCGCCACGGTGATTTTCTCCATGGTGGTGCTCTCGACCCTGTTGCGCTTCTGGCAGGAGGCCAAGTCGAACAAGGCCGCCGACGCCTTGAAGGCCATGGTGAGCAATACCGCGACGGTGCTGCGCCGCGATGCTGCCAAGCGCATTGAACTGCCGATCAAACAACTAGTGCCAGGCGATCTGATTGTGTTGTCGGCCGGCGACATGATCCCCGCGGACTGCCGCGTGCTCAGCGCCAAGGACTTGTTCGTCAGCCAGGCGGCTATGACCGGTGAATCCATGCCGGTGGAAAAGTTCGCCCACCAGCAGGACGCCCACACGCGCAACCCGCTGGAGCTGGAGAACATTCTGTTCATGGGCACCAACGTGGTGTCCGGCGCCGCCACGGCGGTCATCCTCGCCACCGGCAACAGCACGTATTTTGGTGCCTTGGCGCAACGCGTCACGGCGACGGACCGTGCGACCACCTCGTTCCAGCAGGGGGTCAACAAGGTCAGTTGGTTGCTGATTCGCTTTATGTTCGTGATGGCGCCGCTGGTGCTGTTCATCAACGGCTTCACCAAGGGCGACTGGACCGAGGCGTTGCTGTTCGCGCTGTCGATTGCGGTAGGCTTGACCCCGGAAATGCTGCCCATGATCGTCACCTCGACCTTGGCCAAGGGCGCGGTGTTTCTGTCGCGCAAGAAGGTCATCGTCAAGCGCCTGGACGCGATCCAGAACTTCGGCGCCATGGACGTGCTGTGCACCGACAAGACCGGCACGCTCACCCAGGACAAGATTTTCCTGGCGCGCCATGTGGACGTGTGGGGCCAGGAGTCGGACGACGTGCTGGAAATGGCCTATCTCAACAGCTACTACCAGACCGGCCTGAAAAACCTGTTGGATGTGGCCGTGCTCGAGCATGTGGACATCCATCGTGAGCTGAAAGTCGGTACCGCGTTCCACAAGGTCGACGAGATCCCATTCGATTTCAACCGCCGCCGCATGTCGGTGGTGGTGGCCGAGGAGCACCAACCGCACCTGTTGATCTGCAAAGGGGCGGTGGAGGAAATTTTGTCGGTGTGCAATCGCGTGCGTCATGGTGACGTCGATGAGGCACTGACCGACGAACTGCTGGCGCGCATTCGCCAGGTGACCGCGGCCTTTAACGAAGAAGGGCTGCGGGTGGTGGCGGTAGCGGCGCAGCCGATGCCGGCAGGACGTGACACCTACACCCTGGCCGATGAAAACAACCTGACGCTGATCGGCTACGTGGCGTTTCTCGACCCGCCCAAGGAAAGCACCGCGCCCGCCCTCAAGGCCCTGAAGGCCCACGGCGTGGCGGTGAAGGTGTTGACCGGCGACAACGAACTGGTCACGGCGAAGATCTGCCGCGAAGTGGGCCTGGAGCAACAAGGCTTGCTGATGGGCAACGACATCGAGGCGATGAGCGACGCCGAACTGGCCCTGGCCGTGGAAACCACCAATGTGTTTGCCAAGCTCACGCCCAGCCACAAGGAACGCATCGTGCGGCTGCTCAAGGCCAACGGACATGTGGTCGGCTTTATGGGCGATGGCATCAACGACGCTCCGGCGTTGCGCACGGCGGATATCGGGATTTCGGTGGACAGTGCGGTGGACATCGCCAAGGAAGCGGCTGACATCATCCTGCTGGAGAAGAGCCTGATGATCCTGGAGGAGGGCGTGCTGGAAGGCCGGCGCACCTTCGCCAACATGCTCAAATACATCAAGATGACCGCCAGTTCGAACTTCGGCAACGTGTTCTCGGTGTTGGTGGCCAGTGCCTTTATCCCGTTTTTGCCGATGCTGCCGATGCACCTGCTGGTGCAAAACCTGCTGTATGACATCTCCCAGATTGCGATTCCGTTCGACAACGTCGATGACGAGATGCTTGCCACGCCGCAACGCTGGCAGCCGGGGGAAGTGGGGCGCTTCATGTTGTTTTTCGGGCCGATCAGTTCGATCTTCGACATCACCACGTTCGCACTCATGTGGTATGTGTTTGATGCCAACACTCCAGACCACCAAACGCTATTTCAATCCGGCTGGTTTGTGGTGGGGCTGCTGACCCAGACCCTGATCGTGCACATGATCCGCACGCCAAAAATCCCATTCCTGCAAAGCCGCGCAGCGCTGCCGTTGATGTTGATGACCGGCGTGATCATGGCCGTGGGGATATTCCTGCCGATGGGGCCTTTGGCGCACTACTTCAAATTGCAGGCGCTGCCGTCGCTGTACTTCGTGTTCTTGCCGGTGATTTTGCTGGCTTACATGGCGCTGACTCAGGCAGTGAAGGGCTACTACATTCGCAGGTTTGGCTGGCAGTAACAGGTTCCATGCAACATCGCAAATCCTGTGGGAGCCGGGCTTGCCCGCGATGACGGTGTATCAGTCGCCAGATTCATTGGTGGTGTACCGCTATCGCAGGCAAGCCAGCTCCTACAGGGACCTGCGAGTTACCAATGTGCCGCTGCATTCATGGAGATTTCTTATGCAGGCAATCAACAACATCAACCTCAACTCCCTGGTCGACACCGTGGTCAGCCTCAGCGCTGCGTTTATTCTCGGTGGCCTCATCGGGTTCGAGCGCCAGTACCGCCAGCGCACCGCCGGCTTACGTACCAATGTGCTGGTGGCGGTGGGCGCGGCGATCTTTGTCGACATGGCCAACCGACTGGGCGGTGCGGAAGGCGCGGTGCGCGTGGTCGCTTACGTGGTGTCGGGCATCGGCTTCCTGGGGGCGGGTGTGATCATGCGGGAGGAGGGCAATGTGCGCGGGCTCAATACGGCCGCCACCCTCTGGGCTTCGGCCGCGGTGGGTGCCTGCGCCGGCGCCGACCTGATCCTCGAGGCGTTGCTGGGCACGCTGTTTGTGCTGGCGGCCAACACCTTGCTGCGGCCGATCGTCAACAACATCAATCGTCAGCCCTTGGACGTGGTGTCGGCAGAGGTCACCAATATCCTCTATGTCATTGCGCGCCGCAGTCAGCAACAGGCCGTGATGGTGTTACTGGAAGCCGAGCTGGCACGCTGCAACTACCCTGCCAGCGACGTCGACGTGCGACCGTTCGGCAGTGACGAAGTGGAAATCGAGGCCATCCTGGCCGCCACGTCGGTGGATGGCGACGAACTGGACGCGCTGGTGGCGCGCCTCTCAACGTCAACCCTGGTGGTGCAGGCCTTCTGGAGTCCGAGCACCACCGACTGATCCTTATGGGCTGGCCAGGATTGGCTAAGCTTGCATGTGGAAAAATCCTACATGTTGTCCGGATTATCCCTTCGGTTGAAACATCATTGCATTGCTAAAGTTGGGTACTTGCGGCTGTTGCGCCGTTGAGGCCCGGCGTCCGTCGCTCTGTTGAGTTAATTGAAGAGGCCAGACACTGCTTGGTTACCGCTCCAAGGAAGCAGTGCCGCTTGTCGGAACTGTCATTTCTCACAGGTACCCAGGTCCGGCGTGATGTGTAAGGGTATTTTGTCCACATAAGGAAGTTTTATGAGCAAAGCATTAATTGTGGATGACCATCCGTTTATCCGGGCAACGGTCAAACACCTCCTGCAATTGGAGGGGTTTGATGAGATTTTTCAGGCGGGGGATGGCGCTGACGCCATGCAGTTGGCGAGGGAGCAACGTCCCGAGCTGATTATCCTTGACCTGGCGATGCCTAAATTAGGCGGGTTGGAGGTTATCAGCCGCATCAAGGCGTTGGGCTTGCCGTGCAAGATTCTGGTGCTGACCTCCTACCTGGCGGTATTTTTTTCTACCCGTTGCATGCGTTCCGGCGCGATGGGGTTCGTCGCCAAGACCGGTGAGCTGGATGAGCTGCAAAAGGCCATCAAAGCGATCATGTCGGGCTACAGCTGCTTCCCCAGTTTGCCGACCAGTTCGGTGCGCCGCGATGATCTGCAAGAAACGGAACGGCAGATGATCGAGTGCTTATCGGACCGTGAGTTAACCGTGTTGCAAATGTTGGCCCTGGGGCTGGGCAACAAGGAAATTGCCGAACAAATGCTGCTCAGCCACAAGACCATCAGCACTTACAAGACTCGACTCAAGGAGAAGTTACGCATGTCTTCGGTAGTGCACTTATCCAAGTTTGCCCAGCGCAACCATCTGATCTGAATTGAGATGATCACCACCGCGTTTATAAGGTTCACCACGATCTTCTGGATGAGCCTGTTACCTCAGATCGCGGTGGCCCTGGATGAGCCCCATGCTTTGCGGCTGTTGGGGCACTCACGTATTGACACCCCGCAAGTAGCACTGGACGAGTCTGATTGGCGCTGGCTGCGCGAGCGGCGCACATTACGGATGGGGGTTTCTGCTCCCGATTACGCGCCTTTTGACTTGACCAATAACAACGACGAGCTCGAAGGTATCACCGCCGATTTTGCCGCACTGGTGGGTCAGGCCCTGCATATCTCCATAGAGGTACGGCGTTACGATACCCGCGATGAAGTGATCGAAGCCTTGAAGCAGGGGGGCGTGGATTTTCTCGGTTCCGCCAATGGCTACGAAGCGGCCGACCCGCAACTGCTTTTGTCTCGCTCCTATGCCAACGATCAACCGACCCTGGTGACCCGCAGCGGTGACAGCCAGGTATTGAAAGACGACTTGGCGGGCAAGCGCGTAGCGATGCTGTATCACTATATGCAGCCCGACGCCGTTCGGGCGTTTTATCCCCAGGCCCAATTGGAGTTGTTTGCCTCGACTTTCGAAGCCATTGGTGCCGTAGCGTTTGGTCGCGCCGACGTCTATCTGGGGGATGCTATCAGCAGCAACTACCTGATCAATCGCAATCACCTCAACAATGTACGTATGGCGGATTTTTCCGGCTTGGAAGTCAACCCGTTTGCGTTTGCCGTCGCCCGCGAAAATACACGTTTACTGCCCATTCTCAATGCCGCGCTGGAGGCGATTCCCGCCAGCGAGCAGATGGAAATCCTGCGCCGCTGGAGCGGAGGTAACCTGGGGATAATCGGCGTTGACCGGTTGCATTTGAGTGCCAGCGAACAACGCTGGGTGCAAAAGAATCCAAGGGTCAGAGTCGCGGTACTCAATGACTTTCTACCGTTATCTTTTATTGGTGATCAAGGCCAGTTCGAAGGGTTGAGTGCCGAGGTACTATCGCGTATCAGCTTGCGTACCGGCTTGAAGTTCGATGTGGTCCCGGGCGGCTCATTGCCGCGCCAGATCAATATCGTCAGTGCGGGTACGGCGGACATGCTGGCGGTCGTCACGCCTAGCGCGGAGCGTGCTGAAAAAGTGCGCTTTACCCGGCCCTACCTGACCAATCCCTTTGTGCTGGTAACCCGTAACGGTCCCCACAGCCCGCTCACGCTGGAGGACATGGTCGGCAAACGCCTGGCCATGGTGGTCGGCAATGGCCTGCATGAGGACATAGCGAAAAATTTTCCAGGTGTGATGTTTGTCGACGTGGAGAACCCCCAGCAAGCCATGGCGCTGGTGGCCAATGGTGACGCCGACGGCGCGGTCAACTCGTTGATCAGCGCACGTTATCTGATCACCCGGTATTACCGCGACCGCTTGCGTGTCAGCAGCACGGTTGGCATTGAGCCTGCACGCGTGACCTTTGGGGTAAATCGCAGTCAGTTGGAGCTGTATTCGATCCTCGACAAGGCGCTGCTGAGCATCACCCCTCAGGAAATGGACGAACTGATTGGCCAGTGGCGTAGCGAGGTCATCATCGAGGACAGCTATTGGTTGCGTTATCGTAATGTGATTCTTCAGGGCTTTGGGTTGGCGGCGTTGTTGTTGGCCATCACGCTGGGCTGGGCGATTTACCTGCGCAGCCTGATTCGCAAGCGCCTGCAGGCCGAGCGAGCGCTGAGCGATCAGATGCGGTTCATGAGCGTATTGATCGACGGCACGCCGCACCCGATTTACGTGCGTGATCGCCAAGGGCGACTGATGGCCTGCAATAACGCCTACCTCGACGTGTTTGGCTACAAACTTGAAGACGTGATCGGCAGGACCGTAGTGGAAACCGACATCGAAAACCCGCCACAGGCCCGGTCGTTTCATGACGATTACCTGCGCTTGATGGCCGGCGGCGAGCCGCAGATTCATGATCGAATCCTCAAGGTGCCCAATGGCGATGTGCTGACCATTTACCAGTGGATGCTGCCGTATCGCGACGGCGACGAGAAGGTGGTGGGCATGATTGCCGGTTGGGTAGACGTAAGCGAACGGCACCGGTTGCTCGGCCAGCTACAGGAAGCCAAGGACGATGCCGACGCCGCCAATCGCGCCAAGACGACCTTCCTGGCGACCATGAGCCACGAGATCCGCACGCCGATGAACGCCGTGATCGGCATGATCGAACTGGCCTTGAAAAATGCCGAGCAGGGACGGGTCGACCGCGATGCTCTGGAGGTGGCCTCGGTGGCTTCGCGGGGTATGTTGGAGCTGATCGGCGATATTCTCGATATAGCGCGGATCGAGTCCGGGCATTTGTCACTGACCCTGGAGCCCGCCAATCTGCATGAGTTGTTGGCGTCGGTCGCACGCGTATTCGAGGGGCTGGCCCGAGCCAAGGGGTTGGCACTGCAGGTTGAGCTGGACCCGTTGATTGACCAGGCGGTGCTGGTCGACCCGCTGCGATTCAAGCAGGTGGTCTCGAATCTGCTGAGCAATGCCATCAAGTTCACTCCCCATGGGCAGGTCAGTTTGGTCGCGCAGGCGGTGGTCGAGGGCGATCGCTTGGCCGTGCAGTTATGGGTGCAAGATACCGGCATCGGAATCAGCGTCACCGACCAGCAGCGGTTGTTCAGTGTGTTCATCCAGGGCAGCAATAACCAGCAATCGGCACGCAGCGGGTCTGGGCTGGGGTTGGTGATCAGCCGCAGCCTGTGCGAAATGATGGGCGGCCAATTGCACTTGAGTAGTGTGTTGGGGCACGGCACTCGGGTGGACGTGACGTTGACCCTGGTCATGACCGCCACGCTGCCAGCCCCGATTGAGCCTGTGCAAGAGGCGGCGCCTGAGGGGCGCGCGCTGAGCATTCTGGTGGTGGACGACTACCCGGCCAACCGCTTGCTGCTGGCCCGACAGTTGAGCTTTCTGGGCCACCGTATCATCACGGCCGAAGACGGTGTCCAAGGGCTTGAACAGTGGCGAACGGGGCAGTTCGACGGCGTCATTACCGATTGCAATATGCCGTTCAAGAACGGCTATCAGTTGGCCCAGGAGATTCGCGCACAGGAGCGTGAGCGGGATCTGGAGCCCTGCCTGTTACTTGGGTTCACCGCCAACGCCCAGCCGGAGGAGGCCGAGCGCTGTCGGCAGGCTGGCATGGATGGCTGCCTGTTCAAGCCAACCGGGCTTGACGACTTGCGGGCGGCATTGGCGTCGCGTTCAGTTGGCACGAGCCCGCGACCCTTGGTTGCCTTCAACTTGAGCACCCTGGTTGCGCTGACCGGGGATGATCATGCCGCGCTGGTCGAATTGCTGGCGCCGTTACTCGAAAGCCTGGAGGCGGATCGTGCCTTGCTGCCACGGCTGGCAAGCCAGGCAGACTTTGCCAGGTTGCACGACCTGGCTCATCGTGCCAAGGGAGGAGCGCGGATGGTCAAGGCCAACCCATTGATCAGTGTATGTGAGGCATTGGAGGCGGCGTGTGAACAGCGGGACCGTCAGGCATTGGGACCAGCGGTTGAAAGCGTGGGTGAGGCGATCGATGTTTTGCATCATGGCTTAAGCGCTTATTGCAATCAGCCCTGACTGTGGTTGATCGCCTTTCGGAGGATTTGGGAAAGTTCTTACATGAACGGGGAATAAGCCTGATTTTTTCGTCGGCATATGTCTGGAAAATGGGCGACGCTCACTGTCGAGCACTGCCTGCCCAGGGGTTTGCCATGCCGAACAAAGCATTGACCATCCTGATTGCCGATGAACAGCATTTGCAACGCCTGTACATCGAGAAAATGCTCAACCAGTTGGGCTATTACCGGATCGTGCCGGTGCAAACGTTCGAGGAGTTACGGATTCTCACCGCTATTCCTGCCGACCCATTCGATGTGCTGATTATCAATGCGGCGCTGATGGCCCAGGCTTACGAAGCTCAGCCTCAGGTGCGTCATGTTCTGGTCTACGATCACCTGGATCTGGGTGCGCCTTGCGGTGTAACGCCGGTAATACGGGTGCGCCTGCCGGGCATGCCGGACAACGTCAATCTTGAACATTTCATGGGCATCGTCGACCCCTCGGAGGTCTTCCACGGCCTGCGAGTGTTGCCGTGGCTGCGGGAGTTATCCCGCATGCCGGTGGCCAGGGCCTAGCCGCGTGCCTTAGGGAGCTTGCCCCCGCTGGGGCGCGAAGCGGACCCGCTTTTTGTCTAAAATGACGGGGCCTGCACCCCGTCCAGCGAGAGCAAGCTCCCTCCCGGATTTTGATTTTCACCGATCAGTCGGCTTTGCGCTGTTCCCGCAATTGCTCAGCGGCACTGCGTAACAACTGCTCGGTCCCGTCCCAACCCAGGCAACCATCGGTCACCGAAACGCCGTATTTCATCGACGCGCTCAGCGGCTGGCAGCCTTCGAACAGGTGACTTTCAAGCATCATGCCGACCAGCGAGGTATCACCTTGCAGGCGCTGCTCCAGCACGTCATTGAATACCGCCGGTTGGCGCAGCGGGTTCTTGCCGCTGTTGGCATGGCTGCAATCGACCATGATCCGTGCCGCCACCTTGGACTTGGCCAGGTCGTGCTTTACGCCGGCCACGCTTTGCGCATCGTAGTTGGGCCCACGGTGGCCGCCGCGCAGCACCAAGTGGGTGTCGGGGTTGCCGGGAGTCTGGATGATCGCCGGGTGGCCCTGGCTGTCCACGCCGAAATGGCGATGCGGGTGAGAGGCTGAGCGCATCGCATCGCAGGCAATGGCGACGCCACCGTCGGTGCCGTTCTTGAAGCCCACGGGCATGCCCAGGCCGCTGGCCATTTCGCGGTGAATCTGCGACTCGGTAGTGCGTGCGCCAATGGCGACCCAAGTGAGCAGGTCATCGAAGTAGCCGGCGGCCATGGGTTGCAGCAACTCGGTGGCCACCGGCAGGCCCAGGCGCAGCATTTCACGCATCAGTTCGCGGGACAGGGTCAGGCCGGCGGCCATGTCATCGCTGCCGTCCAAGTGCGGATCGTAGGCCAAGCCTTTCCAACCCACAGTGGTGCGCGGTTTCTCGACGTAGGCACGGATCACCAGCAGCATCTGGTCGCTGACTTCAAGCGCGAGCTTCTTCAGATTGCGCGCGTATTCCATGGCCGATTCCGGGTCGTGGATAGAGCACGGGCCGACAATCACCAGCAAGCGTGAGTCTTCGCCATTGAGGATGGCGCGCACGGCTTGGCGATGGGCGTGGACTTGTTCGTTGAGGAACGGGCTGAGCGGGAGTTGGTGCTTGAGTTCAAGAGCGCTGGGCAAACGCTGGGTCAGGGCTTCATTGGCGCTGTTGAGGGCAGAGACGGGCAAAGCGGCGACGGAGGAGTTCATATTCAAGGCTTCCTGGGCAAGCGGCGGGCGATTCCCGCACGCTTGGCCTACTGGGGTGTTCGACAATTGGCCGTATCGGCTACGTGTGTTGGCTTGCCACCACGGGGTGACCGGTCGGAGGCGGCAGGCTGTCCCGAACGGAGCTGGCTAAATCGCCATGCAGTGCAAGTGTCGTAGCGGTAATAAGTGGCGTAGTCCATGGTGTGATTCCTTTAAGTAAGCGTGATAAACAAATTGTCAGGCGCTGAAAAAACAAAACCCCCGGTCGGGGAGCCGACCGGGGGTTTAGATTTCTCTGGTAGGCGACCCCTTGAGTAGTGGGCGCCGATTTCAGGTATCAGGCGCGCCAGTGGCTAAACCAATACCCAAAATAAAAGCCGGCCATTGCGCTCGAACCGTTCACACGGGTAGCCGACACCGAGCGCAAGGCGCTGGCAGCAGGGCAAACCTGAGTGTGGGTGAGTGGCAACATGGGGCTCTCCAAATGATGGGGGGAGCTTACTAGAGGCGTGCGGGTGGATTCAATCAGTAATTTCTATTGCGTGGTAGTACTTACCGCTATGGGGTAAGTGTGGATATGCTGCTAACTCTCAACCAGTGATTGCCAGGACGCGACCATGACTGCCTTGACCCTTGCTGCGGCGCAAACCGTTTCCATCCCGGGCGATGTCGCTGCCAATATCCAGCGGCACCTGGCGTTGATGCGGGCCGCGGCTGAACAGGGCGTGCAATGCCTGGTGTTTCCAGAACTGTCACTGACGGGCTACGAGCCGTTCCTGGCGGCCGACTTGGCCATCGACCCGCAAGACGCCGTGTTGACGCCTTTGCGTGAGTTGGCGCGGGAGCTGCGGTTGACGGCTGTGGTGGGCATGCCGGTGCGTCTGGCGCCACAAACAGGTGTGCTGATCGGCGCGCTGGTGCTTGGGGCGGACGGTTCAGTAGGCGTCTACACCAAGCAGCATCTGCACCCCGGCGAAGAGCTGGCATTTGCCGCGGGGCAGGGCGGTGAAGCCCTGGAATTGGCCGAGGAGCGTATCGCATTGGCGGTGTGTGCGGACTTTTCCCAGGCCAGCCATCCACGTCAAGCGGCGGCAGCGAGCGCCACGGTGTATGCCGCCGGCGTACTGATCAGCGAGGGAGGCTACGCGGCGGACAGTGCTTTGCTTGAAGGCTATGCGGCGGAGCATGGCCTGTTGGTACTGATGGCTAACCACGGTGGCCCATCTGGAGGCTGGGCTTGTGCCGGTCGCAGTGCGATCTGGACCGCCGATGGCAACTTGCTTGTTGCCGCCCCCGGTGTCGGCGACGCGTTGGTGATCGCCCGTCGCGATGGCGGGCAGTGGACCGGCCAAGTGGTTGCCCTCTGAATGAGGTTTCATTTGCGCCGGGCCACCGAGCAGGACCTGCCGTTTGCCCGCACCCTGACCCAGCAGGCCATGAGCCATTACTACCGTCAGAACGGCTTGTTGTGGTCCAACGACGGCTTCGACGTGGCCTGGGCGGGCCGCGAGAACTGGCTGATCTGCAACGATGACGTCGTCATGGGCTTTATCAGCCTGAGCCGCGATGGCAAGGCCCTGTATATCCGCGAGCTGCACCTGCTGGAATGCTGCCGCAAGCAGGGCGCGGGCACATGGGTGCTGGAGCAAATGGCGCTCAAGGCACGCGTCGAGGGCCTGGGCTTTCTACGTTTGACGGTGTTCAAGACCAACCCGGCAAGAAGGCTGTATCAGCGCCTGGGGTTGAGCATTGTCGGTGAAGAGGATGGCTTCTGGCGGATGGAGCGTGAGTGTCGCGCACTCACATCGGACTAAAACAGGCACGTCCTACAAATAAGCGCATACTGCTGTCAGCTAGTGCTTTGTTCATCGTGGGGTTGAGCTCTTGGCTCATCCACGATAACGCCCTCTTTCATGCCCAGAAGTACCGCCACTTTATGGGCTTCTCCACGCCTTCCCTTTTTTCGCCCGGCGAGCACTTGATAGGTGGTTGCCGGGTCTACGCCATGCTCCCGGGCGAATGCTTGAACTGACTTTCCTTGATGTTCCAGCCAGGCCTTGGCTTGTGCAGCAGTACGGATTCCGGGCATAGTTCAAAACCGTTCAAATTTGTTTAACGAAGTGATGGTGTGACACCTCTTGGGGTGTGCCAATTTAGGATCATACATCCAAATGAGTGGAATCGGTTCGCGCTTAAGGCAAGAAAGAGAGCGACTTGGCCTGTCGCAGAAAGTTTTTGGAGAGATTGGAGGCGTTGAAGCGAACGCCCAAGGCAAATATGAAAGCGGTGGTCGTGCACCCAAGGCCGACTATTTGTCTCGCGTCGCCGAAAAAGGAGTGGATATCCTGTACGTATTGACCGGCAGCCCAACGCCGATCCAGCTGGATAACCTGAGCAAGATCGAAGAAAAAGTGCTGGGCAATTACCGAGCGATGTTCAAGGAAGACCAGGACGCAATCCGTCGCTTGACCAGTACCTTGGCTGAGCATTCATCCGTGGTGAACGGAAAAGCCAAGTCGCCCCCCCAGGAATCCTGACCTTTAGCCCAGGAAACAGGGCTGTTCGCCAGCCGGCGAACAGCCGCAGCACGTTTAATCTCTATATATATGACACTTGCAACTAGGTCTGCGCCTTGGTTTTTTGCTAAGGTGTTCAGCAACCTATAAGACCATATCGCGAGGTGTCTGCTTGATTAGGGTGCTAGTAGTCGATGACCATGATCTCGTTCGTACAGGCATTACACGAATGCTGGCTGACATCGACGGCCTGCAAGTAGTCGGCCAGGCGGAGTCGGGGGAGGAATCCCTGATCAAGGCCCGGGAGTTGAAGCCCGATGTGGTACTGATGGACGTCAAGATGCCTGGGATTGGCGGTCTTGGTGCCACGACCAAGTTATTGCGCAGCCATCCGGACATCAAGGTCGTGGTGGTCACGGTGTGCGAGGAAGACCCGTTTCCCACCCGTTTGCTGCAAGCCGGTGCCGCCGGCTACCTCACCAAGGGCGCAGGCCTGGCCGAGATGGTGCAAGCCATTCGCCTGGTATTTGCCGGCCAGCGTTACATCAGCCCGCAGATTGCCCAGCAATTGGCGATCAAGTCGTTCCAGCCTACCAGCGATTCGCCATTTGATGCGCTGTCGGAGCGGGAAATCCAGATCGCCCTGATGATCGTCGGTTGCCAGAAGGTGCAGACCATCTCTGACAAGCTGTGCCTGTCGCCCAAGACCGTCAATACCTACCGTTATCGTATCTTCGAGAAGCTTGCCATCAGCAGTGATGTCGAATTGACCCTGCTCGCAGTGCGCCACGGCATGGTGGACGCCAGCGCCTGACATGACCACACCGTTTGATCCGAGTGCCTTTCTCTCCACCTGCAGTGGCCGCCCCGGCGTGTACCGCATGTTCGACAGCGAGGCGCGCCTGCTTTACGTGGGCAAAGCCAAGAACCTGAAGAACCGTCTGGCGAGCTACTTTCGCAAGACCGGCCTTGCGCCGAAAACCGCCGCTTTGGTGGCGCGTATCGCCCAGGTCGAAACCACCATCACCGCCAATGAAACCGAGGCGCTGCTGCTTGAGCAGACGCTGATCAAGGAATGGCGGCCGCCCTACAACATCCTGCTGCGTGATGATAAATCCTACCCTTACGTGTTTTTATCGGATGGCAACTTTCCGCGCCTGAGCATTCACCGCGGGGCAAAAAAGCAAAAGGGCAAGTACTTCGGGCCTTACCCCAGCGCCGGGGCGATTCGTGAAAGCCTGAGCCTGCTGCAAAAAACCTTTTTTGTGCGTCAATGCGAAGACAGCTTCTACAAGAACCGCACCCGGCCGTGCCTGCAATACCAGATCAAGCGCTGCAAGGCGCCCTGCGTGGGCCTGGTGGAACCTTCGGAGTACGCCGAGGATGTGCGCCATTCGGTGATGTTCCTCGAAGGGCGCAGCAACGCACTCACCGACGAGCTGTCCGGGGCCATGGAGCAGGCCGCCAGCACCCTCGATTTCGAAAAGGCCGCCGAACTGCGCGACCAGATCTCCCTGTTGCGCCGTGTCCAGAACCAGCAAAGCATGGAAGGCGGCACCGGTGACGTCGACGTGATCGCCGCGTTCGTCAACCCGGGCGGCGCCTGTGTGCACCTGATCAGCGTGCGTGGCGGGCGGGTGCTGGGCAGCAAGAACTTTTTCCCGCAGACCGGTATCGACGAAGACGTGGCAGAGGTCATGGCCGCGTTCCTTGGCCAGTACTACGTCAGCAGCCCTGAGCGCGACCTGCCGTCTGAACTGATCGTCAACGTGGTGCACGAAGACTTCCCCACCTTGATCGAGGCCATCCACGAGCTGCGCGGCCGCGAGCTGGCCATCAGCCACCGCGTACGCGGCACCCGTGCCCGCTGGCAGCAACTGGCCGTCACCAACGCCGAACAGGCCCTGGGTGCACGCCTGGCCAATCGACAGCACGTCGCTGCACGCTTCGACGCCCTGGCCGAGGTCCTAAACCTGGACGAGCCGCCCCAGCGCCTGGAGTGCTACGACATCAGCCACTCCAGCGGTGAGGCCACGGTGGCCTCTTGCGTGGTATTCGGGCCGGAAGGGCCGATCAAGGCCGACTATCGGCGCTACAACATCGAAGGCGTTACCGCAGGCGATGACTACGCCGCCATGCACCAGGCGCTCACGCGGCGATTCAGCAAGTTGAAGGACGGGGAGGGCAAGTTGCCCGATATCCTGCTGGTAGACGGGGGCAAGGGCCAGTTATCCATGGCCCGTGACGTGCTCAACGAACTGGCGGTGCCCGACCTGATCCTGCTCGGTGTGGCCAAGGGCACCACGCGCAAGGCCGGTTTCGAGACGTTGTACTTGAATGATGCCGCCCATGAGTTCACGTTGAAGGGCGACTCACCCGCACTGCACCTGATTCAACAAATCCGCGACGAAGCGCACCGTTTCGCCATTACCGGCCACCGCGCCCGCCGTGGCAAAACCCGGCGAACCTCAACCCTGGAAGGGGTTGCGGGGGTTGGCCCGACGCGGCGTCGCGACTTGCTTAAACATTTTGGTGGCTTGCAGGAGCTCTCCCGTGCCAGCATTGACGAAATAGCCAAAGCACCCGGTATCAGTAAAAAGCTCGCTGAATTGATTTATGCCAATCTGCATAGCGAATAGAATGCCTTCTCACCTCGTAGCCAGTTGTGCCGATGAATATCCCTAATCTGATCACCGTTCTACGCGTCCTGCTTATCCCGATTTTCATTTTGTTGTTCTATTTGCCGTATGAATGGAGCTACGTCGCGTCCAGTTCGGTATTTGCCTTCGCAGCCGCCACCGACTGGCTCGACGGCTACTTGGCACGCCGCCTGGAACAGAGCACGCCCTTCGGCGCGTTCCTCGACCCCGTGGCCGACAAACTCATGGTGGCCGTCGCCCTGGTCCTGCTGGTGCAGGAACACGGCAACCTGTGGCTGACCCTGCCGGCCGCCGTGATCATCGGCCGCGAGATCGTCGTCTCGGCCCTGCGCGAATGGATGGCCGAAATCGGCGCCCGCGCCCACGTGGCCGTCTCCAACATGGGCAAATGGAAAACCGCCGCGCAGATGCTCGCGCTGGTGATCCTGCTGGCCAACCCGTCGGACTTCTCGTTCTGGGTGCTCACCGGCTACGCCTTGCTGCTGGTCGCGGCAGGCCTGACCCTGTGGTCCATGCTGCAATATCTGCGCGCGGCCTGGCCCCATCTGCGAACCACCGTTGAAAAGAAATAAAACTTTTTTGAATCAAGGGGTTGACGGGTGCTGAGGATTCTATAGAATGCGCATCACCAAGCGGGAATAGCTCAGTTGGTAGAGCACGACCTTGCCAAGGTCGGGGTCGCGAGTTCGAGTCTCGTTTCCCGCTCCAAGCATAAAAGAAAAAGCCACTCTAACGAGTGGCTTTTTTTTGCCTGTGATTTACGGAATAGACGCTAAGGCGTCTTTTTTTGAGTGCAAAACCGTGGGTGCTCAGTGTGATCCGGTAAGACTCAAATTCGTATTGCTCCTGGATTCGCTCAGTTCACCTGTCACCAAGCCTGCTACTGTTTATTCATCTTCCCGGCGCGCATCGACCTTTGGTCACGCGTCACTTCTGGTACCGATAATCCTGAGTCACGGTGGTTTCCAGGCGGTGGACTTGCCCCATCATGCGACAGCAGCAGCTCGCCTTCATCAGCTCAACCCCGACAACCTTCCTATCCTGGCAACTGCTTGAAAAGGCCTCGCTGCGTGATGCGCCCCCCAATGCTCACCCGAAGAAGCTATGAGACATGAGAATTGGACCCCATGAACGCGGTGTTTATACTCAGTGAACCCGCAGTGTGAAAGGGGCAAAAAACACATGGAGCTACACAAGGAGCAAGGAATGGTCTACGGCCAACGGAAAGAAACGCAAACGGGGCGACGATCAACGACTCTTCGCGCTGCCAGCGCGGAATGTTCCGGCGTGCGTCTGCGGGTAGTGCTGTCGGAGTGCAAGATCGCGCCAATGGATTTCGCGCTATTTCTGAAGATCAGCCCCCAGCGGCTGACCAATTGGTTTTCTCGTGGTATCCCACACTCGCAGCTCGATAAGATAGCCAGGCTGCTGAGCGTTAATGCACAGTGGCTGGAAACAGGGGATGGCGAGAAATTCCCGGCGAAAAGCGAGTAGCGAAGCCCTGCGCGAGCACATAGCAGAGAGCCCCCGGCAGGCGGGGGCTCAAGGTCTGATGGTTGATTGGGTTACGGCGTGACGGTTCGCAATATCAGGTGGGTCGCCGTAGCGGCGATGCTCTGCGCGCACATCCCCCCCAATCGCCGCAGATGTGCTGGCGCACATAAGGCAGCGGGTCGAGCAGATCCTGTCGGATCAGGGCGTTCACGCAGCGGGAGATGGTCAGGCCACCGAAGGGAAATCGGGGCTGGAGGTTGACGGAGGCGGGCATGGGGATATGCAGATCCTCCACGGCAATGGGGCTTCGTACTCTGGCAAGGTAGAACGTCTCGGCGGCGAGGTCGCGGTCACAATCACGCACGTAATGGCGTTGCCTATGAGGGCAGCAGGCATGCTCTATGGGTAGAAAAATCCATCGCGAGGGTGTTAGTGACGGGCTGCCGGCTAGATGTCCAACCCGCAGGTACGTCATCGTTTGCTGACCCATGGCGGTGTCACTTTTTATGGGGGAGGGTGTTCACCTCGCTGGTTTCCCTGACCGCAAACATCAGGCAGCGCACCGCTTCACGATCCTGCTCCGACAAGCAACGGTAGTAGTGGATCAGGCGCTCTTCCTCTCGGTTGAGCTGTCGGGGCCGCAGGGCTGTACCGATGGCGGTACGTAATGAGGGAAAAAACGAAGTATTTAGCATGATCCGAGTTCTTCATGAGATGAATGGAGACGTGGGCTTCTTGCCCAGAACAACTGAATACATAACGTTTATTGTAGAAAAGGGCTCGTCATTTTTCGTGACTGTTGGGTATTTCAGATGGGGCCGTCGGAGGTATTTGGAGAAGGTGTAGGAGTGATCTTTCAATGGAGGGTGAAAACACGCGATGAGGGGCCGCTACCGCGGATCGGGTCCTATGCAGAGCCTGAGAGGTTCCAGTGCTGGCTTTCGATCAGGTAGTCACGAGCGGTTTTCATTAAATGATTCAGAGGCACAGATCGTCGACTACGTGCGCTCAGCGTCAAGTAACAATGGGCTGCCTCACCTTGCGACTTAACCCCGGTGTCTTGCCCGTAATGCGTTTGAATGCGCGGCTGAAAGCGGCCTGGGATGTATAGCCCAAGCGCTGTGCTACCTCTTCGATCGGCAGCCTTTCCAGGGTCAGCCACTGGCTTGCAAGCCGCATTCGTAGTTCGGTGACATAGCGCAGCGGCGTCATGCCAATCGTCACCTGGAAGCGATCCGCGAAGGCTGAGCGTGAGGTATTGCATTGCTCTGCCAACTGGGCAACGGTCCAGTCGCGGCCCGGTTGTTGATGGAGCGCTAGCAGCGCACCGGCCAAGCGTGGATCGCGCAAGGCGGCGACCAGGCCAGAGGCATTACCGCAAGCGCACTCCACCCAGCCGCGAACGACCATGGCGGCCACCACGTCGGCCAACCGCGCGAGGATACCGGCGAAGCCCACACGTGCGGCGCTGACCTCGCGTTCCATGGTGGTCAGGATAGGCACCAGTCCAGGGTAGCGCTGGCCGCCGGCATCAATCAACATCAGGCCCGGCATCAGTTTGCCAAGGCCATGGATACTGCCCAGTTCAAACTCCATGCAACCACTGAACAAAATAGTGCTCGGCGTTGGGCTGGCATCGGTTGCGGTGTGCACCGCGCTCACGGTGTCACCGAGGGGGACGCTGTCTAGACCGTCGATGTCCTGAACAGGTGCGTCCGCATGGGAAGACAGTTGATGGGCCGCGCCATGGGAGATGAACACGGCGTTGCCGGCAGACAGCGCGTAGGTGGTGCCGTCCGCCATTCGCAGTACCGCATTGCCGACCGCCATGAAATGGAACCAGGCATGCCCAGTTTTTTCAGCGAAGCCCAAACCGAAAGTCGGACTCGTTTGTATACGCCGGTATTCGACGCCACGCAGGCGCATGCCGCGCAACAGCTCGTTGATGAGATCCGAGGAAAGAGCAAACTGTTCTGCAGGCATTGTTCAGGTGTTTTAGTCAAAAAGTAGAGGTTTTTGATCATAGATCATCCAGTTTCCGGCGCCTAGACTGCGGCTTGAAATGAAGACTGGAGATCCCTGCAATGACTGACTGTATATGTAGTGCCGTATCCAACCGCCATCCCGGCGCCTTCTCGGAGGCAGAGCCTGCGGCCCCCGCGTGGATGGCGGTCTTCTCGCTGGCAATGGGGGTGTTCGGATTACTGACCGCTGAGTACCTTCCGGCCAGTTTGTTAACACTGATGGCGACTGATCTGGGAGTGTCCGAAGCACTGGCTGGCCAGGCGGTAACGGTGACAGCAGTGGTAGCGCTGTTCGCCGGTTTGTTGGTGCCAGGCCTGACCCGCGGTATCGACCGACGTTGGGTGTTGCTGGGGTTTTCAACGCTGATGGTTGCCTCCAATCTTCTGGTCGCCGTTTCCTCCAGCTTCGCGGTGCTGTTGTTGATGCGCATCTTGCTGGGGATTGCCCTAGGCGGGTTCTGGAGCATGGCTGCGGCGGTGGCGATGCGCTTGGTGCCGAGTGCTTTGTTGCCTCGGGCGCTGTCGATCATTTTCAGCGGGATTGCCATCGGGACGGTCGTTGCCGTGCCGCTGGGCAGTTATCTGGGCGGGCTATACGGCTGGCGCAGCGCGTTCTTTGCAGCGGCGGCGGTCGGCATGGTGACCCTGGCGTTTCAGTCATTGACTTTACCGCGCCTCGCGCCGCGCCGGCCGGCACGTCTGCGCACCGTTTTCGAAGTGTTGCAGCGCCCGGGCATCGCCATGGGGATGTTCGGTTGTGTGCTGGTGCATAGCGGTCACTTTGCGATGTTCACCTATGTTCGGCCATTCCTGGAAGGCACTACCGGCATCGGCCCGCAAGGGCTGTCGCTGATGTTGCTGGGGTTCGGTGTGGCGAACTTCTTCGGCACGCTGTTGGCTGGCAGGCTGCTGGAGCACCACCCGCTGGCCACTCTGGTGTTAATGCCTGCGCTGGTCGGGGTTGCAGCACTGGCGTTGGTGCTGTTGCCACCCTCGTTGCCGGTGCAGGCAGTACTGCTGGCAATATGGGGCTTGGCCTTCGGCGGTGTGCCGGTGGCGTGGTCGAACTGGGTCGCCAGCGCGGTACCTGATCAGGCGGAAAGCGCCGGGGGCATGGTGGTGGCATCTGTGCAGTCCGCCATCGCCACGGGCGCCGCCGCTGGCGGAGCAGTGTTCAGCCTCGGTGGCAGCGCGGGCGTATTCATAGCGGCAGCGATGCTGATGCTGCTGGCTGCGTTGCTGATTGCGCTGCGTGTCCGGGTCCCTTCTGTCCATGGCGTTCGCGAGTCCACGCCCGCATTACACCTTTGATTCGGTTTTCCAAACCGCCTCGTTGCGCTTTGGGTGGATGTCACATTTGGCACCGATAATCCTGAGTCACGGTGGTTTCCAGGCGAAGCATAGGCGCCCCTGCGCGAGCGCATAGCAGAAAATATCCGCAAGGCGGTATCAAGGGCACCGCGGGATTGCCGTGTGGGATACTCCTTTGGGGCCCAACTCGGAGCCAGACTCCACTGAGTGCCTCAAAGCTCCCCGGTTAGAAATTGTGCCCGTCCATAACCAAAGCTCCAGTCCGCATCTGTATTGGTTACGATTGAAACCACCAGTTCGGAGGCGGCAATTCCACATTTCTCCCGCAGGCCTTTCGCTAGCAACTGATAGAACAAGACTTTGGATTCCTCAGTCCTAGGACGACTGATCACAGTGATCACCACTACATTGTCCGTTCGATCGATACCGAGCCCTGTATCTTTGACAATCAATCTACTTGGGCGATGTTCGTTGACGATTTGATACCGATCCCCTTCGGGTACTTGAAATGCCTCCACGACTGCACAGTGGGCAGCGTCGAGCAAGGTTTTTACTTGGTCATCAGAACGCCCATCTATAAGGTCGATTTTGATCAATGGCATGTCTTGATTCTCACTAGTCAAAGGTGCGTGCATTGCAGGAAGGATTCACACGATAAAGCTTTGGACTGTTCATAAAAAGGCCATATATTTAAATTCATTGTTTTCTTTTTAGAACAATTCACTTTCAAAAACGTTGGAAATTCATCGACTTAAGCCTCATGAATCACCCGCTCATTCTCAGCGGCATCGACGTCTACGACTGGCTTTGAGGCGCTGGCCTTCAACGGGCACAGCGCGCACCCCACCTCACTGGCTACATCCTTGTAGCCAGTGAGGTGGGGTGAGTTGCATCAGACGGGATATCTCGATGCTATCCACTACGGGTTTGTCATCGAATTCAAACCCGTTGTCTTACAGCCTCCGTTTACTTGAGCGTAACGTCGAGCATCGGCGGGATGTAGCCGTAGTCATACTCCGCGACTACGAACGTTTGCTGCCCTTTGATCTTGATACCCACCGTCGGTGCCTCGGTGCCGCCGATACGGATCTGCGTGCCGGTGTCGTCGGTCGGTACGCTGTCGATGAAGGAGGTCACCAGGCCGTTGGGCATGACGCAGTGCGAGTAGGTCTGGAACGGTTGGGAGGACGGGTTGCCCAGTACCAGGCCAGAGCCGTTCAACGGCACATACGGGCCGAATAGCGAATCGGCGACGAAACCGTACACCCCGTCTGGGCCGGTTACACCGTCGGCGTAGGTGAAGGTGTGGCTGATGGTGAACAGGTAGTACTTGCCGTCCTGGAACACGAAGTGCGGGCGTTCGGTCTGGTCGTTGACGCCGACCGCGGTCAGCAGCGGTGGCAGCATTTCCCAGTCGTCGCCGTCTTCGTCGCGGGCCACGGCGATCCCGACGCAGGCGGTCTGGAAGCGCGAGTTGCCGACGTCTTCATAGCCGGGTGGCACGTCGCCGATTTCGGCTTTACCGACCTTGTGCGAACCGCGCTCGCCGGCCACGTTGCCTTCGAACAGCATGTACAGCTTGCCGTCTTTCGGGTCGCGGAATGGCCATGGATCGCGAAAGCCCCAGAAGGCGTTTTGCGCTTCGGTCTGGTACATCTTGCCGTCCGCCTCGAACAGTGGCTTGACCTTCTCGAAGCCCACCAGGCTGACGCCGTGCTCGGTGGTCACCACGCGGCCACGCACCTTGACGATGGTCGCGCCGGGCGTGACGGCGGTGTAGTACAGGTCCACTTCGCCTTGTTCGTTCAGCAGGATCGGTGTGCCAGCCCATTCGCGCACGGTGGGCGAAACCCCTTCAGCCATTACCCGGCCGCCGAGTTTCCAGTCTTTGCCGGTGCGGGAAAACCAGTAGTACATCTTTGCCCGGCCATGGCGATCGTTCCAGTCGCGGATGACGTCGTAGTTACCATTCTGATCGAGGTATTGCGGGTCGTTCGGATGGCGATCCGCAGTGAGGGTGAAGATCACCGACCAGCCGTCAACGGAGGTGATGTTGCCGTCGATATCACGCAGCGGCATGGTGTCCCAGATAAAAACCTCGTCACTCAATACCGGGAAGTTCGCACTGACCAGCGGCTGGGTGGTGGTGGGGTCGTCCGCATGGACTTTGAGCGCATCGGCGCGGGTCCACAGGCTGGGTTGATGGGGTGTTTTGCCAAATTTCGAAGGGGTGCTTTTCATAGTAAGCCTCGTCCATGAAGGGATTCAAAATACTGTATTCATATACAGTTATTTGAATTTAGAGGACTCGCTGTTATGGGTCAAGGTTAAAAATGCATTTGTGCATAATTCGTGCTTTTGCCAAGGCTGATACGTTTCAGCTTGTCTTGTTTCAAGAGGTTCGTTCCTGAACGAATCGGCGAAGTTGTCCGCATGATGGCGGCAAACCAAGCGCCAGGCAGAAAGCCTAAAAATAATGAACCCTGCCTGCGCCTGCGCACCCAAAGTTACATAACCTGGAGGTGCATCATGCAAACCACTTACTTCTGGATAGGCCTGGCAGTGATCCTCGTACTGCTCGACGCGTGGATCATCAACAGCATCTGGCGCAGCGATAACGCCTCGGCCAGCAAGGCAGGCTGGAGTGCTGTCGTCGTGGTACTGCCGTTCCTGGGCGCCGCGATATGGGCGATTGCCGGCCCAAGGGGTGTCACCAAGGGGCCGTCTTCTCCCGAGCACAGCAAGGGCTGAGTCCGGGCCGCGCTATGAACAACCCAGACCCCGACGACTTACAGAGCCGCAACTACCCGGTACCGGAAGATATGGCCTTGCAGCGCAAGGTCTGGCGCTTTGAAAGGGTGGGTTGGTACGCGCTGCTGGTGCTGATGGGGCTGAGCCTGGCGGGCCTGTTTTCCAGCGGGCCGCTGAGCACTCGCGAAGTGCGCAGTGCCGATGGGCAGTTGCGCGTGGAGTACCAACGCTTTTTGCGCAATGGCGCCTCCGATGGGCTGGTGATTCATGTGCAAGGCAAGGCCCAAGAACCCCAGGAGGTAGAGTTGAGCGGTGAGCTGCTGCGCGGTTTCAATATCGAGATGCTCCAGCCGCAGCCGCTCAAGGCCAGGGCGGCCGGGGAGGGTGTAAGCGTCTGGATGCTGAGTGACAGCGCCGGCCAGGCCGTGTTGTACCTGACCTTGCGCAGCGACACGGTGGGCAGCGTGGATACCCAGGTGTCGCGACCAACAGGGGCGTCCGTGCGCTTCTCTCAGTTCATCTACCCTTGACCGTCAGCCCAAACCCTAACGGCGTGAGCGGCACAGTTTTTCGATCAAGGAGATCAACGAGTCATGGCCCACGGGTTTGCTGACATGCGCATTAAAGCCCGATTCAGTCGCCTTTTTCTGGTCATTGCCAGCGCCATAGCCCGTTAAGGCGATGGCGGGAGCCTGTCGAAGGTGGCTTACTTTGCGCAGCTTCTGCATCAGCTCATGGCCATTCATTTTAGGCATGCCGATGTCCGAAATAATCACGTCGTACTGGGCATCCCGGGCTGTTTCAAGTGCGCTTAACGGGTCGCTGAAGGCGCTCACTTGGGCGCCTTCCATTTCCAGCAGCATGTTCAGCACCTCAAGGACTTCGGCTGAATCATCGACCAGTAAAACCTTGAGGCCATTGAGGCGCTGATCTTCGTTCTGGGTAGCGCCGCTATCCAGCAGATGATCCTGCTGTTCGCACAGCGGCAACCAGATCGAAAAGGTGCAACCGAAGCCCAACCCTCGCGAATGCACGCTCACCGAACCGCCGTGGGCCTCCACCAGCTGCCGCACCAACGACAAGCCAATCCCCAGGCCTTCGCGCTGGTGAGTCTGGTGCTGGTTTTCCGCTTGCCCGAACAGGTCGAAGATTTCTTCCAGGCTTTCTTGGGCCAGGCCCGCGCCGCTGTCGATGACGTCCAGTTGCGCGCGCCCGTCCGAGCGGCTGACCACCAACTGCACCTGGCCGTCTTCGGGGGTGAATTTCAGGGCGTTGTTGACCAGGTTCCAGATCACTTGCTCGATGCGCGTGGGGTCTACGTCAACGATCAACGGGCCCGGCACCGAAGGTGTCTGAAGGCTGACCTGGCGACGATGACCGTCGGCAAGGACCACGCTGTGAATGTCCTTGAGGGTGCGAATCAGGTCGATCGGTTGCTTTTTCAGCTTCAGTTTGCCCGTGCGAACCCGGGCGACATCCAGCAGGTCGTCAATGATCCGCGCCTGGCTGGACACCGCTTCGCAGATAGTATTGACCGCCTTGATGGCCGGGCCCGCGACCTTGGTGGCTGGCAAGCGCCGCAACAGTTCGGCGTTCAGCTGGATCAGGTTCAACGGATGCTTGAGTTCGTGGGACATCACCGCGAAGAACTCATCCTTGAGATGGCTTTTGGTCTGGGTTTCCTTCAAGCGTTGATTCTGTTCGTCCTGGGTCCGTTTGTGGCCGGTAAGGTCGCGGGCAATCTTGACGTAGCCGCGCAAGCTGTCGCTCTTGAGCTGCGTTACCTCGCCACTGCAATAGAAACGGCTGCCATCCTTGCGCACATGCCAGCGTTCATCTTCGCCACGCCCATGTTCGCGGGCGGTGCGCAGTTCGCTCTCCGGCACGCCAGCGGAGCGGTCTTCCGGGGAGAAAATCAGGTCGTAGTAAGCGCCCAGCACCTCGTCCTTGGTGTAGCCGAAGATCAGTTCGGCACCGGTGTTCCAGTCGGTGATGGCGCCGTGGTCATCGAGGATGATGATGGCAAAGTCGTGGGTGCTCTCGGCAACCAGACGCATGCGCTCCTCGCCCAGGCGCAGTTCCTCTTCGGCCTGACGCCGCTTGGTGATATCAATGAAGGTCAGCACGGTGTCATCAATGTGGTCTTCACTGGAGCGGTAAGGCAGCAACCGCGCAATGTACCAGCGGTCGTCGTTGCTGCTGATTTCCCGCTCGATCAAGCTCAGGGACTCAAACACGGTGGCGGCGTCTTCGGTCATTTGCGGGTAATTGAGGCGGTGGGTGATGTCCAGCAATGAGCGTCCGGTGTCCACCGGCAACATACTGAAAATATCCGTGGCCCGTGGCGTGAACCAACGGATGCGCATGTTGCGGTCGACAAAGACCGTGGCGATGTCGGTGGACGCGATCAGGTTGGTCAGGTAGTCGTTGACCTTGTCCGTCTCTTCCACCTTGGTCTTGAGCTCGAAATTGACGGTCAGCAATTCTTCGTTGATCGACTGCAACTCTTCCTTGCTGGTTTCCAACTCCTCGGTGGCCGAGCGCAGTTCTTCGTTGACGGCCTGCATTTCTTCGTTGGAGGCCTTGAGTTCCTCGCTGGAGACTTCCGCCTGTTCGATGGTGTCCTGCAGGTGCAACTTGGTGCGTTGCAGCTCGCGCTCCAGGTTGCTCATGATCGCGTTTTCGGCCTGGCTGACGTTGTCGATGTCGGGCAGCTGTGGGTCGACGGCGGTTTCCTGGAAGATCACCAGCACGTAGTCGTTTTCGGTCGCTTCATCGCGGTAGGGGCGGGCGCTGATGTCCACCAGGAAGGGGCCTTGCTCGCGTTGGATGCGGATCTTGCGCGAAGACACCGGGCTATTCGATTGCTGGACCTGAAACAAGGTGGTGCGGATATCGAGGCGTAAATCGGGATGCACCAACGTCAGCAGGTTGTGCGTCACCTCGCCGGCCACGTAGCGCAGGAATCGACCTGCGCCTTCGCTCATGTGCAGGATATCGGCCTGCATATTCACGATAACGCTGGGCGGCGCGGCTTTTTCCAGAGCGCGCAGATGGATGTCCGCGAACGAGACCTTGCTGGGCGCCTTGGTTTCAATCGCCAGCGTCGTGGCGCTCGGGCGCAGGTAGCCGCCTCGCGGCATGGTCGGGGCGCGACGCACGGCGGACGAGCCGGCACGCACCCTGAAAATGCGGTTGCGCTTGTCCACCGGTACAAACAGGTCCAGGCAGCCGTCGGCCGACTCCGAGGAGCCGAGAAACAGGTAACCTCCGGGGCGCAACGCGAAGTGGAACATTTGCAGGATGTCGCGTTGCACTTCGCGGTCCAGGTAGATCAACAGGTTGCGGCACACGATCAGGTCGATCTGCGAAAACGGTGGGTCGGCCAACAGGCTGTGCTTGGCGAACAGTACCTTTTCGCGAATTTCCTTGCGCACCCGGTAGTGCTGGTTCTTCTCCTTGGCAAAGTACTGGCGCAACCGTTGAGGCGGTACGTCGGTGATGATCGCTTCGGGGTACACGCCGTTGCGGCCATGGGTAATGGCGCGCTCGTCAATATCGGTGGCAAACACCTGCATCTTCGCGCCGCTGGCATCCAGCGCCAGTTGCTCGGCCACCAGCATCGCCAGGCTGTAGGCCTCTTCGCCGGTGGAGCATCCTGCCGACCAGATGCGCACCTCCTCACGGTGCGGCACGCTGTCTTCCAGTGACTTCACCAGGTTGGGGATCACGTCCCGCTCAAGCGCTTCGAAGGCCTCGCGGTCGCGAAAGAAGTTGGTCACGCCAATCAGCATGTCGCCCAGCAAAGCCTTGGTTTCGTCCGGGTTGGCCTGGAGGAAGTTGTAATAGGTGGCGAGGTCGGGTTGGGCCGTGACCTGCAAGCGCCGCTCGATACGACGTAACACCGTGGCGCGCTTGTAATGCTTGAAGTCATGCCCGGTACTGGCGCGCAACTGGATCAGAATATCCAGCAACAGCTGCTCGGCCACGGCGGCATCGCGCTCGGTGCTGGGTGGGGTGGTCTTGATCTCAGGGTCGTTGGCGGTGGGCAGCACAATCGACTGGGCATTGCGCCACAGTTCCAGCAGCTTATGCGGCATTTCCACCACAGGCAGCACCAGGTCGACCATCTGGGTTTCGATGGCCGCCAGCGGCATGCCATCGTACTCGGCGTCTTCCGGCGCCTGTACCAGGGTGATACCGCCTTGCTCTTTGATGCGCGACAGCCCCACCGCACCGTCTGAGCCGGTACCAGACAGGATCAGGCAAAACGCGCGTTCTTTATGGGTGTCTGCCAGGTCGCGAAAAAACAGGTCGATGGCAATGTGCGATCCACCTTCGCGCACGGCAGGCGAGACCGCCAGGTAACCATCGTTCATCTTCAAGAGCTGCGCCGGGGAGATGACGTACACGTGATTCTTTTCGATGGGCGTGGCGTCATTGACCTGCGACACCGGCATGCGGGTCGTTTCCTGGATGATCTTGTCTGCCACGCTTTGATGGTCGGGCGAAAGATGCAGGATCACCACAAAGGCCATGCCGCAGTCTCTGGGCATGTGCTCGAAGAACGCTTTCACGGCTTGCAGCCCGCCCGCCGACGCGCCAATACCCACCACCGGGAAATTCAAGTTGCTGGGGGTCAGATCTTTGCGTTGCGGAACGTTGGGGGACCGCGGGGGGGCAGACTTCATAAATACCAACCTTGGATAACGGCGCACAGGAAGACGGGTGTAGAGGGAAGAACTTGAGCAACGAGGGCGAGGGCTGAACCGACAGTGAAATATAGCTGAAAACCTGCCGCCAACAAAAAATGCGTTTAGGCCACCCGGTCATTCGACCGACCACTTACACCCGGTTGAGGCGCGCAGCCTGCGGAAGGTTTAATCAAACTGACGAGTGGCCATCGTGGTTGCACGGTTATCCGATTTTCTGAAAATCCGTCTGAACTTCGCTTCCTGGCGAACCCTCGCAAAGAGAAACCCACCCAGGAGACGTTCTGATGAACAGCTATCCAAAACCACCCTTCAACGCCCAGCAACAGCCCGTACCCGGTGAGCAGCGCAAGATGGACCCGATGCCCGATTGCGGTGAGCAGTCGTACCAAGGCTCGGGGCGGCTCTCCAATAAAATCGCCTTGGTCACCGGGGCCGACAGCGGCATCGGACGGGCGGTGGCCATTGCCTTCGCACGTGAAGGCGCGGACGTGGCGGTGTCGTATCTGGATGAACATGAAGACGCCAAGGAGACCGCACGCTGGGTCGAGGCGGCGGGTCGTCAATGCCTGTTACTGCCCGGCGACCTGGGCGATGCGGCGCAGTGCACGGCCATCGTCAACGACACCGTGGAGAAGTTCGGCCGCATCGATGTGCTGGTCAACAACGCAGCGTTCCAGATGACCTATCAATCGCTGGAAGACATTCCCGACGAGGACTGGGTGAAAACCTTCAACGTCAACATCACCGCGATGTTTCGCATCTGCAAGGCCGCGCTGCCTCATATGGCCGAGGGCAGTTCGATCATCAACACCAGCTCGGTCAACTCCGATATGCCCAACCCCAGCCTGTTGCCCTATGCGGCCACCAAAGGCGCGATTGCCAACTTTACCGCCGGCCTGGCGCAGATGCTCGGCGAGCGTGGGATTCGCGTCAACAGCGTGGCACCCGGGCCTATCTGGACGCCGTTGATCGTCTCGACGATGACGCCGGACATGGTGAAAAACTTTGGCGGCAACACCCCATTGGGACGCCCAGGCCAGCCAGTGGAAGTGGCACCGATCTATGTGCTGCTAGCGTCGGATGAAGGCAGCTACATCTCCGGCGAACGCTACGGCGTGACGGGTGGCAAGCCGATACTTTGATCAGTGATTGAGGAGGGCGGTATGAGAGAAGCCTCGAAGCACCACGAACCGAATCCTTCTGAGCGCAAGGTGCGCCCGCCGGCGGCTAAGCGAAATGATAAATCGCAGGCGCCGGCAGGCGGGCAACAGGCACAGGAGCAAGGCGGTGTCGCCCCTGGAGGGCCTTCGACAGACCCTGAGTCAGGGGCGTGAACGCAAGGGGATATACACTCGGCCTGACATCCTGATGGGTTGTCAGGCCGCTATCGCAGGCAAGCCAGCTCCCACAGGCTGACGTTATTTCCGCTTGGAACGATGAATTCGCATCCACTCTCGATAAGCCACCGTACGCTGCGCATCCGCACGTTTCTTCGCCTCGGTAAAGCGCGCCCACGTATGCGCATCGCCGCTGTAGGACTCAATGATCTCGTACGCCAACGCATCCAATCGATCCGCTTCGAAAAACATCTCGGCATTTCGCGCGACTTCGTCGTCCCGCCTGTTTGTAGTTGTGTAACCAAGAGTCTGACTGTTCATCCTCTGAGGCCCTCCGCCCATTGAATCTGTGCCGCGCCACTCCAGCGCACCTGGGTAATGCCGTATTTCTCCGCCATCGGTTTGGACACACGCTTGAACGTGTGTTGCCCAAATTTGGGGATGACCGCCACACCAGCGTCACAACTGGCCCAATGCCAAGCCTCGGCATTGTCCATGCGCGGTGCGCGCACGATGAAGGACTTGGGCTCGCCATGCAGCTGGTACTCGATAGTGAAAAGGTCGTTGTGTTTCATGAGGCCTCCTTGATACTCATGAACTACAGATATTTGACGTCAAAAATAATTCAAATAAGTTGTCCGACAATTCGATGATTGGGCGCAGGGCGTGGACGAGACCTAATCGTCTACCGTAAAGGTGACCCATCCAGGCCCATCGGCCGGGCGTTGCAGCTCGGCGATGACCCCGCTGACAGAGGAGCCGTCGGGCAAATTGACGGTGATAAAGTTGGGATTGCCGGGCCAATCCATTGGCGTGTCAAAGTCCAAGCGCGCGATGGTCGGTTTACCGCTACTGGTCATTTGAATGTTTTTTGATTCGTTAAGGCGTTCATCTGAGGGTGTTCCAAGATGGCGCGAGGCAGTGATGACACTGGCAATACCTTGGTAGTCGTAAGACATGCTGGGTTACCTCATGTAAAGGGAACAACGAAGATCAAATGTGGGAGCGGGCTTGCTCGCGAAGACGTCCGTCCATTAAACATTGACGTGACTGATCCACCGCCTTCGCGAGCAAGCCCGCTCCCACAGAGGAGTTGCGCTTGACTGGCTGCTATTCGGGATTTGCCCCGTTTTCATTTGTGACGAGCCGAATATTTGCGCGCAACGACAACGCTGCCCACTAGCAGCGCTGCGCCTATTGCAACCATCCCATAGGGCGTACGGCGGGTTTGCCGCCAGCCGCCTTCGACACGACGTTCGCCGCATGCCGGGGTGTAGAGGTTGCCCGTAGAGGTCGCGGCGCGCTGGCTGCGCTCCAGGCCGAGGCGGGTGAGCCAACCGGATAACCGGGCAAAGCCGGGCAGCAAAAAATGCGCGACGCGGGCCACGGTGGCAGCGCTGCCTACCGTGGTGCTGTCCCTCGGTTGCAGCGCACAGGCCACCATCGCTTGCGCGACTTTATGTGGGTCGTAGACCGGTGGCGGTGGCGTCAACTCGTGGCCGGTAAAATTGCCGCCATCGCGAAAGCCCGGTGTGTCCATCACGGCGGGATAGATGTCGCACACATGAATATCCGGGTAGTCAGTCAGCTCGCCGCGCAGTGCCTCAGTCAGGCCGCGCAGGCCGTATTTACTGGCGGAGTAGGCGACGGCATAGGGCTGGGCTACCCAACTGCCCAGCGACAAGGTGTTGATCAGAGTGCCGCGGTGCTGGGCTTTGAAATAGGGCCACACCACGTGGGCGCCGCGCAGGTACCCGAGCAGGTCGGTTTGCAGCACCTGTTCGTGGGCTTCCAGGGGCGTGTCCTCGAAACTGCCGACGGCGCCTACTCCGGCGTTGTTGATCCAGATATCGATGCGGCCATTGCCGAAGGCCGCCGCTTGTTCGGCAAGGGCGCGCATCTGGTCGCCCTGGGTTACATCGGTTTTAACGGCGATGGCCTCGGCGCCACGCGCAGCGCATTCCTCGACGACCTCTTCCAAGGCTTTTTCATCTCGGGCCGCCAACACCAAGCGGGTACTTTGCTCGGCAAAGGCGTGAGCAGCCGCGCGACCAATGCCACTGGAGGCGCCGGTGATCACCACGGTCTTGCCGTGCAGTTTTCCCTTGGCCTGCATGACGCCAGGCGAATCCTCGGGCACGTGGACGGGCACCGGGTGCAGTTGCAGGCGGGTACCATCAGTCAGTATCAGGGTCAGGTTTTCGACGGTGCCAGCGACGCGGTTGGGAAACACCGGTTCGCCTGTGGCGTCGAGCTCATCATAAATAAACGTCTGGCCCTCAAGCCATCCGACGGCCGTCATCAGTTCAGGGCCCAGGTAGTACTTTCCGTCCAGGAAAAAACCGCTGAAGTTCGGTGTGCGCTCCAGGTTTTCCACGGCGTATCGCTCGCCAGGCCTCATTCCGGTTGCGGTATCAATCATCATGACATCCTCCTTTGGCTGGTCTTGGGTAGAGAAAGGCCCGCAAATGATCGTTCAATCCAAATGACTGAATGGCGGTGTCAATGTTGATGGGCCTTCAGGGTCGGGTCGGCGATCTGGATAACCGTGCCCTGGCGCCACGCGTCCGCCCCAGGGGCGATGGGCGGCGCGGGGATATCGGCGCGCGTCTTTTTCTTGTCGACACTGTCGATGCCCAGTCGTTTATCGCGTTCGGCGACCATACGCGGGTCAGCCTGGCCGTCTGCGGTAAACCCCATCATCAACTGAGGCACGCCTAACGGCAGGCGTTTATCCAGATCGGTATGCCAGGTGTGCCAGGTCTTGCCGTAGGTGTGCACCAGCTTCTCCATCAGCGCATGTTCCGCCGCCTCAGGAATGCCCGGCGCGACCAGTTGCCCTGACTTCACTTCATGCACATGGCTATGCCACAACGCCTTTTCAGGCGCGGGCAGCGTGTTGAACTGCGCCTCGCTGATGATGTACTCCACGCCCATCAACTTGGCATCCTTGCGGTTGCCGTCGTAGATCACACACTGGATGACCTCCTCGTTGAGGATTGCGCAGTAGTGATGGGCTTCCATTTGCACATCGGGATGGCCGTTGTAGAAGTGAAAACCGTCCAGGTAGGCGTTCAGGGCATCAATCGGTGGGCGTGATTGCAGCAGGGCGGCGCCGGCTTCCAGCGTTCGGGTCGAAGGTGTTGTCGGCTTCCCAGGTGCCTCGACATTCGAAGGTGAGTTGTTGCCAGCGCAGGCGCTGAGCAGGGCCAGCGTCACTGCTGCGGCCAGGGATTGGGTCACTTGATGGATGGGGTTGTCAGTCATGGTCGGCTGCCTCCTGTTGCCGGTGTGTTCATGCGCGATGATCAAAGCCAGGTTTGATCCTGTTCTCGTTGGAAAGACGCGCGTACGGGGCGTTCAAAATGCTTTGAGTTGAACACTCACTCATTCATCAGGTCGTTTTTTATAGAGGCGCTGACAGCGCAATTGCTTACCTGCCAGTGAGGTGTTCATCCCATGCACAAGACTGAAAATCCAGCGTCGACGCTGCTTACCCAATTGCTCCGGGCACGCGGGCCGGGCGGTCAGGAGGACGAGGTGCGCGCCATTTGCCTGGAAAGCCTGACGCCGTTGTGCGATGAGGCCTGGGTCGATCCGGCGGGTAATGTGGTGGGTTTGATCAAGGGCAAGCACAGCGATGCCGAGCCTGCCGGTGCTGTTAAAGTCATGGCGCATATGGATGAGATCGCCATGGTGGTTAAACGCGTCGAGGCGGATGGCACGTTGCGGGTGACGGCGCTGGGTGGGGCCAACCCGGTCAACTTTGGCGTGTGCCCGGTGGATATCCTGGGGGACGCACGCATCCTTCCTGGCGTGCTGTCCTTTGGCTCGATGCACGCCACCAGTAATACGGCACAAGGGGCTGATGTGCTCTCGGGCGATGTGCACTGGAACGACGTTCATGTGATCACGCGATGCACTGCCCAGGCATTACGCGAGCACGGCATTCGGCCCGGAAGCCGTGTGGTGCTGAGCCGTCATTGGCGTGAGCCCTTCCAAGTGGGCGATGCCATTGCCGCGCATTTTCTGGATGACCGCGCCCCGATTGCTGCCGTTCTGCATACGGCCCAGCTGCTGGCTTCGCGCCGGGAGGCGTTGGCCAGGGATGTCTATCTGGTATTCACCACGCTCGAAGAGGAGTGCAATGCCGGGGCAATGTATGCCGCGTCGACGCTACCAGGCGACACCACCATCGCGGTGGAGGTGGGGCCGGTGATGCAGGAATACGGCACGCGCCTGGCCGTCGACCCGATCATCAATACGGGGGACCAGAAAGGCTATTACACCCGGGCGGTGGTCAACGACCTGGCGGCTGCCGCAGAGCGCTGCGGCTACAGCCCCCAATATGCGCTGTTGGTGGATTTCGCTTCGGATGCCAGTGCGGTCATGAGTAACGGGACCTGCGCCCGCGCCGGCTGCCTGGCCATTCCAACGGAAAATACCCATGGTTATGAATTGATTGTGGATGGGGCGGTGCAGGCCTGTGCCGCGACATTGGCCGAGTACCTTGCAACCTGATAGACGGGGCAAGGTACGCTGACCGGTGTGGGGCTCAGATCGGGCCGCTTGAAGAATCCGCCTCCTGCCTGATGTCATCGGCCGCGTTGGGTTGCCCCAGCTTGCTGTATTGCTCACGCAGTTTCTGTAGCTCTCGCGACCCGAGCTTATCCAGGCTCAACGCCGCATTGTGAGCTTCTTTGGTGGCACGAATCAGCTCGTCCAGTTTCAGATGAAGAATATCGTTGTCGCGGTTCTGGGTATTCTGGATCAGGAACACCATCAGGAAGGTGATGATGGTGGTGGAGGTGTTGATGATTAACTGCCAGGTGTCGTTGTATTGAAAATAAGGCCCGGTGAGCGCCCAAACAGCAATCAAGCTGACGGCCGTCAGAAAGGTTTTTGAGCTGCCCGCCTGGTTGGAGAGTTTTTGGCAGAATTTCGCGAACTTCATGGTGCTGTCTCCTGGGGGATGTTCCTCTGTAGACCCCAGCAGATTTTCGAAATTCTTTTTTACAAATCGATTTTTTTTGACAAAAATCAATCAGCAACACCCCTCTGCACAGGAGCGTTCAGCATGTCGGTCGCTGCTTCTATCGTTGAATACCTCAAGCACCATCAATTGGTCATCACGACGGCGGAGTCGTGTACCGCAGGCAAGATCATCACCTTGCTTTCCCAGGTCGACGGCAGCGGTTCATGGATCGAAAGCGGGTACGTGGTGTATTCGCCAGAGGCGAAACAGCGGCTGTTAAACGTACGCCCTTACACCATCGAAACGTTCAACCTCACCAGTTGTGAGGTCGCCCAGGAAATGGCCCAAGGCGCGCTGCGCGACAGCCCCGCCGATGTGGCGGTCGCCACCACTGGCCTGCTGGGGCCGGATGGGATGGACGGCATTCCCCCAGGCACTGTCTGTTTTGCCTGGGCTTATCGAAACGGCGGGGCTCTGAGTGTGTTCAGTCGCAAGGAACGTTTTATGGGCTCTCGTGAGCAGGTGCAGTTGGCCGCGTCTCTTCACGCGTTGAAATGGCTGCCGCATTTTCACCAGCGGGCGTTGGCGGGTGAACGCGCCTAATGCTGCCAAGTGCGCGCGTTTACGGCTGCGGTTCGATGTCCAGCAGCAAGTCGCCGTTGGTCAAGGATTCAGCCGCCTGCACCACACCACGATAGGCCTGACCGTTCCATTCAAAGCTAATCCAGTGGGCCTTCAGCAATTGCGCGGGCCATGGCGGCGCAAGCCGCAACTGCACACCGGGCGCAGCGCGCACAAGCTGCGCCATGCACTCGCTGGCGAGCGTGTTCACACCGAACAGCGTGTCTTGCAGGTATTCAATGTTAACCGGTTGCAGCGTTGCGTCAGTAGCGTCTGGCATATCTGTTACCCCACCGATGACAGCCAGAAAGACTGCCTGGCGATGACCATTTCTTCACGTATTTCCCGCACAAGCCGGTTGATCCCCGAAACACCGTGGTAGTGGGCGCGGTTGATGTTGGCGATGGTGAATTGGTCCATACCGTGCGCCGTTACAGTGACTGAAAGGCTGCCGTCCGCGTTGAGTGCGCACTTGACCGCGCACTTGGGAAGGCGAGCGGACAGGGCCGTTTCGATTTCGGCTTTCGTTAACGTATCCATGAGTTCACCGCATAAAGGACTCAGCGCGGTAAGGCTAGCTCATAATGACGGGGCGTAAATACTGGCAAGGTGATGGCTTTGTAAGAAGGGTCGTCCACAACTTTGCGTCGAAAGCCTCTACTTGAAACTTGGGCTGAAGGTTCGCTCGTTGTTAAATCAAGCGGACAGGATGAGGGGGGGGATTATAAGGTGTAGCCTGTTCAAACTATTGGGTTTGAAGGGGCAGCCAGGCTGCCCCTCCCACCGTTACTCAAGAACCCGACTTCCGACCGCCGCCATGGCTGTGCTGCCCACCTTTACGGCCGGCTTCCGAGGCTTTTTCACGGTCGTTGGCGAAGTTGCCGCCCGACGCCTGGCCGCCTTTTTTACCGGCTTCGGAGGCTTTTTCGCGATCATTGGCAAAGTTGCCCGGGTTTTTATTACCTGTAGTCATGATAGTTCTCCAGTCGCTAAGTTTGCGTTTCGTTAGTTGGCCGTTTCGCAACGGACACTTATTCCGATATTGGCTTTTTGAAAAATGTTTTACCGATTTTTCTAACCGGCGACGAACGGTAATTTCGCTGAAAAAGTTATACAGAAACTTGGTTGATGCGCCGCTTCGTATAACTTTTATTGCCGGCCAGCGCTTTGATATTAATCAAATCGAAACTGCTGGTTTAGTTAACGGTCCTGCCATTCGTCTTTTTCGTCGCACTCCAAAAAAGGGTGTGGTTCCAACGAGGTTCCTAACCTGTGAACGGGAGCTTTTCAGCCATGAAACACAACCCATCCAACCCACAGTACCGGCCGCTCGAGCATCCAGACGCACCCAATGAAGACGGTTGCGTCATCGGCACTGCCGGGCGCGACGAAGACCCCAACGCGACCACCGATTGGGACCACCCCGACAGCGCCGCAACACCCGCTGACGCCAGCATCAAACCCGCCAGCGGTACGCCCGGCATCGACGCCGTGCCCGAGTCGGAAAACCACGGCGCCGATTGAGAGAACTGCCCTACAAGTGCCGTTTCGCTTGGCCTGCAGCGCATTACCGCTGGTCGTGAGGCGTCGGTTTATTTTGAAATTTTCCACGCGCAGGCCACTTCCCATGCAAGGTAGGCGCGCATTCCAGCAGGGCGCCTTTTTCCGTAAGCCTGAGGAGATTTGTTCATGTTTCTACATAACAAGCGACTTCAATACACCGTCCGCGTCGCCGAGCCCAATCCGGGCCTGGCCAACCTTTTGCTCGAGCAGTTTGGCGGCGCCCAAGGTGAGTTGGCCGCCGCGTCCCGTTACTTCACCCAAGCCTTGGCGGAAGACGACCCGGGGCGCAAAGATTTGCTGATGGACATCGCCACCGAAGAACTCAGCCATCTGGAGATCGTCGGCTCCATCATCGTCATGCTCAACAAGGGCGCCAAGGGGCGAATGGCCGAAGGCGTGGAAGAGGAGGGCGAGTTGTATCGTGCCCTCAATGGCGCCGGCAATGACTCGCATATCACCAGCCTGCTGTACGGGGCGGGTTCGCCTTTGACCAACTCTGCCGGCGTGCCGTGGACCGCCGCCTACATCGACACTATTGGTGAACCCACCGCAGACATGCGCTCGAATATCGCCGCCGAAGCCCGGGCCAAAATTGTCTATGAGCGGTTGATGAACGTCACCGATGACCCGGGTGTAAAAGATGCGCTGGGTTTTTTGATGACGCGGGAAATCGCTCACCAGATATCCTTCGAAAAAGCGCTGCATGCGATCCAGCCGAATTTTCCCCAGGGCAAGTTGCCGGGCAAACCGGAGTTCACCCAGGTGTACTTCAACATGTCCCAAGGCGCGGAGAACCTGCGCGGGCCCTGGAACCAGGGTGACGGTTGGGAGTTTGTGGAAAACCCACAACCGGCGGTCGATGGCGGTGACGGCACCGCCAGCGTGCAGTTGGACGCCGACGATGAAGCGGTGCTGAGCGCGATGAAAATCCGCACGCTCTCGGACCCCACCAGCGACCCCACCACCGGCGCTGACCTGGGGGCGGGCCTCAAGCCCAAGCCCGACCTTTGATTGAGAATAGCCGCACGCTGAAGGGCGTGCGGTGCTTTCGACTTTCTTGACGAGGACAACGACATGGCAACCCCACAGGAAAACCTGCTCGACTGGCTACGTGATGCCCATGCGATGGAGCAACAGGCCGAGAAAATGCTCAAGGCACAGTCCGAGCGCCTGGAGAATTACCCCCAACTCAAGGCGCGAATCGACGAGCACATTGAGGAAACCCTTGGGCAGCAGCAACTGATTGACGAATGCCTGACGCGTTTGGGAGGCAGTGCCTCGACCCTTAAAGACGTGGGCGGCAAGCTGATGGCTTTCGGTCAGGCGGTCGGTGGCTCGCTGATGAGTGACGAGGTGATCAAGGGCGCGATGGCCGGCTACGTGTTTGAAAATATGGAAGTGGCCAGCTACACGGTGCTCATCGCGGCCGCGAAGGCAGCGGGTGATGCCGAGACACAAGCGGCGTGCGAAAAGATTCTGCCCCAGGAAGTCGCCATGGCTCAGTGGTTGCTCGAGCACTTGCCAGAGCTTACGCAAGCGTTTTTGCAACGCTCTGAGGCGCCTGACACACAAGCCAAGCGTTAATGACACGTGCGGTGCCCTTGGGGGCGCCGCGTCCGCTCGGCACAAGATGGCACTGCGCAGCGTTTTCACGGTCCATGGAACACGTACCACGTATCTGGAGGTGAACCTTGGCGACAAAGAAGAAGCCTGTGGTCGACGGTATGGAATTGGCAATGCTGTCTGCCAGCCGCAAAGACCTGTTCTTTGCGGCCATGCAAGCCAGCCACAGCGCAATGATCGTGACCGACCCCGCGGGGCCTGATAACCCGATCATCTTTGCCAACCAGGCGTTCCTGACCCTGACAGGCTTTGAACTGGACGAAGTGATCGGACGTAATTGCAGGTTCCTGCAGGGGCCCCAAACCGACAAAAACGCGCTGCACCAAGTGCAGCGCGCGGTTGAGCAGCACCATGAGGCCTGTGTCGAGGTGCTCAACTACCGCAAGGATGGCTCGACCTTCTGGAACGAGCTGTTCATTTCGCCGTTGTTCAACGAACGAGGGCAACTGGTGTATTTTTTCGCCTCGCAGTTGGACGTGAGCCGGCGCCACGACGCTGAACAGCGCGTGCGTCGCGCACAAGACTTGGAAGCGCTGGGGCAACTGACCGGTGGCATCGCCCATGACTTCAATAACCTGCTGCAAGTGATGATGGGTTATCTCGGCTTGATCCAGCAGAGCGCCAAGCGCCCCGGTAGCGATCCGCAGCGCATCGTCAACAGTGCCAGCCGTGCCAGGGCCGCGGCGGAAAAAGCTCAGACCCTGACCCAGCAGTTGCTGGCGTTTTCGCGCAAGCAACGGCTCGACAGTCGAGTGATCAACTTGAACAGCTTGCTCAGCCGCCCCGAATTCATGGCACGTGCGCTGCAGGGCGTCGAGTTGCATGTAGAACTTGCCGACGATTTGTGGAACTGCCGCATCGACCCTGTCCAGGCGGAGCTGGCAGTGCAGCACCTGTTATCGAATGCCCAGGATGCTTTGCGCGGGCGTGCTGACCCAGCGGTAACCGTCCAGACCTGCAACGTCCAGGTACCGGGCGATGTCGGTGCCGAGCGGGATGGGTTGACCGAGGGCTGTTACGTGAGTATTTCGGTCTCGGATAACGGCAACGGCATCGACGCAGGTATTCAGGACAAAGTCATGCAGCCGTTCTTCACCACCAAGGAAGAAGGCCAGGGCTCGGGCCTGGGGTTGTCGATGGTGTACGGCTTTGTCAAGCAATCAGGCGGCACGGCGCGGATTCATTCAGACCCGGGCATCGGTACGACGATTCGCTTGTACTTTCCTGCAGATGACAGCCAGCTGTGGGTCGAGCAGACCCCCACAGCCATCTCACCGCAAGGTAACGAACGCATCCTGATCGTGGAGGACCGGCCCGAGGTGGCCGAGTTGGCGCAGGTCATTCTGTCTGACTACGGTTACCACACGGACATCGCCCTCAATGCAGCCGAGGCGTTGGGCATGCTCAAGCAGGCGACGTATGACCTGGTGTTCAGTGACTTGATCATGCCCGGCGTGATGAATGGCGCAGCGTTGGCGCGGGAGGTGTCGCGCTCGTATCCGCACATCAGGATCTTGCTGACCACCGGCTATGCGAAAGACGCGTTGGGCCGCGCGGAGATAGAGGTGCATGAGTTCGAGTTGATTCCCAAGCCGTATCAGCCTGCTGACCTTCCCCGGAAAATCCGTGCAGTGCTCGATGCCTGATCGAGCAGGCCACTGTGCCCCAAATGTGGGAGCGGGCTTGCCCCAATGCCAGTCAGTTAAGCGCAATCCCCTGTGGGAGCTGGCTTGCCTGCGATAGCGGCGGGTCAGTCAACATCAATGTTGGGTGGGCCGACGTCTTCGCGGGCAAGCCCGCTCCCACAGTTGATCTTCGTTGCTTTGAGCATTGCATCCCTCGAGGGCGCCGCCCACAAAGCTACCTCAGCACCGCCAGCGCCAGGTCAAGCGCCAGCACCAACACAATCGAAAACCCGAATATCCTGCGCGCCCAGCCGGTCGGGTCAGCGAGGCGTGTACCGCTGGCCGCGAGGGTTAGCCAATAACTCCCCAGCCCTAGCATCACCACAAAATACAACGCCGCCATCTGCGCCACCGCGCCTAGCACCAGGGCGCTGGCGAGGAAGGCCAGCATGTACGCCTGGATCTGCCGATGGGCTTGGGCCAGGCTCAACAGCGGCAGGCCTGCGGCGCGGAAATCCTCGCGGCGCATCACGTTGATGGCGTGTGAATGCGGCATCTGCCAACAACAGAACACCACAATCAGCAGCAACGCCGTAAGGTCAAACCGCCCGGTGACCGCGCAATAGCCGATCACCGGCGGCATCGCCCCGGAGACGCTGCCGATCAAGGTGGCCCAGTGGGAGCGTCGCTTGAGCCAGTAGGTGTAGACCCCCGCATAGATCACCAGCCCGACCATTGCCAGCCCACACGCCAGCGCATTGCTGCCGGCCCACAGCAAGCCAAAACCGCAGGTGCCCAGGACGATCCCATAGCCTGCGGCAGTGGACACGCTGATGGTGCGCAGTGCCAATGGCCGATGACAGGTGCGCACCATGCGCCGGTCGATGTCGCGGTCAATGCAGTTGTTGACGACACAGCCGCAACCGATCACCAGGGCCGTGCCGAGCAGTGTGGCAAGCCCGTGCGTCACCGAGGCCACATGCCCGCTGGCGGCGAGCAGGTAACCGCCCAGCACCGACGCCAGGTTACCGATAATAATGCCCGGCTTGGTTAGCTCGATAGCGGTATTGAACAGCCCCCGCCAGTGTTTCAGTGCGCCAGCATGTTGTGATGAATACTGTCCATGATCCATAACGAAAGCCCCACCAACAGAAGAATGATGACCGCCGAGAAAATCAGCGCAATCAGGTTCCAGCGTTGTTCTTCGGCCGTGTCCAGGTGCAGGAAGAACTTGAGGTGGACCACGATTTGTATCGCGCCCAACGCCACTACCAACCAGGCGGTGACGGTGCGCGGCAGTGACGGGAACATCACCAGGGCGAACGGAATCAGGGTGAGCAGTACTGACACCAGGAACCCGACCAGATAGGAGCGACTGCTGCCATGGCTGGTACCGGCACTGCTGTGAAGCGAGCTTTGCTTGTACATGTCACACCACCCCCAACAGATAGACCACGGTAAAGACGCAGATCCACACCACGTCCAAAAAGTGCCAGAACAGGCTCAGGCAACTGAGCCGGGTGGCGTTGGTGCTGGTCAGGCCGCGTTGCTTGACCTGGACCATCAGCACCGCCATCCAGATCAGCCCGGTCAACACGTGCGCGCCGTGGGTGCCCACGAGGGTGAAGAAGGCCGTCAGGAAGCCGCTGCGGTCCGGCCCGTAGCCTTCTTCGATCAGGTGGTGGAATTCGTTGATCTCCATGGCGATAAAGCCCGCGCCCAACACGAACGTGAGCCCCAGCCAGCGCAGCACATCGCGTTGCTTGCCGTGGTTCATGGCGAGCATGGCGTAGCCGTAGGTGATACTGCTCAACAGCAGCAGCATGGTTTCGGCCAGCACATAGGGCAGTTCGAAAATATCCATGCTCGACGGCCCGCCCGCCACGCTGTCGCGCAATACGGCGTAGCCGGCGAACAAGGTCGCGAACAGGATGCAGTCGGTCATCAGGTAGATCCAGAACCCGAACAGGCTCAGGGAACCGGCGTCTTCATGCCCCTGTTCGTGGGTATGGGCAATGTCTTTTTCCATAACGATATTGGACATGGGTCAAGCCTCCGCCAGGTCTTTGAGACGGGCCGTTTCGATGCGCGCGACTTCCTGGGCGGGCACGAAGTAATCGATGTCTTCGTCGTAGCTGCGCACCACGAACGCCACCACCGAGGCCACCAGGCCGAACGCCGCCAACCACCAGATGTGCCACACCAACGCAAAGCTGCAGACCAGCGCAAACAAGCTGATGACCAAGCCCGACGCGGTATTGCGCGGCATATGGATGCTGCGATAGTCGGTGTGGCTCAGGGTGCTGACGCCGCGCTCCTTCATGCCCCAGTACGCGTCCAGGTCATTGACCTTGGGCTGCTCGGCGAAGTTGTACAGCGGCGGGGGAGACGCGGTGGCCCATTCCAGGGTGCGCCCGTCCCACGGATCGCCGGTGCGGTCGCGGTATTGATGACGGTTGCGGATGCTGACAAACAATTGCAAGGCTTGCGCCGCCACGCCGCAGAGGATGATTGCCACCCCCACCAGCTCCAGCAGCAGCCAGGGCCGCCACTCGGGGTTGTCGAAATGATTGAGACGGCGCGTCATGCCCATGAAACCCAGCACGTAGGAGGGCATGAACGCGAAATAAAAGCCCACCAGCCAGCACCAGAAGGCGATGCGGCCCAGCTTGTCGTTCAAGCGGAAACCGAACGCCTTGGGGAACCAATATGTCAGGCCGGCCATATAGCCGAACACCGCGCCACCGATGATCACGTTGTGAAAGTGCGCGATCAGGAACAGGCTGTTGTGCAGCAGGAAATCGGCCCCGGGCACCGCCAGTAGCACCCCGGTCATGCCGCCGATGCTGAAGGTCACGATAAAGCCCAGGGTCCACAGCATGGGCGTTTCGAAGCGCACGCGGCCGCGGTACATGGTGAACAACCAGGTGAAGATTTTTACGCCGGTCGGCACCGCGATGATCATCGTCATGATGCCGAAGAACGCGTTGACGTTGCCCCCCGCGCCCATGGTGAAAAAGTGATGCAGCCACACGATGAACGACAACACGGTGATCGCGATGGTCGCCCATACCAGCGACACGTAGCCGAACAGCCGCTTGCTGCTGAAGGTGGCGGCAATCTCGGAAAACACCCCGAACGCGGGCAGGATCAGGATGTACACCTCCGGATGCCCCCACGCCCAGATGAGGTTCACGTACATCATCGGGTTGCCGCCGGCCTCGTTGGTGAAAAAATGCATGCCCAGGTAACGGTCCAGGGTCAGCATCAGCAGGGTGGCGGTGAGGATCGGGAATGCCGCCAGGATCAGCACCGAGGTGCACAGCGCGTTCCAGGTGAACACCGGCATCTTGAACAGCGTCATGCCTTCGGTGCGCATCTTCAGGATGGTGACGAAGAAATTCACCCCCGTGAGCAGCGTGCCGATACCGGATATCTGCAATGACCAGATGTAGTAATCCACGCCGACGCCGGGGCTGTAGCCCAGCTCGGATAACGGCGGATACGCCACCCAGCCGGTACGCGCGAACTCACCGACCCCCAGCGAAATATTCACCAGCGCCGCACCCACCACGAACAGCCAGAAACTCAGGGCGTTGAGAAACGGATAAGCCACATCGCGAGCGCCGATCTGCAACGGCACGACGATGTTCATCAAGCCGACCACGAAGGGCATGGCCATGAAGAAGATCATGATCACACCGTGGGCGGTGAAGATCTGGTCGTAATGTTCCGGCGGCAGGTAACCCGGCCCGCCGCTGGCGGCCATGGCTTGCTGGGTGCGCATCATGATCGCATCAGAAAACCCGCGCAGCAGCATCACCAGGGCGACGATGATGTACATGCAACCGATCTTCTTGTGGTCCACCGAGGTGAACCACTCGCGCCACAAATAACCCCACTTGCGTTTCCAGGTAATCGAGCCCACCAACGCCACCCCGATCAGGCCCACGATGGCCAGGGTGTACATCACAATGGGTTCAGTGGTTGGGATCGCGTCCCACGACAGTTTTCCGAACATGGTTACCGCTCCTCAGCCAGCAGACTTGGGTGTTGATCGGTGCGTTGTGCAGCGTCGCTCAATGGCGAGCGCCGGGGTTTATTGGCCTTGTTCATGCCTTCGTATTTATCGACGATGTCCAGGAACAAGCGCTCCTGTACCGCCGAGTAATAGGTCACCGGGTGCTTGAGGGTCGGCTTGGCCAATTGCGCGTAAGTGCTGTGATCCAGAGAGGTGGCCGCGCCCTTGACCTTTGTCACCCAGGTTTGAAAGTCGGCAGTGCTCAGGGACAGCGTGGTGAAATGCATGTCGGAAAAACCGGGGCCGTTGTAGTTGGCGGCAATCCCTCTGAACTCACCGGTTTCGTTGGCGATCAGGTGCAACTTGGTCTGCATGCCGGCCATGGCGTAGATCTGCCCGCCGAGTGCGGGAATAAAGAACGAGGTCATGGCCGCGTCGGAGGTGACGGTGAAACTCACCGGCGTGTGCACCGGCAGGGCCAGTTCGTTGACGCTGGCGATGCCCAGGTCAGGGTAGATAAACAGCCACTTCCAGTCGGTGGCGACCACCTGCACATTGATCGGCGGGGTGTCTGATTCCAGCGGGCGATAGGGGTCGAGTGCGTGGGTGGTCTCCCAGGTCACCCACCCCAGGACGATGATGATCAGCAGGGGAACGCCCCATACCACCGCTTCGATTTTGTGTGAACTGGCCCAGCGGGGGGAGTAACGCGCTTTTTTATTGGTGGCGCGGTAGCGGTAGGCGAAGACAAACATCATCACAATCACCGGAACGACCACCAGCAGCATCAGGCCCGTAGCGAGAATAATCAGGTCGCGCTCATCGGTTGCTACTTGCCCCTTGGGGTTGAATACCACCAGGTTGCAACTGGTGAGTAAGAAGAGGCTGGTGATAGTGACCAGGCAATAACCCATCGCTCGTTTCATGCCTTGCTCCTGTATTGGAAACTTGCGTTTTGCTGTGCCGAATCTGTGCTCGCGCGTTAACTAAGCGAAGCGCTTGTTAACACCAGGAGCCATCAGGTGATAAACATTCGGCAATAAGCTGCCGTCAGTAGATAAAGTGCGTCTACTGTCCGGTTCTATTGGCTTTTTCTGCCGCTCTGCAGGGCGCATTTCGCCGCGCTCCCGAACATTTTGAATAGAGCCCGATGGGTTGGTTTAACAATTTGTTTCCTCGCCTGACGAACGGTTTAACAGGCGAAACGGTAAAGGGTTTTTATCGGTGCATGATGGAGGTGGCCTTGCAGAAAGTCTGAATTCTGGTTAGGGATTTCAGTCGTTAGTTGATGGCCAACCCCACTAACGGTTTTGGAGAAGCGCTATGTTTATACGTGGCAACACCTATAAAGCCTGGGTCTCAAAAGCACTGGAAGAAAAATGCTTCACCCGGGAAGTCGAAAATGGCTGCCATATCGAAGTCAGGGCCCGAGAGCGGGACGATGCTGATATTGAAGTGCTGCTCTGTGTTTATACCGCGACGGGACAATGTGTGGTTGAACGCATCAAGCAGTTGCCGGGTGCCGAATGGACGGTGAATGACGCGCTCAAACGCGGTATTGACCAGGCGGAACGGATTGCCGGAGGTGAGTCCGGCCGACTGCCCTGTGCTGACGCTCACGTGCACGACGACGATTGAGTGGCTCCGCGATCTTGAATGTGGGAGCTGGCTTGCCTGCGATGACGGCCTGACAGCCGACGAGGACTTTGGTCCGACAGGCAAGCTTGGACCTCGGTGCGTCAGTTAGACAAGCGTCGGCTGCCAGGCCGTCACGGGAGCAAGCTCCCTCGCCACAGGGTGTAGCGTCGCGGCAAAATAAAAAAGCCCGCACAGAGTGCGGGCAAGACAGGAGTTTTTACCAAGAGCCTGGAGTGAACAGACTCAGTATTAAGAAACAGAAGAAGCATGAACCGTTTTATTTTTTTAATGCGAGGCCGACGAACGGTAGTGCGACAGAAAGTGCGTGATCGTCGTCATTAAAAGATTAAAATTTCTGAACCTTCGTTCTGAGCAAATAACAAAAAATCAGAAGGAGAGGTTATGAAAAATTCTTTATATGTCATCGAGTACGAATACCACCACGAGCCTAAGTCTTTCATTATAAGAGCGGAGGTGATGAATAACGCAGAGGCGTGGCATTGGGCCTGTTGCGATGCTGGAATTGGCATTATTCCCAGGTCGCGTAATGAAAAGATCAAACGCATCAGTAAACCGCTGGCCGAGCGCTACGGTCTTGAGAATGTAAGATGGCGCCCGTCTGGGAGTATCCCGTTTATTGCAAAGCCCTATGTGCCGCCGCCACCTGAATGAATGTGTTTTTAATGGGCGGGGTTCATGCGGGTGGCGGTAGGGGCGAGGCGAGTGTTTACTGTTTTTTGCGTCGCTCCTGCAACATGCACAACTTTTGCACGCTGCGTTGAAGTGCCTCTTTCATAAGGTCGGCTGCATAGTGTTGCTTGCACGCTGGGCAGAGCATGTCAGAGGCCGACGACACTAGAAAGTCGGGGTCATCCAGCGTCGATTCGTAGGGTTGTTTACATTGCAGGCAACTTCGGTTCGCTTGTAGATGGGTCACATCGATTCCTCCCTGAATGAACGGCCACTCTCGATTAAGAAGTGGGCGTTTTCAACTGCTAAAGAGGAAGAATTCAAACAAGCGATTAGTTGATGTTTCAATGCCAGTATCGAGAGGCGGCGGGGAGGGGATGGCGCTTGGACGGCTGTCTATGTTTTAGAACCCTGGCAGGTTTATCGACAGGCGCGTCCTCACTCTCTGCTCTGTGGGTTCAGCAGTTGGGTTTTCTGCTGCGGGTTTTTTGCCCGGCGGCGGTCGCCTGGCGCTTTGATCGGTCCGGGTTGGGCGGGGTGACGCTACTTGCTATCGAGCCTGCCAGGCCGTCATTCGGCGGGGTTGTCAGCTCCTCCCTGGCTTGTAACCAGTGCACGAAATCCTGACCATCAGGCTTCCCTTGCTGTTCCCAAATGCGGTACGCGGTGAGTCGGATCGTTTCTTCGTCCATTGTGAGGCTCCCCTATTGAATAAAAGGTGCTAGGAGTGAATGAAGCTGCTCACGAAGTCCGCCTTGACCACGGGAAGTTCGATCCCATGGATCAAGCCGGCGGTCAGCGCTTGTTGCGGGTCGAGAATGCGTGGCGCGGCGATCAGGTACTTTTCGGTCTCCAGTTTTTCGACAGCATCGGCGGTGCGCTCGGCTACGATGCGTGCGTACAACTGCAAGTCGTAATCGAGGCTCATCGCATATTCGGACATGCGCGAGTGGTCAACCGCGCCTTGCACATGCCAGTGGAAGGGGTGGAACAGGAATTTACTGTGCTTGCAGGCGGTTCTGCGCTCACCGGCCAGGAAGATGATATTGCCCATCGATTCCACTGTGCCGAGGTTATGGGTATGCACCGGAATCGGCAGGGACAATAAAAAGTTGTACATCGTAAAGCCGTAGCTGCATTCACCACCCATGGTGGCGATATTCAGTACCAGGCCCTGGGCATCTTGTTGTACGGCCAACGAGGCTTTTTCAATCAGTTGGCTGCACGTAGAAGCGGTGACCGGTGCGGTGAAGTTGATAATGTGTAAAGGCATGGTGTCCCTCATCAATGAAAGCAGGGGAGCATGGCTCCCCTGCATCAAGCACATCAGCTTTTGCGTCCGCCGCCGTGGCTGTGTTCGCCACCTTTACGCCCGGCTTCGGAAGCTTTTTCACGGTCATTGGCAAAATTGCCGCCACTGTTCTGGCCGCCTTTGCTGCCCGCCTCGGCGGCGCGTTCGGGGTCATTCTTGAAATTGCCCCCGCTGTTCTGGCCGCCTTTGCTGCCGGCTTCAGCGGCGCGCTCGGGATCATTCTTGAAGTTCCCGCCACTATTTTGGCCACCTTTGCTGCCGATCTCCTGGTAGAACTCTTTGTCATGGGACGCAGAAGTGGCTTCGCCGCCTTTCTTACCGGCTTCGCTGACGCTCATCTGGCCTTGCTTGTCTTGAGTAGTCATGTTCAGTTACCTCGTCGTTATGTCGGTAATGTAACGTTCACTTCGATTGTGCTGGAAACGTGCACTTAGTCGCGTGCGTCAAACGGCACGGTTATAAGTGCCTTTCACACAAGGGTGGCGTTTTAGATGCACTTATCGTGGCTTCGGCTTGTTCAGCAAGTTGCTGATGTTCGTAACACGCAGACGTATTAGAACGCAGGCCAGTCCTTGCTTTAGTTTGCACTTCTACAATCGGCCTGCGAGCTGGCTCGCCGCGCTGATTATCAATGGACGCACGCATGATGAATGCCCTTTGTTAACGAACGGAACAGCGGTACTGCCCGTGTGGTCAGGACTTACGTCCACCACCATGACTGTTCTGGCCGCCTTTACGCCCGGCTTCCGAGGCTTTCTCGCGGTCGTTGGCGAAGTTGCCGCCAGAGGCCTGTCCACCTTTCTTTCCCGCCTGTGATGCTTTTTCGCGATCATTGGCAAAGTTTCCAGGGTTTTTATTGCTCGTCGTCATAACAATACTCCCAGTTTTGAAATGTCGTTTCGCTAGTTGCCCGTTTATGCAACGGACATCTTTTCTGATAGGGGCAAGTGCGCAGATGTTTTGAAATTTTTTAAAAAGGGCGATGAACGGTAGAGTGGTAGATGAAACTTGTACAGCTAGGCTCAGGAAGTGCCACTTCGTATAAGTTTTTCTGCGTCGATTGATATTGAATTAATGGCGACCTTAACGGTTTGTTTAGCATTCAATAAACTGCTTGATAGTGGTCATTAAAGGCGCTGGCTACTCTGGCCGGCGCTCAGCCGCACACTCTGTTGCTGCAGCCCGCACAGACTGCTTGTATGCTGGCACTCTGGAACCGGTTGCCCCTGTGAGTACCGACGTTCGAATGATGGCTGGAACGGAAACCGGACTTCCTTAAGGTGCTGACGTGAAGCGTGATACCCGTCTTGTGATGCTGTTGCTGTTGGTGATCGGCTGTTCCCTGACTTCGCTGACGATTTGGAAAGTCCTGTCTTCCCGCGACCGTGCGCTGGCGGAAGTGGATGTGCATGGCTTGAACCTGACCCAGGCCCTTAACACCTATACCGAAGGCATCGTGCGGCAAAGCTCGTTGCTGTTGCTGGGGCTGGTTGAGCGCCTGGAAACCGAAGGCAGTGGCCCTGTGCAAATCCAGCGAATCAGCACGCTGATCAACCTACAGCAGCCGCTGATGCCGCAGCTCAGCGGCATCACCATTTATGATCATCAGGGCCGGTGGCTGCTGTCTTCCAATCGTGCGATTCCGGAGGGCGCCAATAGCAGTGATCGGGCCTATTTCATCCACCATCGCGACGATCCGAGCGCTGAACCTTTTATTGGCCCGCCGATTCAAAGCCGCGCCAACCATGAATGGGTGGTGACCATCAGCCGCCGTTTCAACGACGCGGCCGGCAACTTCGCTGGCGTGGTCGCCGTGACCCTGGGGGTGGAAAACTTTCTGCGGGTATTCGGCAAACTCGATGTGGGCCAGGAGGGCGCCATCGGCCTGTCCTACGCCGACGGCACGTTACTGGTGCGTTACCCGTTCCGCGAGCAGGACATGGGCCGCAACTTCTCCACCTCGCCTATTTATTCCAAGTACCTGGTCGACCAGCCTGTGGGCACTGCGGCCTATACCTCCAGCCTGGACGGCGTAGAGCGGCTCTATGCCTTTCGCAAGAGCGAAACCCTGCCGCTGATCACCACGGTCGCGTTGGGCAAGCACGAAGCCCTTGCGGCGTGGCGCATCGAGGCGGCACTGTCAGCGGTCGTGGTGGTGGGGCTGTTGGGGCTGACGGGGCTGATCGGCTGGTTTCTGATCCTGGATATCCGCAGGCGTACGGCGGCGGAAGAGGCGTTGCGTGTCGCCCAGCAACAGTTGCTCGACTCCAATCGGCAATTGGCGCTATTAGCGAAAAAGGATGCGCTGACCGGCCTCGCCAACCGCCGCTGTTTTGACGAAACGCTGGCGGTGGAAGCGCGCCGGGCGCAGCGCGAGGGTACGTCACTGGCATTGCTGATGATCGATATCGACCATTTCAAACGCTTCAACGATGCCTTTGGTCACGTCGCGGGAGATGCGTGCTTGCAGGCAGTCAGCACGTTATTGGAAACGTGCGTGCGGCGCCCGTCGGACCTGGTGGCGCGCTATGGCGGAGAAGAAATGGCGCTCATCATGCCCGCGACTGACAGTGCAGGCGCTGCGGTGGTCGCGCAACGCATTCTTTCGCGCCTACAGCAGGAGAACATCACACACCCAGGCAGCCCCTTCGGGCGCGTGAGTGTGAGTATCGGCGTTGCGACGGGCATGGGCTCACGGCTGGAGCCGGTGTTGGGTTTGGTCGAGGCGGCCGATGCAGCGCTTTACGGTGCGAAGGCGGCTGGGCGCAATGGGTTCAACGTGCATCCTGCGCACGTGGCTTCGGGCGGCTGAAACGGCTTTTACCTGGGTATGCGCGGCTCACATCCCAAGCGTCGGGATCATGAGTTCGCCGCACTCCATCAGTTGGCCAGCGGTGACTTGCAGCTGCGGGGTGGGTTTGGCCGCATAGCCTGCGATGAAGCCGGCACTTAGCAGTGCCAGGCAGAGGACGGCTTTTTTCACAAGCATGCGCAGGGTCTCGATCGGTTCAAAAGGGTGAACCACAGATTGTGCATTCGAGAAAAGGTTCCTGCGTAGCGCAGATGGCGTTCTGCTTTCTGTAGGAGCGAGCTTGCTCGCGAAAAACCTCAACGATAACGCGTGCTCCCTGAATAAGCGCGGCGCCTGTGAGTGTTTCGCGAGCAAGCTCGCTCCTACAAAAGGTATCGTCAGCGAATGAACCTGACGTACACACGTTCAGGGTCGTTATCGTCCAGATTCTCGATCTGCCCGCTGGGAATAAAGCCGGCTTTCGTCAGCAGGGCCTGGGACGCGCCGTTGGAGGCATTGGTCGACGCGAACAGCTTGGGCGTCTTGCAGGCCGCTTCGGCCGCTGCCAGCAGACGAAGGGCGACGCCTTGGCGTTGGTACAGCGGTGAAACCACCACCAGCGCTATAAACCCATGGTTGAAAAAATCGTGGGTGAGCACCAGGTAGCCGGCGCACACGTTAGCGTTGGCGGCTACCAGGCATTGCTGGCGAACCACGGCATCATAGATAAACACACGACGGCTGGCATGCTCGGTTGCGTAGGCATCCAGTGCGACCAAGGCATGCACATCGTCGGGGATGGCTTGGCGGATCAGCCAGTGTGGAGCAGCGGGAGGCAGAAGGTATTCAGCCATGGTCGTGGAGCATCCTCTGTTTAGACATTTGCCCCCACGTGCTTGATGACAGTCCCTTGTGCATTGATGACGCGATGCTATCGCCCGCTAGAGGGCGGCGTTATGGATAGCACAGTTATGGGGCGCGAAGGGTTTACGTTTGTTGGCCTGATTGCAGTCGTTGTTTAGAAATGTTTATGTGTTCCAATGGTTATCTCGACTTGCGCAGGAAGCGCATCGGCCGAGGCCATTCAGTCTTTTAACAGATACATCCCAAGGAGTAACACCATGCAAGGAAGCACATCGTTCAAGTACCTGGCGTTTTCGTTGATCCCGTTGATTGCCGCCTGTACCACGCCCACACGCCAATCCGCCGTCCTCCCTGCGCCACCCTTGCAGTTCGATAACTGCGCGGTTGGCTGCCCCACCGGCGGCAGCCCAGTGACGTTGAACCGCCAGGCCTACACGTTGAACAACAACGGTTCGACCAAGTTTGCCAATTGGGTGTCCTATAAGATCACTAAAGCCACCGCGGCCAGCGGGCGTTCCCGTGACTGGCGCACCGATCCGGATATTCCAGCCGGGGAAACCCTGGACCCGGTGGATTACAACGGCGCCAACGTCGCGCTCAAAATCGACCGTGGGCATCAGGCCAACCTGGCGTCAATGGCCGGGGTGGCCGACTGGCAAACGCTCAACTACCTGTCGAACATTACCCCGCAAAAGGCCGAGCTCAACCAGGGGCCGTGGGCGCGTCTGGAAGACCAGGAGCGCACTCTCAGCAAGGAGCCAGGCGTCGATCAGGTGTATGTGGCCACCGGGCCGCTGTATGAGCATTTTGTGGGCTCGTTGCCGGGTACGAACAAAGTACACACCATCCCGAGTGGATATTGGAAAATCATCGTGGTCGGCAGTTCGCCGGAAACGGGTCTGTACGCCTCATTCGTGATGAACCAGGAAACCCCCAAGGGCGCAGACTTCTGCGATTACCAGGTCACCGTGGATCACATCGAAGAGCGCTCGGGGCTGACGTTCTGGAGCACCTTGCCGCAAGCGATGCAAACCACGCTGAAGGCCAGGCAGGGCCAGTTGCCGAGTCGGATCGGCTGTAGCCGAACCTAAGTCTGACGCCTATTCGGCACACACCAACGAGGGCCTGCGGCTGTTGTTCTTGCCCAGGCGCTCACGGGTGCTGATCTCTGTGAGCGGCGTGCCGGTGCTTGCCTGTTCATGCAGCGCTGCTTCCAGCGCTTGCAAATGCTTGTTCAGGATTTTCACCGAACCGCTCGGGTTGGCGGGGTCGAAGGGGATCCGGCCGTTGGCAATCAGCACCATGGCCAGTTCCCAGGCGCGTTGTGAGTCGTTCATGACAGGGGTTCCTTCTTCAGCGTGATCGATATAGAGCTGTGACCCGCTGCCAACGCCCCGGTATCAACTGGGTTGCTGTCGAAATTTCGATCATTTCAACGATTCAGTTGCGCTGAAACTATCATCTTTTTAGATGGTGGCCGGGGCACGTTGAAAGAATGAACCTGAGCGGCACGGTGCTCACCTAATCCGTATGAATCGGTCGTTTCCCATTCACTGTTCCGAGGGGCAACCATGGACTCTGTACTGCGGGCTGTGGCGATTTACCTGGTGCTGCTGGTGCTGTTCAAAGTTGCCGGCAGGCGCACGCTGGCCGAGCTCACCACCTTTGACCTGGTTTTGTTGATGGTCATCGGCGAAGCCACCCAGCAGGCGTTGCTGGGCGAAGATTTCTCAATGACCAACGCCGTGCTGGTCATCGCTACCCTGATTGCCATCGACATTGGCTTCTCGCTGGCCAAGCAGCGTTCAGCCTGGTTCGCGCGGGTGCTCGATGGCGGGCCGACGGTGCTGGTCGAGCAGGGCCAGGTGCTGCATAAACGGCTCAAGCATGCGCGGCTGGACGAGGGTGACATTCTTGAGGCGGCCCGGTCCACCCAAGGGCTTGTCGAGCTCAAGCAGATCCGCTTCGCGATTCTTGAGCGCAACGGCAAGATCTCGGTGATCCCGTTTGATTGATACGCGGCCCCCATTCGTCAGCCAAGGGTCTGTTTTTTGAACGCACGCGCCTCTGTACCAGACAGATAGATCATGGGCGGACGAATGTTGCTGTCGTCACGCGGATATCACTCACTCGCCAGCAGGTGAACCTTCATGAAGAAGCTTTATATGTGCCTGGGCCTGTGCAGCGCATTCATGCTGCACGGCTGTTTTGACAACGCCGACAACGCCACTAAAGACAACAACAGTGGCACCCAGTCGTCGGTGCAGATGCAGGAAGGCAAGGCGGACGAAAACAAATAGCGCGGCCTTGTAGCCGACGCTTATCTACCTGAATGCTCATCGCCCAAATGTGCGAGCTGGCTTGCCTGCGATGCAAACACCTCGGTTCATCAGGTAAACCGAGTCGATGCATTCGCAGGCAAGCCAGCTCCCACAGTTGATCGCGACCGATCAGCGCATATGCAGGATGATCGGGCTACTGCTCGCCGGGTCGGTATGCCCACGCAACTTGCCCACGGCCTTCGCATCGACCGCACCGCCGTGGTTGCCCCAGGTACCGCGCACGTAGCTCAGCACGTCGGCGATTTCCGAGTCGGACAATTGCTCCCGGAACGCTGGCATGCGGTAGGCGTCCGGCAGGCCGGCGGTGATCACGCGCTGTGAGCCATTGAGCGTGATGTTGATCGCGGACGCATCTTCCTTGGCCAGGGCCGAGGTAGCGCCGGCCAGGGGCGGCATCCAGTCGGGTTGGCCTTTGCCGTCGAGCCCATGGCAGGAGGCGCAGCGGGTGGCGTACGTGTGAGCACCGGGGACATCCGAGCGCGCCGTTACCGGCTGATATTGCCAGGGGCTGCCGTCACGCTGCGGGTCGCCGGGCAGTGACTTGAGGTAGCGAGCGATCGCGGCCAGGTCATCGTCCTGCATGAACTGCGTGGAGTTGTTGAAGGCTTCGGTCATCGAGCCATAGACCACGGCATGCTGGTTGCGACCGGTCTTGAGGAACTGCACGATCTGTTCCTCACTCCAGCGCCCCAGGCCGGTGTTGTGGTCCTGGCGCAGGCTGGGGGCGTACCAGCCGTCGAGCAGGGCACCGGCCAGGAATGGCGCGCCGGATTCGTCCAGGGCCTTTTCGTTGAACGCCAGCCCCCGTGGCGTGTGGCAACTGCCGCAGTGGCCCGGGCCTTGGACGATATAGGCGCCCCGGTTCCACAGTGCGTCCTGGCCGGGCTTGGCGGCATAGGTCGCGGTCGGTGCAAACACACCGTTCCACAGGGCGATGGGCCAACGCAGGTTGAGCGGCCAGGGAATGTCGCTGGGGATATTAGGCTGGTTGGCCGGTTGCACGCCTTTCATGAAAAACGCGTACAGCGCCTGGATGTCATCGTCGCTGAGCTTCACATAAGACGGGTAGGGCATGGCCGGGTAGAGTTGTCGCCCACCCGGTGCTACGCCGTGGCGTACGGCGCGGTCGAAGTCGGCCAGGCTATAGGTGCCGATACCATGCTCGCGGTCGGGGGTGATGTTGGTGGCGTGGATCGCCCCCAGCGGTGTGGCCATTTCCAGGCCACCAGCGAATGGCTGCTTGCCGGCCAGGCTATGGCAGGCCACGCAGTCACTCACTCGCGCGACGTATTCGCCGCGACTGACCAAGGCGGGGTCGAAACTCGTGGCCTGTTGCTGTTCAAAAGGCGAGGCAGGCTCGCGGGTGACGTACCAGGCCAGCAGGCCGGCGGCGACCACGCAGGGCAGCACCAGCCACCCTGCGGTTCTTGCGAATCGGCGGTTATTCATGGGCATTCCCTGTCGGTTAGCTGAAGGTGTAACGGCTCAAAGGCAGACTGCGGATGCGTTGGCCGGTCAGCTGCGCCACGGCATTCGCCACGGCCGGGGCCACAGCCGGCAACGGCGGTTCGCCGATACCGCCCATTTTTTCTCCGCTTTCGACGATCTTCACGTGTACCTGCGCCATACGCGAAGGCGGCAGCACCGGATAAAGGTCGTAGTTGCGCGCCCTTGGCTTGCCATCCACGTATACCGCCTCCTCCAACAAGGTTTGCGACAGGCCCAAGGCCACGGCACCGTTGACCTGCGCTTGCACAATCGCCGGGTTGACGATGCTGCCCGGGTCAATCGCTTCCCAGATGTGATGAACCTTGACCTGGCCGTTCTCGATCGACACCTCGGCCACCACCGCTGCATGGGAGCCAAACGGCGAGGCCATGGCTACGCCGCGTGCACGGCGGGTGCCGTCTTCGGCGGTGTAGGGCCCACGCTTCCAACCGCCAGACAGCTCGGCGGCCGCTTGCAGCAGGGTGGTCAGGCGCGGGTTGTCGCGCAGCAGGTGCAGGCGCAGTTCATAGGGATCATGGCCGCCTTTATCGGCCAGTTCGTCCAGGAAGGCTTCGTAGAAAAAGTCATTGAGCGAGTTACCCACCGAGCGCCAATAACCGAGCATGGCCGGGCCTTTGACGTAAATCTGTGCGATGCGTTTGTTGGGTATTGCGTAGCTCTTGCCCGACAACCCTTCCAGGGCAGTAGGGTCGATGGCGTCGCCCTGTTTGCCGGCGATGGCTTCGGTGGGGCCTTCGGTGGCGCTGACCGCTTCGATGGCGACGGGCAGGCCTTTGTCATCCAGCGCGGCGCGGAACTTGACCACGGCGACCGGGCGCAATACATCGCGCACGAATTCTTCTTCACGGCTCCAGATCAGCTTGATCGGCCGGCCCACCGCCTTTGCCAACGCGATGGCTTGCGGGTAAGGATTTGCCGAGTCATACAGGAAATGCCGGCCGAAAAAGCCGCCCAGCAGCGGCGAGTGCAGGGTGACTTGCTCAATGCTCAGACCGGTGCGCTTGGCAATGTCGGCACGGAACATATCCGGCGCCTGGTTAGGCAGCCACACCTCCAGCGTGCCGTCGGGGTTAAAGCGTGCCAGGGCTGAAGGCGGTTCCAACTGGGCATGGTTGAGGTACTGGTTGTGGTAGGTGGCTTCGACGCGGGTCTTGGCGCTGGCCAGTGCGCCGGCCACATCGCCTTCGTTTTCGTCATCGCGGGCCGGGCCCTGCTGGGCGGCGAGGAAGTCGCGGTACTTGTCGCTGGAGAAATCCGCTGGCATGGCCCGCACGGTGGAGTCGGCGGCGGCTTCAAGCCACTCCACCTGGACGGCTTCGACGGCCCGCTTGGCATGCCACCAACGTTCAGCTACCACAGCTACGGCGCCGGGCAGGGTGTGAACCGAATGCACGCCTTTCATGGCTTGCACCTGCGCCTGGTTGCGCAGGCTGCCCACGGTCATGCCCAGGCGTGGCGCATGCTGGACGGCGGCATGGAGCATGCCGTCGATTTTCAGGTCGATGGTGTACTGCGCCTTGCCGGTGGATTTGTCATAGGCATCCAGGCGCTTGACCGGCTTGCCGATCCAGCGGAACTGGCTCGGGTCGCGCAGGGTGATGCTGGCCGGGTCGGGCACCGGCATATCCAGGGCGGCACCTGCCAATTCGCCGTAGCCCAGGGAGCGACCGGAAGCGGCGTGCACCACGCGACCGGGCTGTGTGGTCAGCTCGCTGAGCGGTACGCGCAGTTGCTCGGCGCCGGCCTGCATCAGCATCGCGCGGGCGAGGGCGCCGAGGCGCCGCATGGTCGGGTAGCTCATGCGCACCGACATGCTGCCGCCGGTGATGCGCATGCCATTTTCCATCACCACGTAGGCTTCGCCGGGCGGGGCCGCTTCGACGATGAACGTGGCCGGGTCGGCATCCAATTCTTCACCGACGATCTGCGCCATGGCGGTGTGGGTACCTTGGCCGCCTTCCATGAAGGGGCTTAGCAGGCGCACGCTGCCGTCTGGGCGAATCTCCAGGAAGGCGGGTACCTGGGTTCCACGCTCAGCGGCCGCGCCGGTCGCGGCTTGCACGCGGGAGGTGCCCAGCGGCAAGCCGAAGCCGATCACCAGCGCGCCCACCGCGGTGCTGGCCAGGAAGCGGCGACGGGACAGGTTGATCGGTTCGCCCAGGGTAACGCCGGGAATGATCTCGGTGGTGTTCATCAGGCGGTCTCCTTCCCGGCGGCCAAGGCATCCATGGCGGCATGGATCGCGTTGTAGGTGCCGCAACGGCAGAGGTTGACCATCGCCGCGTCGATCTGCGCCTTGGTCGGCGCGGGGGTATGTTTGAGCAGCGCGGTGGCCGCCATCACCTGCCCGGACTGGCAGTAACCGCATTGCGCTACTTGATGTTCGACCCAGGCCGCCACCACACGCTTGCCCACGTCATCGGCCTCCACGGCCTCGATGGTGGTGATCTCGCGACCGACCACGCCCGCCACAGGCGTCACGCAGGCGCGCACCACATTGCCGTCCACCAGCACCGAACAGGCGCCGCACTGGGCCAGGCCGCAGCCGTATTTGGTGCCGGTCATGCCCAGGTTGTCACGGATCACCCACAATAACGGGGTGTCGGCTTCGGCATCGACCTGATAGGCCTTTTGGTTGATACGTAATTCCATGCGGGCTCACCTGCTGATCATCGGTTGGTGGTGCTTTTTCTTATCAGGGGCGTGCGCGGTGGCATGCCCTGGTGTCGCTCATGGGCGACGGGTTATGGCGGCGGGGTTGAGAACCGGTTTCATCTTGGCCACGCGCGCATGGTTGGACTCTAGACCACGGCGCAAGGGGTATCTATCCCGGTAGGCGATAAGTCGGAGGATCAGGCAAGTATTCGCGAGGATTGAGCGATAGAAGCAGTGGCTGATCCGAGATTTTGGCTGATAGACGGCGATCCTCTGTGGGAGCTGGCTTGCCTGCGATGACGCCCTGACAGCCGACGCCTATCTACCTGACACCCCAACGATCCAACTGTGGGAGCTGGCTTGCCTGCGATGACGGCCTGACAGCCGACGCTTATCTACCTGACACCCCAACAATCCAGCTGTGGGAGCTGGCTTGCCTGCGATGGCGGCCTGACAGTCGACGCTGTTATACCGAGTACATATCCATTGCTGCGGTAACGGCCACTTAGGGTTCCGCCCTGACGGCGGCTCACTTTTGAAAAGCGCAAAAGTAAGCAAAACGCTCTTGCCCCACCACTCGGCACCTCGCTTGGGCTCGGTGTGCCCGAACGCAGGCTTGAATCCGTGGGCCGCCGCCACGCGCCATCCATGGCGCGGGGCGGCTAACCCGGCGTCCTGCCGGGTTACCCACGAATTCAAGCCTGCGTTCGGCCAGCGTGGTTTAACGGGGCGCTTGAGATCAAGATCAAGAGCAGATCAAGAGCAAGATCAACAGCGGCTCGCTTCGCATCGTGGATACCCAGGCTTCGCATGGCCTATTCACACAACTCCATCAATCAAAATATGCGCCTGCCCCCGGCTGCAGCGCTCGATGCGTGCCTGTACCTGGTAAACCTCACGCAGCATCGCTTCGTTGATCACCGCATGGCTCGGCCCGCTGCCCTGGGCTGTGCCGTCGGCGATGACCAGCACCTGGTCGGCAAAGCGCAGTGCCTGGTTCAGGTCATGCAGTGCGATAAACACAATCACTTCGCGTTTGCGCGCCAGGGTGCGCATGAAGTCCAGTACTTGTACTTGGCGATGCATATCGAGGGCGCTGGTGGGTTCGTCCATCAGCAGCACGTCGGGTTCGCGTACCAGCGTCTGGGCGATGGACACCAGCTGTTGTTGGCCGCCGCTGAGTTCACCGAGGTTGCGAAAGGCCAGGCCGGTGATGCCCAGGGCACTGAGCATTTCGTCGACCAAGTTCAACTCGTCGTCTTGTACCACCCACCCCGGCGTCAGTTGTTTGCGCGCCAGCAGCACCGATTCGTACACCGTCAACCGGGCGCTGGCGTTCAGTCCTTGGGGCATGTAGCTGATGGCTTGTGCACCTTTTTGCGAGCCTTGCAGCAGCACCTCGCCTGGCCCGTCAAGCAGCCCGGCCATGCGCTTGAACAGGGTGGATTTACCGGCAGCGTTGGGCCCGACCACCGCCACCACCTGGCCGCCGACAAAAGCTGCGGTGCTCACGCCGCGGATGATGGTGCGCTGGCCGTAGCGGGCGCCGAGGTCTTTCAACTGGAGACTTACCATGAGTTTTTCTTCCCGCCCAGGATCAGGGATATAAAGAACGGCACGCCGATCAGTGACGTAACCACACCTATTGGGAAAATCGCCCCCGGAATCAGGGTTTTGCTGACCACTGAGCTGGCCGACAGAATCAACGCACCGGTCAACAGCGAGGCGGGCAGGAAGAAGCGCTGGTCCTCGCCGATCAACATGCGCGCGATGTGCGGGCCCACCAGGCCGATAAAGCCGATGCTGCCGACAAAGGCGACCGGGAATGAGGCGAGCAGGCTGACCATGATCAGCGTTTGAAAGCGCAGGCTGCGCACGTTGATGCCGAAGCTGGCGGCCTTGTCGTCACCCAGGCGCAGGGCGGTGAGGGCCCAGGCGCGCTTGGCGAAAATCGGCAGGGTGATCAGGATGATCAGGCAGATCACCCCAAGCTTGGGCCAGGTGGCTTTGGTCAGGCTGCCCATGGTCCAGAACACCACGGCTGCCACGGCTTGTTCGGTGGCAAAAAACTGCACCAGCGCCAGCAGCGCGTTGAAGGTAAAGACCAGGGCAATGCCCAGCAGCACAATGGTTTCGGCCGTCACCCCACGGCGCAGGCTCAGGAAGTGGATCAGCAGCGCCGAGAGCATCGCCATGATGAACGCGTTGACCGGCACCATGTACTGCGCCGCCAGCGGAAACAACGCCACCCCGAACGCCAGGCCCATGGCCGCACCGAAACTGGCGGCGGCAGAAATGCCCAGGGTGAAGGGGCTGGCCAGCGGGTTATTGAGGATGGTCTGCATCTGCGCCCCGGCCAGAGAGAGCGCCGCGCCGACAGCGACCGCCATCAGTGCGACGGGCAGGCGAATATCCCACATCACCACACGCACTTGCGGCGCGGCGCTGTCCGGCGAGAGCAGCGCGCCGAGCACTTCGCCCAGGCTGTAGCGCGCCGGGCCCAGCGCCAGGTCGAGCAGCACGCTGCACAGCAACAGCAACGCCAGGGCAACCAGAATCAGGCGTTTGCGCACGACAAGGCTGCGGTAGGTCGGGGCGCTCATGGCTTGAGGCTCACGAAGTAACCCGGCTCGTAAGGCACCGGCAGGAAGCGTTCGTGCAATTCACGAAACGCGGCGTCCGGGTCCAGGTCGGCAAACAGGTCGGGGTGAAACCACTTGGCCAGTTGCTGGATCGCCACGAACTGATACGGGCTGTTGTAGAACTGATGCCAGATGGCGTGGAAGGCTTGCGGGCCCTGGGCCTTGATGCCGGCATAGGCAGGGCGCTGGGTGTACCACGCCAGCTTGGCTCGGGCCTGGGCCATGTCGGCACCCGGCCCCACGCCAACCCAATGCCCGCCGGGGGCAAACGCCTCCCAGTTGGCGCTGGTGACAACGACCTGGTCGGGGTTGGCCACGATCACCTGTTCGGGGTTCAACTGGCCAAAGGTGGTGGGAATAATGCCTTTGGCGATGTTGTCGCCGCCGGCTATCTGCACGAACAGGCCGAAATTTTCATTGCCAAAACTCAGGCAGCAGTCATCGGTGTAGCCACCGATCCGCTCGATAAACACGGACGGTCGCGCCGGTTGCTGCGCCGCAATCACGTCGGTCACGCGGCGGATCTGCTGGTTGCGAAACGCAATGAAATCCTCGGCCCGCTGTTCTTTGCCGAACAACCGGCCGAACAGGCGCATGGTCGGCTCGGTGTTGGTCATCGGCTGGTTGCGAAAGTCCACGTACACCACCGGGATGCCCAAGGCATCGAGCTTCTCGATATAGCGCGCATCCTCGGTGGCATGTTGCGCCTCGATATTGAGGATGATCACGTCGGGGCGTTGCGAGATGGCCTGCTCGATATCGAAGGTGCCGTCTTCAAAGCCGCCGAAGGTGGGGATCTTGGCGATGGCGGGAAACTTGCGCAGGTAAGCGTTATAGGTGTCTGGGTCGGACTGGATCAGGTCCTTGCGCCAGCCAACGATCCGTTCAATCGGGTTTTGCGTGTCCAGCGCCGCCACCAGGTACAGCTGGCGGCCCTCGCCAAGAATCACCCGCTGCACCGGCAGGTTGACCTTGACCTGGCGCCCAAGCAGATCGGTGACGGTGGTCAGCGCCGCCATGCTCGGCAGGCTAGCCCCCAACAACCCGGTGAACAGCAGCGCCGCTAGAAGGTGGCAACGTCGAACAATGCAGATCATGAATCAAGCCCTTGCAGGTGTCAGAAATCGACCGTGGCCGAGAGGAGGAGGGTGCGTGGCGAGCCTTGGGAAAACGCGCCGTAGGAGGCGACGCCCGACCAGTACTCACGGTCGAACAGGTTCTGTACCGTGGCGCGCAGGGTGGTCGGGTGCTCGGCGATACGCGTGCTGTAGCGTGCGCCGATGTCGAAGCGGGTCCACGCATCGAGCTGTTGGGTGTTGGCCTGGTTGACGTACTGGCTGCCGGTATAGATCGCGCCTGTGGTGAGTGTCAGGCCCTCGACCCATGAGGTGTCCCATTCGGCCCACAGATTGGCTTGCACGTCGGGCACGCCCACCGGTGTGTTGCCGCTGTTGGTGGCAATCGCGGTTTTGGTCAGTTGGGCATCCAGCAGGGTCACGCCACCGAGCAGGCGCGTGCCGTGGGCGACTTCGCCCAACACATTGAACTCCAGGCCACGGTTGCGCTGTTCGCCCTGTACCGAGAAGCGCCCGGCGGCCAGTTCGCCGCTGGGCTTGTGGATCTGGAACAGCGCCAGGGTCGCCATGAAGGTGCCGTAGTCGAGCTTTACCCCGAGTTCATGCTGTTTGGACACGTAAGGCGCAAACACCTCACCGGCGTTGGTGGCGTTGGAAGGCGCCACGTCACCCTTGCTCAGGCCTTCGAGGTAGTTGTAGTAGAACGCCACATGTTCCCAGGGCTTGAGCACTGCGCCGAACAGCGGCGTGACCTTGGCATCGTCGTAGGTGCTGGTGGCCACGCCGGCGCTGTTGTAGTTGCTGGACTGGATACGCTGTTGGCGCAGGCCTAAGGTGACTTGCACGCGCTGGTCGAGCACCGACAACGTATCGGCGATGGCCGCGCCGGACAGTTCGCTGGCCGATATTGTCGGCGTGGCGGGTTTGGCGATCGCAGGCTTGGGCCGGTCCACCGGATGGTAGAGATTGGACAGCACCGGCGCCCCGGAAATAATCCCCCGCGACAGCTCATCGCGATAACGGCTGACCTGCACGGTGCTGCTGTGGCTGATGGGGCCGGTCTCAAAGCGCAACCGCGCACCGGCGTCGACCGTGTAGCGCTGCACGTTGAAACGGTAATAACCGGGGATTGACGAGGTGTCACCGCCAGCGTTGATGAGGGTCGGCGTCTGGTCGGACATGCGCGCCACTGCCGACCTGCCGCCCCCCGCATGGGCGAACAGTGTGACGGCCTCGGTGAGGTCGTATTCGCCGCTCAGCAGCGCGGATTTATCTCGCGTGCGCGACCAGCCCCAGTCCTGGCTGACGTTGGTGCGGCCGTTGGCGGCGGAGGGGACGTCGACGCCGGCAGCAATCAGGAAGGGGCGCGAGGCGGCGTCGAGTTTCTCCTGTTGGGAGATCAGGTCGAGGCTGGTGCGCAGGCGTTCGCCCTGGTAGTCCAGGGACAGCGCGCCAATGCCGACATCGCGCGACTGCTGGTCGATCACCGTGTCACCGTTCTGCAGGCTAGCGTTGAGGCGTACGCCGAAGCGGCGCTCTTCGCCAAACCGTCGGCTGATATCGAGGTGGCTGCCGACCTGCGCGTCCTGGGTGTAGCTGGCGGTGTAGCGGGTTAGGTCTTCATCCAGCGAGCGCTTGGGCACCACGTTGATCACGCCGCCTACCGCGCTGTTGGGTGACATGCCGTACAGCAGCGCACCGGGGCCTTTGACCACTTCGATACGCTCGGCGTAGTCGGTAAACACCCGGTAGTTGGAGGCCACGCCGTACACGCCGTCGAACGCCAGTTCTCCCAGGTTGCCTTCACCCACCGGAAAGCCGCGGATGAAGAACGAGTCGACAATCCCGCCCGTCTGCCCGGTGGAGCGCACCGAGGAATCACGCTCCAGCACATTGCCCACGGTGCTTGCCTGCTGGTCCTGGATCAGCGCGGCGGTGTAGGCGCTGACACTGAACGGGGCATCCATCACGTCAGTATTGCCGAGCATGCCCAGGCGCGCGCCGGTGGCTGCCTGGCCGCCGGCATACAGCGGGGGCAGGTCGCTGGTGCGTGGCTCGGGGGCGCTGACGGTGATGTCCGAAAGCGTGACTTGGCCCGGCACCAGGGTGTAACTGCCGTCGCTGCGTTGCACCATGTCCAGGCCGCTGCCGGCCAACAGCCGCGTGACCGCTTCCTGGGGCGAGTAACGGCCGGATAAGCCTGGGCTGGTCAGGCCCTCGGTGAGTGCCGGGAGAAATGACAGCGCAATACCGGCGTCCACGGCAAAGCTCGACAACGTGGCGCCGAGCGGGCCGGGGTCGATGTGGTAGGCGCGCACCGTCACCCTGTCCCATTGCGCCGGCACGTCCGCCAGGGCGGCACCGGCCAGGGCCAGGCTGAGCAGCGCGCTGCGAATCACAAGCATGGAGGGCAGCCCTATGGACGAAAGGGAAAAGGGGTTTGAGTGTTTGCCAGCCGAGCGCGAAAAAAGTATCAGCCGCACCGCGTTTTATTTTTGCGCCGCCTCAAGCTGGCGACAGGCTGACCCAATAGCCATTCAAATGGCCGTTGGCGCGCACCGGGTAGGTTTGCACCAACATGTTCAAGGTGCGCTGGGTATCGGCGATGGGAAAAGCCCCGGAAATACGCAGGTTGGCAATGGCCGGGTCGTAGCGCACGAAGCCACGCCGATAGCGGGTCAGTTCCGCGACAAAATCTGCCAGGCGCATGTTGTCGGCCATCAGCATGCCTTGGGTCCAGGCACTCACATTGTGGTCGGCGGGGGTGAGCGCGCCGAACTGTTGCGCGGAAAAGTCCGTGCGTTGCCCGGCGTTGACGATTAGTGGCGCGCTCTGGCTATTGTCGGCCAGCATCACTTTGACCGCGCCCTCAAGCACCGCCAGATGCGTGCGCGGGCCCAGTTCGCGCACGGTGAAACGCGTGCCCAGCGCCTGCAGATGGCCCTGGCGGGTGCTCACCAGAAACGGGCGGGAGGCGTCTTGTGCGGTCTGCACCAGGAGTTCGCCTTCGCGCAGGCTCACCAGGCGCTGCTGGCTGTCGAACTGCACGTCAATGGCGGTCTCGGTGTTGAGGGTCAGGCGCGAGCCGTCGGCCAGGGTCAGTTCGCGACGCTCGCCGATGCGGGTGCTGTAGTCGGCGCTCCATTGCTGGGACTGCGCCAGCTTCCAACTGCCCCAGCCCACCGGCATTACCGCCAGCAACAAGGCCAGTTTGCCCAGGGCTTCGCGGCGTTGCGGGTTGCTGGGGCGGTCCAGCGCCGACATCGCCAGGGACGGCGGCAGGCCACCGAGCTTGCTTTGCAGCAATTGCGCGCGTGCCCAGGCCCGGCCACGCTCGGGGCTGCTGACCTTCCAGCGCTCCCACTCGGCGCGTTCGCTGGCGCTCAGTTCGTTCTCGCTCAGGCGCATCAGCCACTCGGCGGCTTCTTCAAGGGCGTCGGTGGGCAGCGGCGGTTCCTTGCCCAGGCTGAGCACTTTATTCCACCCGCATCAGGCACTGGACGAGTGCCTGTTTCATGTAGCGCTTGACGGTAATCAGTGACACGCCCAACTGCTCGGCGATGTCCTGGTATTTGAGGCCATTGAGCTGCGACAGCAGGAACGCACGCTTGACCAGCGGCGGCAGCGCGTCGAGCATCGCGTCGATTTCGTGCAGGGTCTCCAGCACCAGAAAGTGCGCTTCCGGCGACGGCACTTCGTGGGCCGGCACGCTGGCCAGCGCTTCCAGGTAGGCACGTTCCAGGGCCTTGCGCTGGTACCAATTGACCAGGATGCCCTTGGCCACGCAGCTCAAGTAGGCGCGTGGCTGCTCGATCACGGTGACCTGTGAGGCCAGGATACGGGTGAAGGTGTCCTGGGCCAGGTCTGCCGCATCCATGGCATTGCCGAGTTTGCGTTTGAGCGTCGCGTACAGCCAGCCGTGATGGCCGCTGTACAGCGCCTCGATTGCGCGCAGGTGAGGGGTGTTATCGGCGGGAAGGCTTTCGCTCATGGCGCGCAACCGTGCAATTGAGAAGTATTCCCAATGCTAAGTGCAAACCCGTCGGTTGCGCAACGCGAGAATCGCAATCAGCGCCACGGCATAAGCCACACACACAAACAGGTAGGTGTACGCCAAGCCATAGACCTGGCTGAGCAGGCCGCCGGCGCAGATGCCCACAATCGAGGCAAATTGCGCCGTGCCTTGGGCGATCCCCAGCACATGGCCTTGCTGCGCGCTGTCGGCGGTTTTTGAAACCAGCGCCATCAGTACCGGTGTGGTCGCGCCCAGCAATACGCCCCAGACAAAGTAGGCGATCACAAACACCAGCGGGTTGCGGGTGAGGCCAGCGAGGGCGGTGAGCGCGATGCAGCCGGCCACCACCCAGGTGAGGCGGCGCAAGCTGTCTGCCTGGCTGCGACCTTCGAAGTGGCGCGCCCAGGCGGTGGCCGACAGGATAAAACCCAGGGCCAGCAAGCCGTAGCACAGGCCGACCAGGGCGTTGCTGACGGTGAACGTTGTACTCACATACAGCGCGAACGAGGTCTGCGGCAGCATCCGCGCCAGCAGCAGAATGCCCATCACCGTCAGCAGCGGCAGCAAGGCCGAGGCCTGCCAGGTGCCGCCCGTTGACGGGGCTGTGGTTTTCTTCACCGGTGGCACGTTCGGCAACGTCAGCGCTGCAATCACTGTGCATACCGCACAGAGCGCGGCGGCGCTGAGGTTGATCCAGAAGAACGTCGTATGGTCGAGGATCAAGCCGCCAACCACGGCGCCGAGCAACGAGCCGACGTTGGTGGAAATCTGCAGCAGTGCGAACAGCCGTGCACGCCGTGACGGCACCTCGATACTCACGCCATACGCCTGGGCCGGGGCGATGTAGCCGGCACAGGCGCCTTGCAGAAAACGCAGCACCAGGATCGCCCAGAGGTCGCTGAACAGGGCCAGCCCCAGTTGCGTCAGGGTCAGGCCTGCCAGTGCGCGAATCATCATCAGCTTGTGGCCGTAGCGATCGCCGATACGGCCCCAGAACGCGCTGGTCAACAGGATGCCGAGCATCGGCCCCACGTACACGGCGATGCTGGCGAAGCTGAACAGCGTGTCGGAGTCGGTCAGTTGGCGCAAATGCACCGGCCAGTACGGCCCGCTCATTTCCATGGCGCCCATGGACACAAGCTGGATCGTGAACAGCAGGGCAATCAGGACGCGGGTGGGTGGCATGGAGCAGTCTCGCTATACAAAAAAAGTCGCGGCAGGGGTGATACTTTTTCACGCGTCGACTGGCATCAAGCGTAATTCCCACTTCACTTGATCAAAGGGCCCTGACGTCATGCCTGTTGCCAGCCGGTTAACCCTCGCTATTCGTACCGCCCTGTTGCTGGCTGCTGCCAGTGGCAACGCCTGGGCCGCCACCGCCGAGTCAACCGGCGACAGCGCGCAGAGCCTGACCCTTGACGCGACGAACGTCAACGCCCGCTATCTGGGCCCCACCGACCTGCCCGAGGTGCTCGCTGGCGGCCAGGTGGCCCGTGGCGCGCGCTTGGGCATGCTGGGCAACAAGGACGTGATGGACACGCCGTTCAGCGTGACCAGCTACACCGCCAAGACCCTAGCCGACCTGCAGACGGTGACGGTGGCCGATGCGCTGGAGCGCGACCCTTCAGTGCGTTCTACCGGGCAGACCGGCGGTATTGTCGACTCGTTTTTCGTGCGGGGCTTTGCGATTGGCGAGGGCAACCTGGGCGAGTTGGCCTATGACGGCGTGTATGGCGTGGCGCCCAATTACCGCGCCTTCACCGAGTACGCCGAGCGCGTCGAAGTGCTCAAGGGGCCGGGGGCGTTGATGTACGGCATCTCGCCCAACAGCGGCGTGGGCGGGATGATCAACATCGTGCCCAAGCGCCCGCTGGACCAGGACCTGACGCGCTTTACCGGCAGTTACGCCTCCGATACTCAAGTTGGCGGCCACCTGGATATCAGCCGCCGTTTCGGCGAGGAAAACCAGTTTGGCGTGCGCTTCAACGGCAGCCTGCAAGGGGGCGACACCGCCGTGGACGATCAGCAGCGCGACGTGGGGGTGGGTGCCATTGCCCTGGATTATCGCGGCGAGCGCCTGCGCCTGAATCTGGACTACATCAGCCAGAAAGAAAGTTTTGAAGGCGCCTCGCGGCCGTTCACCTTGGCGCCGGGCGTGCAGGTGCCTTCGGCCCCCAATGGGCGTACCAGCCTGCCGCAGAAGTGGGGCTGGTCCGACACCAAGGAGCAATCGGCCTTGCTCGGCGGTGAATATGACCTGAACGATTCGCTCACCGTGTTCGCCCATGCCGGGGGCGGGCGGTCGGATGTCAAGCGCCTGTCAGACCAGGTGCCGCGCATCCTCAATGATGCTGGCGACACCAGTAATATTCCGGGCTACTACAAGTTCAACGTCGACCGTTCCACCGCCGATGTGGGCCTGCGTGCGCAGTTCGCCACCGGCCCGATCACCCACACCACCACGCTGATGGCGACCCGTTACCAGGACGAGCTGTCTCGCGGCATCAACAACGGCACCGAAATCCGCTCCAACATTTACCACCCGGTAGACACGCCCAAGCAAACCCTGCGTGCGCCGAAAGTGCTGCGCATCTCCGAGTCGGAGCTGTCGGGCGTGGCGCTCACCGACACCCTGGGCTTTCTGGATGAGCGCATCCAACTGACCCTCGGTGTGCGTCGCCAAGACATCGAGTCGCGTAACTACAGCGCCGCGGGTGTGGTGAGTTCCCGCTACAAAGACGCTGCGACCACACCGTTGGTGGGCGTAGTGGTCAAGCCTTGGGACGACGTGTCGCTCTACTACAACTATGTCGAGGGGCTGAGCAAAGGCGATATCGCGCCGGGCACGGCCAGCAATGCCGGTGAAACCTTCGCGCCTTATGAATCCAAACAGCACGAACTGGGCGTGAAGTATGAACACGGCACCTTCATGACCACCCTGGCGTTGTTCCAGATCGAAAAGCCCAGCGGCGAACTGGGTGCCGACGGTGTGTATTCAGTGCAGGCGGAGCAGCGCAACCGTGGCGTCGAGCTGAGCGTATACGGCGAAGTGGCGCCTGGCACGCGCTTGATGGGCGGCGTGACCTTCCTCGATGGCGAGCTGACCCAGTCGGCCACCGCCGCCAACCGAGGCAACAAGCCGGTCGGCGTGCCCGACATCCAGGCCAACCTGTGGGCCGAGTACGACACCCCGTGGCTGGAAGGTTTTACCCTCACCGGCGGGGCGATCTATACCGACAGCCAATACATCAACCAGGCCAACACTCAGGAGCTGGATGCCTGGACGCGCATTGATGCCGGCGTACGCTACGCGACGAAGATTGAAGGGCGGCCCACCACGTTGCGCGCCACCGTGCAGAACCTGTTTGACCGCGAGTACTGGTCGGGCGTGGCGTCTTACGGCGCCTTCTCGCCGGGCTATCCGCGTACCTTGCAGCTGTCGGCGACGGTGGACTTTTAACCCTGGCGCCTAGCGGAACCCACCCGAGAGCTTGTCTTTAAGGTAGTTGACCAACGCACTCACCGACTTGGGCACATGGGGCGAGTAGGGCCGTATCAGATAGATCTCATCGGCAAACGCGCCTTTGAGTGTCCAGTCCTTCAATACCTGCACCACTTTGCCCGCGTCCAGCGCCGCCTGGGCGCTGAAGTCCGGGAGGAGGGCGATGCCCAGGTGGTTGAGTGCGGCGTCGCGCAAGGCTTCGCTGTTATTGGTGGCGAAGCTGCCGGCGATGGGCACGGTGAGGCGCTGGCTGCCGCGTTCGAAGGTCCAGGCGGGTTGGTCGGTGCCGCGTGGGTAAAACAGGCAGTTGTGGGCCGACAGGTCGCCCGGCTCGCGGGGTTCACCGTGGTGTTGCAGGTAATCATGGGTGGCGACCAGTACCGAGTTGGTGTCGCACAGCTTCCATGCCACGTGGGTTTCGGGCACCTGGAAGCCGTGGCGCACCGCCAGGTCGTAACCCTCGGCGGCCAATGAGCTCAAGGCATCGGAGACATCCAGTTGAATACGCACCTGGGGGTACTGCTGCAAAAAGCCGGACAGGTGCGGCACCAGTTGTTGCCGGGCGAAGGCCACGGGGGCGGTCAGGCGCACCAGCCCGCGTATTTCCCCGACCGAGTCGCGCACCGAGGAAAAACTGCGGGCGATCTGCGCGTAGGCGCTGCGTACTTCGCGGGCCAATGACAGCCCTGCATCGGTCAGCCGCACGCTGCGGGTGGTGCGCGTCACCAGCCGGGTACCCGTGGCCTTTTCCAAGTCGGAAATGCGCTGGCTCACCGCTGACTTGCTCACCCCCAGGCGCGCGGCGGCGGCGGTGTAGGTGCCTTGTTCCTCCAGCACTGATAGCCAGTGAATGTGGGTCCACAGCCCTTCGATCTCAGCCTTTTCCATGGGAGTATTGTTCGCATATAAGGACAATAAGTTCTGGATTCTGCTCTGGTTCGGAACAAAGTGAAAGCCTATCGTGTGGACCAACGCTACCCACCTGGATCGACTGCCATGACTGCAACCATCGAGCACTACATCAACGACCAGCGCGTCAGCCGCGATGACCGTTATCAGGACGTCTACAACCCGGCCACCGGTGAAGTCACCGCCCGTGTGGCCCTGGCCAGCCGCCAGACCGTGGCCGAAGCCGTCGCCGCCGCCCAGGCCGCGTTTGCCGGCTGGGCCGACACCCCGCCGATCCGTCGCGCCCGCGTGTTGTTCGAGTACCTGCATCTGCTGCGCGAACGCAAGGACGACCTGGCGCGCATCATCGTCGCCGAGCACGGCAAGGTGTTCACCGATGCCCAGGGCGAAGTCGACCGTGGCATCGACATTCTCGAATTTGCCTGCGGCATTCCCAACCTGCTCAAGGGCGAACACTCCGACCAGGTCTCCCGTGGCATGGACAACTGGACGATGCGCCAGCCGTTGGGCGTGGTCGCCGGCGTGACGCCGTTCAACTTCCCGGTGATGGTACCGATGTGGATGTACCCCATCGCCATTGCGGCGGGTAACACCTTTATCCTCAAGCCCAGCCCGACTGACCCAAGCGCGTCGCTGTTCATGGCCGAGCTGCTGCATGAAGCCGGCCTGCCCAAAGGCGTGTTCAACGTGGTGCAGGGGGATAAAGAGTCAGTGGACGCGCTGATCGAACACCCGGACGTCAAGGCCGTGAGCTTCGTTGGTTCCACGCCGATTGCCCAATACATCTACGAGAGCGGCGCCCGCAACGGCAAGCGCGTGCAAGGCCTGGGCGGGGCGAAAAACCATATGGTGGTGATGCCCGACGCCGATATCGAACGCACCGTGGACGCGCTGATGGGCGCCGCCTACGGCAGTGCCGGCGAGCGCTGCATGGCGATCTCGGTGGCGGTGCTGGTAGGCGACGTGGGTGACAAAGTCATCGCCGCCTTGACCGAACGCGCCAAGCTGCTGCGCATCACCGATGGTCGCGATCTCAAAGCCGAGATGGGCCCGATCGTGTCGCGGGCCGCGCTGGAACGCATCAGTGGCTACATTGAGCAGGGTGTGCAAGCCGGCGCGCAGTTGCTGCTCGATGGCCGTGACTACGTGCCCACCGAACCCGGCCTGGAAAATGGCTTCTGGCTCGGCGCGACCTTGTTCGATCACGTGACCCAGGACATGAGCATCTACCGCGAAGAAATCTTCGGCCCGGTGCTGGCCTGTGTACGGGTCAACGATTTTGCCGAGGCAGTGAAGCTGGTCAACGACCACGAGTTCGGCAACGGCGTCAGCTGCTTCACCCGCGATGGCAACATTGCTCGTGAGTTTGCGCGGCGCATCGAAGTGGGCATGGTCGGTATCAACGTGCCGATCCCGGTGCCTATGGCCTGGCACGGGTTTGGTGGCTGGAAGAAGAGCCTGTTCGGCGACATGCACGCCTACGGCACCGAGGGTGTACGTTTTTACACCAAGCAGAAGTCGATCATGCAGCGCTGGTCGGAGAGTATTGAGCAGGGGGCGGAGTTTGCAATGCCGGTGTCCAAGTAAGATTTAAGCTGTGCTGCTGGATCTGATGTGGGAAGGCTCAAGCCCTCCCACATTTTTTTTGCCTGTTGACGGTGAAACACATAAAAGTCCAGTATGGAATTATAAGTACAAAATAGCTGCTGCACGTTTTTCTTCACTCTTGCCAAACCAACAACAACTTGCGAGAACCCCTCCATGAAGAAACGCCATCTCCTTCCCGCCCTGGCCCTGAGCCTGTTTGCTTCCAGCCACCTGCTGGCCGCCGAGAAAACCCTGCGTATCGGTATCGAGGCGGCTTACCCCCCGTTCGCCTCCAAGACCGGCGACGGCAAGATCGTCGGTTTCGACTACGACGTCGGCAACGCCCTGTGTGCGCAAATGAAGGTCAAGTGCGTGTGGATCGAAGGGGAGTTCGACGGGCTGATTCCGTCCCTCAAGGTCAAGAAGATCGACATGGCGTTGTCGTCCATGACCATCAACGAAGACCGCAAGAAGTCGGTGGACTTCACCCACAAGTACTACTTCACCTCGTCGCGCCTGGTGATGAAGGACGGCGCCGTGGTGGATGACCAGTACGCCAGCCTCAAGGGCAAGAACGTCGGTGTACAGCGCGCCACGACTACCGACCGGTATGCCACCGAGGTGTTCGAGCCTAAGGGCATCAACGTCAAGCGCTACAGCAATAACGAAGAAATCTACATGGACCTGGCAGCGGGGCGCCTGGATGCGATCTTTGCCGACACCATTCCCCTGAGCGACTTCCTGTCGATGCCGCGCGGGCAGGGTTATGCCTTTGTCGGCCCGGAGCTCAAAGACCCGAAATACGTGGGTGAGGGGGCCGGCATCGCAGTACGCAAGGGCAATGGCGAGTTGGTCAGCGAATTGAATGCGGCCATCGACGGCATTCGCGCCAGCGGCGAATACCAGAAGATTTCACAGCAGTACTTCAAGGCCGATATCTACGGCGACTGATTCTAGCGGATCGAACTCTTGTAGGAGCGAGCTTGCTCGCGAAGAACTCTCAGGCACCGCGTTTACCCAGAATGCACGCGTTATCGTTAAAGTTCTTCGCGAGCAAGCTCGCTCCTACAACTGATCAGGCCTTCAATTCCTTCAAATGCTTGTAGACCGTCGCCCGCCCCATGCCCAGCACATTGGCCACATAGTTGGAGGCGCTCTTGCCCTTGAAGGCTCCCTCAGCATGCAGCGCCAGCACCAGTTCGCGTTTGTGGTCGCGGGTCAACAGGTTCAGGCTCAACTGCCGCTCGCGCAGCCAGGCATGCAGGAAGGTGTTGATGCGTTCCTGCCAGTCATCGCGAAACAGCGCGTCCGGCTGTGCGATCAGCTTGCTTGACGACAGGAATAAATCCAGCGCCGCCTTGGCCGTTTCGAACATTGAAATATTCAGGTTGATGCACAATACAGCCAGCCGGTGACCTTTGTGGTCGTGCAGCACAGTGCTCAGGCTGCGGATTTTCTGGCCGTCCCAGTTGAGCTTTTCGTAAGGGCCGATATTCACCTCGCTGACGTCGCCGTCGAGCATGTCCTCCAGGGACGAGTCGTCACCCAGGCTGCGTTTGGACAGGTTATTGGCGATGTAATCCACGGTTTGCGTGCGCAGGTCATGCAGCACCACTTCTGCATGGGGAAAGAACAACGTAGCGATTGCATCGGCAATCGCGCGAAAGTTCTGCATGACCTTGTCTTGTTCAGCGGTGTTCATCAATGGGGCTCCAGGCGGACCGGGGAGAGCATACCAGCGTCCAGGCCGAACCGGGTCAGTGCCTCCGGCAGCGGTTCGCCGCGCACCAGGGCGGCGCTTGCCTGGCCCATGGCGGGTGAGGTCTGGATGCCATAGCCGCCTTGCGCTGCCACCCAGAACAGCCCCGGTACTTGCGGGTCAAAACCCGACAGCAAATCACCGTCCTGCACAAAACTGCGCAACCCTGCCCAGGTGCGCGTGGGGCGGCGGATGGTCAGGGTGGTGGCTTCCTCGATCTGGTAAATGCCCATGGCGATATCCAGTTCTTCGGGTTGCACGTCCTGGGGTTCTACCGGGTCGGCGTTGGCCGGTGAGCCGAGGAACATGCCGGCATCCGGTTTCATGTAGAACGCTTCGTCGAGGGCTACCAGCATCGGCCAGTCGTGGCTGTCCATGCCCTCGGGGCCAGCAAAGACAAAGGCCGAGCGGCGCTTGGGCTGCAAGCCGATGGACGCTGCGCCCGCCAGCCCGCCGATATGGTCGGCCCAGGCACCGGCGGCGTTGATGATGACCGACGCGGTGAAGGTCGCATCCTGGGTGCGCACCTGCCACAGGCCGTCGGCGTCGCGGCTCAAGCCCAGCACGTGGCTGTCGGTGCGCACTTCGCCCTGGTTGCGGCGGATACCGCGCAGGTAGCCTTGATGCAGGGCGTCGGTGTCGATGTCACAGGCGGTGGGGTCGTAGATTGCCCCGTGGACCTTTTCACGGCGCAGGATCGGCAAGCGTGCACAGGCTTCATCGACCGTCAGGCGCTGCACCTGCGCCACGGTGGCCTTGGCGCTCAGGTACTGGCTGTCGAGTTCGGCCGGGTCACCGTTGAAATCCACGGTCATTTCGCCCCGGGGCGTCAGCAGTGGGTGTTCGCAGAAGCCTGCGGGTGGCTGGTCGAAGAAGGCCCGGCTGGCCAAGGTCAGCGCGCGTACTTGCGGGGTGCCGTACGCGGCGGTGTAGAGCGCTGCCGAACGCCCGGTGGAGTGATAGGCCGGGTGGTTTTCACGCTCAAGCACCAACACCTTGCCGTGCTGCGACAACCAGAACCCGGTGGACGCGCCGGCAATGCCGCCGCCGATAATGATGAAGTCTGCCTGGCTCATGGAGATCTCCTGAAATAAGCATTGTAGGCGCGAGCGTGCTCGCGAAAAGCGTTAACGATAACGCGCCGATTCTGTGTGACCGCAGTGCCTGTGAGGTCTTCGCGAGCAAGCTCGCTCCTACAGTCGATACAGGGCATTGGCCAGGGCGATGTCTTCCAGGCCCAGGCCGATGGAGCGGAAAAAGACGTGACGATCGTAGTCGGGGCGTTGGGCCATGTCGCTGAACAACTCGGGCAGGTCGCCGACAATCGTGCGTTTGTCCCAGCCGTGCTGTTCGCTGGCGATCAGCATCTCACCGGCCGAATCCGGAGTGGTCTGGCGGTAGTCGCAGAACACGTGCATCTGGTTGAGGCAATGTGGCGGTACTTCATGGGCACGTGGCGCATTGGTGCTGATGGAGGTAATCAGCGCGGGTTTGCTCAGGCGCGAGGGGTCGATGACCGGCCCGGCGGACGAGGTGCACAGCAGGATCACATCCGCGTCTTCCAGGGCGGCCTCACAACTTGAGACGAGGCTCAGGCGCGGGTCCAGGCTGGCCAACTGCGCACGCGTTTCGGCGCTGGCGCTGCCCAGGCTTGGCGAGTACAGGCGGATCTGCTGCCAGTCGCGCAGGTTCTGCACATAACGCAGGTGCGCCTGGGCAACCTTGCCGCTGCCGATGATCGCCAGGCGTTGCGCCGCCGCGGGCGCCAGCGCATCCACTGCCAAAGCCGTGGCGGCGGCGGTGCGTGCGGTGGTCAATTCAGCGGCATCGCACAACAGCAACGGCTGGCCGCTGTGCATCGACATCAACAGGGTCCAGGCCGTCACCAGGGGGCCTTGTTCACGCACGATATAAGGCGAGGTCTTGACCCCGTACACCCCGTCTTCGGCCAGTACGCCCAGGTAGTTGATGAAATCCCCGGCGCCGTGGGGAAATTCCACCAGCTGTTGCGCCGGCTGCACCGCTTGCCCGGCGGCGAGGTCGCGGAACAGTTTGCGCAGGATCGCGGGTACATCGACTTGAGCCAATAAAGTACGGGCCTGGGCCTGGTCGATGACGAGGGGCGTCGTGGACATGGGGTTCTCCGGATAAACTAATTTGTCCATTATGGACTTTTAGTTTTTATCCGCAATAACCTGAGGGAAAAATGAGATCAATGTGGGGGGAGCCATGAAGATCAAATGTGGGAGCAGGCAAGCCAGCTCCCACAGGTGATCGGTAGTGTGCTGGCGGACGAGTTATCGCCTGCCCGAGCGCGTACTCACATCCACCCACACCGCCAGCACCAGAATGCTGCCCTTCACAATCATCTGCCAGTAGCTGTCCACATCGAGCATCGACATGCCGTTGTCCAAACTTGTAATCACCAACGCGCCAAGCAACGCGCCATAGACGGTGCCCGAGCCGCCGCGCATCGACGTGCCGCCGATAAAACAGGCAGCGATGGCATCGAGTTCGCCCATGTTGCCCGCCGACGGTGAGCCCGCCGCCAGGCGCGCGGTGTTGACCAGGCCGGCCAGCGCGCACATCACCCCCATGATGCCGAAGATCCACAGTTTCACCGCTTGCACGTTGATGCCGGATAGCCGTGTGGCTTCCATATTGCTGCCTACCGCATACACGCGGCGGCCGAATACGGTCTGGCTGGTGACGTAGCTGAATACGCCGAGCAGCACCAGCAACAGCAGAACCGGCACGGGGATACCGTCGTAGCTGTTGAGGGTGGTGACGAACCCGGCGAGCACCGCGCCGATCAGTACCACACGTAACACGTCGCGCACCAAAGCGTGCGCGGCCAAGCCATGCAGTGCGCGGTTGCGCCGCTGCTTCCAGGTCAGGAACAGCGTCAGTGCGAACAGCAGTACGCCAAGCCCCGCGCCCACACTGTGGGGCAAATACCCCTGGCCCACATACACCAGCGACGGCGACACCGGCGCAATGGTGGTGCCGCCGGTAATCCCCAGCAGAATCCCGCGAAACGCCAACATTCCGCCCAGGCCGACGATGAACGAGGGGATGCGCAGGTAAGCGGTCATGTAGCCGTTGGCCAGGCCGATCATCAAGCCGCACAGCGCCACCAGGCTCAGGTTGGCCAATAGCGGCACGTGATAGACCACATCCAGAATCGCCGCCAGCCCGCCCAACAGTCCGAGCAACGAGCCCACCGACAAGTCGATCTCGCCGCCGATAATCACCAGCACCATGCCGCAGGCCAATATCCCGGTGATCGACATCTGCCGCAGCAGGTTGGAGAGGTTGCGCGGGGTGAGAAAACCGCCCTCGGTCTGCCAACTGAAAAACAACCAGATGAACGCCACGGCGATCACCAGCGCGAGCATCTTGTAGCGGGTAAAAAGGTGTTTGACCTGATTCATCTACGCGGTCTTCCGATCATTAGGGTTATGGCTGAGCGCGGCGGCGAGCACCTGTTCCTGGGTGAGCCCTTCATTGATGAAATCCCCCCGCAACTGGCCCTCGCCAATCACCAGCACGCGGTTGGACACGCCGAGCACTTCGGCCAGTTCTGAGGAGACCATGATGATCGACACGCCTTCGGCGGCCAGCGCACCCATCAGTTTGTAGATCTCGTACTTGGCGCCCACGTCCACTCCGCGTGTGGGTTCGTCGAGGATCAGCACCTTGGGCTGGGTCATCAGCATTTTCGCCAGCACGGCCTTTTGCTGGTTGCCGCCTGAGAGGCTGGTGATCGGCAGCGACGGGCTGGCGGTCTTGAGGTGCATGCGGCTGATCTGCTGGTCGATGCTGCCCAGTTCGGCCTCAGCGTCGATGCGGGTCATGTGCGCGTAGGTGTCGAGCACCGCCAGGGTAATGTTCTGGCCTACCCCCAGGTCGGGAATGATGCCTTGGCGCTTGCGGTCTTCGGGCACCATGCACAGCCCGGCGCGGATCGACTTGAGCGGCGTGCGCGTGTCGATCACCTGACCCTCCAGCCACACCTCGGCGCTGTAGCGCCCGGGGTAGGCACCGAACAACGCCGACACCAACTCCGTGCGCCCGGCCCCCACCAAGCCGGCGATGCCAAGGATTTCACCGCGCCTGAGCACGAAGGAGACGTCGTCGACGCGCTTGCGCTTGGGGTTATCGACGTCGTAGCAGGTGACGTTACGCGCCTCGAAAATCACCTCGCCCACATCATGGGGTTCGGTGGGGTAGAGGTTGCTCATTTCGCGGCCGACCATCTGCGTGATGATCCGGGGGATGTCCATGTCTGCCATGGCGGTGGTTGCGATGTGCTTGCCGTCGCGAATTACCGCAATGGTGTCGCACACCGCCGCCACTTCATCAAGCTTGTGGGAGATGTACACGCAGGCCACGCCCTTGGCCTTCAGGCCCTTGATAATGTCCAGCAACACCTCGATTTCGCCACGGGTCAAGGCCGAGGAGGGCTCGTCAAGAATCAACAGGCGCGCCTGTTTGTTCAAGGCCTTGGCGATCTCCACCAGTTGCTGGTAGCCGCCGCCGTACTGCGACACCGGCAGCGCCACATTCATGTCTGGCACCTTGAGTTCACGCATCAACGCCTCGGCGCGGTGCAACATCGCCGGGTAGTTCATGCGCCCACCGGGCAGGGTCAGTTCGTGGCCCATGAAAATGTTCTCGGCCACCGACAGGTCGGGCACCAGGGTCAGTTCCTGGTGAATGATGACAATCCCGGCGGCCTCGGTTTCGCGGATGGACTGGGCCTTGAGCGGCTGCCCATCCCAGAGGATTTCCCCCTCCCAGGTGCCGTGCGGGTACACCGCCGACAGCACCTTCATCAAGGTGGATTTACCCGCCCCGTTTTCACCGCACAGGCCCACGCATTCCCCAGGCTTGACCTCGATGTCTATGCCGTTGAGAGCGTTGACACCGCCAAAGCTTTTGACGATGCCGTTCATTTGTAGCAGGTAATCGGCGGCCACGGTCATTGCCCGGCGATCTGCTCTTTGGTGTAGAAACCGTCCTTTTCCAACAGGTCGATGTTGGCTTTGGTCAACGGCGTCGGCGTAAGCAGGATGGTGTCGACCTTCTTGCTGCCATTGTCATATTGCGAGCTGTAGGTCGGCTGTTCGCTGCGTGCCAGTTGCACCGAAAGCTTGGCCGCTTCGGTGGCGATCAGCTTGAGCGGTTTGTACACGGTCATGGTCTGGGTGCCATCGATCACGCGCTTGATCGCCGCGAGGTCAGCGTCCTGGCCGGAGATGGGTACCTTGCCCGCCAGTTTCTGCGCGGCCAGGGCCTGGATCGCACCGCCGGCGGTGGCGTCGTTGGAGGCGACAATAGCGTCGATCTTGTTGTCGTTACGGGTCAGGGCGTTTTCGACAATGCTCAAGGCCTCGGTGGGGTTCCATTCCTTGACCCATTGCTGGCCGACGATCTTGATATCGCCTTTGTCGATGGCCGGTTGCAGCACCTTCATCTGACCTTCGCGCAGCACCTTGGCGTTGTTGTCCGTCGGCGCGCCGCCGAGCAGGAAGTAATTGCCCTTGGGCGCCGCTTGCAACACGCCGCTGGCCTGCATCTCGCCGACTTTTTCGTTATCGAAGGAAATATAGGCGTCGATGTCGGCATTGAGGATCAGGCGATCATAGGACACCACCTTGATCCCGGCCTTCTTGGCTTCGGCCACCGCGTTGGTCAGCACCGTGGCGTTGAACGGCACAATTACGATCACATCGACGCCCCGGGAGATGAGGTTTTCGATCTGGGCAATCTGCTTCTGTTCGTTGGCATCGGCAGACTGCACGAAGACCTTGGCGTCGAGCTTTTCCGCAGCGGCAACAAAGTAATCACGGTCGCGGGACCAGCGCTCCAGGCGCAGGTCGTCGATGGAAAAACCGATTTTCGGGTGCGCAGGGTCGGCCATCACCGGCAGGGCGAGCAGCGCCACGGCTGCGGCGAGCAGGGCAGGTTTGAATGACTTCATGGTGGTGCGTCCTTTTATTGTTGTTGGAAAGACACTAGGTGAAGATCCTCTTTGTGGCGAGTGAGCTTGCTCCCGCTGGAGTGCGTAGCACTCCCATTTTTTGGGGCCGCTTCGCGCCCCAGCGGGAGCAATCTCTGGCCACAGTCAGGTGTAGATAAACCGATTCACAACGCCTTCAAGCATCTCCTGGCGCCCACTCACCGCCTGCGGGTTCAGCGCGTTGGCAAAGGCATGTTCAGCCAATGACTCCAGGCTGAACTCACCGGCCAACACCGCCTGGCCCAATGGCTGCTGCCAGCCGGCATAGCGTTGGTCCTTGAACTGCTGCAAGCGGTCGTCCTGCACCATCGCCGCCGCACGCTCCAGGGCCAGAGCCAGCACATCCATGGCGGCGACATGCCCGTGGAACAGGTCCACCTCGTCCAGGCTCTGGCGGCGCACCTTGGAATCGAAGTTATAGCCGCCGTTCTTGAACCCGCCGGCCTTGAGGATTTCATAGGTGGCCAGGGTCATTTCTTCGACGCTGTTGGGGAACTGGTCGGTGTCCCAGCCGTTCTGCGGGTCGCCGCGGTTGGCGTCGATACTGCCGAAGATCCCCAACGACACGGCGGTGGCGATCTCATGATGAAAGCTGTGCCCAGCCAGCGTCGCGTGGTTGGCCTCGATGTTCACTTTGATCTCGTGTTCCAGGCCGTACTCATGCAGGAAGCCGAACACGGTGGCGCTGTCGTAATCGTATTGGTGTTTGGTCGGCTCCTGGGGCTTGGGCTCGATCAACAGGTCACCCGTGAAGCCGATCTTGTGCTTGTGCTCCACCACCATGCGCATAAAACGCCCGAGCTGTTCGCGCTCGCGCTTGAGGTCGGTGTTGAGCAAGGTTTCATACCCTTCACGGCCACCCCACAGCACATAGTTGGCGCCCTTGAGGCGCAGCGTGGCATTCATCGCGCTGAACACCTGGGCCGCAGCGAAGGCGAACACCTCTGGGTCTGGGTTGCTCGCGGCCCCGGCGGCAAAACGCGGGTTGCTGAAGCAATTGGCGGTGCCCCACAGCAGCTTGATGCCGGTCTGTTCCTGATGGCGCTCCAGGTGGTCGATCATCTGCGCAAAGTGGTTGCGGTACTCCTTGAGCGAGTTGCCTTCGGGCGCCACATCGGTGTCGTGAAAGCTGTAGTAGTCGATGCCCAGCTTGGAAAAAAACTCAAACGCCGCCTCGGCCTTGCCGATGGCCACCTCCATCGGATCGCCACTGCGCTGCCACGGGCGCTTGAACGTCCCCATCCCAAACATATCCGCCCCCGGCCACACAAAGGTATGCCAGTAACAGGCTGCCATGCGCAGGTGCTCCCGCATGGGCTTGCCCAGGATCAGCTTGTTGGCGTCGTAGTGACGAAACGCGAGGGCAGAGGTGCTGGCAGGGCCTTCGAAGCGCACCTTCTCGACACCGGGGAAGTACGGCATGGGGTTTTCCTTATTGTTCTGAGCGGTGTCTGGATACTAGCAATGGCACTTGGGTGGCTGATTATGAAAATCACCAAAGGGGAGTGCGATTTTGAGTGAAGGGCTGAGAACGGCTCAGGGAGTACAGGATTTAGGGAAACGTCTGACTTTACGGTGGGGTTATGCCTCTTCAAAGTTTGGGTTGTCAGCCATTGCCTTGATGTGAACAAGCGAAGGCGACTAACTAAGCTGAGAATAAGGAAAGTAAAGATGAGTGCATCACAAACCTTGCTATATACCAATGAAGTGTCGACTGAGTTTTTAATTGAGCTGGACATGCCTGCATTTTCCGAGCAACAACTGTCGGGTTTCAGCGAGCAAGCTCTGAAGATCATTAATGAACGAGATGCCCAAAACAAGGCTCATCCGGCTATTGCAATTTATCGAGTGGCGGCCGAAGGCAGCCAGACGCGTAACGGTGGGGTGATTAAAAAAACCACATCGCAAATGGCATTCAAATTGGCTGATGGTTCGCAAGTACGTGCTGCGCACAAAGGGGATTGCGCTGTATACGCCGACGGCACGACGGCGCAGATCGTGACGTGTGCGGGTGAAGCTAATAGCCATATTGCGCTTGTAGGAAGCACGCTCAGCAACGGTGACGAAATTATCAATACGCCACAAGGTTCAGTACTGCTGATTGCTCGTGAAGGCGTGCAGAAGGCAGATGATTTTTTATGAGGGATTACTAAGTGCGTTGTGTATGACTTAGTTGTTTTTCAGCGCTATGCACTTGAGTACATAAAATTTTAAAAGAGGGTGCGTGAATGAGTGAAGGGTATTTTGTGGGTTTGGGTGATAATACAACCTGTGGCGGAAAAATTATCGAGGGCGATCCTAGAGTTAATATATATGGTGTTCTCCATGCTCGCGAAGGCGACTTGGTTACTTGTGGAAAACATGAAGGGACTTACCAGATCGTAGGCGGCATTTCTCATATCGAAAGTCATGGAAAACGTGTGGCCGGCACGCTGGACAGCTTCAGCAGCTGCCCCTGTCGAGCTCGGCTTATTCCTTCGGTTTACTCCGCCACCTATGAAAATGAAAGTTCAGAGCCGCCCATTAATCAGCGAGTTGCTCAACCGAGCACATCATCTGCCAATGGCAGCCCTGTAGCGCCGCGTCAGTCTGGTTTCGCCCCGTCGGGTCGTACAGTTCCAACGGCATACAACGGCATGAATGGCCAAGAGCCAGGCTTCCATATCGTGCCCCAGAGCATGACTCGCGAGGCGCTGGAAGCCACACTTTTTCCGACGCTCGACCCGGCTGTAATGCGCAAGTTTCAATCGCTGAATCCCAACACAGGCCACGTCAAAGCTGTTTCGATGATCGTGCTCAGCGATCCGAACAACACCTCCTGCACGTATGAAGAAGCTCAGTTGATGCAGGCTGCACAACACGTCAGCGCATCACTGGATGAACTGACGCCGGACGAGGCTGACTTTCTGTATCGCCACGGTGCAGAGATCGCCGGTTTCATCGGCCATACCTCAACCTGGCTCGGCGTCAGTGCGGTGGTGATGGAAAAACATCTGAGCAATCTGCGCGAAACGCTCCAGGCCATGGAACGCCTGCATCAGGACAGCTATCGGCAGCACGGGCATCTTAGGTCAGCGCAGTTCTTTGCTGATCGCCAACGGTTGATGAACCAGTTGGATGCTCATCTGCTCAACTCCACCCGCCTGCGCGGGCAGACCACCTTGGGCGATCACCCCAAGTTGAAAGCGGCCCTGGGTATATCCAGCCGCAGCTTGGTGTATCACTGGGACAAGGCGGGTGGGCCGGGGCAGATTCCGGGGTATGCCGCGCATGTGGAGGCGGTCAGCCGTGCTACGAAGTATATGAAGGCGGGTGGTTATATCGGTATAGGCCTTGGCGGTGTGTCTTCGTTGCTGGCTATTGAGCAGGTGTGTAATGGCGAGTCCGGGGAGGCTTGCAGGAGGATCAAGTTTACGGAAGCGGGGAAGTTCGCTGGGTCCACGTTCTTTGGTGGTTTGGGTGGGTGGGCGGCGGGTACTGCCAGTGGTCCGATTTGTCTGGGGATTGGTATTGCTACAGGGGGGGTAGGTGGTGTTATCTGTGTCGCAGCCATAGTGGGCGCTGGCGCATGGGTCGGTACAACTTACGGCGGTTTGGGGGGAGAAATAGGTGGAGAAATTTTGTACGAGCAAACTTTGCCATGACAGCAGAAGAGTTTTGGAAGTCCTGGCTGGCCTTCTGGATTATTTCAGGTGGTCCGATGCTGCTTGCGGCGTCGAGTCTTGCATACAGCTTGTACCTGAGCCGCCGCCATTTGGATGCCATTAAGGATGCGTTGAAAAATAGCCGCTACATTTATCTTTGGGGGCCTAGTCTTGGGAAACGAGGCTTGATTTGGTCCCTATTGGAAATGTCGAAAATTGCTGGAATGGTGGTTTGGCCGAAGGCTTATATCATTTTGGGAGATGTAAGCCCCGCTGATCTTGAAAAGTTTCCGCCCTGCTTGAAACGTCGTCTTATGATCAATATCACGATGGCTTTCACTGCCCTTATCTGGATGGCAGTTGGAATCATTCTTTGGAAACTTAGGTAACGAACGGGCCTCCCTGAGGCCCGATATGCCCATACAGCTTCCAGGATTTGACATCGATTTGAATGTAGCTAGGCGTCCTTAGTCCACGGGCCAAATCTGCACCGACCGGCCTCAGGACAAAAACAATGAAAACCTACCGCCCGTTCACCGCCTTTGGCGGTTTGGGTGGATGGGAGGCTGCGTTATCTGTGTCGCAGCTATTGTAGGAGCTGGCGCATGGGCAGGTACCACCTACGGTGGTCAAGGTGGTGAATGCGTGGGTGAAAAGATCTACGAGGCCATACAACCATGACTAATATCGATACTTGGCCACCTTGGGTTGCGATTATCTTTGCCGGAGGCCCTATTTTGCTTGCAGCTGCTGGCCTTGCTTTTAGCCTTTACCTTACTCACTGTCATCTGGAAGCCATGAAGGAGGCTCTAAAAAACAGTCGTTATATGTACATATGGGGGACAAGTTTGGGGAGGCGCGGTTTGATTTGGTCTCTCTTGGAAATGTCGAAAATCGCTGGAATGGTGGTTTGGCCAAGGGCCTCTATCATTATGGGAGAGGTTGATCCAGTCGACATCGAGAAGTTCCCCCCGTACCTGAAGCGACTTTTAGTTATCGATTTGGCAATGATGATAGTTGCCTGTATTTGGATGGGTGTCGTGGTTGTGCTGCTTAGATTTAGGTGACCTCAAAGCGGGCCTCATCCGAGGCCCGCTATCCTGATCAGTCAAACCTCTGCGTACTCATCTGCACCGACCGGCCCCAGGACAAAAACAATGAAAACCCTACCGCCCGTTCACCGCATTGCCTTGCTGTTCAACGGCAGCAAAATCTACGACCGCGGCATCATCGCCGGTATCGGCAACTACCTGAGCAGCACCCGTGCATCCTGGGACCTGTTCCTGGAAGAGGACTTCCTCTGCCGCCTGCGCGGTATCGAGCGTTGGCAGGGCGATGGGATCATTGCTGACTTCGATGACCCGCTGATTGGCGAGGCGCTGGCCGGCAGTCGGGTTCCAGTGGTGGCGGTGGGTGGGTCTTATGAGGATGTGGGCAAGTACCCGAAGGGCATTCCCTATGTGGCCACCGATAACCATGCCCTGATGAAGCTGGCCTACGAGCATCTGGTGGAGGCGGGTTTGACGCGGTTTGCCTGTTTCAGCCTGCCCGAAGCCCAGGCCAATCGGTGGGCTCAGGAGCGTGAGAAAGCTTTTCGCCGCTTGATGCAGCGTGATGGCTTGCAGGTAGAGGTGTATCGCGGCCTGGGCACCAGTGCGCCGTTGTGGGACAGCGCGGTGGAGCAGCAGATTGCCTGGCTGCACAGCTTGCCCAAGCCTATCGGCATCATCGCGGTGACCGATGCCCGCGCCCGGCAATTGCTGCAAGCCTGCCTGACGGCGGGTATTGCGGTGCCAGAGGAGGTGGCGTTGATCGGCATCGACAACGACCCGCTGACCCGCACCCTCACGCGGGTGCCGCTCAGTTCGGTGATCCAGGGCACGGAGACCATGGGCCGTACCGCTGCGGCATTGTTGCATCAGATGCTGCATGGCAAACCCTGCACGGGCACGCAGGTGCTGGTGCCGCCAGACGCCATTAACGTGCAAGCCTCCAGCCTGCATCAACCCCTGGGCAACCCTTACGTGATGCAGGCCTTGTTGTTTATCCGCCAGTACGCCTGCCAGGGTATCAAGACCGATCAGGTCGCGGCTTATGTCGGTGTTTCCCGCTCGTCCCTGGAAGCGCATTTTCGCAAGGCGCGTGGCTGCAGCGTGCATGATGAGATTTTGCGCTTCAAACTCGCCGCTGCCGCCAAGGGCCTGGAAAACCAAAGCCTTGCTATAGCCGACATTGCCGCACGCTGCGGCTTCACCTCTGCGCAGTACCTGCATACGGTGTTTCGCCGCGAATTTGGCTGTACGCCACGTCAGTATCAGCAGGGCGCGAGCTAGAACACCGCTTTGACTTGCAAACCCAGCACCAGCGCATTGTCGATGCTCTCACCGGAAAACGCCCCCGGCTCGATGATGTATTGCACATCCGGGCGCAAGGTCAGCCAAGGCGTGGCCTGGTAGCCATAACTGAGTTCGATCAATTGTTCGGCGCTGTCGATTGAGGGGTAGGACGCCCCGGCATTGAACGCAGCCAACTCTTGCACATCACGGCTGCGCGGGTTCGGCACCGCGCGGCCATAGCCCAGGGCGACGGTATCGCGCGGGCGACCTTCGAACGGCTTGTACAGCACCACGCCTGCGCCATACCACTTGGTGAACGGCGAGGCCGCTTGGCTGGCGGCAGAGTACTGGCCGAAGGCGTGCAGGCTACGGCCTTGGGATGATTGTGAGGCCCACACAGCCTGGTCGATCAAGAGGTAGTGACCGCCACGCCCGCTGACGTCCTTGTTGCTGCCAATGCGTTTTACATCGGAACTGTCGTAGTAATAACCGAGCTTGTATTCACCGGGCAGTGCGCCCGCATGCTTGTAGATAAGCTCGATGGGCACCACGGTGCCGGTGGTGTGCTTGGGCCCCAGGTGCCAGGCACGGCTTGAGTTGCCATTGCTGGACGGGTCGACATTGAACGCCGCCATGCGCAGTTGCCAGTTGGGCGAAAAGTCGTATTTCACCCGGGCACCGAGGTGCGCATTCGGGTAGTTGGCCCAGCCACTACCGCCGGACATGTTCAGCGGATGCCCGCAGAAGCCGGCGTTCATGAAGTTACACAGGATGCCGCTGTCCAGGCCGCCGAGATCATTGCCCATGGCCATATAGCCCAGCTTGAGGTTCAGCGCCGGGGTGAACAGCGTGCGCTCGTAGCTCAGCTCGGTGAGGCGCGTGTAGAGGCCGCCGTAATTTTCCTGGATCGGCAGGCGGTTGCCCACCAAGTCCTCGGAGGCGCTGTTGCCGCGTCGGTCGTTGATGGTCAGCTGGATGCGGTCGCCGTTGTTGAAACCGTAGAGCTTGCCCAGGTCGAACTGCACGCCGAGCTTGATATTTTGCGAATAGCGCGCCGAACGGTGCTGGCCGCCGTGGGCGTTGTAGGCGGTCTCGCCGCTGTAGTCACCGGTAAAGCGCACACCTTGCGCGTCGAGTTCGCGGCGCAGGCCGCCCCAGTCGCCGGTCAGGGTGGTGTCGTCGGCTTGAACGGGCAGGGCGGCCGCAAAGGCCAGGCCCAGCGCCAGGCGCCAGGCGGTATGAGGAGTAGGGGTCATGGGGGATCTTTCCAAACACAAAGCGCGGTGCCGGAGCACCGCGCGAACAGAGGGCGGTTACGGCAGGGCGTAGGCGATCACGTAGTCGCCACGGTCGGTGGACTGGCGTGCGCCGCCGGCGGTGACGACGATGTATTGCTTGCCGGTTTTCGGCGACACGTAGGTCATCGGCCCACCCTGACTGCCGACGGGCAGGCGGGCTTTCCAGATTTCATCGCCATTGCCGCTGTTGAAGGCGCGCAGGTAGAAGTCCTGGGTGCCGGCGATAAAGATCAGGCCGCCTTGGGTGGACAGCGTACCGCCCAGGGTCGGCAGGCCTACCTTGATTGGCAGGTGCATGCGGATACCCAGGGGGCCGGTGTCTTCAACGGTGCCCACCGGTACTTGCCAGGCGACCTTTTGCGTCTTCATGTCGATGGCGGTCAAGGTGCCGAATGGCGGCGCCTGGCACGGAATGCCGGCCACCGACAGGAAGCGGTTTTTGTTCACCGCGTACGGCGTGCCCTTGAGCGGCACGGCGCCCATGCCGGTGTTCAGCGCTTCCCCACCGGAAGAGGTCTGGGCCTTGTTCTGCGACGGTACCATCTGGATCCACAGGCCCAGGCGCATGTCGTTGACGAAGATAAAACCGTGCACCGGGTCGGTGGAGATGCTGCCCCAGTTCATGCCGCCCAGGGAACCGGGGAAGCTCAGGGATTTATCGGTGCCCGGCGCGGTGTACAGGCCGTCGTAGCGCATGCCCTTGAAGTCGATGCGGCACAGCAACTGGTCATACGGCGTCGCGCCCCACATGTCCGATTCGGTGAGGGTTTGCGCGCCGATCTGCGGCATGCCCACGGATTTCGGCTGGGTCAGGGAATACGGCTCGTTGGGAATGTTCGCGGCTTTGACCGGCACTTCCTGCACGTTCGTCAGCGGCTTGCCGGTGGCGCGGTCGAGCACGTAAATCTGCCCGGCCTTGGTGCCGATGACCACGGCCGGTACAGCCTTGTCGCTGCCTGGCGGGGTGAAGTCGATCAGGCTTGGCTGCATCGGCAGGTCGAAGTCCCAGAGGTCGTTGTGAACCGTCTGGTAGACCCACTTCTCGGCACCGGTGGAGGCGTCGAGTGCCAGCACCGAAGCGCCGTATTTGTGGTTGAGCTGGGTGCGCTCCACGCCGTAGATATCGGTGGAGGAGCTGCCCATCGGCAGGAAGACCGTGTTCATCAGTGGGTCGTAAGACATCGGCGCCCAGCTGTTCGGGGTGCTGCGCACGTAGGTGGCGTCGCCCGTCGGGGCCTGCTTGTCTTCAGGGTTGCCTGGGTCGAAGGCCCAGCGCATCTGGCCAGTGATCACGTCAAAGCCACGGATCACGCCACCGGGCATATCGGTCTGCACGTTGTCTGCCACGCGACCGCCGACTACGACGGTGGTACCGGCCATCAGCGGCGCCGAGGACAGTTGGTAGTAGCTGTCCGGCACATTGCCGAGGCCGGCCTTGAGGTCCACCTGACCGTGGGTGCCGAAGTCTTCGCAGAACTTGCCGGTGTCGGCGTCTACGGCGATCAGGCGTGCATCAATGGTGTTGGTCAGCAGGCGACGCTGGCACTGCGCACCGGCGGGCACGCTGGCGGCCAGGACCGGCGAGCTGTCGGGCTGGGTCGGCTGGGCAATCGGCGCGCTGGCGTCGAAATACGCCATGCCCCGGCAACGCTGCCACACTGCCGATTTGGCGTTGACTTCGTTTTTCCACAGTTCTTTGCCGGTGTCGGCATCCAGCGCGATCAGGTTGTTGTGCGGGGTGCAGATAAACACTTTGTTGCCGATCTGCAGGGGGGTCAGTTGGTCCTCGGCACCGTTACCGTCGCTGATGGCCACGTCGCCGGTGTGGTAGGTCCAGGCGACCTTGAGCTTGTCGATGTTGTCGCGGTTGATCTGGTCCAGCGCGGCGAAACGGCTGCCACCTTCGGTATTACCGTAGTGGGCCCAATCTTTCTGCGCATCGGCCGCAGCCACCGGGGTGACGCCCGGGCCTGCACCGGTGGGCTTCACGCTTGGGTGCGCGACAAACATATTGCCCGCCGCCACCGCCACGCCCAGCGCCAATACGGCGGCGACGCCATAGGCACCCCGCGCCGGTTTGCCGGCCAGCAACGGATACACCAGTGCGACCACCACGCCAATCACCGCAAACATGAACAGTCGCGAGAACAGCGGCCAGTATTCCAGGCCCACGTCGGCCACCGCCCACACGGCGGTAGCCACTAGAAACGCGGCGAACAACCAGGCGCCGGCAGGCTTGCAGCGGGCAATCAACAGCCCGGAGATGGCCATGACCACGCCGCCCAGCAGGAAGTACCAGGAACCTCCCAGGCTGACCAGTTTGGCGCCGCCGACGGCGAGCGCAAGGCCGAGCAGGGCGATGACGACGCCCAGGCCCAGGAGTAAGAATCTAGAGACGCCAGCGGCGCGCGATGCTCGTTTCATGTCGAATGGACTCGAGTGAGAGAGGGCAAAGACGCGATTTTAGCAAGATAAGTAACTGGTTAGTACATTTAAGTCCTGCAATAGACTGTTGCAGGTACTGCGATGATGGGCAGGGCCGCCTCTGAGTCGGCCTAGATGGACCCTGCGACACGTACCCTGTGGCGAGAGAGCTTGCTCCCGCTGGGGCGCGAAGCGGCCCCGCTCTTAATTTAAAAGACTGGGACTGCTACGCAGTCCAGCGGGAGCAAGCTCCCTCGCCACGGTACAGCGCTGCCTTTATTGGGCGGGCATCAGAACTTGAAGCGCCCCACCAGCCCATTGAGCTGGCCGGAAATATCAGTCAGCCGCCCTGAACCGGTCTGCGCCGAATGCGCAAAGCCTTCCACCAACTGCGCGTCGGCGTGGATCTGCGCGATATGCCGGTTGATCTCTTCGGCCACCTGGTGCTGCTCTTCGGCGGCGGTGGCGATCTGGGTGTTCTGGTCGCGAATCGAATCCACCGAGCCGCGGATCTTGTCAAAGCTGTCGCGGGCCTGCTGGATGCGCTCCACGCTGGTGTTGGACACCAGCAAGCTGCCTTGCATCTGCTGGGTGACTTCCTGGGTGCGGCGGGCGAGGTTGCCCAGCAGGCTGTCGATTTCGCCGGTGGAGTCGGCGGTGCGACGCGCCAGTGCACGCACTTCATCGGCGACCACCGCAAAGCCGCGGCCCTGGTCGCCAGCGCGGGCGGCTTCGATCGCGGCGTTGAGCGCCAGCAGGTTGGTCTGTTCGGCAATCGAACGAATGGTGTCGAGGATGGTGTTGATGTTCTGGCTGTCTTGCTCGAGCAACTGCATGGTCTGTGTGGATTTTTGCAGGTCTTCGCTGAGCTTGAGCACGCTGCCGGTGGCTTCGCCGATGTGCTGCTGGCCGGTGTGCACGTCGCGATAGCCCTCATCGGCACTCGTGGCGGCGGCGCTGCATGAGCGCGCGACTTCGTTGGCGGTGGCGACCATCTCGTTGAACGCGGTGCTCACCAGTTCCACGGCTTCGCGCTGGCGGCCGGCGGCCTGGTTCATATTGTTGGCCACGGCGCTGGTGTCGGCGGCGGCGGTTTGCAGGTCTGAGGAGGCGTTGCCGATGCGCTGCACCAGTTGCGCGATCATGCTCAGGAACTGGTTGAACCAGCCGGCCAGGCTGGCGGTTTCGTCCTTGCCTTGCACTTTGAGCTGGCGCGTGAGGTCGCCTTCACCTTCGGCGATTTCCTGCAGGCCGTCGGCCACACCGCGAATCGGACGTACGATCACACGGGCGAAACTGGCACCGACGATTGCGAACACCACGGCCAGTACGGCGGCGATCGCAGCGATCAACCACGTCAGGCGGGTGGCGCCGGCCATCACTTCGTCACGCTTGATCAGGCCGATAAAGCGCCAGCCCAAGTCTTTGGAACTGACCACGTTAGCCATGTAGGCCACGCCATCGATGCTCACCTCGGTCACGCCATCGCCGTGCTTGGCCAGTTCGGCGTAGTTCGCGCCCAGGCCCGCCAGGGGCTTGAAGTTGTGCGTGGCATCGCTGGGGTCCACCAGCACGTTGCCGTCGGCTTCCACCAGCATCAGGTAGCCGCTGTCGCCCAGCTTGATGGTGCGCACCAGCTCGGTGAGTTGCTTGAGCGACACGTCAAGGCCAACCACCCCAAGGACGTTACCCGTGGCATCCGCGACGGTGCGCACGGTGCCGATCAGCACCACATCGTCCGGGGCCCAGTAGTAGGCGCCTGTGCGCACGGTCTTGCCTGGCGCTGCAATGGCGGCCTGGTACCAGGGGCGGGTGCGCGGGTCGTATTGCGTCAGCTTGGCGTCGTCCGGCCAACTGGCGTAGCCGCCATCGCTCAGTCCCAGGGACAGGTAGGCGGTACTGGGGTGGCTTTTGGCGAACTGATCAAAAATCGCCAGCAGTTCGGTGTTGGTCGGCGTCAGCGGAATTTGCGCTGCATCGGCGCCGGCGTAGTTCTTTAGGTTCTTGGCCGCGATCACACGCGGGTCTTTGGCGACGAAGTCGACATTCTGGCTGATGCCGTCGAAAAACTGCTGCATGCCATTGTCGATCTGGCGGATCTCGCGGCCGCTGCTGTCGAGGAAGTTGGCCAGCGCACCCTCGCGCAGGTTCAGCACCACGATAATGGCGACCAGGATGACCGGCACGCACGCGATGGCCGCAAACGCCCATGTCAGCTTCTGCTTGATATTCATGACTTCACCCGCGGGTATTTATAGTTTTGGCAAGGGGAGAAAAATGGCTACTGCGTGTCGCAGGCGTTTTTGTGAGAGGCGAGGCCATGCGTACCCTCGGTATATCGGCCGAGGGAGTTGGCACTTGAGGAGGGGGAATCAGGCGATCGGGTCACCGACCAGGGCATCGCGGCGCATCGACTGCAGGTTCTTCTCGATGGTTTCGCAGATGCTTTCCATCTGGATCTGGTGTTCGCTGGAATTGAACGGGCTTTGCAGGTCGGTGCCGATGCGTTCGATGGCCAGCAGCATGAAACCCACCACCGTGGAGGCCAACGGCGTGAACCAACCGAGGGATTCCACCAGGCCCACCGGTACGATCAGGCAGAACAGCGAAATGAATAGCCGCGGGAAGTACACGTAAGGGTAGGGCAGTGGCGTGTTGGCAATCCGCTCCATGCCGCCCTGGGCGTTGGAGAGGTCCACCAGGGTCGACTCCAACCGCGCCAGGCGGATGCTGTCCAGGCGCCCGGCCTGGTATTCGCGCGCCAGCAACGAGGCCGAGCCGGTGAGGATGTCATTGGCGAAGTTATTGGTGGCGCCGTTGCGCGCAAATTCTTCTGCGGGGATAAAGGCTCGCACTTCCTCCGGGCACGGCTGGCCCTTGAGGTGCGCAGCCAGGCAATTGACGTAAGCCACGTGACGGCGCAACAGCGTCGACTTCACCGGGTTCACCTCACCAGGGGCGTCATCGAGCAGGGTCAACACTTGCCGAGCAAAACTGCGCGAGTTGTTGACCATCGCACCCCACAGCGTGCGTGCTTCCCACCAGCGGTTGTAGGCGCTGCTGTTGCGAAAACTGATCAGCACCACCAGTGCCGAGCCGAGCAAGGTCAGGGGCATCAGCGGCAAATTGATCTTGGCGGTGAGAAACAGCATGAAATCCACCGTCACCGCCACATCCCACAACAACAGCCAGAACAACGCCCAGCCCACATAGCCCATGGTCTTGATGATCAGGCGGTATTTCTTCAGAAGGGCAGCTTTCAAACGAGAACCTCGCGGCGGGCGGTTGGCAACAATCCCCTGTTACGACGCCGTCGAGGAAGGAAGGTTCGCAGTGTGCTGAATCGATTAGTCCTCTAACCGCCAGGCGGAGAGAATGTAACCAAAGGTTGCGCGTAAGTGTGTGCCATAGGGCATTTGACTGTGGAACAACTTTGGTACTGATGACGTCTTGTCCGGCAATCGCTGTACATTGCGTTCGAGGCAAAAAGCCATTAATGGCAGGATTTTTGAAGTGATTTGTTTTGGGGCCGGGCTGCAGGGATTTCGTAGCTGAGATCAGTGGCATCAAGTTGGATGATCAGGGCTCTTTCATGCGTGTCAGTTCGTTGAAGTTGGCTATGTGTAATACCGCGCAAGCGCTCGAACGTCATAAGGATTTTGAATCGTGCATGAGAGCGCATTACCACGTGCTGCTCGTGCCCTATTCGAGACGACCGTTTTTCTACAAGAGTGCCCTTAAATACAGCCGCTTGATGGTGTCGTTTGCATTATTGAGCCAATACTTTTCCACACCGCTGCCGTTGTTGGCAGAAGTTAAAGCCTTGTGCGTAACGCGCAAATATTGTTCGAAAAACAGCCTGGAATCGATTTTTTTGCTATTCCGGGCCTTGGGTTTCATGGAGGTTGCGCCGCACCCCGAAGACAGTCGCTTCAGGGTGTATGCACCTTCGGATGAAGCCTGCCGCGAAGCGCGGTTGATGCTCACCGCCCTCACGGAGTCGTTGGCGCTGCTCTATCCCGAAAGGGAAGTGTTCCGGCAGATGCGCGACTTGGATGACCGCGAGTTCCTTGCGCTCTATTTCAAGGGTTTTGCCATGATTCTCGCGGCCGAGTTGACGGTGGATGTCTTGCTGCCCGAATGTTACTGGCTGGTGAAGCGCGACGCCGGCCATCTGTTGATGCTGGCGATCTACAACGACGCCTTTGCCCCAGAGAACGACCGCGCCACCTTCCGGTCGTCTTCCTACCTGGCCTTGGCCAAGCAACTTTCCGTGTCCAAGACCCACATTATCCGTATGGTGCAGGAGGGGGTTGAAAAGGGTTATTTCAAAGCCCACTCCAAAACCCGGCTGGAAGTTCTGCCACCCTTTGCCAGCCTGGTAAAGCGGTTCATGGCCTTTTCATTTGCGATGGGCCTGCATGCTATTGAGATGGGAGCGTAAGGATGCCTGCTAACTTGAAGTTGCGGCCCAGAATGCGCAGTTTGTTGTCACCTGCGGTGACCCAAGCCGAAGGGGTAGGGATTATTGCCTGGGTCGGCATGCTCCTGATTCCTGCGGCCCTGAAGTTGAATTTTTATATGTTGGGCGTCACGGTGGGCCTGCTGATTGTTTGCCGGGTACATGCCACCACCACGAACTTTCTGCTCTGGCGAGTGCTGGGGGTCACCTATATGGTGTTGTTGTCCGTCGGCTTCGCTTATCTGATTCATATGAACAAAGAGTTGCGTATCTATGGCCTGCCGTTGGCCGTGACCCTGGTGGTGGGCAGTGCGATCTTGTTTATCAGTGTCCAGGATTACCTGGCCGATGCGCTATTGATCTGGCTGATCCTGTGGCCACCCATGCAGGCGGATATATATGTTGGCACCGAGGTGTATTTGCTGCTGTTCTGCGCGGCGTCGGTGTCCATCGGGTTTATCTTGAGTTACTCCTACTTGAAGAACCTGCGTTCGGTATTGCTGGTGGAAAGCGAGTTTCGCGCCTTGGCCGAGACCGACTACCTGACCTCCATTCTCAATCGGCGCGCTTTTATGCAGAGCTTCGAGAAGTTGCTCGGTGGGGAGCAGGGCGGCTACTTCATCATGTTGGATATCGACAGTTTCAAAGAAAAAAACGATCTGTATGGCCACGACGTGGGGGACAAGATTCTGCGCGCCATGGCCCTGTGCCTGAAAAACGCCAAGGGCAGCCACAGCTTTGGACGGATCGGCGGGGAAGAGTTCGGCGTGTTATTGCAGGGCGACGATGTGGAGGTGGCCTGTGATTATGCCCTGGACTTGTTGCAAGCGATCCGCAGCAGTGTGTCTGCGCCCCACCATTACACCTGCAGTGCGGGAATGGCGCGTTTTTCGCCGGGCGACGAGTTGTCGGCCGTACTCAAGATGGCGGACAAGAACCTGTACGGCGCCAAGCGCAATGGCAAGGACTGTGTGCACCTGGACGGCGCGCTGTTAAAGGCGGTCTTGTCCTGAGGCTTGGCGTCTAGTGCATAGGTATCTGCACAACTTTCCAAGTTGCAGCAGCCAACGCTAACCACGATGCGAAGCGAGCCGCTCTTGATCTTGGTCTTGATCTGCTTTTGATCTTAAGCGCCCCGTTAAACCACGCTGGCGGATTACGGGCACACCGAGCCTGGGCGAGGTGCCGAGTGGTGGGGCAAGAGAACCCTAAGTAGCTGTTACCGCAGGAATGGATATGTACTCGGTATGACTGTGCCGGCTGTCAGGCCGCCTTCGCGAGCAAGCCCGCTCCCACAGTTGGATAGAGGGGTGTCAGGTAGATATGGGGCGGCTGTCAGGTCGCCATCGCAGGCAAGCCAGCTCCCACATTTGGATTGTGGGGTGTCAGGTAGGCAAGCGCCGGGTGGCAGGCCGTCACGGGAGCAAGCTCCCTCGCCACAGGCCCGGCGTCGCGCCGAAGTTATGCGTCTAGTGCTGTGACAACACGCTCGCCAGCAACCCAGGGAAGCGGCTTTCCAGCTCGTCACGGCGCAACGAGTTCATATGGGTGGTGCCCACATTGCGGGTGTGCACCAGGCCGGCATCGCGCAATACCCGGAAGTGATGGGACATGCTGGACTTGGGCCGCCCCCCGTCGAGTTCGCCACAGGTGGCCTCTGGCACGTTGGCCAGGTAGCGCACGATGTCCAGGCGCACGGGGTCGCTCAAGGCGTACAGCACACGCTCAAGCGTCAATTCTTGCGGGGTAGGGTGTTTGAAGGCTCGCATGGGGCGGATCATAACAGGGGGGTAGCGTTCAATACCATAGTTCGATTACCATCGAACTATCGAATCACTCATCCCTTCCTGGAGTTCTCAATGTCGGCTTTGTTCGAACCGTTCAAACTCAAAGATGTGACCTTGCGCAATCGCATTGCTATCCCACCGATGTGCCAATACATGGCCGAAGACGGCATGGTCAACGACTGGCACCACGTCCACCTGGCTGGCATGGCCCGTGGCGGTGCCGGCCTGCTGGTGGTCGAGGCCACCGCGGTCGCCCCTGAAGGACGCATCACCCCAGGCTGCGCCGGGATCTGGAGCGATGCCCATGCCCAGGCATTCGTGCCCATGGTCAAGGCCATCAAGGCCGCAGGTTCGGTGCCGGGCATTCAGATCGCCCACGCCGGTCGCAAAGCCAGTGCCAATCGCCCCTGGGAAGGTGATGACCACATCCCGGCCTCTGATGCCCGTAGCTGGGAAACCATCGCCCCCTCTGCCATCGCGTTTGGTGCCAACTTGCCCAACGTACCGCGTGCCATGACCCTGGAAGACATTGCCCGCGTGCAGCAGGACTTCGTCGACGCGGCCCGCCGCGCTCGCGATGCCGGCTTTGAATGGATCGAGCTGCACTTTGCCCACGGCTACCTGGGCCAGAGCTTTTTCTCCGAGCACTCCAACCAGCGTACCGATGCCTACGGTGGCAGCTTCGACAACCGCAGCCGCTTCCTCCTCGAAACCCTGGCTGCGGTGCGTGAAGTCTGGCCGGAAAACCTGCCGCTCACCGCCCGGTTCGGTGTGATCGAATACGACGGCCGTGATGAGCAGACCCTCACCGAGTCCATCGAACTGGCCCGCCGTTTCAAGGACGGTGGCCTGGACCTGCTGAGCGTCAGCGTCGGCTTTACCATTCCTGACACCAACATCCCATGGGGCCCGGCCTTCATGGGCCCGATTGCTGAGCGTGTACGCCGTGAAGCCGGTATTCCGGTGACCTCGGCCTGGGGCTTCGGCACGCCGCAACTGGCGCAAGGCGCGCTGCAGGCCGGGCACCTGGACCTGGTTTCGGTGGGGCGCGCACATTTGGCTGACCCGCACTGGGCCTACTTTGCCGCCAAGGAACTGGGCGTGGACAAGTCCTCCTGGACCTTGCCGGCGCCTTACGCGCACTGGCTGGAACGCTATCGCTGAGGTATGCCTGCGCGTTGCATGAGCCACTCGATTGAGTGGCTTTTTTTCGCCTGTGGTTTTTGCGTTACCCACTGGAGACACAGCAGATACGTGAAAAATAACAAATGAGAACCGATATCAAACGAGAATGCCTTGATATATGATGCGCGGCGAATTCTTGGCAGGTTTGCCGTCCCATCTGGCTCATTCACTAGGTTTTACACCCATGCGTCGTACCCTGATTTCCATCTGTGTGCTCCAGGCGTTTTCCCCCTTCGCGTGGGCAGAGCAGGTGCCTGCCGAGAACACCAGTATCGAGCTGCAAGCGACCAATGTCACCGCCACCGCGGACCTTGAGTCGGCCCAAGGCCCCGTGCAGGGCTACCACGCCACACGCTCAGCCAGTGCGACGCGCACCGACACCGCCATTCATGAAACCCCGCAGTCCATCAGCGTAGTGTCCAAGGACGTGGTCGAAGACCTCGGTGCAACGCGCTTGCAGGATGCCCTCGATTACGCCGGCGGCGTCGGCCGTGCCAACAATTTTGGCGGCCAGGGCCTGACCACCTTTACCGTGCGCGGCTTCACCACCGGTGAGTTCTACCGCAACGGTTTCCCGATCAACCGCGGTTACCCGAACATGCCGGACGCCAACACCATCGAGCGTCTGGAAGTGCTGCGCGGCCCCGCGACCATGCTCTACGGCCGTGGCGACCCAGGCGGCACCTTCAACGTGGTGTCCAAGCAGCCGCTGGCTGAACGCACCGTCACCCTGGGCAGCCAGCTCAATGACCAGGGCATGAAGCGCGGCACCCTGGATGCCTCCGGCCCGCTGGACGAGGAAGGCCGCTTGGCCTATCGCCTGAACGTGGTGGGCGAGGGCGGCGACACCTTCCGCGATCATGTCGAGACGGAACGCTACGGTGTGACGCCGGTAATCACCTGGCAGGCCACCGATGACACCAAGGTGACCTTCGAAGGCGACTTCATGCGCAACAACCACCCGCTGGACCGCGGCCTGACGCGCTTCCCCAACCAGCGCGGCACGCCCTCGCGTGATACGTTCTGGGGCGACAAGGACGCCGGCAAGCTGCACAACGACAACAACATGGCGCAGTTGCGTTTCGAGCATGCACTGAGCGACAACTGGACCCTGGGCGGCGGTTTCCATTGGTTGGACGGCAGTTTGAAAGGCAATGCCATCGAAGCCAACGGGCCGGGCAGCCTGGGCGCTGATGGCCGCACCCTGCAACGCAACTTCAACTACCGCAAGCTGGAATGGACCGACAAGGACTATCAGCTCAACCTGACCGGGCACTTCTCCACCGGCGGGTTTGATCACACCTTGCTCACCGGTATCGAGTACGAGGACTACGACTACAAGTCGATTATCCAGCGTTCCAGCGCCGCGGCGGGTACCTATCCCATTGACATCTTTGACCCGGTGTACGGTCAACCCCGTCCGGCACTGACCCGTACGCCGACCCACGACAAAGAAAACCTCAAGACCTACGCCGCTTTTGTACAGGACCAGGTTGCTCTCACTGAACGTCTGAAAGTACTGGCCGGTGCCCGCTTCGAGCGTTTCGAGCATGACTACCAGAACTATGTTGGTAAAAGCTGGCAGGCCGCCGACAACGCCGTCACCCCACGCGTGGGTGTAATCTACGACCTCACCGACACCGTCGCGGTCTATGCCGATGCTGCGCGTTCGTTCAAGCCCAACACTGGCGCCAGCCGCGAAGGCGGTGGTTTTGCGCCGGAGAAAGGCAAGTCCTACGAGATGGGCATCAAGTGGGAGGCGCTGGACCGGCAGTTGAGCGTGGATGCGGCGATCTATCAGATTGAGAAGAAGAACGTGCTGACCACCGATCCCGTGGACAATACCTTCAGTGTCGCGGCCGGCCAGGTGCGCAGTCGGGGCTTCGACCTCAATGTGGCAGGCAACCTCACGCCCGAATGGCGCGTGATCGGCGGCTACGCTTACGTAGATGCGGAAGTTACCCGTGATAACACGTTGCGCTCCGGCACGCGCTTGATGAACATCCCGCGCAACAGTTTCAGCCTGCTCAACGTCTACGAGTTCCAGGACGGCGCGCTCAAAGGCCTGGGCCTGGGCGCCGGCGGCAAGTACGTCGACCAACGCGCCGGCCAGACCGCCAATACGGCATTCTCCATGGACGCCTATACCGTGGTCGACCTGCTCGGTTACTACAAGGTCAATGAGCGTGTGCGCTTGAACCTGGATGTGAAGAACCTGTTCAACCGTGAATATGAAGAAGGCGCGTTCGGCAATATCTACGCCTACCCCGGCGCACCGCGTACCGTGCAGGTGGGCATCGCCTACACCCTGTGATGAACAGCTGCGGTACCACGCAGGGCCGGTGGCGAGAGAGATTGCTCCCGCAACGGCCCGTATCTACCTGACGCTACGCGTTCCAACTGTGGGAGCTGGCTTGCCTGCGATGACGGCCTGACAGCCGACACTTCTCTACCTGACACCCCACATTTGGAATGCGGCGCGTCAGGTGGATATGCGTCGGCTGGCAGGCCGTCGCGGGAGCAAGCTCCCTGGCCACTGGGGCCTGCATCAGCTTCACCTGTCAGGTTTGACAGTAGACACTGGCGGGCGATCGAGGGATGTTTGCTCGTAACGTGCCAGCGCAGCGGTCGGCGCTCATTGCTTTTCGAAGCCACGCTTAATAGGGATATTAAAAATGGAACGGGAACTGATCGAGAAAGCTGAAGACCTGATCAAAAAGACCAACGATGCCGAGCGTCTGTTCACCCGATACGCCACCAAGTGCTACACGTCAGCCTTGCAAAAATATGCCAAGGAGATCAGCGAAACCTCCTATACCTATCTGCTGGCCGAGCTGGCCGAAAGTTCGCTGAGTTCGGAAATTCTAGGCCGTCCAGGCGCCAATATCAGCCTGGTCAGGATCGAGATAGAGGAGGTCATGCTCGAAGCCGATGTGATCAAGAAATTGAAGCGGGCCGAAACCCATTACCTGGAAACCCTGGAATCGGTGCGCAAGTTCGAAGACCTTAAACGCTTCGAGAAAATGCAGGACACGTCCGATATCGTCCGCTCGATAAAACTCGGCGTGTCACGTTTCAATATCCTGTTTGTCATCTTGCTGATCGGTGGGTTGACCTGGGCGGCGATCAATCTGCCTAAAGAAGCCTTGGCGTTGATTTCCGCTGCGATCGGCGGCGCCATCACTCACTTGCTGTCCGAGCGCCAGGCCGTGCTGGCGCTGAAAAAAGAGGGCGATAACACCTGCCCCAGGGCCAACAATAACAGTCAGGAATGACGCGGGCTCACAACGGCGTCAACACGTTCATCACCGTATCCAGCGCCACCCGCGTGTCATCCAGTTGCACCAGCGACGCATGCCGCGCACCCAGGGCGTCGCGGTTCTGGATCGCAGTGAGGATCGCTTTGTGCCGAGGCAGACTCAGGCCCTGGATATCCGGACGGCGGTTGGTGATGTTGATCGACTCGCGCAACGGCAGCGAGAGCATGTTGCACATATAGGCGAGCAGGTCGTTGCGGGTGGCGTCGGCAATCGCGCGGTGGAAGTCCAGGTCGGCCTGTAACAGGTCCTCGTGGGTCTTGGCGGTTTCCATGCCTTGGTAGGCTTGTTCGATGGTGGCGATGTCTTCGTCTGTGGCGGTGGTCGCGGCCATGGCGGCGATTTCCGGTTCGAGAATGCGGCGCACCCCGGCCAGGGTGTTGAAAAACTCGCTGTGGGGCGTGGACTGCATCAACCAGGACAGCACGTCCGGGTCGAGCAGGTGCCATTTCAAGCGTGGCCGTACCACCGCGCCCACCCGTGGCTTGGAGTACACCAGGCCCTTGGCGCTGAGCACCCGCGTGGCTTCGCGCAATACCGAGCGGCTGACCTGGTATTCCTCGCACAGCGTGGCTTCCATGGGCAAGCGTTCTTCAGGCTTGAAGCGACCGGAAACGATGTGCATGCCCAAGTCCTGAACGATCTGGGCATGCTGGCTCTTGCGCGGCTTGGGCGGCTGGTGATCCATAACGACGGGGAGGCTCTGGCTTAGATTCGCCGCATCATAGCATCCCAATTAGTGGGAATGCCGTGGGACTTCTGCCCCGCGACAGCCCACCAGGAAGTCAAAGTCACAGCCTTGGTCGGCCTGCAACACATGGTCGATGTACAGCTGGCGATAGCCGCCGACAATGAGGTTCTGCGCGGGGGGCAGGTCGGCCATGCGCGCTGCCAGCTCGGCATCTGGAATGTCCAGGTGCAGGCGGCCATTGGCGCAATCGAGTTCGATCCAGTCACCTTCCTTCACTGTCGCCAACGGCCCGCCGGCGGCGGCTTCCGGTGCCACGTGCAACACCACGGTGCCGTAGGCGGTGCCGCTCATGCGCGCATCGGAAATGCGCACCATGTCCGTCACGCCCTGGGCCAGCAGCTTGGCAGGCAGGCCCATGTTGCCGACTTCGGCCATGCCGGGGTAACCCTTGGGGCCGCAGTTCTTCATGACCAGGATCGAGTTGGCATCCACGTCCAGCTCCGGGTCGTTGATGCGTGCCTTGTACATGTCGAAGTTCTCGAACACCACGGCGCGGCCACGGTGTTGCATCAGTTCGGGGCTCGCTGCCGAAGGCTTGAGCACCGCGCCCAGGGGCGCGAGGTTGCCACGCAGCACGCAGATGCCGCCGTCGGCGCGGATCGGGTTGTCCAGGGTGCGGATCACTTCGTCCTGGCCGTAGATCGGCGAATCCTGGGTGTTCTCGCCCAGGGACTTGCCGTTGACCGTCAAGGCGTTCGGGTGGGGGATCAGGTTGGCCTCACCCAGGCGACGCAGCACCGCGGGCAGGCCGCCGGCGTAGTAGAACTCTTCCATCAGAAAGCGTCCGGAGGGCTGCAGGTCGACGATGGTCGGCATGCCGCGGCCGATGCGGGTCCAGTCATCCAGGTCGAGTTCGACGCCGATGCGCCCAGCGATGGCTTTCAAGTGGATCACGGCGTTGGTCGAGCCGCCGATGGCCGCGTTCACGCGGATAGCGTTTTCGAACGCCTCCTTGGTGAGGATCTTCGACAGCTTCAAGTCTTCACGCACCATCTCCACGGCGCGCATGCCCGACATGTGCGCCAATACATAGCGGCGTGCATCCACCGCCGGAATCGCCGCGTTGTGGGGCAGGGAAGTGCCCAGCGCCTCGGCCATGCAGGCCATGGTCGAGGCCGTGCCCATGGTGTTGCAGGTGCCCGCCGAACGCGACATGCCGCCCTCGGCCGCGAGGAAGTCATCCAGGGTGATGGTGCCGGCCTTGACCTGTTCGCTGAGCTGCCACACCACCGTCCCCGAGCCGATGTCCTGGCCCTTGTGCTTGCCGTTGAGCATCGGTCCGCCGGTGACGACGATGGCCGGCACATCACAACTGGCCGCGCCCATCAGCAGCGCCGGGGTGGTCTTGTCGCAGCCGGTCAGCAGCACCACACCGTCAATCGGATTGCCGCGAATCGCTTCTTCCACATCCATGCTCGCCAGGTTGCGCGTGAGCATGGCGGTAGGGCGCAGGTTGGATTCGCCATTGGAAAACACCGGGAACTCCACCGGGAAGCCACCGGCCTCGATCACGCCACGCTTGACGTGCTCGGCGATCTGGCGGAAGTGCGCATTGCACGGGGTCAGCTCCGACCAAGTGTTACAGATGCCGATGATCGGCTTGCCATGGAACTGATGGTCGGCAATGCCTTGGTTCTTCATCCAACTGCGGTACATGAAACCGTTCTTGTCGGCGGTACCGAACCACTGGGCAGAGCGTAGGCCGGGCTTTTTGTCAGGCATGATCGATTCTCTTATTGTATGACTATATGTTCTATGCGTGCTTAAACATAAGCGCAAAATCGCCGCTTTGGAAGTGTTGTTTTGCAAATAGTCATACTATATAGTCGGTCTTAACTGAGGTATGGCCCTGGCGGATTTCGTCAGAGGCGTCCCCCGAGCTTCTATAAAAACAACAATCGGAGATCGACCCCATGAGCCAGGAACTGCGGCTTATTCGGCGCATCACGCTGAAACTGATTCCCTTCCTGATCCTGCTGTACCTGATCGCCTACGTGGACCGTTCCGCCGTAGGGTTCGCCAAGCTGCACATGGGCGCTGACGTGGGCATCGGTGACGCCGCCTATGGCCTCGGTGCCGGGTTGTTCTTCATTGGCTATTTCCTGTTTGAAATTCCCAGCAACCTGATGCTCGACCGCTTCGGCGCGCGGCGCTGGTTTGCGCGCATCATGATCACCTGGGGCGCCATCACCATCGGCATGGCCTTCGTGCAGGGGCCGCACAGCTTCTATGTGATGCGTTTTCTGCTGGGCGCGGCGGAGGCGGGCTTCTTTCCCGGCGTGCTGTACTACATCACCCAGTGGTTCCCGGTGCGCCATCGCGGCAAGATCCTCGGGCTGTTCATCCTCTCCCAACCTATTGCAATGATGATCACCGGCCCGGTGTCCGGCGGTTTGCTCGGCATGGACGGCATCCTTGGCCTGCATGGCTGGCAGTGGCTGTTCATCGTGATCGGCACCCCGGCGATCCTGCTGACCTGGCCGGTGCTGCGTTACCTGCCGGACGGCCCCCAGAAGGTCAACTGGATGAGCGAGGAAGAAAAAGCCTGGCTCACCGGCGAGCTGCACAAAGACCTGCAAGCCTACGGCCAGACGCGCCATGGCAACCCCTTGCATGCGCTCAAGGACAAGCGCGTGTTGCTGCTGGCGCTGTTCTACCTGCCGGTGACCCTGAGCATCTACGGCCTCGGCTTGTGGCTGCCGACCCTGATCAAGCAGTTTGGCGGCAGCGACCTCACCACCGGCTTCATCTCCGCCGTGCCCTATATCTTCGGCATCATCGGCCTGTTGATCATCCCGCGCAGTTCCGACCGCTTGAACGACCGTTACGGCCATCTCGCCGTGCTCTATGTACTGGGCGCCATCGGCCTGTTCTGCAGTGCCTGGCTCACGGTGCCAGTGCTGCAAATGGCCGCACTGTGCCTGGCGGCGTTTGCCATGTTTTCCTGCACCGCCGTGTTCTGGACCCTGCCGGGGCGCTTCTTTGCCGGCGCCAGTGCGGCGGCCGGTATTGCCTTGATCAACTCGGTGGGCAACCTCGGCGGCTATATCGGCCCGTTCGTGATCGGTGCGCTCAAGGAGTACACCGGCAACCTGGCCTCAGGCTTGTATTTCTTATCCGGTGTGATGGTGTTCGGCTTGCTGCTGACCCTCGTGGTCTACCGCTTGTTGGAACGCAAGCACGTGCTGCCCGTCGACCAATTCGCCGCCAGCGCCCGTGGCGCCACACGTACTTAAATCCAGGAGAACCTGCATGCGTTTAGTTCAGTTCGAGTTGAGCAACGGTGAGCGCCGCGTCGGCGTGGTAGAAGGCAACCAGGTACGCGAAGTGCGCGGCGCCCACAGCGTGCGTGAACTCGCGCTGGCCGCCATCGATGCCGGCGGCAAGTTGCAGCAACAGGTAGAAGCCCTCGGCCTGGGCGCCAGCCATGACTACGCCGCCTTGTTGGCGGAACACAAAATCCTGCCGCCGCTGGACCATCCGGACCCGGCCCATATGCTGATCAGCGGCACTGGCCTCACCCACCTGGGCAGTGCCTCGGCCCGCGACAAGATGCACCAGCAGGCCGGCGACGACAGCGCGATGACCGACACCATGCGCATCTTCAAATGGGGCGTGGAGGGCGGCAAACCAGGTGCTGGCCAGGCCGGTGTGCAACCGGAGTGGTTTTACAAAGGCGATGGCAGCATCGTCGTGCGCCCGGGCCAGGCCTTCCCGGTGCCGCCGTTCGCCGAAGACGCCGGCGAAGAGCCGGAAATAGGCGGCCTCTATGTGATCGGCCATGACCGTAAACCCTATCGCCTGGGCTTTGCGGTGGGCAACGAGTTCTCCGACCATGTGATGGAGCGCAAGAACTACCTGTACCTGGCCCATTCCAAGCTGCGCAGTTGCAGCTATGGCCCGGAGTTGCGCGTGGGCGAACTGCCCGAGCATCTGGCGGGCACCAGCCGCATCCTGCGCAACGGCGAGGTGATCTGGCAGAACGAATTCCTCAGTGGCGAGGCCAATATGTGCCACAGCCTGGAAAACCTCGAATACCACCACTTCAAATACAGCCAGTTCCTCAAGCCGGGCGATGTGCACATTCACTTCTTCGGCACCGCCACCTTGTCATTCGCCGACGGTATACGTACCCAGCCGGGCGATGTGTTCGAGATCAGCCAGGCTGAATTCGGCGCGCCGTTGATCAACGGTATCGGCAGCAGCGATGCGGCATTTGAACCCGGCCAAGTCACCCCCCTTTAAGGAGATCAACATGACCCCGTTCCTCGGCCACAACTACATCGGCGGCCAGCGCAGCGCCAACGGCAGCATCAAGCTGCAAAGCATCGACGCCACCACCGGCGAAGCCTTGCCCCAGGATTTCTACCAGGCCACCGCCCAGGAAGTGGACGCCGCCGCCCAGGCCGCGGCCCAGGCGTACCCGGCCTATCGCGCCTTGAGCGCCGCACGACGTGCGCAGTTTCTGGATGCGGTGGCCGATGAGCTGGACGCCTTGGGCGATGACTTCGTCGAACTGGTCTGCCGCGAAACCGCCTTGCCGGCCGCACGCATCAAAGGCGAACGCGGGCGCACCAGCGGCCAGATGCGTTTGTTCGCCACCGTGCTGCGCCGCGGTGACTTTTACGGCGCGCGTATCGACAAGGCCCTGCCAGAGCGCCAGCCGTTGCCGCGCCCGGACCTGCGCCAATACCGCATCGGCCTCGGCCCGGTGGCGGTCTTTGGTGCCAGTAACTTCCCCCTGGCATTCTCCACCGCCGGCGGTGACACGGCGGCTGCATTGGCCGCCGGTTGCCCGGTGGTGTTCAAGGCCCACAGCGGCCACATGGCGACCGCCGAGCGCGTGGCCGATGCGATCATTCGCGCCGCCGAGGCCACCGAGATGCCGGCCGGCGTGTTCAATATGATCTTTGGCGGCGGCGTCGGTGAGGCGCTGGTCAAGCATCCGGCGATCCAGGCGGTAGGCTTTACCGGCTCGCTCAAAGGCGGCCGCGCCCTCTGCGACATGGCCGCGGCGCGCCCGCAACCGATCCCGGTATTTGCCGAGATGTCGAGCATCAACCCCGTGATCGTGCTGCCCCAGGCGCTGCAAGCCCGCGCTGAAAGCATTGCCCGTGACCTGACCGCGTCGGTGGTACAAGGCTGCGGCCAGTTCTGCACCAACCCAGGCCTGGTGATCGGTATCGCTTCGCCTGCGTTCACCGCGTTCACTCAGCAGGTCGCGCAATTGATCGGCGAGCAACCGGCGCAAACCATGCTGAATGCCGGCACCCTGGGCAGCTACGGCAAGGGCCTGGGAAAACTCCGGTCTCACCCGGGCATCCAGCATCTGGCGGGCAGTGCGCAATCGGGCAACCAGGCGCAACCGCAACTGTTCAAGGCGGATGTACGTCTGTTGATTGACGGCGACGAAGTGCTGCAAGAGGAAGTGTTCGGCCCCACCACGGTGTTCGTCGAAGTGGCCGATCAGGCCCAACTCAGCGCCGCCCTGCAGGGGCTGCACGGGCAATTGACCGCCACGCTAATCGGCGAACCGACCGACCTGCACCAGTTCGCCGAACTCACGCCGCTGCTGGAACAGAAAGTCGGGCGCATCCTGCTCAACGGTTACCCCACTGGCGTGGAGGTGTGCGATTCCATGGTTCACGGCGGGCCGTACCCGGCGACTTCCGACGCCCGTGGCACCTCGGTCGGCACGCTGGCCATCGACCGTTTCCTGCGCCCGGTGTGCTTCCAGAACTACCCTGATAGCCTGCTGCCCGACGCGTTGAAAAACGCTAACCCCTTGCGTATTCAGCGCCTGGTAAATGGCACGCCATCGCGCGAATCGCTGTAACTGATCAGGAGGCTTCATGTCGTTGAGCGCAGTCACCCCGCACCGTGCCCGGTTGGGCGAAGGGCCGTTCTGGGATGTACCGACCCAGGCCCTGTATTGGGTGGATATCGCCGCCCGCCAGGCGCTGCGTCTGATGGGGGGGCAGTTGCAGGTGTGGCAATTGCCTGAGCACGTCTCGGCGTTCATCCCCTGTCAAAGCGGTGATGCGCTGGTGACCTTGAGCAGCGGTGTGTATCGCCTGGACCTGGCCACCGAAGCCTTGACCCTGCTGTGCGTAGCCGACCCGCAAACGGGCAACCGCGGCAATGAAGCACGCTGCGATGCCCAGGGCCGGCTGTGGTTGGGCACCATGCAGAACAACATAGGCGAGCAGGGCGAAGACCTGCCGATTACCCGACGCTCCGGTGGCTTGTTTCGCATCGATGCCGATGCGCGGGTCACGCCGTTGTTGGCGGGCCTGGGCATTCCCAACACCTTGCTTTGGAACGAGGCGGGCAGCCAGGTGCATTTCGGCGACAGCATGGACGGTACGCTCTATCAGCATTCGATCCAGGCTGACGGCCAACTCGGCGCCGCCCAGGCCTGGTTCGGGCCGCACACACGCGGCGGCCCGGATGGCTCGGCCATGGACGCCGACGGCTACATCTGGAACGCGCGCTGGGACGGCAGTTGCCTGCTGCGGCTAACGCCTTCAGGTGAGGTGGATCGCATCATCGAACTACCGGTCAGCCGTCCCACCAGTTGCGTGTTCGGTGGGCCCGAGCTCACCACGCTGTACATCACCAGCGCGGCGAGTCCCTTGGATCACCCCCTTGATGGTGCGGTATTGGCCATTGAGGTCGATGTGCCAGGCAAGCCCTGTCACCGCTTCGCCGGATAAACCAAACGCGCTGTTGTGGCGAGGGAGCTTGCTCCCGTTCGACAGCGCAGCTGGAGCCGGCTTTTTTTGGGGGGCGCTGCGCACCCCAGCGGGAGCAAGCTCCCTCGCCACAACAGTACCCGTACACAAAACGAACATTGAAAAACAACAACAACAAGGAGTCACCCCTATGAATCGTCGTCGTGGTTTGCGTTCCCTGTGCTGCGCCGCTGTGGCGGTCTCGGCCGTGAGCTTGAGCGGCCTGTTGCTGGCCGCTGAAGAAGTGAAAATCGGTTTCTTGGTCAAGCAGGCCGAAGAGCCCTGGTTCCAGACGGAGTGGGCGTTTGCGGAAAAAGCCGCCCAGGACAAAGGCTTCAAACTCATCAAGATCGCGGTGCCGGACGGCGAGAAAACCCTCTCGGCCATCGACAGCCTGGCCGCCAACGGCGCCAAAGGTTTCGTGATCTGCCCGCCGGACGTGTCCCTGGGCCCGGCCATCGTTGCCAAGGCCAAGGTCAACGGTTTGAAAGTGATGGCCGTGGATGATCGCTTTGTCGATGCCAAGGGCAACTTCATGGAAGACGTGCCGTACCTGGGCATGGCCGCGTTTGAGGTAGGCCAGAAGCAGGGCGCCGCCATGGCCGCCGAAGCGAAAAAACGTGGTTGGGACTGGAAGGACACCTACGCGGTGATCAACACCTTCAACGAGCTCGACACCGGCAAGAAGCGCACCGACGGCTCGATCAAGTCGCTGGAAGAGGCTGGCATTCCTAAAGATCACATCCTCACCGCCCCGCTGAAAACCCTCGACGTGCCAGGCAGCATGGACGCCACCAACTCGGCACTGGTCAAGCTGCCGGGTAGCGCGAAGAACCTGATCATCGGCGGCATGAACGACAACACCGTGCTCGGCGGCGTGCGCGCCACCGAAAGTGCCGGTTTCGCCGCAGCCAATGTGATTGGTATCGGCATCAATGGCACCGACGCCATCGGCGAATTGAAGAAAGCCAACAGCGGCTTCTTCGGCTCGATGCTGCCCAGCCCGCACATTGAAGGCTACAAAACCGCTGAGATGATGTACGAGTGGGTTACCCAGGGCACCGAGCCGCCGAAATACACGGCTATGGACGAAGTGACGCTGATTACCCGTGAAAACTTCCAGGCGGAACTGACCAAGATCGGGCTGTGGAAATGACCGCTTCGGCCCTGCGGTTTGAAGGCATCGGCAAGACCTTTCCCGGGGTCAAGGCGCTGGATGGCATTTGCTTCACCGCCCACCCGGGGCAGGTGCACGCGCTGATGGGTGAGAACGGCGCCGGCAAGTCGACCCTGCTGAAAATCCTCGGCGGCGCCTACATTCCGTCCAGCGGTACGGTGCAGATCGGCGCGCAGACCATGGCCTTCAAATGCGCCGCCGACAGCATCGCCAGCGGTGTGGCGGTGATTCACCAGGAGCTGCATCTGGTGCCGGAAATGAGCGTGGCCGAGAACCTGTTCCTCGGGCATTTGCCCACGCGCTTTGGCGTGGTCAACCGGAGCCTGCTGCGCAAGCAGGCCCTGGCCTGCCTCAAGGGCCTGGCCGATGAAATCGACCCCGACGAAAAACTCGGGCGCCTGTCCCTGGGCCAGCGCCAATTGGTGGAAATCGCCAAGGCGCTGTCCCGTGGCGCCCATGTGATCGCCTTTGACGAGCCGACCAGTAGCCTCTCGGCGCGGGAAATCGACCGCT
>NZ_JAAQWI010000013.1:0-191053 GCF_012985385.1 Pseudomonas sp. WS 5503
GACCATAGAGCATTGGAACCACCTGATCCCATCCCGAACTCAGCAGTGAAACGATGCATCGCCGATGGTAGTGTGGGGTTTCCCCATGTGAGAGTAGGTCATCGTCAAGATTAAATTCCAAAACCCCAATTGCGAAAGCAGTTGGGGTTTTGTTTTGCGCGCTCGAAAAGTGTCCGCCTTGTCGCCGTACACCTGTGCGCCCCAACCTCCGACCTGACTGCCCCTAAAAATTTGCACAGTTATTTCTGAGCGACACCACTAGAATAGCCACCTAATCATTTTTAGAGTCAGAGCCCTATCTATGCCCGATCCGGTTGATGCCCACGAGGTATCGGATTTACCGCTAGACGATCTGGTGGCATGCCATGAGTGCGACTTGCTGATGCGCAAACCAACGCTCGCCCTCGGCGAAAAAGCCCAATGTCCACGCTGTGGCTACGAGCTATACGCTCACCGTCACAATGTGGTCGAGCGCAGTCTCGCCTTGGTACTGGCAGCCCTGCTGCTGTACGTCCCCGCGAACTTTTTGCCCATCATGCAGCTCAATCTACTCGGGCAGTCTTCGGAGGACACCGTGTGGAGCGGCGTCGTTGGCCTGTTCGATACGGGCATGCAAGGCGTTGCCGCCGTGGTGTTCCTGTGCAGCATGGGCATCCCCTTGCTCAAGCTTCTGTGCCAGTTGGCAGTGCTGCTCAGTATTCGCTGGAACATAGGGCGCAATTACGGGCTGCTGCTATATCGCATCTACCACCACATGAAGGACTGGGGGATGTTGGAGGTCTACTTGATGGGTGTGCTGGTGGCGATCGTAAAGCTCGCCGACATGGCCTCCATCACAATTGGCCTGGGCCTGGTCTGCTTCGTGAGTCTATTAATGGTTCAAGTTCTGCTTGAGGTGGTGATGTCGCCCCATCAGATCTGGCAAGCGCTGTCAGGAGAGGATGACCATGCGGGCGATTGATGCAGGTATTCTGATTTGTACCGAATGCCATGAGTTGAACAAGCAGGAAGCGGATAGCGAGGAGCAACTCTGCACCCGTTGTGGCGCGTTGGTCCATGCCCGTCGCCCCAATAGCCTTACACGTACCTGGGCGCTGTTGATCACCGCGGCGATCCTGTATATCCCCGCTAACCTGTTACCCATCATGACGGTCAGCTCCCTCGGCCAAGGCGACCCCAGCACCATCATGTCGGGTGTCATCCAGCTGGTGCAGCACGGGATGTTTCCTATCGCTGCCGTGGTGTTCATCGCCAGTATCCTGGTACCGACCTTCAAGTTGGTCGGCATTGGCCTGCTGCTGTTCTCGGTGCAGCGTCACCAACCGCTGTCCGCGCAACAACGCATTGTGATGTATCGCTTTATCGAGTTCATTGGGCGTTGGTCCATGCTGGATATCTTCGTGATCGCCATCCTGGTGGCGCTCGTTAACTTTGGGCGGCTAGCCAGTATCGAGGCCAACCTCGGCGCTGCGGCGTTCGCCAGTGTGGTGATCTTGACGATGTTTGCCGCAGTAACTTTCGATCCCCGACTGATTTGGGATAACACGGAGTCGGACGACGACCATGAGTGATTTGCCTAAAGCTAAAACCCGCCCAGCCTCTAACTGGTCGGCCATTTGGGTGCTGCCCCTGATTGCCCTGATCATCGGTGGCTGGCTGGGGTGGCGTGCCTATTCCCAGCAAGGTATCGAGATTCAAGTTCGCTTTGAAAGCGGCGAAGGTATTCAGGTCAACAAGACCGAAGTGGTCTACAAAGGCATGACCGTGGGCAAGGTCAAAACCCTGGCCCTGGATGACGAAGGCAGCAATCGCGGGGTGATCGCCACCATCGAGATGAACAAGGACGTGGAGCAGTACCTCAAGACCAACACCCGCTTCTGGTTGGTCAAACCCAGCGTCAGCCTTGCCGGTATCACCGGCCTGGAAACCCTGGTTTCAGGTAACTACATCGCCGCCAGCCCCGGTGATGGCGAGCCCACGCGCAAGTTCAAGGCGCTCTCCGAAGAGCCGCCGTTATCCGACGCCAAGCCCGGCTTGCACCTGACCCTCAAGGCCGATCGCCTGGGCTCGTTGAACCGTGGCAGTCCGGTGTTCTACAAGCAGATTCAGGTCGGTCAGGTCAAAAGCTACCTGCTGTCTGAAGACCAGAGCACCGTCGAGGTCAAGGTCTATATCGAGCCGACCTATGCCAACCTGGTGCGCAAACACACGCGTTTCTGGAATGCCAGCGGCATCAGTATCGACGCCAACCTTTCCGGCTTGAAAGTGCGCAGCGAATCCCTCTCCAGCATTGTCGCCGGAGGTATCGCCTTCGCCACTCCTGAAAACCGCAAAGACAGCCCGCCCACCGACCCGAGCCTGCCTTTCCGCCTATACGAAGATTTCGACGCCGCCGCAGCGGGCATCAAGGTCAAGGTCAAACTCACCGACTTTGAAGGCCTGCAGGCCGGTCGTACGCCGGTCATGTACAAAGGCATCCAGGTCGGCAGCCTGAAAACCCTGAAGATCGACCCGGACCTGTCCAGCGCCAGTGCCGAGCTGACCCTCGATCCATTGGCTGAAGACTACCTGGTCGAAGACACGCAATTCTGGGTGGTCAAGCCGTCCATCTCCCTGGCGGGCATCACCGGCCTGGAGGCCTTGGTCAAGGGCAACTACATCGCGATTCGCCCAGGCGACAAAGGCACCCCGCCACAACGCGAATACGTAGCCCGCGCCAAGGCGCCACCTTTGGACCTGCGTTCCCCGGGCCTGCACATGGTGTTGCTCACCGACAGCCTGGGCTCGTTGGATGTCGGCAGCCCGATTCTGTACAAACAGGTCAAAGTCGGTTCGGTGCAGAGCTACCAGTTTTCACGCAAGAAAAAACAACTGGTGATCGGCGTTCATATCGAGAAGGAATACGAAAGCCTGGTCAACGGCTCGACGCGCTTCTGGAATGCCAGCGGCGTCACCCTTACGGGCGGGCTCACCGGCGGTATCCAGGTCAAAAGCGAATCCCTGGCCAGCCTGATGGCGGGCGGTATCGCCTTCGAAACGCCGGAACCGAACGTGCCATTAAAACATCGCATCCCGCGCTTTCGCCTGTATGCCGACCGTGATGCCGCCAACCAGCACGGCACTCTGGTGACCATCAAAGTCGACCGAGCCGACGGCCTGAGCGCCGGCACACCGGTGCGCTTCAAGGGACTGGATGTGGGCAAGATCGAGAGTGTCGACCTCAGTGCCGACATGCAGTCGGTGCTGCTCAAGGCGCGTATCACTCAGGTTGCGGACCGCATTGCGCGTACGGGCAGCCAGTTCTGGGTGGTCAAGCCGGAACTGGGGCTGATGAAGACGGCTAACCTGGAGACCCTGGTCACTGGCCAATACATCGAGGTGCAACCGGCCGCGAAAAACGCCGGCCCGCAGAAGAGCTTTGTCGCCCTGGCCCAGCCGCCTGAAACCGTGCATCAGGAAGCTGGCCTGAGCCTCACACTCAGCGCCGCCCGCCGTGGTTCGTTGAAGGAAGGGGTACCGGTGACCTACCGTGAAGTGACGGTCGGCAAAGTCACCGGCTATGAGCTGGGCCAGACCGCCGACCGTGTGTTGGTGCACATCCTGATCGAGCCCAAGTACGCACCTCTGGTACGCAGTGGCAGCCGCTTCTGGAACACCAGCGGCTTTGGCCTCGACTTCGGCTTGTTCAAGGGCGCGACCGTGCGTACCGAGTCTCTTGAAACGCTGGTGGCCGGCGGCATCGCCTTTGCCACCCCGGATGGCGAGCGCATGGGTAACCCGGCACGGCCGCAGCAGACGTTCCCGTTGTTCGACAAGTTTGAGGATGAATGGCTGACCTGGGCGCCTAAGATTCCACTCGGTAAATAAACCGAGGCGCGGCTATCGCGGGCAAGCCCTGCTCCCACAGGGATATGCATTTTCAGCAAGTATGCATTCCAACTGTGGGAGCCGGGCTTGCCCGCGTTGAGGCCCACAAACACACCGCAAATCCCAAGCCCCAAAAAAAAGGCCGCGATCCCAAAAGATCGCGGCCTTTTTGCCTCTCAGTACAACCCGTCAGACTTCATCCAGCTCCGGCTCGTCCGCCTGCACATTCATCGTCGCCTTCACCACATCATGGCGACGGATGTACTTCCAGTCCGCCTCATCAATGTAGATCCCGTTCGGCCCGCTGCCGCCCTCCAGGTCGATCGCCACCTGGGCGGACACCTGCGGCTTCACACTCGCCAGGATCGGTACAAAGCCCAATTGCAGGCTGGTTTCCAGCAGTGCTGCCTGGTTCTTTTCATCGATGTCTGCCGCTTCATCGAGGTAGTACGGCAACCGTACGCGACCGGCCTGGTCGCGGTCCATCAGGTGCAGCAACAAGTACATGTTGGTCAGCGCCTTGATGGTCATGGTAGTGCCGTTGGACGCAGCGCCGTCGATGTCGGTATGGATCACCGGCTGGCCGTTGACCTTGGTGATTTCGAACGCCAATTCGAACAAGTCCTTGAGGCCCAACTGGTTATGGTTGGCGGCGACCAGGCGAGCCAGGTATTCCTTGGCTTCTTCGTTCTTGTTGTCCTGTTCGGCGCTCTGGCTGAGGTCGAACACCGAGAGGGTCTCGCCTTCTTCATACTGACCGGCACTGTGGATGATCTGGTCGATATGCTTGAGCGCTTCCTTGTTCGGCGCCAGTACGATGCGGAAGCTTTGCAGGTTGGAGACCTGGCGCTTGTTGATCTCGCGGTTGAACAACGCCAACTGGTGTTCCAGGCTGTCGTAGTCACTACGGATGTTGCGCAGGGTACGGGCGATGTCGGTGACCGCTGCACGGCGCGCCTTGCCGAGGGTCAGCGCCTCGTCGGTACGGTGCGCATAGGCGTTGATCAGCAGTTGCAGACGACGCTCGACATCATCCTCACTGTCGAACTTGGCCACGCCCTTGAGACGCACCTGGGCGTACAGCGCTTCGATCTGGCCATCGGCGCGCAGCAAACCCTGCCAGCTGTCCTGATAGTCATTGAGCAGCGGCAGCAGGTTGTCCATGGAGTCGTCGACCGGGTCCATGAACGGCGTACCGAACGGCAGATCCGCCGGCAACAGCTGACGACGGCGCAACGCGTCATCCAGCGTGCGTTGCTTGGCTTCCATATCGCCGATCTGACGGCCGACCAGTTGCAGCTTGGCCGACAGTTGCTGGACGCGCTCGGTAAAGGCATCGCTGGAACGCTTCAACTCGTCCTGGGCCGCTTCCATCTGCGCCAGGTTTTCCAGCTTCTCGCCTTCTTCGGCGCTCAGGGTCTGGGTGCGGCGGAAGTCTTCCAGGGCCTTTTGGGCATCCAGTACCTGCTGGTACAGCGCTTCGGTCTGGGTCTTGCTTGCGGCGCGGTCGGACGCCACGGCCTGCTGGGTTTTCAGTTGCTTGAGCTCTTTTTCCAGGCGCTCTTTCTGGTCACGCAACGCGGCGCGATCCGCCAGGGCTTGCAGTGCCGGCGGCTCGATGTGCGAGATGTCGATGGACAGCCCCGGCACCTCAAAGCGCTCGCCCTTGAAGCCATCGAGAATCTGCTCCAGGGATTTGACCCATTGGCCGTCCTCGTCCAGCGTGATGCCATGTTCGCCCAGCGGCAGGCTGAACAGCGAGCTGTTGAAAAGGCGCATCAGGCGCTCGACATCCTGCTGCGAAAATTCTTCGCGCAGCTTGGCGTAGCTGTTGTTATCCGCGTGATCGAGCTGCTGCTTGACCGACTTCAAGCGCTTTTCCAGGTCGCGCAGGCGTTCTTCCAAGTCCTCGGCGCTGAACTGCCGCGACTGCGCCAAGGCGCCCGCCAGTTCATCGTGGGCATCCTTGGCGGCGAGCAATTGCTGCTCCAGCATCTTGACGTCATCCACCAGGGCAAAGCGGTGCTTGAGCACCGACAACTCGCCCAACCAACGCTGGATGCCACTGATTTCCCGCTCCAGGCGCATCAGCTCCTGTGTGCCGCCGCGCTGGTCGTTTTGCAGCGCGTCCTGCTCGTTGCGGTAGTGTTCGGCCTGGATGGTCAGCTCTTCCTTGCGCGCACTGGCGTAGTCCGACCAGGTCCCCAGCAACGAATCCAGCAGCGGCGACAGGCGATGCAGTTTGCCGCGCAGGGCGTCGCGCTGTTTCACGCCATTGGCCAGGGCTTCAACCAAGGGGCCGGCAGCCACCAGCGAGTTGTAGTCCTGCTCCATGCGTCGCACATCACGGAAGGCTTCTTCACAGGCCGCGATGTAGTCGACACTGCCCGAACGCAGGCTGTGTTCGAAGGCATCAAGGAACAGTTGCTTGAGCTTGGCCGCGGTGATTTCGCGCATGTGCAGCAGGTTGATAAACAGCGCGCGGAACGTCTTCAGGCTCTGCTCGCTGGTGGAGCGCAGCGGAATCAGCGTCAGGTCCAGCGGGACTGACGTATGCCCGCCCACCAGCAAGCGCCGCAGTTCATCGGGCTTGAGCTCGTAGGCTTTCAGGCCCTCGCGCTCAAGGTTGGTGAACAGCTCTTTCTGGCGCAGGCAGGTGTCGTTTTTCTGGTAGTGGGTAAGGTCCAGCTTGCCGGCGTAGGCAAAGAACTGGTGACCAAAGCCGCCGCCCGGGCCGCGGCCGACCACGCCGATAACGTGCGGGCCGTGGGGCAGAGAGACTTCTACCAGGATGTAGCTGGTGTCGGTGGCAAAGTAGAAACGCCGCGATTGTTCCAGGGTGTACTTGCCGAAGCTCATGTCCGACATGCGTGCCAGGATCGGGAATTGCAAGGCGTTGATCGAGGCGGATTTACCCAGGTTGTTGGCGCCGTACACCGACAGCGGTTCTTCCAGCGGGAACAAGCCCAGGCTGTAACCGGCGGTGTTCAATAGGGCGAAGCGGCGGATGCCGTAGCGTTCCTTACTCATGCGTCGGTCTCCTGTTCTTCGGCAATGGCACGGGCCAAGGCATCTTCTTCGCTTTCTTCGGTGAAGGCGCTCAGATCCAGCGGGTCATCGGTCTTCAGCAGTTTCTCGTCGCTGTCTTCGTCGATAATCACCGGTGCCGGCAGCGGCAGTACGCTGTGTACGCTGGCGGCAAGGTCGCGGTCCTGCTGCACCGACAGGCACACATCCAGGAAGCGGTGCATCGGCGGCAGGAAGCGGTAGATACCGTTGTCTTCGCTGGCAAAACCCAGTTGGGTCATGCGGCGCATGATTTTTTCTTCGAGCTCTTCCTGGGTCTGTACCTCGGCCTGGATAAACAGGTCACGGTATTTCTCCAGCAACGAAGGCAATTCATCGCGGCCCAGGCTGCCGCCGTCGAGCACCGCAATCGGGTCGCGACCCTGGTCGGCCAGGTGTTCGACGATGATGAAGGTGAACAGGGCCAGGCGCTGGGCGGTTTTGTTCACCTGCGCGGCAGCCACGGCAGTGTCCGGCACGAAGTAATAGAAGCCGCGGGTATCGCACACCAGCTCAAAGCCCAGGGCCTTGAACAGCGTGCGGTACTGGTCCTGGAAGTTCGACAATTGCGCGTACAGCTCCGGGTCGCGACGGCTGACGTGGTAACCCTTGAACAGCTCGCGAAAGATCGGCGCCAGCTGGGACAGTTCGGATAGATCAAGATGCATAAGGCGTGCTCGCAGAATTCTCAGTGGCATCGACGCCGGCCGGGAGCAGGGCGAAGGAGCGCAGGCTGACCTGGTGCTCGTGGGTGTGGTAATCGCGACGTTCCAGGCGCTCGCGCTTGAAGCGTTTTTCCCGGGACAGGCGCGAGAACCAGTACAGCAATTCATCGGTGGCGCCGTCCGGTTCCTGCTCCAGCAGCCAGGTCATCAGGTCGGGCATCGGCAGCGCGTCTTCGCAGCGTTCGAGCATTTCCTTGACCGTACGCGGTGCGCGCGGGGCTTCGCCTTTGTGGGACTTGTGCGCCTTGGGGAAACGCGCCGGCTTGGGCTCGAAATTGGCCAGGGCATACACATAGGCCTCGACCTGGCTCGCACTGCCCAAAAAGGTACTTTGCGGCCGGGTGAACATCGGCATCGCCGCTTGCGGCACCGCGTCCAGGCCTTTGCGGCGAATCGCCGACAGGGCCAGCGCCGCACCGCGAGTCACGGCGTTATGCCGGCGTGCTTCTTCACGCAGCGGCAGCAGCAACTCCCGCGCATGGCGCAAGGTCAGCTGGGCGCTGGTTTGCATCTCGAGGATGCGCGCATGGGTGCGCAGCAGCATGTCGTCATCTACCAGGTGGCCAAGACGCTGTTGCTCGGTGAGCATGCGCAGCAGCACGTTTTCCACCTTGCGTACGCCTTGCTCGAAGGCGCCGTCGGCGTTCACCAGTTGGATCATCGGCTCGACGTACTCGTCCCAGGTCGCCAATACCTCGGCGTAACGCTGGCGCAACGGGATCTGGCGGTCGCTGGTCTTGGCGCGGTCGGCCACGGCGGCGAGGGCCTGTTCGTCGTTGGCGAGTTTTTTGAGCACATCGCGCACGCGCATATCCAGAAGGCGCAGTTGCCGGGCCAGGTCGTGGCCGTCACGGATGTCGAAGGCGTCCTGGATGTAACCGGCCAGACGCTCCAGGTGACGCAGGTAGGCTTCGATTTCCAGGCACAGGCCAAGCCGGTGCTCCTTGCGAAGATAGGCGAGGAAGTCGTGGATCTGCGCGTTGAGCTCGAAACGGTTCGGGCTCTTGGCGACAGGTACCAGGATATCCAGGCGAATCCACACGTCCAGTAGGCTGGTGATGTCCTGGGGCGTGCTGTCCAGTTGTTGGGCGGCCAACTGTGCGCGCAGCTCGGCCAGGCTCAGGGTGCCTTGGTCGAAGTGTTCGCACAGAGGCTCAAGTAAGGCCCAGTGTTCGGCGAGGGCGCGCAGGACGCGCTTGGGTTCGATCATGGGAATGGCCGGCTGGTTGGCGATTAAAAGTCGCGATTGTACTGCATCAGGCGCGGGATTTATCCACAGCCGGTCAGTGCGCAGTGGGCGATTGTTGCCGAACAGCGGTAGAATCCCCGCTCTTTACTTATCCACAAGTGGCCGAGCTGTGCTTATCGAGTCCCGACGTCGCGCTTACTTGACCGCCATGCAGGTGGTCAACTGGCTGCCCCGCACCGAACTGCCGTTTGCCGCGCCTTCGCGGCCCGAGTTGTTGCAGGCGCTTGAGCCTTATGAGGCGTTCGAGTCGTCGGGGGAAGAAGCGGCCGCGCCCGTGGCGGTGGTCAAGCCCACCCCTGAGACGCGCCCGGTGGTCGAACGGGCCAAGATCGAAGTGCCGCGCCCTGCGCCGGTGACCAAAGCTGCCAAGGTGGTGGAGGAGGCTGTGCCGGTGGCCAAGGCGCCGGTCGTGCCGCCGCCACGCTTTGCCCTGCAATTGCTGCGGGCCGGGCGTTGCCTGTTGCTGGTGGAACTGCCGACCGGCGAACGTTTCCAGTCCCGCGACCCGGCCTACCTTTTGCTCAAGGACATGCTGCGCGCCGCCGGCCTGCCCGACAGCCCGCAAATCGTCGGTGAGCCGGTGCGCTGGCCGCTGCTGGTGCGCGGCACCATGGACCAGGGCCCCGAGGCCGCACGAGATTTCGTCCAGGGGTTTGTCTCGGCACGCCTGGAAGACGAGCCTTGCGTGTGCCTGTGGCTGATCGGCCTGCCCGCTGTGCGGTTTGCCGGTGAAGCAAACGCCGAGGCCTGGTACCGCGAGCTGCAGGTTGAAGGCCTGGGTTCGGTGTGGGCCCTGCCGGGCCTGGAATTATTAATGGAAGAGCCACAGCGTAAGGCTGATGTCTGGCAAGCCATGCGCCGGCTGATGGCGCGCTGGAAAACAACTGATGAGTGAGGCTTTATCCTTTCGCCCGATGACCGAGGCCGACCTCGACGCCGTGCTGAAAATCGAATACGCGGCGTTCAGCCACCCCTGGACCCGCGGGATTTTTCTCGACGGGCTGGGCAAGTACCAGATCTGGCTGATGTTCGAAGGCGAGCAGCAAGTGGGGCACGGGGTGGTGCAGATCATTCTCGATGAAGCGCACTTGCTGAACATTACTGTGAAGCCGGAAAACCAGGGCCGTGGTTTGGGCCTTGCTTTGCTGGAGCACCTGATGTCCCGTGCCTATGCGGCCAATGCCCGGGAGTGCTTCCTGGAAGTGCGCGACAGCAATACCGGCGCGTTTCGCCTGTATGAGCGTTATGGCTTCAACGAGATCGGCCGTCGCCGGGATTACTACCCGGCGGTGGGTGGCCGCGAAGATGCAGTCGTGATGGCCTGCACCCTCGTCGACTGAACAACCGTGAGCTGTAGGAGCGAGCTTGCTCGCGAAAAACGTCAACGATAACGCGTGCTTCCTGGATGACCGCGGCGCCGGTGGGTTTTTCGCGAGCAAGCTCGCTCCTACACCTACATAGGGTGATGATCGATCAGCGCTTGCGGTTCAGTGGGTCCAGATCAGCCAGTTCCGCCTCATCCAACCCATTCCCGCCACCAATGTCATTCTCTCCCACGACGCTCAAGTCATAGTCGGCGGCATTGTCTTCGCCTTCCTCCTGCGCATCCCGCGCGCCGTCCTCACGGATCAGCGTCTCCGGGCTCATATCGTCGTCGGTGGAATCATGATCATCCGTCGATGCGCCGGTCAGCCCGGCTTCGCGCACCCGTTCGTCGGGCATCAGATGGTCGCGCTCACGGCGGGGCAGCTCGTCGCCGATTTCCGCAGTCTGGTCCTGCTCGTCAAAATCCAGCTCGCGCATCTCACCCATGCGGTCTTCGTTGTCATCGATCGGTTCCGGCTGCGTTGCGCCGTAGGGACGTCGTGATTCAGTCATGGCCAATCCTCATACTGTGGGGCTTATAGTGTGTGGACAGGCATGGCAGCCAAAAAATTCAAGCTAATTAGCGCCTGGCGTGACCCGGACGAGGGCTTGTCAGTCACAAACCTGCGCATCATTCCTGAGGCTTCCCTGATGAACGAACTACAAGACCTGCTTGATAACAACGAACGCTGGGCGGACGCGATCAAACAGGAAGATCCCGAATTCTTCGCCAAGCTCGCCCGCCAGCAGACCCCGGAATACCTGTGGATCGGCTGCTCCGATGCCCGTGTACCGGCCAACGAGATCGTCGGCATGTTGCCCGGTGATCTGTTTGTGCATCGCAACGTGGCCAACGTGGTGCTGCACACTGACCTCAACTGCCTGTCGGTGATCCAGTACGCGGTGGACGTGCTCAAGGTCAAACACATCCTCGTCACCGGTCACTACGGCTGTGGCGGCGTGCGTGCGTCGATGCAGGACCGCCAGTTCGGCCTGATCGACGGCTGGCTACGCACCATTCGCGACCTTTACTACGAAAACCGCGATGTGCTGGCCCAGTTGCCGACCGAAGAAGAGCGTGTGGACCGCATGTGCGAGCTCAACGTGATCCAGCAGGTGGCCAACGTCGGCCACACCAGCATTGTGCAAAATGCCTGGCATCGCGGGCAGAGCCTGTCGATCCATGGCTGTATCTATGGCATCAAGGACGGTCGCTGGAAGAGTTTGAACACCACCATCAGTGGCTTCGAGCAACTGCCGCCGCAATACCGCCTGCGTCCGTTGGGCGAAGCCTAAGGTCGTTTGTGCTCACGCCACCAGGCCATGAAGGCCTGGCCTTCGGCGTTCAGCGGCTCCTTGCTGCCGGTGATCCAGCCCCGGCAGTTCAGCTCGCCGCAATGGCAAGCGAACTGCCGGGCCAGTGTGTCTTCGGTGGTGGCGTAATCCAGCGTCAGCAAGCTGCCGGCGCCGATGGGTTGCACCGTCCATAGCTCCAGGTACGTCGTGTCTAGAAACACGTTCGGGTTGCAGGAGTGCTGTAACAGGCCGCAGAGCCAACAATCGTACAAGTGGATGCGGGGTGACAGTTGCAGCGTGTACGGGCGCCGTTCGCTCACGGCATAACCGGAAACCTTAGCAATGCGCGTGCGACTCTCAAAGGCCACGCGCGCCGTGACCCTGGCCGCAACCCCTTCAGCCTCTTGCTTGACCTCAAAGTGCTCGGTCGAGGGGTAACCCTGTTCCACGAGCAGCGTCTTGAAGGGATAGAGGCAGTCATTCACAGCCGTTTCAGCCTTATCCATGGCTCGAGTTTTCATCACTCTCCTGAGCGGGGCTGCATGGACCTGCGGGTGTGACGGCCAGTCTTGCAGCAAATGGGCGCGGCCCTAGATTCGCCGAAGTGGGATCCGGTTTCTACTGTCAAAGTTGACAGTAGAAACGGTTTCTTCGCCTTAAAGCGCGGGGGCTATGACGGTGGGCGTGGGAGCGGCATTTCTCAACAGTTTCAACTGCGCTTTGATAGGCGCTGTGGCGCACTTGGCGTTGGCCTGCTCGGGCGTCAGGTGGCGCACCGAGGTGTAGAACAATTCACACGTCTGCTCCTTGCGCGTGACTTGCCAAGTGTTCAGGCAGGCCTTGAGCAATACGTTCGCATCGCTGGCGGGTTTCTGGCCCATGCCTGCTTGCCAGCAGGCGGCGCTCAAGTCCTGGCCCATCACTTTCAAACCGGCGTCATCAGCCTTTTGTTCATCACCGTCATAGCTGTCGGGGCTGGCCGCATACCAAATGTAACTTGGGTGGTTGGCGCCCAATACCGCGACGGTTTTGCCAGGCTCCGGGCTGATCTGCGCCAGGCTCAGCACGCCCACGGTTTGCCCGTATTGTTGCTTGATCCAGCTACGCACTGGCGCGCCGAAGGCCACCATGGGTAATGCGCCGCCAGGGCGCAGGCTCAGTTCCTTGACCATGCGGGTCTGGTAGTCGGTGAAATACCCGTAGACGGTTTCCAGGTCTTTGCCGGCATTGGACGGCGCAGCGATGGGCGCGATATCGATGATGGTCTGGTACGCCGGCGTTTCCGTGGCCGGTACGCCATTTTCGCTTAACAAGGTGGCCCAGCGGTCGGTGGTGGCCGATTCCAGGTAATCCTGGGCCTGGGTCAGCGAGTAATCCGGAGGGAAGTGCAACAGCTCGATGCTTTTGCGGTTTTCCAGGGCCATGCCCAACGGCAGGAACAGGTACCAGTTGTAGGCCCATTTGCCATCGCTGTTGAGCTGGCTGGCGCCTTGGTAAGCCAGGTCGGCGGTATTGAGCAGCGTGGTCAGTGGCTGGCCGTAACTGTCGGGCACGCCGCTGAAGGTCGCCGTGACCTGACCGTCGTGGGTCTTCACACTGACCTTGGCCCGGCTGTAACCGTCACGTTGCAGGCTCTGGTTCAAATAGTGTTCGGCGGTCTGCTCCAGTGACCATGGCCGGAAGCAGATCACATTGCAGTTGTTGGGGTACGCGAACAACTGGGTGACGCGCTGCGTGCTGCCCAGTGGCACCTCGATGTCGGCCTGTACGACCGCACTCGCCAGTAGTGCGGCGAGGGTGAAGGACAGCCTGGTCGGTTTAAACATAGTCGATTCCTTGTCAGCGAAGCCCGTCTGCGCGGGATGGAAGCCCACCTGCACACAGTAGCGGCTGACCGGGAAAATCGCGTGTTAAATCGCCCGGCATGTCGTTATTGGATAAGCCCCTACAGGCTGAACTGCAAGGCATTGCTCAGATCGCCCATGGGTTTCTGGCCGCGCGCGATCATCGCGTCATCGCGCTGCTTGAGGCCGTCCAGGGTTTCCAACTGGAACACCCGGGTGATCAAACGCAGGATCGATGCCGTGTCGTACACCGTATGGTCCACCGTGCCTTTGCGGGCAAACGGCGACACCACCAGCGCCGGAACCCGCGAGCCCGGGCCCCAGCGGTCACCCTGGGGCGGCGCCACGTGGTCCCACCAGCCGCCGTTTTCATCCACGGTCACCACCACCACCATGTTTTTCCACTGCGGGCTTTCTTGCAGCACCTTCAAGGCGCGGGCGATATGGCGATCGCCCGAGGCCACATCGGCATAACCGGCGTGCATGTTCAGGTTGCCCTGGGGCTTGTAGAAACTCACGGCGGGCAGCTTGCCGGCCTGGGCGTCGGCGAAGAACCGGTTGGTGCTTGACTCATCGCCCAAACCGCCGTCGCGCAGGCGCCTGGCACGTTCTGCCGGGTTCTGCGGCCCTTGCTGCTTGAAGTAATTGAACGGCTGGTGGTGGTACTGGAAATTCGGAATCTTGGGGATGCCGCCGGAGTCCTTGAACTGCTCCAGGGTGGCTTGCCACGCACCGGCGTACCAGGCCCAGTCGATGTTCTTCTTCGACAGCTTGTCGCCAATATGCTCGTGGGTTTGCGGCACCAGCACATTGGGCAGGTCTGGCTTGGAATAATCCGGGTTTTGCGGGTCGCGGATCCAGGTGGGCCAGTAGGGTGGGGCCAGGGTGTTTACGCCGTAACCATCGGGTGTCAATGCGCTGGGGCCGAATTGTGGTGGGCCGGTCATGGCGCTGGCCGGTGACGTGTCCAAGGGCTTTAGGCGCGTGCCGCTGGGGTCATCGCTTTGCAGCGTGGCGATCTGCGCCTTGGCCACCGACTGCGCGGCATTGGGATAAAACGGCGCGGTGGCGCTGATCAGGTACTGGTGGTTAAGGAACGAGCCACCAAACGCGCCCTGGAAGAAGTTATCGCACAGCACAAACTCCTTGGCCACGTCCCACAGGCGCAGGGCATAACGGCTTTGGGCGTAATGGCCCATCACCAGCCCACCGGAATCGCCCCAGGCGACAAAACCATCATTCTTGCCGCCGTTGATCTGCATCTGGATCTGGTAGAACACGTGCCATAGGTCGCGGGTCACCAGGCTCAATGGCAGGTCTTCGCCCTGCGGGCCTTTGAGGGCGAACGGCGCGTTGGGCAGGTTTTGCTGGAATTGCACTTCGCTGGGGTAAGTCACCCCGTCCACCGTTTGTGGGCCGACCTGCAACACACCGCCCCAGCTCGGTGGCAGGGCAGGCAATACGCTGCCATCGCGGTCGCGCTGCTGGAAGTCCTTGGCGGTTAACGCCGACAGCGGATTCTCCACCCCGGGGAAATCTGCGAACAGGTTGTTGAAGCTGCGGTTCTCGGCATAAATCACCACCACGGTTTTCACCTGCTCGCGCAGCGCCTTGTCCAGTTCCTGGGGCGTGAGCGGCCGCGCCACGGGTGGGTTCGGTGCTTCGCTGGTATTGCCGCAGGCACTCAAGGTCGCCCCCACCCCCAACACCGCCGCACCGCCGAGGAAGCGCCGACGGCTGGTGTCTACCCGCGTTTTGGGGGCGCAGTCGTGGGCAGGGTGGTCGTTGTGCTCGTCACTCATTGCGAGGAATCCTTGGCGAGATGTTGCAAGATATTTCGCAGGACGGTAGCAATGGAATGTGACGGAACAAAGACAGGCGTGTGATGGGCGGGGCGTGTCTACTCGGCTCAAGCGCTGCTAGACTGCCCTTCTAATGCACATCACTGAGGTGAGTCGTGAGACCTTCAACTGCACTTGATCTGCAACGAACGGCTGTACGAGAAGTGGTCGGACGTTTCCGTATTTCCAATCCCAGAGTATTTGGGTCGGTACTGATGGGGACTGACCAAGAAGGCAGTGATCTTGATTTGCTGGTAGACGCGCCGCCGGGCACAACGCTCTTTGATCTCGGTGGGTTGCAGGTCGAGCTTGAGGACTTGCTCGGCGTTAATGTCGACCTGCTTACGCCTGGCGACTTGCCTTTGAAGTTTCGCGATAAAGTGCTAGCGGAGGCCCGGCCAGTATGACGGAACGTCGGCTAGGGGATTATCTGGCAAGCTGCCACTGACGCGATCACTTTTGTAGAGGGCTTGAGCAAAGAAGAGTTTTTGGAGGACCGGCGAACACAACAAGCTGTGGTCATGAGCCTGATCATCATTGGTGAAGTGTCGACGAAAATCATGGATCAGCATCCGGACTTCGCGGCACGCCATTCACATATTCCTTGTACAGAGTGCATTACCTGATCTATTGGCACGCCTTCCTGTAAATCCTTGACCGCAACTGTTTACCAACAGTTGCGGTCACCCGTTATTCAGGGCATCACAGGCGGCAAATACTTCAGCGTCGTTCCCAACGCCCACAGCAGAAACAACACCAGCGGCGTATGCACCAGCAACTGCACGAACGAAAACCCGATCAAATCCCGTGCCTTCAGCCCCAGCACACCCAGCAACGGCAACATATAAAACGGGTTGATCAAGTTCGGCAGCGCCTCGGCGGCGTTGTAGATCTGCACCGCCCAGCCCAGGTGGTATTGCAGGTCATTGGCCACTTGCATCACATACGGCGCTTCGATGATCCACTTGCCGCCACCCGAGGGGATGAAGAAGCCCAGCACCGCCGAGTACACACCCATCAGCAGGGCGTAGGTGTCGTGGGAGGCGATGGAGGTGAAGAACGTCGAGATATGGTGCGCCAGGGTCTGGCCGTCACCGCCCTTGACCACCGTCATCAGTGCGGCAATCGAGCCGTACAGCGGGAACTGGATCAGCACGCCGGTGGTGGTCGGCACCGCTCGGGCCACCGCATCGAGGAAGCTGCGCGGGCGCCAGTGCAGCAGCGCGCCCACCATGATGAACAGGAAGTTATAGGTATTGAGCCCCGAGATGGCGCTGATCGCCGGCTTGGTCGAGAACTCATGGAACAGCCAGCCGGCCGCCAGCGACGCCAGCAGAATCGTCAGCAACGGGCTGTGTTCCAGCCATTCACCGGGGCGCGTCGGCGCCTGCGGCTTGGGCAGGTTGAAGGCCGGGTCAATGCCGCAGGCCTTGGCATCCCGGGCGCTGTTGGGGCCAGGCGCGGTGGCGTAGGCGATGATCAGCGACACTACGATCAGCGCCAGCAACAGCACGCCGGATTGCCACAAAAAAATAGTCTCGGTGAACGGGATCATGCCGGTGATCGACAGAATCGACGGCGGCAAGCTGGCCGGGTTGGCCTGCAACTGCGCGGCCGACGACGACAGCCCCAGCGCCCATACGGCCCCCAGGCCCAGGTACGCTGCAGCGCCAGCGGCACGGTAGTCCATGCGCAAATCCGTGCGCCGGGCCAATGCCCGCACCAGCAAACCGCCGAACACCAGGGACAGGCCCCAGTTAAGCAACGACGCCACCATGGAAATCAACGCTACCCAGGCCACGGCCGAACGGCCATTCTTGGGAATGCGCGCCAGGCGGTCTATCAACTTCACTGCGGGTGGTGAGCTGGCGACCACGTAACCGCCGATCACCACAAAGGCCATCTGCATGGTGAACGGGATCAGGCTCCAGAACCCATCGCCAAATGCCTTGGCCGCTTCAGCCGGTGCGGCGCCCATGCCCAGGGTCGCGACGGCGACGATGATCACGGCGAGGGCGGCAAACACCCAGGAGTCAGGAAACCAGCGCTCGGCGAAGTTGGAGCAACGCAGGGCAAATCGGGCATAGCGGCTGTCTTCGATAGCATCGGCCACGAGTCTTTCCTCTTGTAGTTATTATGGGGTTTGGCAGTTTTACGGCATGTTCCTCTACGGCCATTGATTTGGGAATGTAGTTATCTTCAACGATCAATGAGTAAAACAAATATATCCGTCACGATTGCCATCAATGGGCTCAGCTCATAACCTGCACGCCATTTTGTTTGTCTGCCGAGCCTGCACATGACTGCCACCTTTTCCCCACGGGCGCAGCGTTTTTCCCGCTCCGACTACAAAACCCTGGGCCTGGCCGCCCTCGGCGGCGCCCTGGAAATCTACGACTTCATTATCTTCGTGTTCTTTGCGCTGACCCTCAGCCAACTGTTCTTCCCGCCGGAAATGCCCGAGTGGCTGCGCCTGTTGCAAAGCTTCGGCATTTTCGTGACCGGCTACCTCGCCCGTCCACTGGGCGGCATCCTGATGGCGCACTTTGCCGACCACCTGGGGCGCAAGCGCGTCTTCAGCCTGAGCATCCTGATGATGGCCTTGCCCTGCCTGTTGATCGGCGTCATGCCGACCTACGCGCAAATCGGCTATTTCGCCCCGCTGATCCTGCTGGCGTTGCGCGTACTGCAAGGCGCAGCGGTGGGCGGCGAGGTGCCCAGCGCCTGGACTTTCGTCGCCGAGCACGCACCGCGTCACCATCGTGGCTATGCCTTGGGGTTTTTGCAGGCCGGCCTGACCTTCGGTTACCTGCTGGGGGCGCTGACCGCCACCTTGCTCGCGCAAGTCTTCACCCCTGCCGAAATCCTCGACTACGCCTGGCGCTTCCCCTTCCTGCTCGGCGGCGTATTCGGTGTGATCGGCGTATGGCTGCGCCGCTGGCTCAGTGAAACCCCGGTGTTCCTGGAGATGCAGGCGCGTCGCCAGGCCGCCGCCGAAATGCCCTTGCGCACCGTGCTGCGCGACCATCGCGCCGTGCTGCTGCCGGCGATGATCCTTACCTGCGTGCTGACGTCTGCCGTGGTAGTGCTGGTGGTCATTACCCCGACCATGATGCAGAAAACCTTCGGCATGAGCCCCAGCCACACCTTCGCCCTCAGCGCCCTGGGCATCGTCTTCCTGAATATTGGCTGCGTGCTCGCCGGCCTGCTGGTGGACCGCATCGGCGCATGGCGCGCGGTATTGGTCTACAGCCTGTTGCTGCCGGTGGGCATTGCGCTGCTGTACGCCAGCCTGATCGCCGGCGGTGTGTGGCTCGGCGCGGCGTATGCCGTGGCGGGCCTGAGTTGCGGCGTGGTGGGCGCGGTGCCGTCGGTGATGGTCGGGCTGTTTCCGGCGCAGGTGCGGGTGTCGGGGATCTCCTTCACCTACAACATTGCCTATGCACTCTGGGCAAGTACTACACCGTTGTTATTGATCGCGCTGATGCCGACCAGCCCGTGGATCTGCGTGGGGTATTGCGTGGTGATGGGGGCGGTGGGGGTGGGAACCACGATCGTCTATCGTAATTTAGGCTACGCGAACTACTAATTTTTTTCTGAGTGTCAATACTCAACCTCTCCCTCCCATAGCCAGATTTCTGCTAATAGGAGGGGGAGATAGTTTTTAATCTTTTGCTTACGGAATTTTAGCTTGTTGCGGGCTCCAGATTGGTGTTGTTTCGGCCTGGAAAAATTCGATATCAAATCCGAAAAATTGATTTTTTGCTCTCATCATTGTCTGCTGATTTTCTTTGCTGTCAGCTTTTCCGTAGATACTAATGAAAATTTTCTCCACTTGAGCTCCCTTTATTTCTTCAAATATATGGCTGTCGTTGTCCGCTATAGAATGGCCATAGATAAAGAGTGTGCCGTTTAAGTTTCTAAGCTTCCGTAGGCAATAATTTAAGTAGGGGTTGTGCTCTATCCGTGCGCGTTTTTTTGCATGGGTCGGCTCCGCAACAAACAGGGGGAATTTCCCGTGCTCTAAGTTTTCTCTGACTTGATCAATTATGGGGACTCCATCTTCCGTACATTTATGTTTTTTTATACCGGATACAGTGTCATAAATGTGCAGTCCCCCATGAAGAAAGTGGACCTCCTGGTTAGTGCCATGCCCTACCCAGGATGTTGGGTATCTGAAGCCGTCATCAGTGGAGTAGCGCTCTGGAGGTAGGTTGTTTTTATTTTTTGCCCAGTAAAGCAATAGGTCATAATTCAGTGTGAATATTTGGTTGAATGAACATAGAAACTTTCGTGCAGTGGTGTATTGTTCGTCAGAAATATTGCTGGGTAGTGGAGGGTGAGTGTGGGAGATGGCATTTATAAGTGCTGACTTCAGTACTTCTTGATCTCGCTTTACAGTTTCTATGAGTTGTGGGTTCGCTTCGTAAATTTCTAGTACAAGCTGCGTGGAAACCAGTCGCTTCATGACTTTTTCAAAGTCATAAGTGTTGAGTTGTTTAAAAAGTTCTTTAAGTTGAAGCTCTCGATCTCCGAAATTAGCAGCTTGAAGCAGGTACTTATAGTTGAAGATCTGGTGGTTCCACGCTTGAGAAAAACCGTTTGCGAGTAATACCGAGGGTTTTTGGCCCAAGGGGACTGATTGCATCGCGTCGTTGTAGGTGATCACCTTCACGCTCCCTGTGAGTAATATTTAAGACACAATAATTTGCATGATGACTATATGCCATTATTCGCTCGCTGAGGCAAGACGGTGTATTACGAGTGAGGTTAAAGACCCTTCTTCTGACGGTAGGCACGAGGACGGCAAGGTGCCCAGATCAACAACGCCACGCCTGATATAGCTTCCCCAACGCGTACATGAACGATTTTGGTGCGCCCGAAGCTAACGACGCTCTGGCGCTCAGATGACAATTTTGCAAACCATGCCAGTGGAACTGGCCTATAGCTCTATGATCCGCCCCATCCCAACCCACGAGGACATTTCATGAGCGCAGGACACAGCCACGCCCAAGTACGCGCCGGCCACGAACGCAAGTTATGGATCGCCCTGGGGCTGACCGGCAGTTTCATGCTGGCCGAAGTCATCGGTGCCTTTGTCACCGGCAGCCTGGCGCTGTTGTCCGATGCGGCGCACATGATGACCGACGCCCTGGCCCTGGCGATTTCCCTGGTGGCGATCCAGGTCGCCAAGCGCCCGGCAGACCGCAAGCGCACCTTTGGTTATGCGCGGTTCGAGATCCTGGCGGCCGCCTTCAATGCATTACTGCTGTTCGCCGTGGCGTTCTACATCTTGTACGAGGCTTACCAGCGGCTGCAGGCGCCCGCCGAAATCCAGTCCACCGGCATGCTGGTGATTGCGCTGCTGGGGCTGGTGGTCAACCTGATCTCCATGCGCCTGCTCAGCGCTGCCAGTGGCGAGAGCCTTAACGTCAAGGGCGCCTACCTGGAAGTCTGGAGCGACATGCTGGGCTCCGTCGGCGTGATCATTGCCGCGCTGGTGATCATGTTCACTGGCTGGGGTTGGGTTGACTCCGTGGTCGCGGCCGCCATCGGCTTTTGGGTATTGCCGCGCACCTGGACGTTGCTTAAGGCGAGCATGAACATCCTGCTGCAAGGTGTGCCGGAGGGTGTGGACATCGAGCAGGTGGAGCAGGCCATCCGCAGCGTGCCGGGGGTCAGGGACGTGCACGACCTGCATATCTGGGCCCTCACCAGTGGCAAGAACGTGCTGAGTACGCATCTGGTCGCGGATGCGTCCCAGGGCACTGAGCAACAGATCCTCAGCCGAGTGACGGAGTTACTGCACGAACAGTTCGATATTTCCCACGCCACGATCCAGGTCGAGGGCGAGGGTTTTCAACATGACGATCACGACGAAGTGCATGCCTGAGCCTGGCTAACGGATTTGTAATCTTTCGCCCACGGCCCTGATAAGTACCGAAAGCTACATTGCCCCCGCTGGGAAACCTCAGCGACTTCATGGGCGTGGAACTCTCGTTATGGCAATTTTCGTTAGAACACTGTTGGGGGCGGCGGCACTGGTAGTGTGGATATCCGCAAACGCCGCCCAGGCACAACCCCTCACCCTCGATGCAGCCTTGCAAACCGCCTTCGCCAACAACCCGGACCTGGCGGCCGCACAATGGGAAATCGACATCGCCCAAGGCGGCCGGCAACAGGCCGGCCTGATCCCCAACCCGGTGGCCTCCTGGGACGCCGAAGACACCCGCCGCAACAGCCGCACCACCAGCATCAAACTCAGCCAGACCCTTGAACTGGGCGGCAAGCGCGGTGCACGCATCGAGGTGGCCACCCGCGCCCAGGATGCCGCCGCGCTGACCCTGGAGCAGCGTCGCAACCAGTTGCGTGCCGAGATCATCGACAGCTACTACGGCGCCCTGCGCGCCCAGGAACGCCTTGACCTGGCGCAACGCTCCATGACGCTTGCCGAGCGCGGCCTAGTGGTCGCCAATGGGCGCGTCACCGCTGGCAAGTCGTCGCCGGTGGAAGCCACTCGCGCCCAGGTGCAGGTGTCGCAAATCCGTCTGGAATTGAACCGCGCACAGATTGGCCTCACTGACGCCTACCGTCGCCTCGCCACCAGCACCGGCAGCGCCGCCACCGACTTCCAGGTCGTCGCCACGCCAAGCACTTCCGTACCGGCGTTACCCGCCGCCGCGCCATTGTTGGCACGCCTTGAGCAGACCGCCGAATTGCGCCTGGCCGAACTCAACATTGTGCAGAACGAAGCCAGCGTGGGCCTGGAAAAAGCCCAGCGCATTCCGGACCTGGACGTGTCCATCGGCAGCCAATACGACGCCAGCGTGCGCGAACGGGTGAACTTGGTGGGCGTGTCGATGCCGATCCCGTTGTTCAACCGCAACCAGGGCAACATCCTCGCGGCCACTCGACGCGCCGACCAGGCCCGCGACCTGCGCAACGCCGCCGAGCTGCGCCTGCGCACCGAAACCCGCCAGGCCCTGGACCTGTGGCAAACGGCAAATACCGAAGTGCGCGCGTTCAACCAGCAGATCCTGCCCGCCGCACAAAGTGCGGTAGACAGCGCCACCCGTGGCTTCGAGATGGGCAAGTTCAACTTCCTCGACGTGCTCGACGCCCAGCGCACCTTGATCGCGGCCCGCACCCAATACCTTGCGGCCACCGCCCAGGCCACCGAGGCCTGGGTACGCATCGAACGCATTTACGGCGACCTCGCCCGCTTTTGATTTTTCCTGGAGTCTCCTGATGAACAAAAAACATGGCATGGCGCTCGCCGTCGCCTTGGGCCTGATGCTTTCCGGCTTCGCCCACGCCGAGGAAGAAGAAGGCAAGCTCGAACTCACCGAGCAGCAGATTCAAGCCGCCGGCATCCAGTTGGCCCAGGCGCAACCGCGTGCCATCAGTACCGTGCTGACGCTGCCGGGCGAAGTGCGTTTTGATGAAGACCGTACCTCCCATATCGTGCCCCGTGCGGCAGGCGTGGTGGAGGCGGTGAAGGTCAACCTGGGCCAGTCGGTGAAGAAGGGTGAGCTGTTGGCGGTGATCGCCAGCCAGCAGATTTCCGACCAGCGCAGCGAATTGGCGGCCAGTGAGCGCCGGGTCGAACTGGCGCGTACCACCTTCCAGCGCGAGCGTCAGTTGTGGCAGGACAAAATCTCTGCCGAACAGGATTACCTGCTGGCGCGGCAGACCCTGCAAGAAGCCGAAATCGCCCTGAACAATGCGCGGCAAAAAATGACTGCGCTCAGCGGCAGCGCCGTATTGGTCGGCGGCAATCGTTATGAACTGCGTGCGCCTTTCGCCGGTGTGGTGGTGGAAAAACACCTGGGGGTGGGCGAGGTGGTCAGTGAAACCAGCAATGTCTTTACCCTCTCGGATCTGTCCCAGGTGTGGGTCACCTTCGGCGTATTTCCCAAGGACTTGAACAAGGTTCGCGTGGGCAAACCAGTGAAAGTCAGCTCGACGGAAATGGGCACCGAAGTGCTGGGCACCGTGGCCTATGTGGGCAACTTGCTCGGTGAGCAGACGCGCACCGCCACCGTGCGCGTGACGGTCCCCAACCCCGATGACGCCTGGCGCCCGGGCTTGTTTGTGGCCGTGCAAGTGGCCACCGACACCTACCAGGCCAAGGTCACCGTGCCGCAAACCGCTGTCCAGACCGTCGAGGACAAACCCTCGGTGTTTGTGCGCACCGCGGACGGCTTTATCACCCGCCATCTTGAACTGGGCGTCAGTGAAAACGGCTACGTCGAAGTGCGCAAAGGCCTGGAGGCCGGCGCGCAGGTGGCGACGGCTGGCAGCTTCATCCTCAAGTCCGAACTGGGCAAAGGCTCGGCCGAACACGCCCATTGATCCTGCGAGTGATTCCCCATGTTTGAGCGCCTTATCCAATTTGCCATCGAGCAGCGCATCATCGTGTTGCTGGCGGTGCTGTTGATGGCCGGTGTCGGCATCGCCAGCTATCAGAAACTGCCCATCGACGCAGTGCCTGACATCACCAACGTACAGGTGCAGATCAACTCGGCGGCGGCCGGTTTTTCGCCGCTGGAAACCGAGCAGCGCGTCACCTTTCCCATCGAAACCGCCATGGCCGGCCTACCGGGCCTGCAGCAGACGCGATCGCTGTCGCGTTCCGGTTTGTCCCAGGTCACGGTGATTTTCAAGGACGGCACCGACCTGTTCTTCGCCCGCCAATTGGTCAACGAACGCCTGCAAGTGGCCCGTGAGCAATTGCCTGACGGCATCGAAACCGCGATGGGGCCGATTTCCACTGGCCTTGGGGAAATTTTCCTGTGGACCGTCGAAGCCGAGGACGGTGTGCGCAAAGAGGACGGTACGCCTTACACCCCCACCGACCTGCGGGTGATCCAGGACTGGATCATCAAGCCGCAACTGCGCAACGTGCCAGGCGTGGCCGAGATCAATACCATCGGCGGCTTCGCCAAGGAATATCAGATTGCGCCAGACCCCAAGCGCCTGGCCGCTTACAACCTGACCCTCAACGATTTGGTCACGGCGCTGGAGCGCAACAACGCCAACGTCGGCGCCGGCTATATCGAGCGCAGCGGCGAACAGTTGTTGATCCGCGCGCCGGGCCAGGTGGCGTCTATCGACGACATCGCCAACATTGTCATCACCTCCTCGGACGGCACGCCGATCCGCGTGCGCAATGTGGCCCAGGTCGACATTGGTCGTGAGCTGCGTACCGGCGCCGCCACCGAAAATGGCCGTGAGGTGGTGCTGGGCACGGTGTTCATGTTGATCGGCGAGAACAGCCGCAGCGTGTCCCAGGCGGTGGCGAAAAAGCTTGAGGAGATCAACCGCTCGCTGCCCGAAGGCGTGGTGGCGGTCACTGTTTACGACCGCACCAACCTGGTGGAAAAAGCCATCGCCACGGTGAAGAAAAACCTCTTCGAAGGTGCGTTGCTGGTGGTGGCGGTGTTGTTTCTGTTTCTGGGCAACATCCGTGCGGCGCTGATCACGGCAATGGTGATTCCGCTGGCGATGCTGTTCACCTTCACCGGCATGTTCACCAACAAAGTCAGCGCCAACCTGATGAGCCTGGGCGCGCTGGACTTCGGCATTATCGTTGACGGTGCGGTGGTGATCGTCGAGAACGCCATCCGCCGTCTGGCCCACGCACAGCAGCGCCACGGCCGGTTGCTGACCCGCAGTGAACGCCTGCACGAAGTGTTCGCCGCGGCCAAGGAGGCACGACGCGCGCTGATCTTCGGGCAGTTGATCATCATGGTGGTGTACCTGCCGATCTTCGCTCTCACGGGCGTGGCCGGGAAGATGTTCCACCCCATGGCCTTCACCGTGGTGATTGCCTTGCTCGGCGCGATGATTCTGTCGGTGACCTTCGTACCGGCGGCGATTGCGTTGTTCGTCACCGGCAAGGTCAAGGAAGAAGAAAACTTCGTCATGCGCAGTGCGCGTCGGGTGTATGACCCGGTGCTCAACTGGGTGATGGTGCGTCGGCCCCTGGTGTTCGGCCTGGCCGCACTGACCATCGTCGTGTCGGGGTTGGTCGCCAGCCGCATGGGCAGTGAATTTATCCCCAGCCTCAGCGAAGGTGACTTTGCCCAACAGGCGCTGCGTGTGCCTGGCACCAGCCTGACCCAATCAGTGCAGATGCAGCAGCAACTGGAAAAAACCTTACTGGCCCAAGTGCCGGAAATCGAGCGGGTGTTTGCGCGCACCGGTACGGCGGAAATCGCCTCCGACCCGATGCCGCCGAATATTTCCGACAGCTACGTGATGCTCAAGCCCAAGGACCAATGGCCGAACCCGAAGAAGTCCCGCGAGGCAATCATCGCCGATATCCAACGGGCCAGCGCGATTGTGCCGGGCAGCGTGTATGAGCTCTCGCAGCCGATCCAGTTGCGCTTCAACGAGCTGATTTCCGGAGTGCGCAGCGATGTGGCGGTGAAGGTGTTCGGCGATGATATGGCGGTGCTCAACCAGACTGCCGGGGAAATCGCCGAGACCTTGCAGAAGCTCAACGGCGCCTCGGAAGTGAAGGTGGAACAGACCTCCGGCCTGCCGGTGCTGACCATCAATATCGACCGCGACAAGGCCGCTCGCTTCGGCCTGAATGTGGGTGATGTGCAGGACACCATCGCCGTCGCTGTCGGTGGGCGCCAGGCCGGTACGCTGTACGAGGGTGATCGGCGTTTTGACATGGTGGTGCGCTTGTCCGACACGTTGCGCACCGATATCGACGGCTTGTCACGGCTGTTGATCCCGGTACCGGCGCTGGCGAGTAGTACCTCGGGGCAGTTGGGCTTTATCGCCTTGTCCCAGGTTGCCAGCCTCGACCTGGTGCTGGGCCCCAACCAGATCAGCCGCGAGAACGGCAAGCGCCTGGTGATCGTCAGCGCCAACGTGCGCGGGCGCGATATCGGCTCGTTTGTCGAGGAGGCCGAAGCCGCCATCACTACCCAGGTGAAAGTCCCTGCCGGTTACTGGACCACCTGGGGCGGCCAGTTCGAACAGTTGAAGGAGGCTTCCGAACGCTTGCGCATCGTGGTGCCGGTAGCGTTGCTGTTGGTGTTCGGGTTGCTGTTCATGATGTTCAACAACCTCAAGGACGGCCTGCTGGTGTTTACCGGCATCCCCTTCGCGCTCACCGGCGGGATCATGGCCTTGTGGCTGCGTGATATTCCGCTGTCGATTTCGGCGGGTGTGGGCTTTATCGCCTTGTCGGGCGTCGCGGTGCTTAATGGCCTGGTGATGATCGCCTTCATCCGAAACCTGCGCGAGGAAGGCCGCTCGTTATCGGTGGCGATCCACGAAGGCGCGTTGACCCGCTTGCGCCCGGTACTGATGACCGCGCTGGTGGCGTCCCTCGGGTTTATCCCCATGGCACTCGCCACCGGCACCGGCGCTGAAGTGCAGCGTCCATTGGCGACGGTGGTGATTGGCGGGATTATTTCTTCGACTTTGCTGACCTTGCTGGTGCTGCCGGCGTTGTATCAGTGGGCTCATCGCCGCGAAGAAGAGCTCGCCTGACAACCGTGAAAACGCCGCAATGTGCGGGCTTACCCTCTGTAGGAGCGAGCTTGCTCGCGAAAAACCCACAGGCGCCGCGTTTATTCAGTAACACGCGTTATCGTTGACGTTTTTCGCGAGCAAGCTCGCTCCTACATTGGGCCTAGGCTGGCTTTGAAGGAAACACCAGGCTGAACCGCGTAAAACGCCCAGGCTGGCTGGTGACATGAGCATGCCCCTGATGCATATGCATGATCGATTTCACGATGGCCAGCCCCAGCCCGGTGCCGCCCTCTGCACGGGTACGGCTGCTGTCGGCGCGGTAGAAACGTTCGAACAGGTGCGGCAGGTGGTGCGCTTCAATGCCTCGCCCCGGGTTGCCCACCGACAGCGATACGCTCTGCTCGTAGGTCTCCACCAACAGCAACACGGTAGAGGCCTCGGGTGTGTGGCGAATGGCATTGGAGAGCAAGTTGGAAATCGCCCGCTGGATCATCAGGCGGTCGCCGGTCACCCAGGCATCGCCGCGCAGGCTCAGGGTGACGCCTTTATCTTCGGCACTCAGGGCAAACAACTCCATCACCCGCTGGGCTTCCTGCGCCAGGGACACCTCGGTGAATGAGGCCCGCGCCGCCGGGTGGCTGACCTGCGCCAGAAACAGCATGTCGCTGACAATCCGCGCCAGGCGTTCGAGCTCTTCGGTGTTGGATTCCAGCACCGCCTTATATTCCTGCGGCGGGCGCTGACGCGACAGGGTCAACTGGGCCTTGCCCATGAGGTTGGTCAAGGGTGCGCGCAGTTCGTGGGCCAGGTCATCGGAGAATTGCGAGAGTTGCTGCACCCCGGCATCCAGGCGGTCAAGCATCACGTTGATGCCGTGGGCCAGTTCACCCAGTTCGTGGGGCAGGTTGTCCACAGACAAGCGATGGGTGAGGTCCTGGGTGGTGACTTTCGCCGCCACCTGGCTGAACTGCTTCAACGGCGCCAGGCCCCGTTGAACCAGCCACCAGGCGCCCATGCCAATCAGTATCAGCAGTAGCGGCAGCGCAATCAGCGTGGCGCGCAGGTAGGCACTGAGCAATGCCTGGTCGTCCATGCGGTCCAGGGACAGCAGCACCCGCACACGTTCACCGTTGGCCAGGCGCATCAAGCTGGAGGCACTGAGTACCTGGTTGCCGTAGCTGTCGACCCAATTGAGGTAGCCCAGGGTTTCCCGTGGCTTGAAGTCGGTGAGCAGTGGTTCCTGGGGCTTGCTGCCGACGTTCAGCAGCACGCTGTTATCGGGCGCGGTGCCGACGATGGTCAGGTGGAAATTGTCGTGGCCGATCACCAGGTCCATCAGCGAGTGCGGGCGGGCGCGGATGGCATGGGCGTCCAGGCCCAGGGCCAGGCTGTGCTGGATCTGTTCCATCTTGCTTTCCAGGTTTTTTCGCGCGAGTTTTTCCAGCTCATGGGTGAGGGCCAGGTAGGCCAGGGTCGCCAGCAGCAACACCAGGCCCGCGCCCATCAGGCTGACCGTCAGGCCCAGGCGCATCGACAGGCTGCCGGTCTTCATGGGCGCGCTTCCAGCACGTAGCCTACGCCGCGAATAGTGTGGATCAGCTTGACCTCGCTCTGGTCATCCACCTTGGCGCGCAGGCGGCTGATGGAGACTTCGACCACGTTGGTGTCGCAGTCGAAATTCATGTCCCACACCAGGGAAATAATCTGCGTACGGGTCAGCACTTCCCCGGCCTGGCGCATCAGCACTTGCAACAGCGCGAACTCCTTGGTGGTCAGGTCGATGCGCCGGGTGCCGCGATAAGCGCGGTGGCGGCGCGGGTCCAGTTCCAGGTCCGAGACGCGGAACACTTCCGGCTGTGGAATGTGCTCGCTGCGACGCATCAAGGTGCGCACGCGGGCCAGCAGTTCGGGAAACTCGAACGGCTTGACCAGATAATCGTCGGCGCCCATGTCCAGGCCCTTGATCTTGTCAGCCAGCCGGCCACGGGCGGTGAGCATCATCACGCGCTGGGTGCCGTTGCGGCGCAGTTCTTCCAGTACTTGCCAGCCATCCTTGCCCGGCAGGTTCACGTCCAGAATCACCAGTTCATAGGCGTGTTGCCCGGCCAGGTGCAGGCCGTCGATACCATTGGCGGCGCAGTCGACCACGTAGCCACTTTCGTTCAGGCCCTGTTGCAGGTAGTCGGCGGTTTTCTGCTCGTCTTCAACCACAAGAATACGCATGGGGGTTACCTCTTGAATTAGGGGAGAGAAGGCGCCCATGTCCCTATGGCGGCGGGTTCGGAAGTGGGAAAAGTCTGAAGGCTAAAGTAGCTTTAGGGTCAACTGCGACCGTCGGTCGCATGTGTCGCAGGCAAAAAAAACGCCCCAAGCGGGGCGTTAAAAATTCATCTCTTTCCAAAGGAGCTACACAAAAGCTTCAGAGATGAATGTGCTCGGGTGAATAAGTTGAAGCGAGTATAGAAAGTTCCACTTAACGAGAAGCTGAGGCCAATATTACAATTTTGATAACTGGCTATTTGTGAACAGATGTTAGTTAATCGCGAGCGAATGTAAGGGCTACAGCACGACCAATGGGTATTCGGCAATCAGACGAACTTCTTCCAGGTCTGATTCAAACGCACTGGAGCGCACGGTGGCCTGGCGCAAGCGCAGGGACAAATCCTTCAAACGCCCACTTTGCACCACGTATTTGGCCTCGATATCCCGTTCCCAGCGGCGTTGATCGGTCAAGGGGTTACCCGCTGCATCGCGGCGCATATACACGGCATTGGCGTTGCTATAGTCGGCGCCGGTGCCTTTGCCGTAGCGGGTCATGAACGACAAGCCGGGAATGCCGAACGCTTGCATGTCCAGGTCGTAGCGCACCATCCATGAGCGCTCCTTGGGCGCGTTGAAGTCGCTGTACTGGATCGAGTTATTGAGGAAGATCGAGTCTGATTGGCGCAGGTAGTCGAAGTCATCGTCGCCGTTGTTACGCTGGTGCGACACGGCCACGCTGTGGGCACCGACCTTGACCCCGAGCCTGGCGCTCCAGATGTTGTTGTCGAACTCGCCGAGCCGTTTCTGGCCTTCGTCCACGGCCTTGTAGTAGTTGAAGTCGCCGAACAATGACACGTCGTCGGTCAATGCGTAATTGGCATTGCTGCCGAAGTAGTACTGATCCCAGGCGTCCTTCAAGCGGCTGCTGTACAGGCTAAAGCCCAGATGGCTGTTGAGCTGGTAGTCACCGCCGAAGTAGGCGATCCAGGGCGAGTCGACCTTGCCTGCATAGAAGGTGGCAAAGCCTTTGTTCATGCCGCTTTCACTGGGCTGGCTCATGCCGCTCAGGCGCCCGCCTTGCAGGCTCAAGCCTTCCAGACTGGTGTTTTGCAGGGTGACGCCGCGAAAGCTCTCGGGCAACAGGCGAGAGTCGCCGTAGGCCACCACCGGGGTGAGTGGGAACACGTCGCCGGCCTTGATCACGGTGTCCAGCACGCGCAGTTTCGCCGCGCCGCCGATTTTGCTGTAGCTGTTTTCCGGTTGGTTGTCGCTGTTCACCGGCAGCACGCCGAACGAGCCTTTGCCGCCGCTGCGGCCGCTGCCCGAGTCAAGTGTGAGGCCGTACATGGCGAACGCGTCCAGGCCAAAACCCACGGTGCCCTGGGTAAAACCGGATTCGAATTTGCCGATGAAGCCCTGGGCCCAGGCTTCGGAGTAACCATTACCAGTGGGGCTGGACTGGCCTTTGCGGTCATCGCGGTTGAAGTAGAAATTGCGTGCCAGCACGTTGATGCGGCTGCCCTCGATAAAACCTTCGGGCTTGTCCTCCACCGCCAAGGCGGCCATGGGCAGTGCAGCCATCAGTGAAAAGGGAAGGGTGTAATGACGAATGCTCATGATGCGCTCCTCGGTGATGGCAGTTATCGGCTTCTTATAGAGGCGGGCGTTTTTATTGATCTGGCCCTGGCTGATAGTTGCAAACGAGGGATAACAGCTGCATGGCGCGAAGATTACAATTCTGGAAACTAACGGCCATCTAACAAATAAGTAATGTTCTGGTGAACCTGGCGTCAGGGTGGGTTGGTTAATCTCGACACTGAACTTTTCAGTCGAGGAAACCGCGATGAACTTTTATAAAGCAGGTTTGGCTGTATTAACGGCTGTGTTGTCATTCGGCGCACTGGCCGAAGGGGGTGGGGATCGCACCTTTGCCCTGATGATGGAGCGCAATGAGAAAGCCATGGCCGCGTACGCCATCAAAAAAGGCAAGCCGGTGCCTGAGGTCCAGGCGTACCGCTATGGCATGGACCTGGACATTGCCAAGGTCGTCAACGTGACGCCGCCGATCCGCTCGTGCAACGCCGTACCGTCGCGCATGACCTACGAAGACTCCAGCGGCAAGCTCAATACCCTGGAATATCAGGTCATGGGCGTATGCCGTAACAATGGCGGTTGAAAATATAGTTCGGCCCTGGGCTCAAGCGCTCTTCAGAAAACCCCGGCAGCGCCGATGCAAGTGAGTACACCTACCTCACTTGCCTAACGGTGCCCCATGTTCAATACCCGCCTGAAGCAGGAGCTGACCGCTCTGCGCGAAGAATTGTCGAGCTTGCTCCAGGTGAAAGAGAGCCTGGAAAGCGAAATGCTCTGCCTGACACTGGACCCTGAAGGCCGTGTGGAGTGGGCCAATGCCAACTTCCTGCAGGAACTGGCTTATTCGCTGGGCGAGATTGTCGGGCGTGCTATCGAAGACCTGGCGCCGGCACATGTGCGCCAGGACGAGTTCCAACTGCGCTTCAAGCACGCGCTGGCCCGCGGCGAACACTTTGCCGGCGCCGTACGCCTGATGCGCGGCAATGGCAAGGAAGCCTGGTTGCGCTCAATCGTGCAGCCGGTGCGCAGTTCGGAGGGGCGCATCAAGCAGTTTTCGATTTTTTCCAGCGACCTTACCCGCACCATCGAGAGCTCGCGTGAACATGAAAACCTGATCACTGCACTGATGCGTTCCACCGCGTTGATCGAGTTCGACCTGGAGGGGCATGTACTCACTGCCAATGACCGCTTCCTCGGCGCCATGGGATACAGCCTGGCGCAGATCGAAGGCAAGCATCACCGTATGTTCTGTGAGCCACAGGAATACAACAGTGCCGAATACCAACAGTTCTGGAAGCGCCTGAACGCCGGTGAGTTCGTCGCCGCGCGCTTCAAACGTGTGGACAGCCACGGCCGCCTGGTGTGGTTGGAGGCCACCTACAACCCGGTGCTGGACGCCAATGAGCGGCTGTACAAAGTGGTCAAGTTCGCCACGGTCATTACCGATCAGGTCAACCGCGAGCAGGCAGTGGCCGAGGCCGCCAATATTGCCTACAGCACCTCTTTGCAAACCGACGACAGCGCCCAGCGCGGCACCACCGTGGTCACCCAGGCCGTGGACGTTATGCGCGACCTGGCCCAGCACATGCAACAGGCCGGTGAAGGCATCGAGGCGTTGAATGCCCAGTCCCAAGTGATCGGCAGCATCGTCAAGACCATCAGCGGCATTGCCGAGCAAACCAACCTGCTGGCGCTCAACGCCGCCATCGAAGCGGCGCGTGCCGGTGAGCAGGGGCGTGGCTTTGCGGTGGTGGCCGATGAAGTACGGCAATTGGCGTCACGTACCAGCAAAGCCACCGAGGAAATTGTTGGTGTGGTGCGCCAGAACCAGGACATGGCCCGCGACGCGGTGGCCTTGATGGCCGACGGTCGTGCGCAAGCCGAGCAGGGCCTGGCCCTGGCGGCGGAGGCGGGTACCGTGATCGTCGAAATTCAGGACGGTGCGCAAAAAGTAGTGAGTGCGGTCGGGCAGTTTGCCAATCAGCTGTCGAGCTGACCTGTCGGGCTTGTGCTTGAGGTATCGTAGGTCTTTTCTCGCTTGCAGAGCTGATCGACCATGAGCCCTACGTTCCGTCGCCCCGTCCCATTGTCCAAGGCTTACCGTTTGCTCAACCACGGGCCGACCGTGTTGGTGAGTGCAGCCCACAACGGCCAGCGCAATATCATGGCTGCTGCCTGGGCCATGCCGTTGGATTTCGAACCACCGAAAGTCGCGGTGGTGCTCGACAAGGCCACCTGGACCCGTCAGCTACTTGAAGGCGCCGGCACCTTCGTACTGCAAGTGCCTTGTGCCGCACAGGCTGATCTGGTGCAAACGGTGGGCAACACCCGCGGTGCTGAAACCGACAAATTCGCAGCCTACGGCCTGCACACTTTCAGCGGTGAGCACACCGAGGCGCCGATGCTGGAAGGCTGCGTGGCTTGGCTGGAATGCCGCCTGCTGCCCGAGCCGCATAATCAGCAGGCCTATGACCTGTTCCTGGGCGAAGTGGTCGCGGCCTATGCTGATGAGCGGGTATTCAGCGAGGGCCGCTGGCATTTTGAAGGGCATGATGAACTGCGCACGTTGCACCATGTGGCGGGCGGGAATTTCCTGGCCATTGGCCAACCGATTGTCGGGCGCCAGCTCTGACAGAGGCGCAAAGCCACGAAGATCAACTGTGGGAGCTGGCTTGCCTGCGATGGCATCATCTTGGTGTACCTGATTTACCGAGGTGTCTGCATCGCAGGCAAGCCAGCTCCCACAGTCCAACCCAGTACTCAGCGTCCGAGCATTTTCACCCAACGCGATGGCGGCATGCCGTAGGTGCTGCGAAATTGGCGGGTCATGTGGCTTTGGTCGGTGAAGCCTGCGGTCATCGCCGCATCCACCAACGATTGGCCCTGGGCCAACAAGTGGCGCACCAGGTCCAGTCGGCGCATGGTCAGGTAGCGGTAGGGGCTGGTGCCGAATAACAAACGAAAATCCCGCGATAACGCCCACCGGTCGCGGCCGGCGTGGTCGGCAATTTCATCCAGGGTGATGCTGCGGCCCAGGGCGCTGTGGATGAATTCACGGGCGCGTTCGGCCGCGATGTAGTCGAAGGATTTACGGCGGATGATGGCCCCGGACGCAGCGCTCAGCGCGTGGGCCAGGTCGAACAGGGCGTCTTGCTCTTGCATCGGGTCAATCGGGCAATCCAGGCTTTGCAGCAACACTTCGCTGGCGCGGTGCAGCCGTGGGTCGGTGGACAAGCCGCCGGGGATAAACGGCAACGGCTGCCCACCGAGGATCTGCTGGATCAGCGCCGGCTCCACATAGATCATCCGGTACTTGAAGCCTTCATCGCTGCCGGCACGGCCGTCATGGGTTTCATCGGGGTGGATCACCATGGTGGTGCCGGGCAGGCTGTGGGTTGTGCCGCCGCGATAATGAAAACTCTGTACGCCGAACAACGTGCGCCCGATGGCGTACGTGTCATGGCGATGAGGGTCGAAGGCGAAGCCGGCAAAGTACGCCTCGATACGGTCCAGGCCACTGGCGTGGGGCGCGCGGTGCAGCCAGTCGAGGGAGTGGATGGGGTTGCCCATGGTGACTTGTCACAAAAGGAAGTGGAAACACGTTAACTGAGTCTGCACCGGTTGTCTGCCGGGGTCTTGTACGATTGTGCAGGTGTGGGGCAATGCACATCGGGTAGCGAATCGCTAACCACCCATGGTAAGAAGCCTTACTTTCAACAGTGAGGCCGGGTCATGAGCAAGGTGCGGGTAGGGATTATTTTTGGTGGCCGTTCGGCTGAGCACGAGGTCTCGCTGCAATCGGCGCGCAACATTGTCGATGCCCTTGATCGCTCACGCTTCGAGCCGGTTTTGATCGGTATCGACAAGGCCGGTCACTGGCACCTTAATGACACCTCGAACTTCCTGCTCAACCAGGAAAACCCGGCGCTCATCGCCCTCAACCAGTCCAACCGTGAATTGGCCGTGGTGCCCGGCAAGGCCAGCCAGCAAGTGGTGGAAACCTCCGGGCAGGGCATGCTGGAACACATCGACGTGATCTTCCCGATTGTCCACGGCACCCTCGGCGAAGACGGCTGCCTGCAAGGTTTGCTGCGTATGGCCGACTTGCCCTTCGTCGGCTCCGACGTGCTCGGCTCGGCGGTGTGCATGGACAAAGACATCAGCAAGCGCTTGCTGCGCGACGCGGGTATTGCGGTCACGCCGTTCATCACCCTTACGCGAGCTAATGCGGCGCGCACCTCGTTTGAAACGGCCGCTGGCAAGCTCGGTGTGCCGATGTTCGTCAAGCCCGCCAACCAGGGTTCGTCGGTGGGGGTAAGCAAAGTCGGCAGCGAAGCTGAGTACCGCGCTGCCGTTGAACTGGCGTTGGGGTTTGATGAGAAGGTGCTGGTGGAGTCCGCCGTCCAGGGCCGTGAGATCGAATGCGCCGTGCTGGGCAATGACGAGCCCATCGCCAGCGGTTGTGGCGAGATCGTGGTGAGCAGTGGTTTCTATTCCTACGACAGCAAATACATCGATGGCCAGGCTGCTCAGGTGGTGGTGCCGGCGGCGATCAGTCACGAAGCCAGCGAACGGATTCGCAGCCTGGCCATTGAGGCGTTTGAAGTGTTGGGCTGCGCCGGGTTGGCGCGGGTGGATGTGTTCCTGACGCAGGACGGCGAAGTGCTGATCAACGAGATCAACTCACTGCCCGGTTTTACCCGCATCAGCATGTACCCCAAGCTGTGGCAGGCGGCGGGCATGAGCTACAGCGAGTTGGTGAGCCGGTTGATTGAGTTGGCGTTGGAGCGACATGCGAGTCGCAAGGGGTTGAAGAGCAATCGCTGATTGTTTGGGGGCGCTCGACTCAACGGCTGGTGAGCAACTGTGGCAAGGGAGCGAGCTCCCTCGCCACAAGAGTAAGGTTTGACCGTTAGTTTGTACGAGCAATCCACGAATAGATCAACGTCTTCGGCTCCTCCAAGTGATGCGTCCTCCTGCGATAGCTGGCAAACGTCGGCGACGTGCAATAAGTGCACACGTCACTCACCTCGATCTGCTCGCGCTTGACCCCCGCCGCGTGCAGCAACAGCAGCCCATACCCGCTCAAATCAAACCAGGCACTTCCCGTTTGCCTGGCGTGGGGCGGTGGAATGCGCGGGGGCTGTAGAGGCGCCGGTTGCTCAACGCTCCAGGGTGCCTGGCCGTGCTGCCACAGGTGGCCTTGATCGACCTGGCGCTCGGCAATAAACGCTGCGCTCACCTCATAGCAGCACGGTTTGATCGACGGCCCTATCGCCACCCGCAATTGGTCCACAGTAATGCCGTCATCTATGAAGCGCTGCACGGCATTGCCGATGATCCCACGCTGCAAGCCCTTCCAGCCGCCATGAATGGCTGCTACCGACTCACCGCCCGCGATCAGAATGGGCAAACAATCGGCAGTGATGACCGCAATCGGCTGTCGGCTGCGGGTGAACACCCCGTCAGCCTCATTCGTGTTGGCCGGCTGACCCGGCTGCCACTCGATCACTGACGCGCTGTGCACCTGTTTGCAAATAAACACCCCATCGGGGCGAAGCGGATCGTCAATCGAGCAAAAACCGTGATCCACGCCGGGGAGGGCATTGAGGTTATGGGCTTGGTGCACCGTGCATTCTCCTTTGATCAAAACACCCTAGTCGCCCAACGCCTCGCCTTCACGCCGAGGGTCGGCGCCGCCGTCCAGCGACACCTTGCCCTGGGCATCCCGTGTGCGCCCGATGGCCTGCACGCCGCTGGTCATCTCGATCTCGCTCAGGGCGTGGCCCTTGTCCTTGAGCACCTGTTTCAGCGCCGGGCTGAACAGCCCAGCTTCCAACTCGGTAGCACCATTGCGACTGCCGAAGTTAGGCAGGCTGATGGCCGCCTGCGGGTCGAGCTTCCAGTCGAGCATGGCCACCAGGGATTTACTCACGTACTCGATGATCTGCGAGCCGCCGGGGGAGCCGACGGTAGCCAGCAGTTCGCCTGTCTTGCGGTCGAACACCAGGGTTGGCGCCATGGCCGAGCGTGGGCGTTTACCCGGTTGTACGCGGTTGGCCACAGGCTGGCCGTTTTCTGCGGGGATGAACGAGAAGTCGGTCATCTGGTTGTTGAGCAAAAAGCCCTGGACCATCACATGAGAGCCGAATGCCGCTTCAACCGTGGTGGTCATCGACACGGCGCCGCCCTGGTCGTCCACCGCCACCACCTGTGAGGTGGAGATGCGCAGCGGCGAGCGGTCTGGTGCGTACGCCACCTGAATACCGGCGGGTTGGCCGGGCTTGGCGATGCCCATGCTGCGCTCGCCGATCAGCGTGGCGCGTTGTGCCAGGTAACCTGGCGCGACGAGGCCGGCGACCGGGACGGGGGTGAAGTCTGCATCGGCCACGTACAGCGCGCGGTCGGCAAAGGCCAGGCGCCCGGCTTCGGCGAGCAGGTGCACGGCCTCGGGTGTCGGCTCAAGCCCGGCCGGCGAAACACTCTTGACCGGTGTCATGGGGGCGATGGCCAGGCGTGGGTCGCGGGTTTCCAGCGCCTGCAATGTCCCCAGGATCTGCGCCACGGCAATCCCGCCCGAGGACGGCGGTGGCATGCCGCAGACCTTCCATTGTTTGTAGTCGGTGCACAGCGGTGCGCGCTGCTTGGCGGCGTAGCCCTTGAGGTCGGCCTGGGACAGGCTGCCGGCATTGCGATGGCCCTGTACCTTGCGTGCGATTTCATCGGCAATCGGGCCTTGGTATAGAGCATCCGGCCCTTCCTTGGCGATGCGCTTGAACACCGCGGCCAGTGCCGGGTTTTTCAATCGTGTACCGGTGGCTTTTGGCGAGCCGTCGGCATTCAGGAAGTACGCCGCCATGTCGGGTGATTGCGCGATAAAGCGGTCAGCGGCGATCAAGCTATGCAAGCGTGGGGAAATGGCAAAGCCTTGCTCCGACAGACGAATTGCCGGCTCGAACAGCTTGGCCCATTGCAGGTGGCCGCTCTTTTTGTGCGCCATCTCCAGGGCGCGCAGTACGCCCGGCGTACCCACCGAGCGCCCGCCAATCTGCGCATCCGTGAACGCCATCGGCGTACCGTCGGCCTTCAGGAACAGACGCTCTGTCGCCCCGGCCGGTGCTGTTTCACGGCCGTCATAAGCCTGCACCTGTTGTCCATCCCACAGCATGATGAATGCACCGCCGCCGATGCCGGACGATTGCGGTTCCACCAGAGTCAATACCGCTTGCATGGCAATCGCCGCATCAATGGCTGAGCCGCCTTGACGCAGCATTTCACGCCCGGCTTCAGCGGCCAGTGGGTTGGCGGCGGCGGCCATATGGCGCTCGGCGTGGCGGGTGCTCAGGTCGGTGCGATAGCCCGAACCCAGCTCTGGCGCCGCAGGCTGTTCGTTGACGGGCGTGTGGCAGGCTGCGAGGGCCAGGGTTGCGGCGATGACTGTCAGGCTGCGGCGGGAAATCAAAAACACGCGCTGAACTCCGTTCATGTTGAGAAGGTGCTGTGGTCCTTGGGCTACTGCGTTTTTTACAGGTAAATCGTGCCTTGCATGTACAGCACGGCCTTGCCGGAAATAATCACCCGGTCACCCTGGAGTTCACAGCGCAACTGGCCCTTACGCTGGCCGCCTTGTTCGGCGCTCAATTGCGGCTTGCCCAGGCGCTCGGCCCAGAACGGTGCCAGCGAGGTGTGCGCCGAGCCGGTAACCGGGTCTTCATTGACGCCCACATTCGGGCCGAACCAGCGCGAGACAAAATCAAACCGCGTGCTCTTGGCGGTCACCGCAATACCGCGTTTAGGCAGGCCTTTGAGTCGCGCAAAGTCCGGTGCGAGGGTCGCTACCTGCGCTTCATCTTCCACCAGCACAATATAGTCGTCGGTGCCAAACACCTCGGCGGTTTCAAGCCCCAGGGCACTCAACATGCCGTGGGGCGGCTCGCAGCGTTCGGGTTTCTTTGCCGGAAAATCCATCGCCAGCTCATCGCCGTTGCGCGTTACCCGCAACTCGCCGCTACGGGTGGCAAAGCGCAGAACCTGCGGGGCGTCCGCCAATTTGTGGATCAATACCCACGCGGCTGCCAACGTGGCATGGCCGCACAGGTCCACCTCAACTTCCGGCGTGAGCCAGCGCAACTCATAGAACTCGCCACGGGGTACAAAGAACGCGGTTTCCGAAAGATTATTCTCGGCCGCGATCTGCTGCAGTTGCTCGTCGGGCAGCCACTCGGTGAGCGGGCACACTGCTGCCGGGTTGCCGCCGAAGGGATGGTGGCTGAAAGCGTCGACTTGGTAGATGTCCAGTTGCATCGGGGGCGCTCCGTGTTCAGGGGAGGCTGGACACTAACAGTGGGGTAGGGGGGCGTCAAAATACAGTTAGGGAGTTTTTTGCGCGCATAAAAAAACGGCCTACCTTTCGGTAAGCCGTTTTTAGTACTTGGTGGCTACACAGGGACTTGAACCCCGGACCCCAGCATTATGAATGCTATGCTCTAACCAACTGAGCTATGTAGCCAAGTGGCGCGCATTATTCGCTTGGAACGGCAATGCGTCAAGCGTTTTTGTTGAATTTTTTTCTACGCTTTCAACTGTTTAAGCCAAAGCCCTAGTTTTGGCGACGGGCGGTGACGAATGCGTTGTGGATGAGGGGAGTGGAAGCGCTTGGCGTTTTCGAAGGTTTACTCGCAGGCCATGTCCGACAGTGTTGGGCAGATATCCCTGTCGCCCAACACATGACTGGCTAACTCAACTTACCGATGCAGTGGGGTGTGGGTGACGCGCTTGAGCTGTTCGCGGGCCCGTGACAGGCGCGAGCGCACGGTGCCGATAGGAATGTCCAGTACGTCGGCGGTGTCCTGGTAACTGCCGTCGGTTTCCAGCGAGGCGTACAGCGTTCTGCGCATCTCGGTCGGCAAGTGGTCAATCGCACTCAGGGTATTTTCCAAGCGCCGGTTGACTTCGAACTCCCAGTCCAGGCTGTGGTTTTCTTCATGGCCATGCCACAGCGACTCGTCGAATTCGCAATGTGCAGGCTTGGCATACAGGCGCCGGAAGTGATTGCGGATCAGGTTCTGTGCGATGCCGCACATCCAGGTGCTGAGTGTCGCGGTACCACTGAAACGTTCGCGATTGCGCCAGGCCTCCAGGTAAGTCAATTGCAAAAGATCATCCGCGTCTTCCGGGTTCAGGACCCGTTTGTGAATGAAACGGCGAAGTTTTTTCTGTTGATCGTCTGTCAGATGGAGCATGAATTGAGGCGAACTGCCACCAAGGTGAACGAGGGCTTCAATAGGGATATTCATGATTTTTCCTTAAGGTAGACGCAGTCGAAATAGTTTCGGCGGTTACCTCTTTTGCACTGCCTGTGCCAAAGGAGAATCACTGTGTAACTATATGATTTATATAAATAAATACGTTATGGTCGCGGTGTTTTTGTGCAGTAATTTGCAAAAGGCACCAGGGACCTGTGCAGGTTTTTTCATCTTGTTGGATGAGTGAGTTTCAGTGGAACCATCTGGGCGGGCCTGACCACATATGGACACTCTCTTCCTGTACTGGCCTGCCCATGAAAGTCGAATCTACCAACGAAGTGCCAATGACCCCGCGAGTGGAACTCCCCACCGCTAGCCCGGCCGCCAAGCCTGAGCCAGGCCAAGGTGTCGATGATCTTTCTCTGCACTTCAGTCAGGAGGTGGAATCCAGCAGTCGTACGTTGGATAAGCGCGTAATTGACGTGCGTGTGCCTCCTGTCCAGGTGCTCGCGCAGCTCTATGAGCAGTTGGGGCATCCGGCCCAGGAAAGCTTTGCCGCGGTAGTACGTCGAATCAGGCAGAAATTACTCACGCAACCCAGCATCGATACATTGCTGGGGCTCACTGGCGGTGATCCGGCACGCACCTTCGTGGTACTCAAGGCGGTGTGCGGGCAGGCCGAGGCCGACGTGCGCAACTCCGAAGCCGACCTGGCGCGGGATGCAATTGCCAAGTTGGAGATCCGCTTCAAAGGGGAGATCCAGGCGGGCCTGAATATTGCCATGGCCTTGCATAAGAAGAGTGGCGATCCAGAAGAGCTCCAGGCGCTGCGCGCGCTCTATTACGCCAGTGTGGTGACACGGCAATCCCTGGCGACCATGATGCACGCGCTGCTCGGCATCTACAGTGACGACCGTTTTGCACATGGGTTGAAAATGATGTCCAGCGCCCTGACGGCCGACATTGCCGCCCATGTGTCCTCGGTCCCTACGGCAATGTTGCGCACCTTGCTGACGGGACTGGGCAAATGCGGCGCATTGAGCGGGGTGTTATGCAGCTGTCGTGAGCTGATTCAGAACCTTGCGATCGAAATGCATGCGGTAAGCCTGCTGCGACGCATGCTGGGTTATGCAGACACCGGCATCGTGACAAATGAAGTCATGCGCCTGGCTGAAGATATGGGGGGCAGCACATCAAAACTCGTGTCTCTCAATGCGCTTTATAAGCTGTTTCAAAAGTTGCCCGAGGCCTTGTGGCCGGATAGCAAATCACGCCAAGAGGCGCTGCACAATTTCCTGCTGGTGATGGACGAGCTTGCCCGCCTCGAAGGCATACGCCCTGGTTTTCCTAATTCGACTATCCTGGCGTGAGCGTGCTGTCCACCCTCAACGGTGTACTGCTCAAGGTGGCGCAGCGTGCCGAGGTCTTGGGCGCCGTGGTGATCATGGCCATTGTGTTCATTTTCATCGTGCCGCTGCCTACCTGGCTGGTGGACATTCTGATTGCGCTGAATATCTGTATTGCCTGCCTGCTGATCATGCTGGCGCTTTACTTGCCCGGGCCTTTGGCGTTCTCTTCCTTCCCGTCGATTTTGTTGCTGACCACCATGTTCCGCCTGGCGTTGTCGATCGCAACGACGCGCTTGATCCTGCTCGAACAGGACGCCGGCGATATCGTTGAGGCCTTCGGTAATTTCGTAGTGGGCGGCAACCTGGCTGTTGGGATGGTGATCTTTCTGATCCTGACCCTGGTCAACTTTCTGGTGATCACCAAGGGCTCTGAGCGGGTTGCCGAAGTGGCGGCGCGCTTCAGCCTGGACGCAATGCCGGGCAAGCAGATGTCCATCGACAGTGACTTGCGTGCCGGCTTGATTGACGGCGTGCAAGCGCGGGACAAGCGTGAGCAGTTGTCCCGCGAGAGTCAGCTGTTCGGGGCCATGGATGGTGCCATGAAATTCGTCAAGGGGGATGCCATCGCGGGGTTGATCATCGTTGTGGTCAACCTGTTGGGCGGCTTCTCCACAGGTATGTTCCAGCACGGCTTGAGCGCCGCCGATTCAATGGCGCTGTATTCGGTGCTGACGATTGGCGATGGTCTGATTGCGCAGATACCGGCGCTGTTGATCTCTCTCACCGCCGGCATGATCATTACCCGCGTGGCGCCGGAAGGGCGCAAGGGCATCACGAACATGGGCGCCGAGATCGCACGCCAGATGACCAGTGAGCCCAAGAGCTGGATGATCGCCTCGGTGGCCATGCTGGTGTTTGCGATCGTGCCTGGCATGCCGACCCTGGTGTTTATTCTGCTGGCGATGATGACCGGCGCCTTGGGTTATTACCTCGACCGTCGGCGCCGACGTGAAGCGCAGCCAGAAGCCGAAGCCGTCGAAGCCGTGCGGCCTGAAGAAAATGGCAAAGAGGATCTGCGCGGGTTTGATCCGTCCCGGCCTTATCTGCTGCAGTTTCCCTCGGCTTTGCGCGGTACGCCTGAGGTGACCGATCTTATTCACGGAATCCGTCAGGTTCGAAATTCCCTGGTTGCCAACATTGGCCTGACGTTGCCGCCGTTTGAGGTCGAGATCGATGACTCGCTGGACGATGATGAAATGCGCTTCTGCGTCCATGAGGTACCCATGGTCAAGGCGTCGGTGGTCCAGCGCGTTGCCGTGGAGCGCAGCGCCCTGACGGTTGAGCCTGAGCATGGCGTACCGGGATTGGCCGAGCGCAATGAACAGGATTGGCTCTGGCTGCCACCCGACGACCCACTGCTCAATGACGCGCAGTTGGAGCGCTTCACGGCGACGAGCCTGATCGTCGACCGCATGAAGAAGGCGATGATGCTCAGCGGGCCGCAGTTCCTGGGGATTCAAGAGAGCAAGTCGATCCTCAGTTGGCTTGAGAACAACCAACCCGAGCTGGTGCAGGAACTGCAACGCATCATGCCGATCTCGCGCTTTTCGGCGGTGCTGCAACGCCTGGCCAGCGAAGGGGTTCCGCTGCGGGCCGTGAGGTTGATTGTCGAATCGCTGATCGAATATGGCCAGCACGAACGCGAGCCGGAAGCACTGGCTGACTATGCGCGCATTGCCCTCAAGTCGCAGATCTACCACCAGTACAGCGAGGCCGATGGGCTGCATGCCTGGCTGTTGTCACCGCATACCGAAAACATCCTGCGCGAGGCGCTGCGCCAGACCCAGACCGGGGTGTTCTTTGCACTCGACGGCGACAATAGCGCTGCGCTGGTCAACCTGCTCAACCAGGCCTTCAGCGCACGGGCAAAAATAAAAAGTGTGTTGTTGGTGGCGCAGGATTTGCGCAGCCCCTTGCGCACCTTGTTGCTTGAGGAGTTCAACCATGTGCCGGTGTTGTCTTTCGCCGAGCTGGGGAGCACTTCCAAGGTCAAGGTGCTGGGGCGTTTTGACCTTGGCCAGGATGAGTTGATGCACGGGACATTGGCATGAACACAGCGCTACTTGCAGAGTACGGGGGGGCGTACTGATGTTCGAACTCCGAGTGTTGGATGGTTTGCATCAAGGGGCCGCGCTGCCTCTGTTTGGTGAGCAGTGGAGCCTTGGCGCCAACGCGGACGCTGATCTCTTGCTGGATGATCCCGGTATCGCCGAGCACCACGCGCGCCTGCTATTGCTCGAAGGGCGCTGGTCGGTGCAGGCTGAAGCGGGGCTGCTGAAAAACGGCGATGGGCAAATGTTGGCGCAGATCGGCGATCTGGCACTCAACACGCCGTTTATGATTGGCCCCGTCAGCTTGTGTGTCTGCCCTGCCGATCATCCTTGGCGGCAGGCATCGGTGCTCAAACCGCCCCGGCCGGCAACGGAGCCCTTGCCCCAGGCGCCATTGCCGCTGACGCTGTCTTCCATTCCCTTGTTGCAGCAAAAACGCTTGGTCAGCCTGGTTCTGCTATGCGCCGTGATCATCGCTGCGGTCGGCATTATCTTCAGCGGTGAGCGTGAGGCCCAGGCATCGCTGATGCCGGCGGTCATTCAGAAACCCGGGTTGGACTCACCCGCTGAGGTGCGTCAGCAACTCATGAAGATGCTCAACGAACGTGAATTGCTCCAGCGCGTCAGCTTGCAGATCGTCAATGGTCAGATTGCCCTCAATGGTGTTGTTTCCCAGGATGAAGTGGAACTGATTGCGCGCATGCTCGACCGTTTTGCCGAGCAATTCGACACTGTGGTGCCGGTGCTCAGTCGCGTACGGGTACGCGAAGGCAGGTTACCGTTCAAGATCTCGCAGATAGTGGGTGGCCCGAATGGCCACGTGGTGCTGGAGGAAGGAAGCCGCTTATTCGTGGGTGATGAAGTGGATGGCCTGCGCCTGGTTTTGATCGATAACAGCAAAGTGGTTTTTGACGGCGAGCAACGCTATGAGGTGGGCTGGTGAAGGGGTCGCTGCAGGAGCGTCTGGAGGCCTGGCAACTGAACCAGTCACAGGCGTTGAGCAGTTTCGCGCCGGTGACAATGCTCGGTCGTATCCAGCGCGTGAACGGCATGCTGCTGCAGTGCCGGTTGCCGCAGGCACGTATTGGTGACCTATGCAAAGTCGAAAAAGGGCCGGGCGACTACATGCTCGCCGAGATCATCGGGTTCGATCAGCGCGATGCGGTGCTCAGTGCCCTGGGCAACCTTGAAGGCGTACGTGTAGGCGCCAGCGTCGAGCGGTTGGGGGTTCCGCATCAGGTCCGGGTCGGTGATGAGTTGTTGGGGCAGGTGCTGGATGGTTTTGGCCGCCCGATTGCGGGCGATGGTGTGAGCGCGTTCGTGGAAGCGGACACCCCTGGGGCGACCACAGTGTTATGCGAGGCGCCTCTTCCTACCGAACGGCCGCGGATCAACCGCGCACTGGCTACGGGGGTGCGCTCGATTGATGGCCTGATGACCCTGGGGGAGGGCCAGCGTGTCGGGCTGTTTGCCGGAGCCGGTTGTGGCAAGACCACCTTGTTGGCCGAAATCGCCCGTAACGTGGAGTGCGATGTGATCGTATTCGGTCTCATCGGGGAGCGGGGCCGGGAACTGCGCGAGTTTCTCGATCATGAACTGGATGAGCAGTTGCGTGCCAAGGCCGTGTTGGTGTGTGCAACCTCCGACCGCTCAAGCATGGAGCGCGCGCGTGCCGCTTTCACGGCAACTGCGCTGGCCGAAGGTTTCCGGCGCAAGGGCCAGCGGGTGCTGTTGCTGATCGACTCTCTGACCCGTTTTGCCAGGGCCCAACGTGAAATCGGCCTGGCTGCCGGTGAACCCTTGGGGCGCGGTGGTCTGCCGCCGTCGGTCTACAGTTTGCTGCCACGTCTGGTGGAGCGTGCCGGCTTGACCCGTGAAGGCGTGATCACGGCCATCTATACAGTGTTGATCGAACAGGACTCCATGAACGATCCGGTAGCGGATGAGGTGCGCTCTCTGCTCGACGGTCATATCGTCCTGTCGCGCAAGCTGGCCGAGCGCGGCCATTACCCGGCGGTCGATGTCCTGGCCAGCCTTTCGCGGATTCTAAGCAATGTTGCCGAGCCCGTGCATATCCGTGCCGGCACGGCGCTACGACGCTTGCTGTCGGCTTACCAGCAGATCGAGCTGATGCTCAAGTTGGGGGAGTATCAGCCCGGCAACGATGCACTCACCGACCTGGCTGTTGACAGTCGGCAGGCGGTAGATGGCTTTCTGCGCCAGGACTTGCGCGAACCTTCGCCGCTTGCCGCCACCATGGACCAATTGGCTGAGCTGACCGCCCATGTCCCATTCTGAAGTGTTACCGGCTGAAATCGATACCCTGCGACGTTTGCGCCGACACCGTGCAGACCGCGCCGAGCGTGCGCTGCGTGAGGCAAAAAGGGCGCAGCAAGCGCTGGTCGCGCATATCCGGGAGGCGCAGGAAGTCCTCGAGCAAACCCGCCTGGAAGAGGCCCGGCAATGCGCGCAGCTGTTGAGTCAGCACCAGGGGCAGGTGGTGACGTTCAAGGCGCTGAAAAACTGGAGTGCCAAGGAGCGGCAATTATCGGCGGGTACCCGGCGTGAAGAAGGCCAATTGTTGCAACTCCAAGAGCAGCAGCAAGAGCGGGCTGCACGGGTCGGCCAGGCGCAGAAACACGTCACCTTGTGCTTGCGCCAGGTAGAAAAAATACAAGAGTTATCTGAGTTACTGAGGCAGGAGCCGATATGAAACAGGTTTCAGTTAGTCCGCCCGAACGTCAGCGTCCACGAGAGTCTCGCGATGATCGTGCACCTGAATTCGGTACCCTGGTGCCTTGGGAGCAAGGGCGATTGTTCGCCCGGTTGTTTGACGATGGTGGCCAGGAAAGCGGGGGGTATGGAGCGTCTCTGAACGGAATCAAAGCCTCGGGCGATGTCGCCATGATCGGGGCACTGACCGAGCAGTTGGCGCCGCGAATGCTCGTTGGTTCGCAATGGCCGTTGATGGCTGTTTTTCACCTGGGCCGCCTGGGGCGGATCAACGCCAGTATCCGTCGGGAGCAGGGGGGCTGGAATGTCGAGCTGCATGCAGAGCAAGACAATACGGTGCACTGGCTCAGTGGTGTACGCCAACAATGTGAGCAACGGTTGGCGCAGAGCCTGCGCCAGCCTGTCAGTTTGTATCTGGCAAAATCGACGTAGGCATGATGCTGCCACCTTTGATACTTCCCAGATTCAAAACCGATATTGCGGTTGCCCGGCAGCGCTTGGGGCAAGGGTTGTGTATGCCGTTCGAGGTCGCTGGGTCGAGTGGCGAGTTGAGAATGGAGCCTGGTACTGCTCCTGTGGGCATCCAGCCGCTCTGCTTCGAAACCGCCTGTGGCGTCTTGGCCTTCAGTGAGCCAGGACCACAGTTCAGCTTGATGGGTGAATGCCCCGTGACGCTCGAGCAGGCCGGGAATGATCCGGACGCCTGGTTCTGGGAGTTGTTCCAGCATCATCTAAGCCCTCAGGTGCAGGCGTTGTTTGGGTACCTGCGTTTGCTGCCAGGCGCTCGCCCCATGAACTTTGGTTGTCGACTCTGCGTGACGCTTGGGGCCTCTCGCGTGGCGGGCTATCTGTGGCTGTCTGTCGAGAGCTTTCTGGCGCTATGCAAGGCGGGGCCGTGGCGATCCAGGGCTGAGCCGATGCCGGCGCAGTTTCGGCTGGCGGTTGACGTAACGCTTGGGCACCTGCGGTTGTCCATGCACCAGCTGCGCGGCTTGCGGACTGGTGACGTGCTGGTGCTTGAGCGAGCCTTTTTCAGTGCGTCGGGAACCGGCCACGTGCAGGTTGGCAAACAGCGCCTGGTGGGCTGGATCGACGCTGAATCCGGGCCGATGCGCCTGACCCTTACTTCTATCGAGGATATGTTTGTGGATGAGGATTTTGCAACACAGCCCTACTCAGAGCATGAGGATGAAACAGCGGTGATGGATGTGTTCGGGCATGAACCATTCGACGAGCTGAGCATGGCGCTCAATGTACGGTGCGGTACGCTGAACCTGACCCTCGGCGAATTACGCAACCTTGCGCCCGGCGCGGTGTTGGGGGTTGCCGGCTATGCCCCCGGCACTGCCGGTCTCTATTACGGCGACCGCCCCCTCGGCCTGGGCCAGTTGGTTGAAGTGGACGGGCGACTGGGGCTGCAGATGTCTCGCGTGATCTTTTCTCGATGAATAGTTTCCAGGGAATAGATCCGGTCGTCCTGGCAATATTTCTTGGGGCACTGTCGTTGATGCCCATGCTGTTGGTCGTCTGCACGGCGTTCCTGAAGATCGTGATTGTGCTGATGATCACCCGCAATGCCATCGGTGTGCAGCAGGTGCCTCCGGGCATGGCCATCAATGGTATTGCCCTGGCGGCAACCCTGTTCATCATGGCGCCTGTAGGCTATGAGATGGCCGAGATCGTCAAGGTGTCGCCCCTGGACCTGACCAGCGTAGGCGCACTCCAACAGACGGGAATGGAGGCGATCAAACCATTGCGCACCTTCATGCTGCGCAACAGTGACCCGGATATTCTTACCCACCTGTTGGAAAATGCCATGCGCATGTGGCCGGCGCAGATGGCGCAGGAGGTCCAACGTGAGGACCTGATCCTGCTGGCGCCGGCCTTTGTGCTGTCACAGTTGCAGGCGGGGTTCGAAATCGGCTTCCTGATCTATATCCCTTTCATCGTGATTGACCTGATCGTTTCCAATCTCCTCTTGGCTTTGGGTATGCAAATGGTCTCGCCCATGACCATTTCCCTGCCGCTCAAATTGCTCTTGTTCGTGATGGTCTCCGGGTGGTCGCGGTTGCTCGACAGCCTGTTCTTTTCCTATCTCTGAGTGACCTATGGAACCCATCGTACTGTTCAAGCAGGGCATGTTGCTGGTAGTCATGCTGACGGCGCCGCCGCTGATCGTGGCGGTGGTGGTGGGGGTCATGACCTCCCTGGTGCAGGCGCTGATGCAGGTCCAGGACCAGACGTTGCCCTTCGGTATCAAGCTGGTGGCAGTGGGGATCACCCTGATCATGACCGGTCGCTGGATCGGTGTGGAGTTGATCCAGTTGATGAACTTGACCTTTGACATGATCGGTCGATCGGCCCTGCACTGAGGTCTGCCTGTGCTGTTATATCTTGAGTATTTGCCCACCCTGCTGGTCGCCATGGCGCGTATCTACCCCTGCGCTTTCCTCGTGGCGGCATTCTGTTTTCAACATATACGCGGCATGCTGCGGCATACCATTGTGGTGGTCATGGCACTGCTGCCTGCACCTGCCATTCATGTCATGCTGGAGGGCCAGGAACACTCGGCGCTGATGCTCGGAGGGCTGGTCCTCAAAGAGTTGGCCCTGGGGTTATTGCTGGGTGTGTTGCTGTCGATGCCGTTCTGGCTGTTCGAGTCGGTCGGGGCGTTGTTGGATAACCAGCGGGGCGCTTTGGCCGGTGGTCAGCTCAACCCCTCGCTTGGGCCAGACGCGACGCCGGCCGGGCATCTGTTCAAACAATTGGCGATTTTTTTGCTGATGGCCAGTATGGGCCTCGGGGCGTTGACGCAGGTGATCTGGGACAGCTATCTGCTCTGGCCACCGACGGTGTGGTTTCCACTGCCCGCTGCCGATGGGTTCGATGTATTTGTCGGCCTGCTTGGCGATACCTTCACGCACATGATGCTCTACGCTGCCCCCTTTATTGCAGTGCTGCTGTTGCTGGAGTTCGGCATCGCGCTGCTGGGGGTCTACAGTCAGCAATTGCAAGTGAGTACGCTGGCGCCGCCCCTCAAGAGCCTGGCGGGTATCGGTGTGCTGTTGTTGTATTTTGCGTTGCTGCAGGACCTGATCGTCGGGCGCATGGGCTTGCTTAAAGACCTCAAGCACTCCCTGGGCGTGTTTTTCAAGGTCTCGCTGTCATGAGTGATTCGGGGGAAAAGAAGCACCCCGCATCAGCCAAGAAGCTGCGTGATCAGCGTAAGAAAGGCCAAGTCGCCCAAAGCCAGGATGTGGGTAAGCTACTGGTGCTGACAGCCATCAGCGAAATCGCCTTGTTCACCGCCGAGAGCAGCCTGCAACGTTTCCAGCAGTTGATGCTGCTGCCGATCACGCGTCTGTCCTTGCCTTTCCCGCAGGCGCTGGAAGAAGTGATGGTCGAAGGTTTGATGTTGTTTTTCTCCTTCGCCCTGTTGATGGCCGCGGTGGCGATTATCACGAAGCTGGTCAGCAGTTGGATGCAGTTCGGGATTCTGTTCGCGCCGGACGCCTTGAAGCTCGACTTCAATCGTCTCAACCCGCTCAGCCAACTCAAGCAAATGTTTTCTGCCCAGTCGGTAATGAACCTGTTGATGAGCATCGTCAAGGCAACACTGCTGGGCCTGATCCTGTACGTGGTGATCTGGCCTTCCCTGGGGGCGTTGATCAATATGGCCACCAGCGATCTGCAAAGCTACCTCCTGGGATTGATCGCCCTGTTCCGCTATCTGCTGCATGCCTGTCTCGGGTTATTGCTGGTGCTGGCGCTTATCGACCTGGCGATGCAGAAATACTTCTTTGCCAAGCGCATGCGCATGACCCAGGTCGAGGTCATGAAAGAGTACAAGGACATGGAGGGCGATCCCCACGTGAAGGGGCAGCGCCGCGCCCTGGCGCAGCAATTGGCCCAGGAGGAGCCGAAGGTCAAGCTGCCCAAGCTGGAGGAGTCCGATATGCTGGTGGTCAACCCGACGCACTTTGCCGTGGCCTTGTATTACCGCCCCGGCAAAACGCCGCTGCCCCTGCTGGTGAGCAAAGGGACTGATGATGACGCCCGTGCGTTGATCGCTCGCGCCAAAGCGGCTGATGTACCGGTGATCCAGTGCGTGTGGCTGGCCCGTACGCTGTATACGAACAAGCTGGGGGCGACAATTCCTCGTGAAACCCTACAGGCCGTGGCATTGATCTACCGCACCCTGCGCGAGCTTGATGATGAGGCCAAGCGTGAAACCCTGGAATTGCCGGAGCTTGATCTGCGTTGATCAGCGCCGGGTACGCGCATCCAGGGTTTCAAGGTTGGCCAACGACAACATTCGGCTGAGGAGCCTGTCGAGCAGGTTGGGCTGTGGGGGCAGTGCATGCCAGATCACCAGCGCGTCCTGTGCGTCAATGTAGATAAAGCAGCCATCGAATGCCACAGCCTGCTCGAAACGCCGCTCCAGCGCGTTCTGCAATTGTGAAGCTTGCAGCGCCTCGCGAGCCACGTGCAGGGCCAGACCCTGACGGGTTCCGGCTTGCATGTTGCTGGCTGTTACCCCCGGGCCAAGCGTCAGGTGGGCGGCAGAGCCGCCCACCAGGCTGTCGAGGAAGACCTGGCGTTCATCGGCCGGGGTTCCCTGGGCGCTCATCGTTCCAGCGACACCGTCTGATAGTCCGGACGCTCTCCGGCAGGGCCGGGTTCGACGCGCGTTTGTGAGGGCCACCAAATCACCAGCTTGTCCTTGGACGATTGCGGACGTGAGCAGGAGTCGCCCTTGCAGGTGGGCGTACAACCGGCGACGAGCAGCGCCGCGCCGATCAGGGTGATGTACAGCGAGCGATGTTTCATGGCTTGGCCTTTTGAGTTGGAGTGATCAGGGAGGGACGGGGCACGCTGATGTGTTCATCCTTGACCACCGGGCGCATGGCGATAAACACTTCTGCTTCCTCGCCCGGCTTGAGCCAGGCGCGGGGCCAGACACTCACGGCCAGGGTTTGCGAAGTACTGCATTCCTTTTCGTCGATGCGCACATTGCGATTGAACTGGTTGCGCAGCACCACCACGGCTACGTTGTACTGCGGGCCGGCGTACCACTGGCTGCGCTCGGTGTTCAGCGCCAGCAAGTTGCGGGTACTGCACAAGGTGTTCAGCCCCAGGGGCATCGGCGCTACCTTGAAGGCTTTGGGCACTTGCCCGGTGACCAGGTGCGCCAGGGTACTGATAATGTCGCTGCGCTTGATCACTGGCTGGTGAGGGTCGTAGCGCCTGGCCAGGGGGGTGAGAGCGGCTTGCAATTCGACCTGGTCTGCCTGGGGCAGGTAGCGTGACGGGTCGGTCTGGTCGCCGATAACGCGTGGCGTGAGGATAAATAGACGTTCGCGCCGATTGTTCTGTCGTTCAGTGGAGGAAAACAACGCCTTGCCCAACAGCGGAATATCCCCCAGCAGGGGTACTTTGCTGTGCTTGTCGGTGCTTTCGGTGACATGGAAACCACCGACCACGAGCGAACGTTTTTCGGCCATGATGGCTTGGGTGCTGACTTTGCCTCGGCGTACATCGAAGCTGCCGGGAGTAGGGTTGGCCTCTTCGAAGTTACCGTCCTCGATATCTACCAACAGCTGAATCTGATGGCCACCACGGCTCGTGATGACGCGGGGCACGACCTGGAAGCTGGTACCCACGGTGATCGGTAAAATCGTAGCGTTCTGCCGACCGCGAGTCAGGTATTGGGTCCGGTTGAAATCAATTACCGCTGGCTGGTTTTCCAGTGTCAGGACTGACGGATTGGACACCATGGTTGCCAGGCCCTTGGCTTCCAGCGCGCGTATCTCCGCGTCGAAACGACCGCGGTTTTCAATTGTCAGTTGAGCGTTGCCGGAAATCATGTTGGCTGCGCCACTGAAGCGACTGTTCTGAAAGCCCCATCTCACCCCGAATTCGCGCAGTTGCGTGCGCTCGATGTCGAGGATGATGGCATCGATTTCCACCAGTTTGCGTGCCACGTCGAGCTGGGTGATCAGTTCGCGATACATTGCCTGCCGTTCCGGCACGTCATAAATCAGGATGGCGTTATTGCGCAAGTCGGCTTCGACGCGGATACGGGCAGGGCTGAGGGGGGACCGCCGGGTGATTGACATGCCCGTATCGGTCGAGTCGTTCAACCCGGTTGTCGGCGTGGAGCCGAGCATTTGCCCCAGCAACGGGTTGCTCAAGCGTGGCACCACCGGAGTGATGAACGGGGGCGGGGTGATGGAGCGTTGAGACTGCGCCGAAGACGATGAGGGTGAGCGCGGTTCCAGAAGCCCTCTTAGCATGGTGGCTACACCGGGGATGATGATTTTTTCGTTGCGGTATTCCATTTGGCGATCCGCCGCGCTGGCGAATTTCAGTGGATAGCTCAGCACGCTCTGTTTTTCATCCGTAGAACGGCGCTGGCTGCTGAAGCGCTTGATCTGTTCGATATAAACCTTCGGGCCGGAGACCAGCACAACACCGTCTTCCGGCAACTCGCCCCAGCCGAAACGACTGTCGAGCAAGCCTATATCGGTCAGCGCTTGTTTGAGGTCCGCGATGGTCTCGGAGGAGACTTCCAGGCGCGCGGATTCTTGCTGGTCCAGGGTGCTGATATAGAGGGTGTTGTTATACATATACCATTGGAAACGGTGTTCGACCCCCAACCGGTCGAGCAATGATTGCGGCGTATTTGCGCGTATCTTGCCGTTGACGTTACCTTCGAGCAGGCCCTCGACCTGGAGCTGAGTACCAAATGTCTGGGCAAAATCCTCCAGCACTTCGCGCACTGGCTTGTGCTGGGCTTCATATGCGTAGGCCGTGTTCTTCCACTCAGGAGGTATAGCGGCCAGCGCGCTATCCAGTGGTAGCAGCCACCCAGGCAGCATAATGAGCCAACACCAGGCGGCGCGGGGAGTAAAAGCAGGTACGTGAGGGCGCAAGCGTTTGTGCTTGTCGTTTTTATCAGGCATGGGAAAGTCTCTGGTTAGTACGGTGTCGAGCGCAGCGACGTGGATATGAATGTGCGTACAGGCCGCGCCTGGCGCGCGACGACGGCGCGCCAGGTGTCGCGTTGGTTGAGGAGGGACTCGAGACACTTCGCCAGCGCTTCGCCGTGCCCCCTCTCCACGCATTGAATAAGCCAAAGCGCACCGGTGGTCGGCGCCAATGCAACTGCACCGTGAAAATAGCTCAGGCTAGGGCCTCCCAAGCGCATCCAGGTGCGCAACTGGGCTTTGTGGTCACCCGCCTGGGTCAACTGGACCTTTACCAGCAGTCTGTTCGAAACGCGTTGAAAGATGATTTCGTCGTCGCTCTCAAACAAGGTGAGCTGCTCTTCGTGGCCATTCAGCCAACCGGCAAGGAGTGCTTGCAACTTATTGCACGCCATCCAGCGCTGTTTTGAGCAGTGTATGTCTGGAGCGCGTGTGTTCGTTGAAGGCGATGACAGAGAGCTTCTGTTGTTTCATGAGGTTGCTGAAGTAATCGATATCTGCATCGAGCGCTTCCGGATCTTTATAGGCCGTATTCACCCGCTTGATATCAGCCTGAACTTGCCTCAATAGATGGTTTTTCAGGTTTCCGTGAAAGTCCATGATTTTTACTCCAGATGTGTCTGAACTGTGTGGCGGGTTGTTTGCCACCAGTTCCATCGGAAGAAATTTTTTTAAAGATATCGCCTGCCTCTACCGCTATGTCCCTACACGTTTGTAAACAATATTTCTCGCATCGAGGCCCAGTCGATCCGAAAATCGCCTTCATCTGTTTCCAGTAGCAGCGATTGAGGTTTGACCTGGTCATCGGGGCGAAGCTTCCAAGGTGTAGAGCCCAGCTGGACCAAGGCTTGGGCTATCTGCTCATGTTCGAGCGGGTTGCAAACCAAGGTGGCCTTCATAGGTGGAATTTGCGTCGTTACCAACTGTTTGACCAATGCCGAAAGGCGCTTTGGGGGAGGCACTTCCTCCAACAGGCAGTGGAAGGCTCGGTTGGCGATGGATGTTGCGTAGTGTTCGAGGTTGTCACACATCGCCTTGCGTTGGCGCTCCCACGCACTGAGTTGCGCGTGGGCGCGTGACCAGAAGTCGAGGCGGGCCTGCTCAAGCATTTCTTCACGATGCTCAACCGCCTGGCGCAGCAGCTCTTCAGCTTGTGCCCGTGCGCTATCTAGCAACTGCGCGGACTGAAAGCAATCGGCGAGCATCTCCCGGGTAATCAGTACTTTTGGCTGCCCGGAAGCGCCGTCGTGCAATTCGATTTTGCGTTGGGTCAACATAGACAATGCTCTGGTGTGTTGCCGTTAACGACGAGTTGTTTCACTACCCGTTGCGTCGATACGCCAGACAATCGCCTGCCACAGCGTATTGAGCCGGCCATGCGCATCGTCAAATGGCAGGTGTGTGGTTTCAAGTGCCTGCACCCGGTCAGGCGGCAAGCGCAGACGAAGGCGTTGCCAGACAGCAGGCTCGACCCAGGCCCTCAGCAATTGCATTGGATCATCCTCCGGCTGCAACAGGGCGTCAGGGTGTAGCGCCTTGGCAAGGCGCTCACACCACTTGCGGTGTTCATCGCACAAGGGGCTGTCGAGGTTGGGGTGGCACGTAAGCTCCAGCAGTGCTATCGCTAGATCGAACTGCTCCCGTGAAGCCAGGGCCAAACCAAGCACCGTTGCACAGGGAGGGGGAGGCAGGCATGGCTCGATGCCCAACGCTGCGCACGCCAGCGCGGGTTGGCTGCGGCACAAGGCGGGTACTGCGTGGTAGGCGTGAGCGCTGGTCGCGTCCGGGTGCGAAAACTGCCACGGACTGGCCCACCATTGGGCCCAGGCCAGATGATCACTCATTCGCTAGAGGCGCTGGGGCGACAGGTTCCTGCCTGGATCGTTGGCTTCGTATGCGCCAGAACAGCGCCAAGGCCAGTGTCAGTATCGCGCCGATAACCAGAGCGCTCATAGCGGTACGCCAAAAACCGATGTCTTCCTCGGGGATCAGGAACGGACCGAAGTAGCTCAGGCGTTGTTGTTCCTGGTAAGCCGTTGCCGGTACAAAAACCACCGTGAGCTTCTGCGCGTTATCCAGTGCAGTGGTCATGCCAGGAATACTACTGGATACCATCCTGCGTACGCGCGCGCGGATGCTGTCGGGCTCCAGTCGTGGGTCATGTTTGATGAACACTGAGGCGGAGGCGGGTTGGACGGGCTCACCGGGAGCCACGCGTTCGGGCAGCACCACGTGCACACGAGCGACGATGACCCCATCGATTTTTGACAGGGTCGCCTCCAACTCCTGGGACAGGGCATAGATATACCGGGCACGCTCTTCCAGTGGCGTAGAGATGACGCCCTCCTTGCGGAAGGTGTCCCCCATCGTGGCACGGGCGACCTTGGGCAATCCGACCGCTTCCAGCGTGCGAACGGCGCGGCTGATATCGGCTGCATTGACACGCACCACGACGCCGTCCTTGGCAGGCACTTTTTGTGCGCGTATGTGTTTGTCAGCCAGTTCCGCGATGACCTCATTGGCATCCTGCTCGGAGAGTTGGCGATGCAGTTCGACACTTTCGCCGCAGCCGCCCAGCATCAGCGCCAGCGAGAAAACTAATCCGACGGATAGAAAACGAGTCATTTTTTCCTACTGCAGGTTGCTGATTTTTTCTAGGCATTGCGCGCCCTTGCCGACGCACTTCACCAGGGTTTGGGTCAGTAGAATGGAGTCTGAAAGATTGGGGGTGTAGTTGAGCCGATTTTTTTCTTTGAACTCATTGTTGAAGTCCTTGAGACCTCGACTCATACCACTTTTAGCCTTGTCCAAATACTGCAAAGCGTCGGTCAGTGCGTTCGCGGATGGCGTGGCGGTAACCCGTTGCATCGAGGGGGCCAATAACGCGCTGAAAAAGCTCGCATCTTCGCTGTGGTGCGTAGGTTGGGTAGGGGGCCTGTGGGCTGTAAGGCCGTTTTGATATTCGCGTAATACGTCGACTTCTTCTATTTGCATATGGACCTCTAAGGGGAAACCCGCCCTTTGATGACCAAGGGCGGTGAAGCTATTTAACGCAGCGCGTCGTTGTTCTTTTTCTGCTCACTGATCCTGAACGCCTCATTGCTTTCTTTCATGGATTCGCGAAGCAGTTGCTTCCTTTCTGCCTTAAGGTCTGCGTTTTCGCCACCGGTGACCGGGGGGTGGTAGCTTTGCGGGTTGATGCCAGAAATACTCATAGTGATGCTCCGCTATCTAAGAAATGACATTTGAGCCTTGATGCGTAGTTGCAATAGTGTTGCTGCCGATAGGCACTAAATATATCAGGCTCATCCTTGTGTGGTTCAGGCTCGAATATGGTTCCCGCTTTTACTTAAAGGGTGTGTCTGAAGGTGTCTTCGATGTGGGCTGAGCAGCGGGCTACTGTATATCTAGTTGTTTCATTCGGTAGTAAAGCGTTCTCTTTGCCATGCCCAACTCTACAGCCACCTCGTCCACACAGTAGGTATGACGCCGCAGCGACTCTTCAATCAGAGCTTTCTCGATTTGTTGCAGGCGTTCTTTCAGGTTGGTGGGTTGGTTTGTAGCGTTCGAGGGCGAGCTTGATAATGGCGCCAGACCCAGCACGAAACGTTTGGCAGTCGAGCGCAGTTCACGCACATTTCCCAGCCATGGATGGCACAGCAACTGTTGGACGAGCTCGCTGCAAGGGTTTGGGGCGAGACACTTATAGTGCTCGGCTTCCTCTTGAATCATATTCAGGAACAACGGGACGATTCGGTCACGGCGATTGCGCAGCGCAGGCAGATTGATATTTACGACGTTCAGGCGGAAATACAGGTCGCGCCTGAACTTTCCCTGCTCGACCATCTCATGCAGGGATTGTTGTGCAGAGGCGATGACTCGCATGTCCACCGGGATAAACCGGGTTGAGCCCAGGCGTTCGACGCCACGTGACTCCAGCACACGTAGCAGTTTGGCCTGCATGGAAAGCGGCATGCTGTCGATTTCATCCAGATACAAGGTGCCCAGGTGTGCGGTTTCGATAAAACCCGCACGTGATTGCACTGCTCCTGTATAGGCGCCGCTGTTGACGCCGAACAGTTGGCTCTCTGCGAGGCTTTCCGGAATGGCGGCGCAGTTCACTGCGACAAAATGACCTCGTCGCCCCGACAAACGATGGATTCGTTGGGCCAGGGTATCCTTGCCAGTACCCGTCTCCCCCAATAACAAAATATCGATATCGAGCGCTGCTGTACTCTTGAGCGTACGTTCGATATCCAAGGATTCAACAGAAGGGAAGTATGTCTCATTTGTTGTCTTGTAAGAGGCTGACATAGTCAGGGTGCTCCACTATCGCTATCACTTCACTGTTGATAGAGCGCTGTTGGCGTGCGGTCAGTAGAGCGCAAATAATCAAAAATGTCATCGTGCTTATTAGTATGAAAATACTGCGCGAGAGCGTGTCAAATATTAACTATGTCAGGGCGCTGTATTGTTCAAGTGCATTCTTGATGGTTGTTGAATGTTTAGTGTAGGAGAAGACTTAAGGCTTGAAGGATTCATCGTTTAAATCGATCAAGGGTTATGAGTGATTAAGTTTTCTACGTGTGGGGCTTTTAGTTGGGTGGCAGGTAGAAACAGGAGGCAATAAAAAACCGACGCAATGCGTCGGTTTTTTTGTATCGGGCAGAGGTTCAGCTAACGCTTACACGTTGAAACGGAAGTGCATCACATCGCCATCTTTGACAATGTAATCCTTACCTTCCAGGCGCCACTTACCGGCTTCCTTGGCACCGGCTTCACCCTTGAACTGAATGAAGTCGTTGTAAGCGATCACCTCAGCGCGGATAAAGCCTTTCTCAAAGTCGGTGTGGATCACGCCAGCCGCCTGTGGCGCGGTAGCACCGACCTTGACGGTCCAGGCGCGGACTTCTTCGACACCGGCGGTGAAGTAGGTCTGCAGGTTGAGCATTTCGTAGCCGGCCCGGATTACGCGGTTCAGGCCAGGCTCTTCCAGGCCCAGGGCCTCGAGGAACATGTCCTTTTCTTCGCCGTCATCGAGCTCGGCGATTTCCGCTTCGATCTTGTTGCATACCGGAACAACGATGGCGCCTTCTTCGTCGGCAATGGCCTTGACCACGTCGAGCAGCGGGTTGTTCTCGAAGCCGTCTTCGGCAACGTTGGCGATGTACATCACAGGCTTGGTGGTCAGCAGGTGGAAGCCCTTGATCACGGCCTTCTCATCGGCCCCCATATTCTTCATCAGGCTGCGCGCCGGTTTGCCTTCGGTAAAGTGCGCGATCAACTGCTCCAGCAGGCCCTTCTGGACCACTGCATCCTTGTCGCCGCCCTTGGCGTTACGCGCGACTTTCTGCAGTTGCTTTTCGCAGCTGTCGAGGTCGGCGAAGATCAGTTCCAGGTCGATGATCTCGATGTCGCGCTTGGGGTCTACGCTGTTGGAGACGTGAATCACATTCTCGTCTTCAAAGCAGCGGACCACGTGGGCGATAGCATCGGTTTCGCGGATGTTGGCCAGGAACTTGTTGCCCAGGCCTTCACCTTTCGAGGCGCCGGCGACGAGGCCCGCGATGTCGACGAACTCCATGGTGGTCGGCAGGATGCGCTTGGGATTGACTATGGCCGCCAGTGCGTCAAGACGCGGGTCCGGCATTGGTACGATGCCGCTGTTGGGTTCGATGGTGCAGAAGGGGAAGTTCTCCGCCGCAATACCGGACTTGGTCAGGGCGTTGAACAGGGTGGACTTGCCGACGTTGGGCAGGCCGACGATGCCGCAATTGAATCCCATGGTGTTTCCCCTCGGATAAGAGTCAAGCCTTCTGGCTGTGCAGGTTTTTCATCGCACGGTTCCATTCACCGGCGAAGATATCCGGCAGCACGCCGAGGGCAAAATCGATGCTGGCATCGAGTTTTTCCTGTTCGGCGCGTGGCGCACGACCCAGGACGAAATTTGAAACCATACTGGCAACGCCTGGGTGGCCAATGCCGAGCCGCAGACGGTAAAAATTATTCTGATTGCCCAACTGCGCGATGATGTCACGCAGGCCATTGTGCCCACCATGCCCGCCGCCGAGCTTGAGCTTGGCTACGCCGGGTGGCAGGTCCAGTTCGTCATGGGCCACCAGGATTTCTTCGGGTTTGATCCGGAAGAAGCCCGCAAGCGCCGCGACAGCCTGGCCGCTGCGGTTCATGTAGGTGGTGGGAATCAACAGACGAACATCCTGACCCTGATGCGAGAAGCGCCCGGTCAGGCCAAAATATTTGCGATCGGCCACCAGATTGATGCCTTGGGCGTGGGCGATACGCTCAACAAAAAGGGCCCCCGCGTTATGCCGGGTCTGTTCGTATTCGGCGCCTGGATTTCCCAGGCCAACGATCAGTTTAATGGCAGTCACGACGGGGGCCCTTCCTTTGGAGTTGTGGATAACATCGCCGTACCAAGGTGCGGCGAAAGTGGACGACACTACATCATTTACTCAAGAGTAAACGCCGCGTTATCGCCCGCTTTCTCGCTACGTTTCGGTCCGCGATGTTTCCTCAAGCTCCGGCAATACAGAGTGAATTACTCTGCAGCGCCTTCTTCAGCTTCTTCTGGAGCAACGCGTGGAGCGTGAACGTTGGCAACAGCTTTGTCATCACCGTGAGCCAGTGCAACAAACTCAACGCCTTTAGGGGCCTTGAGGTCGGACAGGTGAACGATGGCGCCGATTTCCAGAGCCGACAGGTCGACTTCGATGAACTCAGGCAGGTCTTTCGGCAGGCAGGTCACTTCGATTTCGTTCAGGACGTGAGAGATCTCGCCGCCTTTCTTGACCGGAGCTTCTTCACCTACAAAGTGCACAGGCACGATGGCGGTCAGTTTCTGGCCAGCTACAACGCGAACGAAGTCAGCGTGCATGATGAACTGCTTGGAAGGGTGACGCTGCATTGCTTTAACGATGACGTTCTGCTTGGCGCCGTCGACGTTCAGCTCGATAACGTGGCTGTAGGCAGCTTCGTTTTCGAACAGCTTGGCGATTTCCTTGGCCAGGATGGTCACGGATTCAGCAGGCTTGTTACCACCGTAGACAACGGCTGGGATGTTGGCGGCGTGACGCAGGCGGCGGCTCGCACCTTTCCCCAGGTCAGTACGCGCTTGGGCGTTCAGAGTAAATTCGTTCATGTTGTATCTCCAAAATAGCCATCATCGAGGGGCGTTTGCGACCAGCGCCGAACTCGATATGGGCAAAAAAGCCCCGCCCCAGCGGAATGCTGGGGCGGGGCGCTTTTCGTCAGTGAGGTGATCCGTTGGTTTGACCCTTAACGGAACATCGCGCTGATCGATTCTTCATTGCTGATGCGGCGAACCGCTTCGGCAACGACCGGTGCAATATCCAGTTGGCGGATACGTGCACAGGCTTGAGCTGCGGCGGACAACGGGATGGTGTTGGTCACCACCAGTTCGTCCAGCACGGAGTTCTCGATGTTCTCGATCGCTCGGCCCGACAGCACAGGGTGTGTGCAGTAGGCGAAGACTTTTGCTGCACCGTGCTCTTTCAAGGCTTTCGCCGCGTGGCACAGGGTGCCGGCGGTGTCGACCATGTCATCAACCAGAATACAGGTGCGCCCTTCGACATCACCGATGATATGCATCACTTCAGAGTGATTGGCTTTCTCACGGCGTTTGTCGATGATCCCGAGGTCCACGCCCAAGGATTTGGCAACAGCCCGTGCACGCACGACGCCACCAATGTCCGGGGACACGATCATCAGGTTTTCAAAGCGCTGGTCTTCGATGTCATCCACCAAGACGGGGGAGCCGTAGATGTTATCTACTGGAATATCGAAGAACCCCTGGATTTGGTCAGCGTGCAGGTCAACCGTGAGCACACGGTCGATACCTACCACGGTCAGCATGTCAGCAACGACTTTCGCGCTGATAGCTACACGTGCGGAGCGCGGACGGCGATCCTGACGGGCATAACCAAAGTAAGGGATTACAGCTGTGATTCGAGTCGCTGAGGAGCGGCGGAAGGCATCAGCCATCACGACGAGTTCCATCAGGTTATCGTTGGTCGGAGCGCAGGTCGGCTGAATAATGAAGACGTCTTTACCGCGGACATTTTCATTGATCTCGGCTGTAATTTCGCCGTCGGAGAATTTACCGACAGAGATGTCACCGAGAGGGATATGCAGCTGACGTACGACACGTCGAGCCAGATCGGGGTTGGCATTCCCCGTAAAGACCATCATCTTGGACACGCGCAGTACCTAGAGGCTGAGGGTAACCTGGATGAGTATTAGAAAATGGCAGGGGCGGCTGGATTCGAACCAACGCATGGCAGGATCAAAACCTGCTGCCTTACCGCTTGGCGACGCCCCTGTATCTGTTGCAACGAGTGCCTAACACTCGGTTCCTTTTAGAGCAGACTTTGCAGCTTGCGATGCAACATCGAAACGTTGCTTCCTTTTGCTACAAACCCTGTAAGGGTCTCTGTAAGAAGGGCCGAGACTTTATCAGCTTCAGCTTTGCTTGGGAAGCCCCCAAACACACAACTTCCAGTTCCGGTTAATTTTGCTTCGGTAAATTTACCTAACAAATTCAAAGCGTTACGTACCTCTGGATAACGCCTTGCTACAACCGGTAAGCAGTCATTTCGACTGTTTCCCTTGGGAACGGGGCGCACTTTAATGGGAGAAGAGTTACGTGTCAACAACGGATCTGAAAAAATTTCTGCTGTACTTACAGATACTTGCGGCACCAGCACGACATACCAAGGTTCTTCGGGCTCTACAGGGGTGAGTTTTTCCCCGACGCCTTCAGCAAATGCGGCGTGCCCCCGCACGAAAACCGGGACGTCGGCGCCCAGCGTGAGGCCCAGCGCAGCAAGGCGATCGTGGTCCCAGCCCAGTTGCCATAAGTGATTGAGGCCCAACAAAGTGGTCGCGGCATTTGAGCTGCCGCCACCGATACCACCGCCCATGGGCAGGATTTTGTCGATCCAGATATCAATGCCAAGTGGGCAGCCGGATTGTTCCTGAAGTTTTTTGGCCGCCCGCACAATCAGATTGCTGTCGTGGGGCACACCGTCGAATTCGGTGTGCAACTGAACCACGCCATCGTCACGCACGGCAAAGGTGAGCTCATCGCCGTAGTCGAGAAACTGAAACAGCGTCTGCAACTCGTGGTAGCCATCTTCACGGCGGCCAAGGATGTGCAGCATCAGGTTGAGCTTGGCCGGGGAGGGCAGGGTCAATTTTTGTACGGACACGTTATTGCCCCAGCTTGCGCGGTTGCCAGTCCTTGATCACCAGCGTGACATCAAGGTCGGTGCCATGCAGCTTGATACGTTCGGGCAGCCAATACCCGCTTTGCTCCACGTAGCTCAAATATTCGACCTGCCAGCCATCCTGCTCCAGGGTGGCGAGGCGGCTGTCGCCATTGAGGCTCAGACGGCTCTTGCTGTCAGGTGCCGGCAAGCCGCGCACCCACCAGACCAGATGCGAGACGGGCAACTTCCAGCCAATCTGCTGCTCCAGCAGTTCTTCCGGGGAGGTTGCCTCGTAGCGGCCCTGATTGGCCACTTCCAGGCTCACTTGCCCTGGCCTGCCAGTCAGGCGGGCCGCGCCACGGCCCAGGGGGCCCGAGAGGCGAATGTCGTAATAGTCCTGGCGCTGCAGCCAGAACAGCGTGCCGCTGCCAGAGTCTTTCGGCGCACGCACCCCGACCTTGCCCTCGATCTGCCAGCCATCAATGCTGCTGAGCTGGTCCTTGTGTTGTTTCCATTGTGCCGGGTTGCCCTGGCCTTCAACGGATTCACGGCTGCCGATGCCCGCGCAACCGGCGAGCAGGGCGATGAAGCTGAAAACGATAACGTGGCGCAAGAACATAAGCTTAAAGGGTCTCGGATCCGGTCAGGCGCTTGATGGTGCTGCGCAGGATGGGGCTGTCGGGTTGTTCCTTGAGGAATTTTTCCCAGATTTGTCGGGCTTCGCGCTGCTTGCCATTGGCCCAGAGCACTTCGCCCAAGTGTGCGGCAACTTCCTGGTCCGGGAAACGCTCCAGGGCCTGGCGCAGCAAGCGCTCGGCCTCGTCGAGGTTGCCCAGGCGGTAATTCACCCAGCCCAGACTGTCGAGCACGGCAGGGTCTTCCGGGTTGAGCGCATGGGCTTGTTCAATCAGCGCCTTGGCTTCGGCGTAGCGCGTGGTGCGGTCGGACAAGGTGTAGCCCAGGGCGTTAAGTGCCATGGCGTTGTCCGGGTCGCGCTTGATGATCAGCCGCAGGTCTTTTTCCAACTGCGCCAGGTCATTGCGTTTTTCTGCCTGCATGGCGCGGGTGTACAGCAGGTTCAAATCGTCGGGGTATTGCAGCAACGCCTGTTGCAACAGTTTCCAGGCGCGTTCGCCCTGTTTGTTGGCCGATAAGGTCTCGGCCTGGATCAGGTACAGCTGGATGGCGTAATCCGGCTCGGCATCGCGGGCCGCGGCCAGGCGTTTTTCCGCTTCGTCGGTGCGGCCGTTGCTCATCAGGATATCGGCCTGGCGCAATTGCGCTGGCAGATAATCATTGCCGGGGCCGACCTGGGCGTATTCAAGCAGGGCCGCCTGCGGGTCGTTGCGCTCTTCAGCGATGCGGCCCAGGTTCAGGTGCGCCGAGTCCACGTGGCTGTCACGTTCGATCAGCTCTTGCAGGTAGCCCTTGGCCTCGTCCCAGGCTTTGGCTTCCAGGCACACCAATGCCAGGGAATAACGCAGTTCGTCGTCGTCCGGGTATTGCTGGACCAGGTTGGCGAACTGCACTTTGGCGTCTTCCATACGGTCCTGCTCAACCAGCATACGTGCATAGGTCAGGAGCAGGCGCTTGTCGCCGGGGTATTTCTTGATGCTTTTTTCCAGCAGCGGAATCGCTTCCTTGCCGCGGTTAAGGCTTTGCAGCAGGCGTGCACGCAACAGGATGGGCGCGATTTCACCTTCTTCCGGCGGGTTCTGCTCCAGCAGCTTGAGCGCGGCGTCGGCTTCATCGTCCTGTTGCAGCAGCAGGGCCTTGCCGAAAATCAACTGGCTGTTCTTCGGGTGCTTTTGCAGCAGGCGATCGAAACTCTTCATCAGGCCGTTGCGCGTGTCCTGGTCGGTGTCGGCGGCCGACAGCGCAAGAAAGTCAAAATGTGTGTCGCCTTTGCCCTGCAGGACCTTCTCCATATAAACCATGGAGTCGTCATAGCGCCCGGCACGCGCCAGTTGCACGGCTGCGGCGCGCTGGGCTTCCAGATCATCCGGGGCATTTTTGGCCCAGATCAGCGAGGTGTCCAGTGCTGCCTGGTCGGCGCCCAGGTATTCGGCGATGCGAAACGCTCGCTCGGAAATCCCCGGGTCTTGGGTGTTGATGGCCTGGGTCACGTAATTATCCAGTGCAATATCAAAGCGATTGCGCTGGCCGGCCAGTTCAGCGGTCAGCAGGCTGTAGATCGTTTCTTCACTGAACGAGGAATAAACCTTGGGTTTTTCAGGGGCGGGAGTGCTGTCTTCCACCGGCGACGTAGCGTCCGGCGACACGGGTGCCATGGCCTGGCAGCCGCTGAGGAAGACAAAAGCGAGGAGCAACGCGGAAGATCTATTCATATAGGAAGAGGACGACTAACCTGCGGTCGGATCATCATGACACAAGCCTTCGGCCAAACATAACCGGGGCACTCGGAATACGACTATTGCTGCCTTTTGCCTTTCCTTTGTAGGAGCGAGCTTGCTGGCGAAAAACCTGAGAGCGCCGCTGTGCGCCCGGCTTGCCGCGTTATCGTTGACGATTTTCGCGAGCAAGCTCGCTCCTGCAAAAGCGCATTGATAGGCATAAGGTATAGGGACAATAGACGACGGTGGTTGTTCTGAATCTTTCGAAGTAGGACAATTGTCGGCTTCCCGACATCATCAGCGATATTGAATGGCCTTCCTCGCACTCGGTATTAACCACAAGACTGCCTCCGTAGACGTGCGCGAGCGCGTGGCGTTTACGCCAGAGCAGTTGGTTGAGGCCTTGCAGCAGCTCTGCCGACTTACCGACAGCCGCGAAGCTGCGATCCTTTCGACCTGCAATCGCAGCGAGCTCTATATAGAGCAGGAACATCTCTCGGCGGATGTGGTGCTGCGCTGGCTGGCCGATTATCACCATTTGAGCCTCGATGACCTGCGTGCCAGCGCTTATGTGCATGAAGAGGATGCGGCAGTTCGTCACATGATGCGCGTGGCGGCCGGTCTCGACTCGCTGGTGTTGGGTGAACCGCAGATTCTCGGCCAGATGAAGTCTGCCTACGCCGTGGCGCGTGAGGCCGGCACCGTCGGCCCATTGCTGGGCCGCCTGTTCCAGGCCACCTTTAATTCCGCCAAGCAAGTGCGTACCGATACGGCCATCGGCGAAAACCCGGTGTCTGTGGCCTTTGCCGCTGTGAGCCTGGCCAAGCAGATTTTCAGCGACTTGCAGCGCAGCCAGGCCCTGCTGATCGGCGCTGGTGAAACCATCACCCTGGTGGCCCGTCACCTGCACGATCTTGGCGTGAAGCGCATCGTGGTCGCCAACCGCACCTTGGAGCGCGCCAGCATTCTGGCCGAGCAGTTCGGTGCCCATGCGGTGCTGCTGTCGGACATTCCCGCTGAACTGGTGCGCAGTGATATCGTCATCAGTTCTACCGCCAGCCAATTGCCGATTCTGGGCAAGGGCGCGGTCGAGAGCGCGTTGAAGCTGCGCAAGCACAAGCCGATCTTCATGGTAGATATCGCCGTTCCACGGGATATCGAGCCCGAAGTCGGCGAGTTGGACGACGTTTACCTTTATAGCGTCGATGATCTGCATGAAGTGGTCGCTGAAAACCTCAAGAGTCGTCAGGGTGCCGCCCAGGCCGCCGAGGAAATGGTCAGCACCGGCGCTGAAGATTTCATGGTGCGCCTGCGTGAACTGGCGGCAGTGGATGTGCTCAAGGCGTATCGTCAGCAGGGTGAACGCCTGCGTGATGAAGAGTTGCTCAAGGCCCAGCGCATGCTGGCCAACGGCAGCGGCGCCGAGGAAGTGCTGATGCAATTGGCCCGTGGCCTGACCAACAAACTGCTCCACGCTCCTAGCGTCCAGTTGAAAAAGCTTACCGCCGAAGGCCGCCTCGATGCGCTGGCCATGGCCCAGGAACTCTTTGCCCTCGGTGAGGGCGCGTCAGACAGCTCTTCGGATAAAAAACCGTAATGAAAGCGTCACTGCTCAATAAACTGGATGTGCTCCAGGACCGTTTCGAAGAACTGACCGCCTTGCTCGGCGATGGCGAGGTCATTTCCGATCAAACCAAATTCCGTGCTTATTCCAAGGAATACGCCGAAGTTGAGCCCATTGTGGCCACCTATAAAAACCTGCTGAAAGTCCAGGCCGACCTCGAAGGCGCCCAGGCCCTGCTCAAGGACAGCGACCCGGACATGCGCGAAATGGCCGTGGAAGAAGTCCGCGAAGCCAAGGAAAAACTCGCTGAGCTTGAGGGTGACCTGCAACGCATGCTGCTGCCCAAGGACCCTAACGACGGACGCAACGTTTTCCTCGAAATCCGCGCTGGTACCGGTGGCGACGAGGCGGCGATTTTTTCCGGTGACCTGTTCCGCATGTATTCGCGCTATGCCGAGCGTCGCGGCTGGCGCGTAGAGATCCTCTCCGAGAACGAGGGCGAGCACGGTGGCTATAAAGAAGTCATCGCCCGGGTTGAAGGCGACAACGTCTACGGCAAGCTGAAGTTCGAATCCGGTGCGCACCGCGTGCAACGGGTGCCTGCGACGGAATCCCAGGGCCGCATCCACACCTCGGCGTGCACCGTCGCCGTGTTGCCTGAGCCGGACGAACAGGAAGCCATCGAGATCAACCCGGCGGATTTGCGTGTCGACACTTACCGCTCATCCGGCGCGGGTGGCCAGCACGTTAACAAGACCGACTCGGCGATCCGTATCACACACTTGCCGTCGGGCATTGTGGTGGAGTGCCAGGAAGAACGTTCCCAGCACAAGAACCGTGCGCGGGCCATGTCCTGGTTGTCGGCCAAGTTGAACGACCAGCAGACCAGCGCCGCGGCCAACGCAATTGCCAGCGAACGCAAGCTGCTGGTGGGCTCCGGCGACCGCTCCGAGCGTATCCGTACCTACAACTTTGCCCAGGGCCGCGTCACGGACCATCGGGTCAACCTCACCCTGTATTCTCTCGACGAAATTCTCGCCGGGGGCGTGGATGCGGTGATCGAGCCTTTGCTCGCCGAATACCAGGCCGACCAACTGGCAGCGATAGGTGACTAAATGACCATCATCGCCAGCCTGCTGCGCGCCGCTGACCTGCCCGACTCGCCGACGGCGCGCCTGGACGTGGAGTTGCTGCTGGCCGCTGCCCTGGGCAAATCGCGCAGCTACCTGCATACCTGGCCGGAAAAGATCGTCAGCAGCGAAGACGCGCTGACCTTTTCCGGCTACCTGCAGCGCCGCCGCAGCGGCGAGCCGGTGGCCTATATCCTCGGCCAGCAAGGCTTCTGGAAACTCGACCTGGAAGTAGCACCGCACACTTTGATCCCCCGCCCGGAAACTGAGTTGCTGGTGGAAGCTGCCCTGGAATTGCTGCCCGCCACGCCCGCCCAGGTCCTGGACCTGGGCACCGGTAGCGGCGCCATCGCCTTGGCCTTGGCCAGCGAACGTCCGGCCTGGCAGGTCACGGCGGTCGACCGTGTGCTGGAGGCCGTGGCCCTGGCCGAGCGCAATCGTCAACGCCTGCACCTCACTAACGCCACGGTGCTCAACAGCCACTGGTTCAGCGCCCTGCAAGGCCAGCGCTTCGACCTGATCATCAGCAACCCGCCCTACATTGCCGACAATGACCCGCACCTGGTGGCCGGCGATGTGCGCTTCGAACCGGCCAGTGCGCTGGTGGCGGGGCACGATGGCCTGGACGATTTGCGCCTCATCATTGCAAAGTCTCCTGCTCACCTGAACGACGGCGGCTGGCTGTTGCTCGAACACGGTTACGACCAGGCCCAGGTCGTGCGCGATTTGTTACTCAACCAAGGCTTTGACGGCGTACACAGTCGCATCGACCTCGGCGGTCACGAACGCATCACCTTGGGGCGCCGCCCGTGCTGACCGACCAGGAGCTGTTGCGCTATAGCCGGCAGATTCTGTTGCAGCATGTCGACATTGATGGCCAATTACGCCTGAAACAGAGCCGCGCGTTGATCGTCGGCCTGGGGGGGCTGGGCGCTCCGGTGGCGCTTTACCTGGCCGCTGCTGGGGTGGGCGAATTGCACCTGGCGGATTTCGATACGGTCGATTTGACCAACCTGCAACGCCAGATCATCCATGACACTAACAGCGTGGGGCAGACCAAGGTCGATTCGGCCATGGGGCGCCTGAGAGCGATCAACCCTGAAGTCGCCCTGGTCGCCCATCGTGCTGCGCTGGATGCCGACTCGCTGGCTGCTGCGGTCAACGCAGTGGATCTGGTGCTCGATTGCAGCGATAACTTCTCTACCCGCGAGGCGGTCAATGTAGCCTGCGTTGCCGCCGGCAAACCGTTGGTCAGTGGCGCGGCCATTCGCCTTGAGGGGCAATTGTCGGTATTCGACCCTCGTCGCGCTGACAGTCCCTGCTACCACTGTTTGTATGGGCACGGCAGCGACACTGAACTGACCTGCAGCGAAGCCGGCGTTGTCGGGCCGTTGGTCGGTGTGGTTGGCAGCCTGCAAGCGCTGGAAGCCTTGAAGCTGCTGGCCGGTTTTGGTGAGTCGTTGGTAGGGCGCCTGTTGTTGATCGATGCGCTGACCACGCGTTTTCGCGAGTTGCGCGTCAAGCGTGACCCAGGCTGCAGCGTCTGCGGGGCAAAGCATGGTTAAGGGCGCGCCTGTTGGTGTGTTCGATTCCGGTATCGGCGGCTTGACGGTGCTGGAAGAAATCCAGCAGTTGTTGCCCCACGAGTCACTGCTGTACGTGGCGGACTGCGGGCACATTCCCTATGGCGAGAAAACGCCGGCGTTCATTCTTGAACGTTCTCGCTCGGTCGCTGAGTTTTTCCGTGAGCGGGGCGCCAAGGCCTTTGTGATTGCCTGCAACACGGCGACGGTCGCCGCGGTGGCCGATTTGCGCCAGGACTACCCCGACTGGCCGCTGGTAGGCATGGAGCCTGCGGTCAAACCTGCTGCTGCGGCCACGCGCAGTGGTGTGGTGGGTGTGCTCGCCACTACGGGCACACTGCAAAGCGCCAAGTTCGCCGCCTTGCTCGACCGTTTTGCCACCGATGTGCGGGTGATTACCCAGCCGTGCCCGGGCCTGGTGGAGCTGATTGAAGCCGGCGACCTCAACAGCCCCGCCTTGCACTCCCTGCTGCAAGGCTATATTGAGCCGCTGCTTAGCGCCGGTTGCGACACCATCATCCTGGGTTGCACTCATTATCCCTTCCTCAAGCCACTCCTGGCGCAGATGCTGCCCCCCAGCATCATCCTCATTGATACCGGCGCCGCCGTGGCGCGCCAGCTCAAGCGCTTGCTGGGTGAGCGCGACCTGCTGGCCATTGGCGAACCTGAACCTGCACAGTTCTGGACCAGCGGCGATCTGTGTCACCTAAGAAACATCCTACCGACACTTTGGAAACATCCTGGAGTTGTGCGAAGCTTTGGCTCGTGAAAATTTCGTGAAATCAGCCTGAAAAAAGCTGAACTTCTGGCTATGCGTCGGCTTCTATAGCCCGTTAGCCTGTACACCACCCACTTATTCCGTTTGCAAAGGATGTTTCACATGAAGCGCTTGTTCTGTTTGGCTGCGATTGCGGCCGCTATGTTGGGACACTCTGTTTCAGCCCAGGCCGCCGGCCTGGAGTTCGGCTTGGGGAGCACCAGCGATTCGACGCTGACCTACCGCCTGGGCCTGACCTCCGATTGGGACAAGAGCTGGATGCAGAGCAATGTCGGCCGACTGACCGGCTACTGGAGCGGCGCCTATACCTATTGGGAAGGGGATGATCGTGCGGGCGCCAGCAGCCTGTCGTTCTCGCCGGTGTTTGTGTATGAGTTTGCCGGCGAGTCGGTCAAACCCTACATCGAAGCCGGTATCGGCGTGGCGTTGTTCTCTCGCACTCGGCTGGAAGACAACAACATCGGCCAGTCCTTCCAGTTCGAAGACCGCCTGGGTTTCGGCCTGCGGTTCAACGGCGGGCATGAAGTGGGCATTCGTGCCACGCACTATTCCAATGCCGGCATCAGCAGCAATAACGATGGGGTAGAGAGCTACTCGCTGCACTACACCATGCCGCTGTAATGCACTGTAGGAGCGAGCTTGCTCGCGAAGAACCTCAACGATAACGCAGCGAATCAGGTTTAACGCGGCGTTCTCAGGTTTTTCGCGAGCAAGCTCGCTCCTACAGAATCAGCGGTAGGCCGTGGTAATGCCTTCACGCTCTTCAAGGCATTCCGGCGCACCCATCTCGAACTCCCGGCAAATCAACGGCCGAAGCTCATAGATCGTGCACATCATCGTGTCGCGGTCCAGCGCTGCGCACCAGCCGTCGTCCAGGCGCAGCATCACCTCACCCCCCCAATCGTCGGTATCGATAAAGCGTTGTGGCACGCCGGTGTCGGTGATCAGCATGACTTCCAGCTGGCAGCAACAAGCCGCGCACGTCGAGCACGTGACGGGTTCGGTGATTTGAATGTGAGGGATGTTGGTCATAGGCGCGCAGTGTAAGGCAAGTGCGTCAGATGCGTATGAATGCTCGGACGGGCGTCAGTGTTCCAGCCTCTGCGCAACCCTGTGTAACAGCGGAAAGAGCATGGCCCATAACAGCGCCAGGCCGATCAGTGTTGGGGCGGTGCCGTACGCAAAACTCACGCCTGCCAATTGACTGCCGGCGTAATAAGACAACGGCCCGCCCACCGCGCCTAGCAGGCTGGCGAGCCACCAGGGCCGTGCGCTCCAGGCCAGGCAATGGCGCAAGGTGGTGGCCAGCAAGGCCCATAACAGTATCAGCCACAGCGGAATCAGTGCCCCCGGCGTATTGAACTCAAACACGCCGAGCCCACGCAGTGCCGTATCGACCAGTGTTCCCAGCACCGTCACGGCCAGAATCACTTGCCCCTCTCTTGCCCAAGAACTTATCCACAGCAAGTGTGCGCCCAGTACCGCGACGCCGATCAGCAACCAACGACTATCGCCGCCGAGTACGCAGGCAAACCAGCCGCACTGAAACAGCACGGCGTTGGCCAGGGATTTAAGCACTGAAACGCCCGAGCAGCGGCGGATTGATGGCCGCCGGTTTGGCCAGCAGCAACTGCGCGGTGCCGATGGTGCGCTCCATAAAGCCACCTTCGCAGTAGCACAGGTAAAACTCCCACAGGCGCAGGAAGTATTCGTCATAACCGAGTTCCGCAAGACGGCCATGGGCGCGGCGAAAGTTTTCATGCCACAGGCGCAGGGTGCGGGCGTAGTGCAGGCCGAAGTCTTCCATGTGCAGCAGGTTCATGTCGGTGTCACGGCTGACGATCTGCAGCATGTTTTGTACACAGGGCAGCGCGCCACCAGGGAAGATGTAGCGCTGGATAAAGTCGACGCTGCGTTTGGCCTGCTCAAAGCGTTGTTCACGAATAGTGATGGCTTGCAGCAGCATCAGGCCGTCGGGCTTGAGCAACTGGGCACATTGTTTGAAATAGGTGGGCAGGAAACGATGGCCCACCGCTTCAATCATTTCGATCGACACCAGCTTGTCGTACTCACCGGTGAGGTCGCGGTAATCGCTCAGCAGCACGGTCACACGATCTTGCAGGCCCGCGGCCTGGATACGCTGCGCGGTGTAGGCGAACTGTTCCTTGGACAGGGTCGTGGTGGTGACCCGACAACCGTAATGCTGCGCCGCATACAACGCCATGCTGCCCCAGCCGGTACCGATTTCCAGCAGATGGTCGCTGGGCTTGAGCGCCAGTTTCTGGCAGATGCGCGCTAATTTGTTCAGTTGTGCCTGTTCCAGGGTGTCATCGGGGGTCAGGAATTGCGCGGCCGAGTACATCATGGTGGGGTCGAGAAATTCTTCGAACAGGTCGTTGCCCAAGTCGTAATGGGCGGCGATGTTTTTTTGCGAGCCTTTGCGTGTGTTGCGGTTGAGCCAGTGCAGGCCCTGAGTGAACGGCCGCGCCAGGCGTGCCAGGCCACCTTCCATGGCGTCGAGCACCTCCAGGTTGCTGACCATCACCCGCACGACGGCGGTGAGGTCGGGGCTGGTCCAGTAACCATGGATAAACGCTTCGCCGGCGCCGATCGAGCCATTGGCCGCCACCAGCCCCCATACCGCCGCGTCGAGAATCTGGATCTCGCCCAGCAGGTGCGCTTCCCGTGCGCCGAAGACTTGCCGCTCGCCATCCTCGATGATGACCAACTGGCCATGGCGCAATTGGCTGAGCTGGCGCAACACGCCTTTGCGCAATAGCGCAGCGGTCATGCCGTTGACGTTCAGGCGGTTAGCCTTGACCGATAAGCTAGGGGATTTCATGGTGGCGATCCTTGGTATACCCGACTGCGGTGCGAGAGGCGCCATCGGCGGCCTGGTGGGAAAAAATCGGAGTTCGTTTGAGCAGCAGGCGCAAGGCTTGCCAGTAGATTGCAAGGCCGGTCTTGGCGGTCATCCAGGGAAAGCGCCACAAATAGCGATGCAGGCTGGCGCGGTTCAGTGCCTGTTTTTCCAGGCTCAAGGTGGCGTCGAAGACTTTTTGCGTGCCCTGCCAATCGGCCATATGCACGCCGAGCCTGGCGGCGGGCTGGCTGAAACTCATGCGGTATTCCAGCTCGCGAGGCAAAAACGGCGACACATGGAAGGCCTTGGCCACGGCGAAATGCTGGTGCTCATCGGCGCCCAGTGCCTGGGCGGGCAGCACGTAGTGATAGCGCTCGCGCCATGGGGTGTTGGTCACTTCACACAGGATCGCGGCCAGTTGCCCGTCAGCCTCGAAGCAGTAGAAGAAGCTCACCGGGTTAAAAGCCAGGCCCCAACTGCGGGCCTGGGTCAGCAGGCAGATAGCGCCCTGGGGCGTATGCCCCAGGGCCTTGCCGACTTCCTGGCGCACGGCATCGCTCAGGCTCATGCCGTGGCGTGTGAATTCACGCAGGTAATCCTGTTGGCGAAAGCCGAAGGGGGCCAGGCGACCCGTGCCGGCCAGCGGCGAGAGCCCCAGTACTTCATCCTCTTCGCTGAGGTCCAGGTACAACAGGCCGATGCGGTAGCGAAAGGCGTGGGCCTTGGGCGTAAACCGGCGATGGGCGATCCAGCCGCTGTACAAGGCGCTGTTCACAGGGTTTCCCCAAAGGCTTGGGCCACGCGCAGGGCACTGACCACGCCGTCTTCGTGAAAGCCGTTGGCCCAGTAGGCTCCGCAGTAAAAGGTATTGCGCACGCCGTTCAATTCTTCCCAGCGTGCCTGTGCGGCGACTGCGGCCAGGCTGTATTGCGGATGGGCGTAGGTGTAGCGCGCCAGGATCTTCAGTGGGTTGATCATCGGCGTCTGGTTGAGGCTGACGCAAAAAGTAGTGGCGCTGTCGATGCCTTGCAGGATGTTCATGTCATAGGTGACGGCGGCCTGTTGTTGCACGTTGCCCGTCAGCCGATAGTTCCAGCTGGCCCATGCCAGCTTGCGGTCGGGCAGCAGGCGTGTGTCGGTGTGCAGCACCACGTCGTTGTCGGCGTAGGGCAAGGCACCGAGAATCTGCTGTTCGGCCTGGCTGGGGTCATCGAGCAAGGCCAGGGCCTGATCGCTGTGGCAGGCGAATACCACGCGGTCGAAGGTTTCGCTGCCGGCCGGGCTGTGGATAACTACACCTTCGTCGCTGCGTTGCACCTTATGCACAGGGCAGTTGAGCCGTATCTGTTCGCGAAAGCTGCGGGTCAGCGGCTCGATATAACAGCTGGAGCCGCCCTCGATCACACACCATTGCGGGCGGTTGCTCACCGAGAGCAAGCCGTGATTCTTGAAGAAGCGCACAAAAAACTGCAGCGGAAACTTGAGCATATCGGCCAGGGACATCGACCAGATGGCCGCGCCCATCGGCACGATGTAATGCCGGATAAACCTGGGGCCATAGCCGCCAGCGGTGAGGTAATCGCCCAGGGTCATGTCGGCGCTGATGCGCTGCTCTTGCAAGTCCAGGGGCGCCTGGCGATTGAAGCGCAGGATATCGCGCAACATGCCCCAGAACCCCGGCGACAAAATATTGCGGCGCTGGGCAAACAGGCTGTTGAGGTTGTTGCCGTTGTACTCAAAGCCTGTGCTTTGGTCGCACACCGAAAAACTCATCTCGGTGGGTTTGAACCTGACCCCGATCTGCTCCAGCAGACGGATGAAGTTCGGGTAGGTCCAGTCGTTGAACACGATGAAGCCCGTGTCCACCGCATAGCTTTTGCCGTCGACCGTCACGTTGGCCGTGTGTGTATGCCCGCCAATGCAGTCATTGGCCTCGAACAGCGTAATGTCGTGGCGACGGCTGAGCAGGTAGGCGCTGGTCAGCCCGGCGATGCCGCTGCCGATAATGGCGATCTTCACAGGTCGTCCTTCTTCGGTGGCGGGCTGCGCAGCATGCGTTTGCCGATGATCAGTTGCGCGCGGTTGGGGAGCTTCGACAGCGGCCACAAGGTGGCAATGAACAGGGCCGGAAAGGCGATTTCCAGCGGGCGTTTTTCCAGCTTGGCGAAAATGTGTTTCGCGGCTTTGTCGGCCGGCCAGCTCAGGGGCATCGGGAAATCATTGCGCTCGGTCAGCGGCGTGTCGACGAAGCCTGGGCTGATCACCGTGACATCGATGTTTTCCGGCGACAGGCCGATACGCAGGGATTCGAACAAGTAACGCAGGCCGGCCTTGGACGCGCCGTAGGCTTCGGCGCGGGGCATGGGCAGGTAGGTCACGGCACTGGCCACGCCCACCATGTGCGGGGTACGCCCTGCGCGCAACAGTGGTAGCGCGGCCTCGATGCAATAACTGCTGGCCAGCAGGTTGGTGCGCACAACGTGCTCGATGATTGAGGCATCAAATTGCCGGGCGTCGACGTATTCACAGGTGCCAGCGTTGAGGATCACCGTGTCCAGCGAACCCCAGACCTCGCTGATACGCTCACCGATCTCGCGCACGGTCTGGCTGTTGGTCAGGTCGCCGGCCACCACCAGAACCTGGCCTGGATATCGAAGGGCGAGGGCATCCAGCGGGCCTTGGGTGCGGGAACTCAGGGCCACGTGGGCGCCGCTCTCGAGCAACTCCACGGCCAGCGCCGCACCGATACCACTGCTGGCGCCGGTCAGCCAATAACGACGGGGCGGTGTAAGGCTCATCCCATTCTCCTTTTCAGCCAACGAATAACGCGACCCAGTAGGGGGACATGTTCATAGAGCAGGGCGCCGGCATCGAAATAGTCGCGATGGCGGTAAACCTTGTCGTGCCACATCAAATGAGAACAGCCTGGCACCTCGATCACCTGCCCACCGGCCAGGCGTGGGTGACGAAAACGCATAGTCCAGCGCAGGTAGCCCTCGCCTTCGGCCACGGTATCGAAACCGTGGAAGTCAAAATGCAGCTCGCTGACGTTGCTGTACAAGTCGGCAAAGTAACGCCGCAACGCTGGCAGGCCCTGGACTTCATGCAGGGGATCGGTGAAGGCGATGTCCTCGCTGTACAGGCGGCCGAGCAGGTGCAGGTTGTGCTTGTCCAGCGTGGCGAAGGTGTGGGCAAACTGGTGCAGGAAGTCACTCATGTTCGGCCATCTCCTGACGCGAAGGCAGCCGGCGAAATGCGGCCAAGGCGCGCTCGCGAGACTGTTTCAAATCGACGATGGCACGCGGGTAATCCGCCACGCCGAACAGGCCCCCAGCCGCTTCGGGGTTGTGCACTTGTTTTTTATTCAGCGCGGCCAGTTCCGGGAGCCAGCGTTTGATGAACACGCCGTCACCGTCGAATTTTTCCGATTGGCTCAGCGGGCTGAATATCCGGAAATACGGCGCCGAGTCGGTGCCGGTGGACGAACTCCATTGCCAGCCGCCGTTGTTGGCCGCCAGATCACCGTCGATCAGGTGGCGCATAAAGAAGCGCTCGCCCTCGCGCCAGTCGATCAGCAGGTTCTTCGTCAGGAACATCGCCACCACCATGCGCAGGCGGTTGTGCATCCAGCCGGTTTCCAGCAGTTGGCGCATGGCCGCGTCGATGATCGGCAAGCCGGTGCGCGCCTGTTGCCAGGCGGCCAGGTCTTCGGGCGCCTTGCGCCAGGCCAGCGCTTCGGTTTCCGGGCGAAACGCGCGGTGGCGGGAAACCCGTGGGTAGCCGACCAGGATGTGCTTGTAGAACTCGCGCCACAGCAGCTCGTTGATCCAGGTGATGGCGCCGATGTCGCCGCTTTCGAACTCGCCCTGATTGGTTTGCAGCGCGGCGTGCAAGCACTGGCGCGGCGAAACCACTCCGGCGGCCAGGTAGGCAGAAAGCTGACTGGTGCCGGGCTTGGCCGGGAAGTCGCGTTCGTCCTTGTAATAGCTGATCTGCTGATCGGCGAAGGCATCAAGGCGACGGCGCGCTTCGTCTTCGCCAGCGGGCCAGAGGGCACGCAAGGTTTCGCTGGGTGTCGGGAACCCTTCGACTGCCGTTGGCACAGGGTCGCTTTTCACGCCATGCTCGGCCTGGGCCTTTGGCGTCGGCACCACGCGGGGCAGGGCGCTGTGCAGGCGGCTGTAGCAGACCTTGCGGAACTGGCTGAACACCTGGAAGTAGGTGCCGGTCTTGGTCAGCACACTACCCGGCTGGAAAAACAGTTGGTCCAGGTAGCTGTGGAAGGTCACGCCGTCAGCTTCCAGGGCCTGGGCCACGGCGCGGTCGCGGCGGCTCTCGTGAACGCCATATTCCTCGTTGACGTGTACCGACTCCACCGACAGCTCGCGGCACAGTTGGCTCAGTACCGTCGGCGCCTGGTCCCAGGTCGCGGCGTGGCGGATTAACAGCGGAATGTTGAGGTTGCCCAGTGCCTGGCTCAGGTGCTGCAAGTTGCGCAGCCAGAAATCGACTTTGCACGGCGCGTCATCATGCGCCTGCCATTGCTCGGGCGTGATCAGGTAAACAGCCGCGACGGGGCCGCGCTGGCACGCGGCCGCCAGGGCAGTGTTGTCGTGCAGGCGCAAGTCGGTGCGCAGCCAGATCAGATGCATTTAGACAATTCCACGCTGGATCAATAATTGATGGGCCGCCAACAGGTCCTCGGCCACGAACAACTCTGGGATGTCCTGGGTTAATACGCCCAACTCGGCGTGGTGGATGCACACCGTTGGTCCGGCAATCACCGTTGGGCAATGGATGCCGCCCAGCAGTTTGCTGAGTGCCGACACTTGCAACGCCTTGCTTGAGTACAGCAGCACCGCACGGGGTTGCAGGTGTTCCACCGCCAGGGCCAGTTCGCCGACAGGCAGTGGCCAATCGAATACTTCCACCGGGCAATCGGCACTGCTGGCCAGCCAGGCGCTGAGCCACAGGTGCGGTTCCAGGGGCAGGTCGGAATGATTGACCAGCAACAGGGGCGCGCCGTGGAGTTGACGATTGTTGTGATAGATCCGTGCGCCAAACTTGCTGCGCAGCCAGGAGAGGAAGAACACCCGCTCCATCTGCGCGCCGAACTGGCCCTGCCAGCGTTGTTCCAGCTCGTTGAGCAGCGGCAGCATCAGTTGCTCGCACAAGGTGCGTGGCGGGTAGAGCGCCATGGCCTGGTTGAAGGCGTCATCGACCCGGCGCTCGGCCAGTTCACTGATGGCACTCACCAAATGCTGGCGCAGGCTCTGCCACTCGTTTTCCATCGGCTCCGGGCTACCTTGGGCGGAGTCGATCAGCCCTTTGACCTGGCTGACCGGCACGCCGCGATTGAGCCAGGTGAGGATGGCCTGGATGCGTTGCACATGTTCGGCGCTGAACAACCGATGCCCTTTGGGCGTGCGCTGGGGCACGATGAGGCCGTAGCGGCGCTCCCACGCGCGCAGCGTCACCGCATTCACGCCGGTCTGGCGCGCCACCTCGCGGATCGGCAGCCAGCCGTTTTCCAGGGCCAGGGCGAGGTCTTCGCCGGGTTCGTCGAGCAGGGCAGGTTTCATGGGTTAGATCGCATTACGCAGGCTGAGGTTTTCCGGGTGCGGTTGCAGGTAGGCCTGCTGCGCGATGTAGCGGTCCGGGTGTTGGCGAAAGTGGTGCTTGAGCAGGGTCAGCGGCACCACCAGTGGCACGATGCCGTGGCGGTATTGGCCGATGACGGTCTGCATTTCCTGTTTGTCATCGGCACTGATGGCTTGCTTGAGATAGCCACTGATGTGTTGCAGCACATTGGTATGGGTACCGCGAGTCGCGCATTTTTTCAGGCCCGCCATCAGTTCGCTGAAATAACCGTCGGCCAAAGCTTGCAGGTCAATGCCCTTGCCCATGCTGCCGAGCAAGTGGCCCAGGCTTTTGTAATGCGCCGGGCTGTGGGCCATCAGCAGGTACTTGTAGCGCGAGTGAAACGTCAGCAAGCGGTGACGGGTAAGGCCGTCGGCCAACAGTTGCTGCCAACTGGCGTACACGAATACGCGGGTGAGGAAGTTTTCCCGCAGCACCGGGTCGTTCAGGCGACCGTCTTCCTCCACCGGCAGGTTGGGGTGTCGAGCACAAAACGCCTGGGCGTAAATGCCGCGCCCGCCACCGTCGACGGGCGTGCCGTTGTCGCGGTACACCTTGACCCGCTCCAGGCCGCAGGACGGTGACTTTTGCATGAAGATGTAGCCGCACAGGTCGGTATGTTCCCGGGCCATTTGCTGGCCGTAATCGTCCAATGGCTGAGTGACATTGAGCGCAGGGTTTACGCTGCCCACGGCCTGCGGTTGGTTGGGGTCCCCGACCAGGCGGATCGCTTGCCGAGGAATGCCCAGGCCGATGGCAACTTCAGGGCACAACGGGACGAAATCGAAATAGTCACTGAGGGTCTGGCTGCATAGCAGGGACTGTTTATGACCGCCATTGAAGCGCACGTTCTCACCCAGAAGGCAGGCGCTGATGGCGATCTTCGGTTTCACACGGCTGGACATAAGCAAACCTCTGCAAGAATTCTGTACAAGCTACAAATCTTGTACAACTAAATCTCATCATAGGCTCGATGTTGTACAAGTCAAATATTTTGTACAGGTTTGTGCCGCCGCTTTATTTCCAGCCGATTTTCCAGTCCTCAGCGTTTTTCAGGGTCTGCCAGGGCAGGCGTTCGGCGCGCCGAGTAAGGATGGCCTGCAGTTCGATGTCCAGCACCGTGCCCTCGTCGTCACGGAACAATTCGGTGACCAGGAAGTGTTTTTCCTTGTGGCGGGGATGAGCTGCCGTCCATTTTGACAGCAGCAGTTTGGCGGGGTTGATGCGGTTCATTGCAAGTGCTCGATCAAGCGTCGCGCCGCTTCCTGGCCACTCAACCAGGCACCTTCCACCCGGCCGGAGAGGCACCAGTCACCACAGACGAACAGGCCCAGGTCGGCGTCGGCCAGCACGCCGAATTCATGGCTGCTCGATGGGCGCGCGTAGAGCCAACGGTGCGCCAGGCTGAACGACGGCGCGGGCATGGCGCTGTGCAGCAATTCGGCAAAGGCGCCGTGCAGGTGTTCGATCACCGCTTCCTTGGGCAGGTCCAGGTGGGCCTTGCTCCAGGCGCTGGTGGCGTGCAGCACCCAGGTGTCGAGGGTGGTGTCGCGCCCGGGCTTGCTGCGGTTGCGCGCCAGCCAGTCGAGGGGGCTGTCTTGCACGAAGCAGCCCTCCATCGGCGTATCCAGGGGCTTGTCGAACGCCAGGGCGATGGCCCAGGTCGGGTCCATTTTCACCCCGGCGGCGGCGCTCGCCAGCTTGGGCGCGGCGGCCAGCAGGGCGGTGGCTTGGGGCGCCGGCGTGGCAATGATCACGTGACTGAAAGGGCCGTGATTGCCGCCGTCCGCGTCGAGCAGGTTCCAGTGCTGCGTGCCCTGGAAGACTTCGGTGATGCGGCAACCGAACTCCACCGGCAAGTCGTCGAGCAGGGCGCGAGTGATGGCGCTCATGCGCGGCGTGCCCACCCAGCGGATCTGCTCATCGGGGGAGGGCGTCAATTGCCCGGACTTGAAGTTATACAACTGGGGCTTCCACTGCTCAGCCCAGCCGTTGCTTTGCCAGCGCTGCACTTCGTTGACGAAGCGCCGGTCGCGAGCGGTGAAGTATTGCGCGCCCATATCCAGCGCGCCGGCGTCGCTGCGCTTGCTGGACATGCGGCCACCGCTGCCGCGGCTTTTATCGAAGAGATGCACTGCATGCCCAGCGTCTTGTAACGCTCGGGCGGCGGAGAGACCGGCGATGCCGGTACCAATGATCGCGATGGGAACAGTCATGGGAGGCCTCGTTTTACCGTTGGGTACAGACTACGCCGACACCAATAGCTGTACAATATTGTTTTTTGGTATAAGTTTTGGCGTGCCTGATTGTGTGGCGTGACCTATGGTTAAGCTAAGGCTTGAACCCCCGTCACGCTCAATTATCAAATTGATCCCTGCTTATAAAATAGACCAGTGAGCGGCGGCGAACGTTACATGAGGAGAGTCCCATGCATATTTTGCTGACCGGCGGTACCGGCTTGATCGGCCGTCAACTCTGCAAGCACTGGCTCGCGCAAGGCCACCGCCTGACGGTGTGGAGCCGGCAACCGGAAACGGTCGCCCGGGTGTGCGGTGCGCAGGTGCTCGGAGTGGCTCGCCTACAAGAGGTGATTGGCACGGTGGACGCGGTGGTCAACCTGGCAGGCGCGCCTATCGCGGACCGGCCTTGGACCCATAAGCGCAAGGCATTGCTGTGGAACAGTCGCATTCACCTCACCGAAACCTTGCTGGCCTGGATGGAAAGCCTGGAACAAAAACCGGCGGTGCTGATCTCCGGCTCTGCGGTGGGTTGGTACGGCGACGGCGGCGAGCGCGAACTGACCGAAGCCAGCGGCCCGGTGCTGGATGACTTCCCCAGCCAGTTGTGTATCGCCTGGGAGGAAACCGCCCAGCGTGCCGAAGCCTTGGGCATTCGCGTGGTGCTGGTGCGTACGGGGTTGGTGCTGTCTGCCGAGGGCGGCTTTTTGTCGCGCCTGCTGCTGCCGTTCAAACTGGCGCTGGGCGGGCCGATTGGCAATGGACGGCAGTGGATGCCCTGGGTGCATATCAAGGATCAAATCGCCCTGATTGATTTTCTTCTGCACAAGCAAGACGCCAACGGTCCTTATAATGCCTGCGCGCCGCACCCGGTGCGCAACCGCGAATTTGCCAAGGCCCTGGGCCAGGTGCTGCACCGCCCGGCGTTCATGCCGATGCCGGCATTTGCGTTGAAGGTTGGTCTGGGTGAGTTGTCCGGCTTGTTGCTGGGCGGGCAAAAGGCTTTGCCTGAACGGCTGCAGGCCGCAGGTTTCACTTTCCAGTTCACTGAGTTGCGTGCGGCTCTGGACGACTTGTCCAGCCGCCTCTAAAGATAGGATGTTGCATGACCGATCACGCGTTGTTACTGGTCAACCTGGGTTCGCCAAAGTCCACTTCAGTGGCCGATGTGCGCAGCTACCTCAATCAGTTCCTGATGGACCCTTATGTGATCGACTTGCCGTGGCCGGTGCGGCGCTTGCTGGTATCGCTGATCCTGATCAAGCGCCCCGAGCAATCGGCCCATGCCTATGCGTCGATCTGGTGGGATGAGGGTTCGCCGTTGGTGGTGCTGAGCCGCCGCCTGCAGCAGCAGATGACCGCGCAGTGGACCCAGGGCCCGGTGGAACTGGCGATGCGTTATGGCGAGCCGTCCCTGGAAACGGTCCTGACACGCCTGGCCGCCCAGGGTATTCAAAAAATCACACTGGCGCCGTTGTACCCGCAGTTTGCCGACAGCACCGTCACCACGGTGATAGAGGAAGCCAAGCGAGTGGTGCGCGACAAGCAACTGAATGTGCAGTTTTCGATCCTGCAACCGTTCTACGATCAGCCTGAGTACCTCGATGCGCTGGCGGCGAGTGTGCGCTCTTATGTGGAGCAGGATTACGATCACTTGCTGCTCAGTTTCCATGGCTTGCCTGAGCGTCATCTGACCAAGCTCGACCCCACGGGCCAGCACTGCTTCAAGGATGCCGACTGCTGCAAGAACGCATCCCCTGAAGTGCTGGCCACCTGTTACCGCGCGCAGTGCTTCAGCGTGGCGCGGGATGTGGCCGAGCGGCTGGGTTTGCCGGAGGGCAAATGGTCGGTGGCGTTCCAGTCCCGCCTGGGCCGGGCCAAATGGATCGAACCCTACACCGAGGCGCGCCTTGAGGCATTGGCCCAGCAAGGCGTGAAGAAGCTGCTGGTGATGTGCCCGGCGTTCGTCGCCGACTGTATTGAGACGTTGGAGGAAATTGGCGATCGCGGTCGCGAGCAATTTCGTGAAGCGGGGGGCGAGGAGTTGGTGTTGGTGCCTTGCTTGAATGACGAGCCGCAGTGGGCGGCAGCGCTTAATACCCTGTGCGAACGAGCGCCGGTTGCCTTGTAATCGAGCCCTGCGGTGATCCAATTGTGGGAGCTGGCTTGCCTGCGATGGCGGCCTGCCAACCGACGCTTCTCTACCTGACCCCCCGCGATCAACCTGTGTGCGGGCTTGCTCGCGAAGGCGGCCTGGCAGTCAACACAGTTGGATTGTGTACATATCCATTGCTGCGGTAACGGCCACCTAGGGTTCCGCTCTGACAGCGGGTCACTTTTGGAAGGACCCAAAAGTAACCAAAAGGTCCTCGCCCCACCACTCGGCACCTCGCCTAGGCTCGGTGTGCCCGAACGCAGGCTTGAATCCGTGGGCCGCCGCCACGCGCCATCCATGGCGCGGGGCGGCTAACCCGGCGTCCTGCCGGGTTACCCACGAATTCAAGCCTGCGTTCGGCCAGCGTGGTTTGACGGGGCGCCTGAGATCAAAAGCAGATCAAGATCAAGAGCGGCTCGCTTCGCATCGTGGTTACCTATGGCTATCGCAGGCAAGCCAGCTCTCACAATTTGACTGTATTTACAGATTAAGGGTCAGGCTAACCGTGAAGTTGCGCGGCTCGCCGGGGTTGACCCAATAGTTGCTGTAGGACCGCTCGTAGTACTTTTCATTGAATAGGTTGTTAAGGTTCAGCCCCACCGTCACATTCTGCGTGGCCTTGTAATGGGCCAGCAAATCTACGGTGTGGTAGGCGGGCAGTTCGAAGCCTGTGCCGGCTTCGCCTGAGCGGTCACCTACATAGGTGAACGCTGCGCCCAGGTCTGAGCCACGCAACGCGCCTTCCTGGAACTCATACACGCCCAACACACTGCCACTGCGCTTGGCCACGCCCAGAATGCGGCTGCCCGTAGGAATGGTTTTGTCGCCCTTGGTCACTTCAGCGTCGATGTAGGCCAAGGCGCCGATCACGCGGACTGCGTCGGTCACTTGCCCGGTTACTTGCAGGTCGAACCCCTGGCTGCGGGCCTTGCCCATGGCGCGGTTGAGGTTGGTCGCCGGGTCCAGGGTCAGCACGTTTTCCTTTTCGATATGAAAGGCCGCCAGGGTAGCGCTGAGGCGGTCGTCAAACAGCTCGCTCTTGACCCCCACCTCATAACCCACGCCTTCTTCGGGCTTGAAGGACTTGCCAGCGGCATCCAGGCCGCTATTGGGCTTGAACGACGTGGAGGCGTTGGCAAACACGCCGATTTCTGGCGTGAGCTGGTAGAGCAGGCCGGCGCGCTGAGTGAAGGCGTCGTGGGTTTGGCGGCCCTTGGCGTGGTTGCGGGTGAAGTCGTCGGTGCTTTGTTCGAAGTGTTCGAAGCGCGCACCGATCATACCGCGCAGGCGGTCGGTGAAGATGATCTGGTCTTGCAGGTTGAGTGCGTGGCTTTTGGTCTGTTCGAAGAAGTCGGTACCGGAGCGTTTGCCGTTGGGTTTGGGCTGGCCGTACACCGGCTTGTAGATGTCGATGGGATAGTCGCCTGCGATCGCCGTCACGCGCTCTTTCTTGCGGTAATCCTCGTACTCGGTACCGATCAACAGTTCATGTTGCCAACTGCCGATATCGAACACCCCGCGCAGTTCTAGCTGGGTGATGCTGTCATGCCAACCGGTGGAGCGTTCACGGTAGCGGCGATTGACGCTGTGGCCGTCTGCGTTCAACGCTCGGCTTTCCGAAGCATCGCCCCACAGGCTGCCTTGCTTGTAATGGCTGGCCAGGCGCAGTTTCCAGGCGTCGTTGAGGTGGTGTTCCAACGCCGCCTGAATGCGGTTGTTGTGGTTGCGGATATTGCCGTCGTTGGGCTCGCCGAGGAAGGTGGAATGGGACATGCCGGTATTGGCGACGATGCCTCGGTCGAAGGTGGAGCTGTGGCGCACGAACTCACTTTCCACCAGCAGGGTGGTGTCCGGGTCCAGTTGCCAACTGAAGGAGGGCGCGACAAACACACGCTTGGCGTCCACGTGATCGCGAAAGCTGTGGTTGTCTTCAACGGCCAGGTTCACTCGCGTCAGCATGCGCCCCTCGCTGTCCAGCGGCGTATTCACATCCAGCGCGGTGCGGTAACGGTCCCAACTGCCGGCGCTGGTCTGCAGCGTGGTGAAGGCCTCGGGCTGGGGTTTCTTGGTGACGATATTCACCGTGCCGCCGGGATCGCCACGCCCATACAGGCTGGCGGCGGGGCCCTTGAGCACTTCGATGCGCTCGATATTCGCTGCGTCCGGGGTGCTGGGGTAACCACGGTTGGCGCTGAAACCATCCTGGTAGAACTCGGACGTGGTGAAGCCGCGCACGCTGTATTCGTAGAGGGTCAGGCCGCCGAAGTTGTTTTGCTTGGACACACCGCCGGCGAATTCCAGGGCGCGTTCAACGCTGGTACTGCCCAGGTCTTTGAGTACCGTGGCAGGAATCACGCTGATCGATTGCGGGATGTCGCGCAAGGCCGTGTCGGTCTTGGTCGCACTGGCAGAGCGGGTGGCGCGGTAGCCGTCGACCGGGCCGGTGGCGGATTCATAGGCGTCGGAAGTGACGCTGATGGTGTCCAGTTCCAAGGTGTTTTCTTCGGCGTAGGCAGGGTCGAGCAGCAAACCCAGGGCCAGGCCGGCCAAGGGCACAAACTTTCGAGACGGCATGATAGAGCGTTCCAATAGCGATATTGAAACAATATAACATGCCTAATGAGAATGAATCGCTAAGAAATGTAGCCTTACCAGCGCCCGCGAACGGGCGCTAGGATCGCGACGGTTATTGCTCTTCTTTCAATGGTGCGGTCGCCGGTGGTGGGCGCAGGCCTATTTCCGCCGACAGTTTGATCTCCTTGCCGTTGCGCATCACCAGGATCGCCACCTTGTCGGTCGGCTTGATCCGCGCCACCTGGTTCATCGACTTGCGGCCATCACCCGCCGGGGCGCCGTCGATGCTGAGGATCACATCGCCCAGTTGCAGGCCGGCTTTCTGCGCCGGGCCGTCGCGGAAGATCCCCGCTACCACGATGCCTGGACGCCCGGTCAGGCCAAATGACTCGGCCAGTTCCTTGGTCAAGGGCTGTACCTCAATGCCCAGCCAGCCGCGAATCACCTGGCCGTGCTCGATGATCGACTTCATCACTTCCATCGCCAGCTTCACCGGGATCGCAAACCCAATGCCCTGTGAGCCGCCGGACTTGGAAAAAATCGCGGTGTTGATGCCCGTCAGGTTGCCATTGGCGTCCACCAGCGCACCGCCCGAGTTGCCGGGGTTGATCGCGGCGTCGGTCTGGATGAAATCTTCGTAGCTGTTAAGGCCCAACTGGTTACGCCCGGTGGCGCTGATGATGCCCATGGTCACCGTTTGCCCCACCCCGAACGGGTTGCCGATGGCCAGCGCTACATCGCCCACGCGCAAACCGTCGGAGCGGCCGAGGGTGATGGCCGGCAGGTTCTTCAGATCAATTTTGAGTACCGCAAGATCAGTTTCCGGGTCGCTGCCCACCACGCGGGCCAGGGTTTCGCGGCCGTCACGCAGGGCCACCACGATCTGGTCGGCGCCCGTGGTCACATGGTTGTTGGTGAGGATGTAGCCCTCGGGGCTCATGATCACGCCGGAGCCGAGGCTGGATTCCATGCGGCGCTGCTTGGGGCCGTTGTCACCGAAGTAGCGGCGAAATTGCGGGTCTTCAAACAACGGATGCGCGGGCTTGTTGATGACCTTGGTGGTGTACAGGTTGACCACCGCAGGGGCCGCGATGGTGACCGCGTCGGCATAGGTGACCGGGCCCTGGACCACTGTGTTGGTCTGCGGCGCCTGTTGCAGGTTCACATCCAGTGTGGGCAGGCCCACCCACTGGGGATAACGCTGGATAATCAGCATCGCGATCAGCACGCCAGCCAACAATGGCCATCCAAAAAAACGCAGTGCCTTGAGCATCAAGTAAGTCCTGACAGGTTGCAGGGGGCGGGAGAGCGCCCATAATGTCGCGCATTATACGAGGCTGTGACGCCTGCGAACGGGATATTTAGGAGTCTTTTATGGCCGTGCCCCTTACTACCCTCGTCGAGGAAGCCGACCGCTACCTCGGCAGCGCCAAAATTGCCGATTACTGCCCCAATGGCCTGCAGGTCGAGGGCCGGCCCCAAGTGATGCGCATCGTCAGCGGCGTGACCGCCAGCCAAGCCCTGCTGGACGCCGCCGTCGAAGCCAAGGCCGACCTGGTGCTGGTGCACCACGGTTACTTCTGGAAGGGCGAAAACCCGTGCATCACCGGCATGAAGCAGCGCCGTCTCAAAACCCTGCTCAAGCATGACATCAGCCTGCTGGCCTACCACTTGCCCTTGGACCTGCACGCCGATGTCGGCAACAACGTGCAACTGGCTCGCCACCTGGACATCACCGTCGAAGGCCCGCTGGACCCGGGCAACCCAAAAATCGTCGGCCTGGTCGGCTCCCTGGCCGAGCCCTTGTCACCTCGTGACTTCGCCCGTCGCGTGCAGGACGTGATGGGCCGCGAACCGCTGCTGATCGAAGGCAGCGAAATGATTCGCCGCGTCGGCTGGTGTACCGGTGGCGGCCAGGGCTACATCGACCAGGCGATTGCCGCGGGTGTCGATTTGTACCTGAGCGGTGAAGCGTCCGAACAGACCTTCCACAGCGCCCGGGAAAACGACATCAGCTTCATCGCCGCCGGCCATCACGCCACCGAACGCTACGGCGTGCAGGCCTTGGGCGACTACCTGGCGCGGCGCTTTGCCCTGGAGCATCTGTTCATCGACTGCCCCAATCCGATCTAAAGCACAGCATTGAACACTGTGGGAGCTGGCTTGCCTGCGATACAGGCACCGCAGCCATTCAGGCTCACCGAGGTGAGGCCATCGCAGGCAAGCCAGCTCCCACACTTACAGTGTTGAAGCCCAAACTGGGCGGCATATTCATATATCGTTTCGGTCTAGCTGGCGCCCTAAATAGAAGAAGTTGCTGTGCTAGCATGCCTCGCTCGAACACGGCCCGCTGGCCGTCCATAAGATCGTTTTTCCGTGAGTAACCATGGTCGACAAACTGACGCATCTGAAACAGCTGGAGGCGGAAAGCATCCACATCATCCGCGAGGTCGCCGCCGAGTTCGATAACCCGGTGATGCTCTACTCGATCGGTAAAGACTCCGCCGTGATGCTGCACCTGGCACGCAAGGCCTTCTTCCCGGGCAAACTGCCATTTCCGGTGATGCACGTCGACACTCGCTGGAAATTCCAGGAGATGTACAAGTTCCGCGACAAGATGGTCGAGGAGCTGGGCCTGGACCTGATTACCCACATCAACCCCGATGGCGTGGCGCAGAACATCAACCCGTTCACCCACGGCAGTGCCAAGCACACCGATATCATGAAGACCGAGGGCCTCAAGCAGGCGCTGGACAAGCATGGTTTCGACGCAGCATTCGGCGGCGCCCGTCGCGATGAAGAGAAATCCCGTGCCAAAGAGCGCGTGTACTCGTTCCGCGACAGCAAGCACCGTTGGGACCCGAAGAACCAACGCCCGGAGCTGTGGAACGTCTACAACGGCAACGTCAACAAGGGCGAGTCGATCCGCGTGTTCCCGCTGTCCAACTGGACCGAGCTGGACATCTGGCAGTACATCTACCTGGAAGGCATCCCGATCGTGCCGCTGTACTTCGCCGCCGAGCGCGACGTGATCGAGAAGAACGGCACGTTGATCATGATCGACGACGACCGCATCCTTGAGCACCTGTCCGACGAAGACAAAGCCCGCATCGTCAAAAAGAAAGTACGTTTCCGCACCCTTGGCTGCTACCCGTTGACGGGCGCGGTGGAGTCCGAAGCCGAGACGCTGACGGACATCATTCAGGAAATGCTCCTGACGCGAACTTCCGAACGCCAGGGCCGTGTCATCGACCACGATGGTGCAGGCTCGATGGAAGATAAAAAACGGCAGGGGTACTTCTAAGCTTCGAGTTACAAGCGGCAAGCTGCAAGTTAAGAGCGGTATGCGTAATTTTGTAGCTTGGTGCTTGCAGCCGGTTGTTGCGAGCCGCGTTGAGTGACTCGTAATGGATTTCGAGAAGTTGGTTGTTTGGCAAAGAAGCAAGTGTTTAGCGGTGGGAATCTATCGAGAGTTTGCGCAGTGCCGGGATCTGGGTTTCAAGGACCAGATTACCCGCTCAGCGCTTTCAGTGCCCTCCAACATTGCTGAAGGCATGGAGCGTTGCAGTGCCAAAGAAAAGATCCGTTTTCTTTGGATTGCGAAGGCTTCTTGTGGAGAGTTGCGTACGCAGATTCTCATCGGTAGTGACATTGCCTACATCGCCCAGCCGCTGGCTGATAACTGGATTACAGAAACTCGCGAGCTCTCAAAAATGCTCTGCGGCCTGATCAACAAAATTTCTGACTAGCTGTACGCCGACAAGCTTGCCGCTTGAAGCTTACAGCTCGGAGCTTAAACACAATGAGCCATCAATCTGATTTGATCAGCGAGGACATCCTCGCCTACCTGGGCCAGCACGAGCGCAAAGAGATGTTGCGCTTCCTGACCTGCGGCAACGTCGACGACGGCAAGAGCACCCTGATCGGGCGCCTGCTGCACGACTCCAAGATGATCTACGAGGATCACCTGGAAGCCATTACCCGCGACTCGAAAAAGTCCGGCACCACCGGTGACGATATCGACCTGGCGTTGCTGGTCGATGGCTTGCAGGCCGAGCGTGAGCAGGGCATCACTATTGATGTTGCCTACCGCTATTTCTCCACCGCCAAGCGCAAATTCATCATCGCCGACACACCCGGCCATGAGCAGTACACCCGCAACATGGCCACTGGTGCGTCCACCTGTGACCTGGCGATCATCCTGATCGACGCCCGCTATGGCGTGCAGACCCAGACCCGTCGCCACAGCTATATCGCCTCGTTGCTGGGTATCAAACACATCGTGGTAGCCATCAACAAGATGGACATCAACGGCTTTGACCAAAGCGTATTCGAGTCGATCAAGGCCGATTACCTGAAGTTCGCCGAAGGTATCGCATTCAAGCCGAGCACCCTGGCCTTCGTGCCGATGTCGGCGCTCAAGGGCGACAACGTGGTGAACAAGAGCGAGCGTTCGCCCTGGTACACCGGGCAGTCGCTGATGGAGATCTTGGAGACTGTCGAGATCGCCAATGATCGCAACTACACCGACCTGCGTTTCCCGGTGCAGTACGTCAACCGCCCGAACCTGAACTTCCGTGGGTTTGCCGGCACCCTGGCGAGTGGCATCGTGCACAAGGGCGACGAAGTGGTGGTATTGCCGTCGGGCAAGAGCAGCCGCGTCAAATCCATCGTCACCTTTGAAGGTGAGCTGGAACACGCAGGCCCAGGCCAGGCCGTGACCTTGACCATGGAAGACGAGATCGACATCTCCCGTGGCGACCTGTTGGTGCATGCCGACAACGTGCCGCAAGTGACCGACGCCTTCGACGCCATGCTGGTGTGGATGGCCGAAGAACCGATGCTGCCGGGCAAGAAATACGACATCAAGCGCGCCACCAGCTACGTGCCGGGTTCCATCACCAGCATCGTGCACCGCGTGGACGTAAACACCCTGGCCGAAGGCCCGGCGAGTTCGCTGCAGCTCAACGAGATTGGCCGGGTCAAGGTCAGCCTGGACGCCGCCATCGCCCTGGACGGTTACGACAGCAACCGCACCACTGGCGCGTTCATAGTGATCGACCGCTTGACCAACGGCACGGTGGCCGCGGGCATGATCATCGCGCCACCGGTGGGTCATGGCGGCGCTGCGCAGCACGGCAGCCTGGCGCATGTGGCCACCGAAGAGCGCGCCCTGCGTTTCGGCCAGCAGCCGGCCACGGTGTTGTTCAGCGGCTTGTCGGGCGCTGGCAAGAGCACTCTGGCCTATGCGGTCGAGCGCAAGCTGTTCGACATGGGCCGGGCGGTGTTCGTGCTGGACGGCCAGAACCTGCGTCACGACCTGAACAAAGGGTTGCCGCAGGACCGTGCCGGGCGTACCGAGAACTGGCGTCGTGCGGCTCATGTGGCGCGTCAGTTCAACGAAGCCGGCCTGCTGACCCTGGCGGCTTTCGTTGCGCCGGATGCCGAAGGCCGTGAACAGGCCAAGGCGCTGATTGGTGCGGACCGACTGCTGACCGTCTACGTGCAGGCATCGCCGTTGGTGTGCGCCGAGCGTGACCCGCAAGGTTTGTACGCGGCCGGTGGGGATAACATCCCTGGCGAATCCTTCCCGTATGACGTGCCGTTGAATGCCGACCTTGTGATCGACACCCAGGCGTTGTCGCTGGAAGACAGCGTCAAGCAAGTGCTGGAGCTGTTGCGTCAGCGCGGCGCGATCTAAACCTCGCGGCCATTAAAAAGCCCGCCATCGATCACTCGGTGGCGGGCTTTTTACATATTCTCAAATGTGAACTCGATCACTGTGGGAGCTGGCTTGCCTGCGATGGCGGACTGTCAGTTTATTTATCCTTAGCTGATCCACCGCTATCGCAGGCAAGCCAGCTCCCACATTAACTTGCTTCCACATGTGATCAGCGGCTGGCCGGAAAGTCTTTGTGAAGCTGCTCCAGCAATGCATCCTTGTCTTGCCACAACTGGTTGATCCAGCCCTGGAACGCTAACCGATATTCCCCATCCTGCTCATAATTCTTGCCGATGAACTCGGCCGGGATCTGCACCTCTTCAAAGTGCACCACCACGTCCTTCACGTTGCCGCACAGCAAGTCCCAATAACCTGGGCGCCCGCCGGGGTAGTGGATGGTCACATTGATCAGTGATTTGAGCTGCTCGCCCATGGCATCCAGCACAAACGCAATGCCGCCCGCCTTGGGTTTAAGCAGGTAGCGAAACGGTGACTGCTGCTGCGCATGCTTGCTCGGCGTAAAGCGTGTGCCTTCAGCAAAGTTGAAAATCCCCACGGGGTTGTCGCGAAACTTCGCACAGGTCTTGCGCGTGGTTTCCAGGTCTTTGCCTTTCTTCTCCGGGTGCTTCTCCAAATATGCCTTGCTGTAGCGCTTCATGAAGGGAAAGCCCAGTGCCCACCACGCCAGGCCAATCACCGGGACCCAGATCAGCTCTTGCTTGAGGAAGAACTTCAGGGGGCGAATGCGCCGATTGAGCACGTACTGCAACACCATGATGTCGACCCAGCTCTGATGGTTGCTGGTCACCAGGTACGAGTGTTGGTAGTCCAGGCCCTCAAGGCCAGTCAGGTGCCAGCGCGTACGGCGCACCAGGTTCATCCAGCCCTTGTTGTTGGTAACCCAGGCTTCGTGGGTGTGGTTCATCAGCCATTCGCTCAGGCGCTTGGCGAACGGCAGCGCCTTGAACAGCGCCACGATAAACAGGAACGAACACAGCAGGATCGTGTTCAGCGCCAGCAACAGCGAAGCGATCACCCCGCGCACGGCGGCAGGTAGAAAATCCAGCATTTAGATATCCATGGGTCGGTTGGCGGCTTGGATCGCCGTCAGGGCGATGGTGTACACGATGTCGTCCACCTGGGCGCCACGTGGCAGGTCATTGACCGGTTTGCGCAGGCCCTGAAGCATCGGCCCCAGGCTCACGCAATCGGCGCTGCGTTGTACGGCTTTGTGGGTGGTGTTGCCGGTGTTCAGGTCCGGGAATACAAAGACGGTGGCCTTGCCCGCCACCTGGCTGTTGGGCGCCAGTTGTCGGGCGACGTTTTCGTTGGCGGCGGCGTCGTATTGCAACGGGCCGTCGATCAGCAACGAACTTTGTTGTTCGTGGGCGAGCAGGGTGGCTTCGCGGACTTTTTCCACCTCCTCGCCGCTGGCCGAGTCACCGCTGGAGTAGCTGATCATCGCCACCCGTGGCGTGATGCCGAACGCGGCTGCCGAGTCGGCGCTTTGCAGGGCGATTTCCGCCAGTTCCGCAGCGCTTGGGTGCGGGTTCATCACGCAGTCGCCGTACACCAGCACCTGCTCGGGGAACAGCATGAAGAACACCGACGACACCAGGGTGCAGCCCGGCGCGGTCTTGATCAGCTGCAGCGCCGGGCGAATGGTGTTGGCGGTGGAGTGAATCACGCCGGAGACCAGGCCATCCACTTCGTCGAGGGCGAGCATCATGGTGGCGATCACCACGGTGTCTTCCAGTTGCTGCTCGGCCATGGGCGCGTTGAGGCTTTTGCTCTTGCGCAAGGCGACCATTGGCTCCACGTAGCGTTGGCGAATCAGGTCGGGGTCGAGAATCTCCAGGCCTTCGGGCAGGTCGATACCTTGGGCGCGGGCGACTGCCTCCACATCCGCAGGCTTGGCCAACAGCACGCAACGGGCAATGCCGCGGGCCTGGCAGATCGCGGCGGCCTGTACGGTCAGCGGCTCGCTACCTTCGGGCAACACGATGCGTTTGTTGGCGGCCTGGGCGCGTTGGATCAACTGGTAACGGAACACTGCCGGCGACAGGCGCATCTCCCTTGGCGTGCCGCAGCGCTGGTGCAGCCAGCGCGCATCGAGGTGGCTGGCGACGAAGTCGGTGATGATTTCCGCACGCTCGCGGTCATCGATAGGGATTTCCTTGTTGAGGCTATTGAGCTGGTTGGCGGTGTCATAGGAGCCGGTGCTCACCGACAACACCGGCAACCCGGCCTGGAAGGCGCCTCGGCACAGATCCATGATGCGTGGGTCGGGCAGGGTGTCGCTGGTCAGCAGCAGCCCGGCCAGCGGCACGCCATTGATGGCGGCCAGGCTGACGGCGAGGATGATGTCGTCGCGATCTCCGGGGGTCACTACCAACACACCGGGCTTGAGCAGCTCGACGGTGTTACGCATGGTGCGCGCGCAAATGATGATCTTGGTCATGCGCCGGCTTTCGTAGTCGCCGGCGTTGAGGATCTGCGCGCCCATCAGGTCGGCCACGTCGCGGGTGCGCGGGGCATTCAGCTCGGGTTGGTAGGGGATGCAGCCGAGCAGCCGGAAATCACCGCTGCGCAACAGCGGCGAATGCTCTTTGAGGCGCGCCGAGAAGGCTTCCATGCTTTCGTCGGTGCGTACCTTGTTGAGAATTACGCCCAGCACTTTCGGGTCTTTGGGGCCGCCAAACAGTTGGGCCTGCAATTCCACACGGCCGGAAAGCTCGGTGAGCACTTCATTTTCCGGCGCCGAGACCAGGATCACTTCCGCGTCCAGGCTCTTGGCCAGGTGCAGGTTGACCCGTGCCGCGTAGCTGGCGCTGCGGGTCGGCACCATCCCTTCGACGATCAGCACGTCTTTGCCTACGGCTGCCTGTTGGTAAAGGGTGATGATCTCTTCGAGCAACTCATCGAGCTGGCCGTCGCCGAGCATGCGCTCTACGTGAGCCAGGCCCAGGGGCTGCGGCGGTTTCAGGCCGTGGGTGCGCGCCACCAGCTCGGTAGAGCGTTCCGGCCCGGTATCGCCAGGGTGTGGCTGGGCAATGGGTTTGAAAAAGCCGACTTTCAGGCCAGCCCGTTCCAGGGTGCGCACCAGCCCAAGGCTGATGGAGGTCAGACCCACACCAAAATCGGTGGGCGCGATAAAAAAAGTCTGCATGCGAATTCTCTGGAGGTGCATGGCTTGGGTGGCGCTCTATGGGTGAGTGCCTACCGCGAATCAGGCGCCAAGGTTATCGTTATTCGTGCCCTTGCGCACACCAGCCGCACGTAAAGGCCTGGCCTATTTTTTCAAGGCGTTGAGCGGGTTCGAGGACCCAGGCGCGCGACTGCCATGGCGGCTGGTGGCGCAGATGCTGGGTGTGGCCGCAGGACAGCTCGGCCACCCAGTGCCCATCGTCGTCCTGATGAAAACCTGTGATCGTGACCGTTGATCGGCCCCGTCCGTCCGGGTTCCGTTCGCTTTCGGGCAAATCCTTGTTTAGACTTGTCCGTTCTTCATTCTTATGCAAAAGGTCTCGCCCCATGACGATCGCCGCTAACAAGGCTGTCTCCATCGACTATACCCTGACCAACGACGCTGGTGAGGTCATCGACAGCTCCGCCGGCGGCGCGCCGCTGGTTTACCTGCAAGGCGCAGGTAACATCATCCCAGGCCTGGAAAAGGCTCTGGAAGGCAAGAACGTCGGTGACGAACTGACTGTCGCCGTAGAACCTGAAGATGCCTACGGCGAATACTCCGCCGAACTGGTCAGCACCTTGAGCCGCAGCATGTTCGAAGGTGTCGATGAGCTGGAAGTGGGCATGCAGTTCCACGCTTCCGCGCCGGACGGCCAAATGCAGATCGTCACCATCCGCGACCTGGACGGCGACGACGTTACCGTTGACGGCAACCACCCTCTGGCTGGCCAGCGCCTGAACTTCCAAGTGAAGATCGTGGCCATCCGCGACGCTTCCCAGGAAGAAGTGGCTCACGGCCACGTCCACGGTGAAGGCGGTCATCACCATTGATTGATGTTTTGATCAGGTGGTAGCAAAAACGCCCCGACTGGTTCGGGGCGTTTTTTTTGCCTTGAGAATATTCCCGGTCAACTTTCTGTAGGAGCGAGCTTGCTCGCGAAAAACCTGAGAGCCCCGCCGGGCGCCAGGCTTCCCGCGTCATCGTTAACGATCTCGCGAGCAAGCTCGCTCCTACAGTTTTCAGGGGCAAACAAAAATGCCCCGGACCTTTCGGTACGGGGCATTTCTTAACTGTTACACAGCCTGGGCGGCGTTGCAGTTGTTACCACTTAGGCTGCAGCAGGAACGCTCAGAGCCTTGATGTGGCCATTCAGGCGGCTCTTATGGCGAGCGGCCTTGTTCTTGTGGATGATGCCTTTATCGGCCATACGGTCGATAACAGGCACAGCCAGAACGTAAGCTGCTTGAGCTTTTTCAGCGTCTTTGGTGTCGATGGCTTTGACTACATTCTTGATGTAGGTGCGAACCATGGAACGCAGGCTGGCGTTGTGGCTGCGACGCTTCTCAGCCTGTTTTGCACGTTTTTTGGCGGAAGGTGTGTTGGCCACCGTCGAGCTCCTCGAAAGACTTTTTAGGAAATAGCAAACAAAATAGGCCGCGAATCATGCCGATGACTTGACGGGTTGTCAAGGGCGGCTGATGCGAACTGCTGAGTGGTCGATCTGAAGAGGCGGGTGATTTATTTCCGGCGCTTGACCTGTAAACTCGCGAGCTTTGGCTCTGTGCTGTTGCAGGCGCGCAGTATCGCATAAGTGGGCGCGTAGTTCGCCTGCTCTTTATCTATAGGCGCAAACTCTTTCAATGAATCTGCTCAAATCGTTGGCTGCCGTCAGCTCTATCACGATGATTTCCCGGGTATTGGGGTTCGTGCGCGACACCCTGCTGGCCCGCATCTTTGGCGCCAGCATGGCCACGGATGCGTTCTTTATTGCCTTTAAACTGCCCAACCTGTTGCGGCGGATCTTTGCCGAAGGCGCGTTTTCCCAGGCGTTCGTGCCGATTCTGGCCGAATACAAGACCCAGCATGGCGAGGAGGCGACTCGTACGTTCATCGCCTACGTCTCGGGTTTGCTGACGCTGGTGCTGATGCTGGTAACCATCGTCGGGATGCTCGCCGCGCCCTGGGTGATCTGGGCCACGGCGCCGGGTTTTGCCAACACGCCGGAAAAGTTCGCGCTGACCACTGATCTGCTGCGGGTGACCTTTCCTTATATATTGCTGATTTCCCTGTCTTCGCTCGCCGGGGCGATCCTCAATACCTGGAATCGTTTCTCGGTACCGGCCTTTGTGCCGACCTTGCTGAACGTCAGCATGATTATTTTTGCGCTGTTCCTCACGCCGTATTTCGACCCTCCGGTCATGGCCCTGGGTTGGGCGGTGCTGGCCGGCGGCCTGGCGCAGTTGTTGTACCAACTGCCGCACCTGAAAAAAATCGGCATGCTCGTACTGCCGCGCCTGAACCTCAAGGACACCGGCGTCTGGCGCGTGATGCGCAATATGCTGCCGGCGATCCTCGGGGTGTCGGTCAGTCAGATTTCGCTGATCATCAACACCGCGTTTGCCTCGTTGCTGGTGTCCGGGTCGGTATCGTGGATGTATTACGCCGACCGTCTGATGGAGTTGCCATCCGGTGTGCTTGGCGTGGCATTGGGCACGATCCTGCTGCCGACCCTGGCGCGCACCTATGCCAGCAAGGATCGTCAGGAGTATTCGCGCATTCTCGATTGGGGCCTGCGTCTGTGCTTTCTATTGGTGTTGCCATGCGCGCTGGCCTTGGGAATCCTCGCCGAACCGCTGACGGTCTCGCTGTTTCAATACGGGCAATTCGATGCACATGACGCCTTGATGACTCAGCACGCGCTGGTTGCCTACTCTGTCGGCCTGCTCGGTATTATCGTGATCAAGGTGCTGGCGCCGGGCTTCTACGCACAGCAAAACATCCGCACGCCGGTGAAGATCGCGATTTTCACGCTGATCGTCACACAGTTGCTCAACCTGCTGTTTATCGGTCCGTTGGCCCATGCCGGGCTGGCGCTGGCGATCAGTGCCGGTGCCTGTATCAATGCCGGCCTGTTGTTTTATCAGCTGCGCAAGCAGCAGATGTACCAGCCGCAGCCGGGTTGGGGAATGTTCACGCTCAAGTTGCTTGTGGCGGTGGCCGCAATGTCCGCGGTGCTGGTGGGGCTGATGCAGGTGATGCCGGCCTGGGGTGATGGCGATATGCTGGAGCGCTTCATGCGCCTGGGCGCATTGGTAGTGGCGGGCGTGGTGGTGTACTTCGGGATGTTGCTGTTGCAGGGTTTCCGCCTGCGTGATTTCAATCGCAAGTCGTTGGGATAGAGAGTTTGCCGCGATAAAACGGTTGTTTTATCGATTCGATCCATTTGGCCTGCGCTGTTGCCTGTCGTCCGGGGCTGGGTGTGGTTATAATCGACCACTTTATGAGCAAGAAGCGCGTTATGCAGCTGGTTCGAGGTCTCCACAACCTGCGCCCCGAGCATCGGGGCTGCGTCGCCACTATTGGCAACTTTGACGGTGTTCACCGTGGCCACCAGGCTATCCTGGCTCGGCTGCGCGAGCGTGCGGTCGAGTTGGGCGTGCCCAGCTGCGTGGTGATTTTTGAGCCACAACCGCGGGAGTTCTTTACTCCGGAAACGGCGCCGGCACGCTTGGCGCGCTTGCGGGACAAGTTGCAGCTGTTGGCGGAGGAGGGCGTGGACCGTGTCCTCTGCCTGGCATTCAACCAGCGTTTGCGCAGCCTCAGCGCCGCCGAGTTCGTCGACCGCATCCTGGTGGACGGCTTGGGTGTGCAGCACCTGGAGGTCGGCGACGACTTCCATTTCGGTTGTGACCGGGTCGGGGATTTCGATTTCCTGCAACATGCCGGTGTGAATCAGGGTTTCACTGTCGAAGCCGCGCAAACCGTCGAACTGGACGGCCTGCGCGTGAGCAGCACCCAGGTGCGTAACGCCCTGGCCGCCGCCGACTTCGACCTGGCCGAGCGTTTGCTCGGCCGCCCGTTCCGCATTGCCGGACGGGTATTGCACGGCCAGAAGCTGGCGCGCCAATTGGGCACGCCAACCGCCAACGTGCAACTCAAGCGCCGTCGTGTGCCGCTGACCGGGGTTTACTTGGTAAGCGTCGACATCGATGGCCAATCGTGGCCGGGAGTCGCCAATATAGGCGTCAGACCCACGGTTGCAGGTGATGGCAAGGCCCACCTGGAAGTTCACCTTTTGGATTTTGCCGGTGATTTATACGACCGGCGTTTGACGGTGGTTTTCCACCAGAAGCTGCGTGAAGAGCAGCGTTTCGCCTCCCTGGAGGCGTTGAAAACGGCGATCAATGCGGATGTCGCCGCCGCCCGTGCACTAGCCGCACCTAGCGCCCATCGCTAACCGAAGAGCCTTAAATGACCGACTATAAAGCCACGCTAAACCTTCCGGACACCGCCTTCCCAATGAAGGCCGGCCTGCCACAGCGCGAACCGCAGATCCTGCAGCGCTGGGACAGTATTGGCCTGTACGGAAAGTTGCGCGAAATTGGCAAGGATCGTCCGAAGTTCGTCCTGCACGACGGCCCTCCTTATGCCAACGGCACGATTCACATCGGTCACGCGCTGAACAAGATTCTCAAGGACATGATCCTGCGCTCCAAGACCCTGTCGGGCTTCGACGCGCCGTATGTCCCGGGTTGGGACTGCCACGGCCTGCCGATCGAGCACAAAGTCGAAGTGACTTACGGCAAGAACCTGGGCGCGGACAAGACCCGCGAACTGTGCCGTGCCTACGCCGCCGAGCAGATCGAAGGGCAGAAGTCTGAATTCATCCGCCTGGGTGTGCTCGGCGAGTGGGACAACCCCTACAAGACCATGAACTTCAAGAACGAGGCCGGTGAAATCCGCGCCTTGGCCGAAATCGTCAAAGGCGGTTTCGTGTTCAAGGGCCTCAAGCCCGTGAACTGGTGCTTCGACTGCGGTTCGGCCCTGGCCGAAGCGGAAGTGGAGTACGAAGACAAGAAGTCCTCGACCATCGACGTGGCCTTCCCGATCGCCGACGACGCCAAGCTGGCCGAGGCCTTTGGCCTGGCAAGCCTGAGCAAGCCAGCGGCCATCGTGATCTGGACCACCACCCCATGGACCATCCCGGCCAACCAGGCGCTGAACGTGCACCCGGAATTCACCTACGCCCTGGTGGACGTTGGTGATCGCCTGCTGGTGCTGGCCGAGGAAATGGTCGAGTCGTGCCTGGCGCGTTACGAGCTGCAAGGTTCGGTGATCGCTACCACCACGGGTTCCGCGCTGGAGCTGATCAACTTCCGTCACCCGTTCTATGACCGTCTGTCGCCGGTGTACCTGGCGGACTACGTGGAGCTGGGCGCCGGCACTGGCATCGTTCACTCTGCGCCCGCCTATGGCGTAGACGACTTCGTGACCTGCAAAGCCTATGGCATGGTCAACGACGACATTCTGAATCCAGTGCAAAGCAATGGCGTGTACGCGCCGTCCCTGGAGTTCTTCGGCGGCCAGTTCATCTTCAAGGCCAACCAGCCGATCATCGACAAGCTCTCGGAAGTCGGCGCGCTGTTGCACACCGAAACCATCAAGCACAGCTACATGCACTGCTGGCGCCACAAGACCCCGCTGATCTACCGCGCCACTGCGCAGTGGTTTATCGGTATGGACAAAGAGCCGACCAGCGGCGATACCCTGCGTAACCGCGCGATCAAGGCCATCGAAGACACCACGTTCGTTCCGGCCTGGGGCCAGGCGCGCCTGCATTCGATGATCGCCAATCGTCCGGACTGGTGCATCTCCCGCCAACGTAACTGGGGCGTGCCGATTCCGTTTTTCCTGAACAAGGAAAGCGGCGAGCTGCATCCTCGCACCGTCGAACTGATGGAGCTTGTGGCCCAGCGCGTTGAGCAGGAAGGTATCGAAGCCTGGTTCAAGCTGGACGCCGCCGAGCTGTTGGGCGATGAAGCGCCGCTGTACGACAAGATCAGCGACACCCTCGACGTGTGGTTCGATTCGGGCACCACTCACTGGCACGTGCTGCGTGGCTCGCATCCGATGGGTCACGAGGCCGGCCCGCGCGCCGACCTGTACCTGGAAGGTTCGGACCAACACCGTGGCTGGTTCCACTCGTCGCTGCTGACCGGTTGCGCCATCGACGACCACGCACCGTACCGCGAACTGCTGACCCACGGTTTCACCGTCGACGAGAACGGCCGCAAGATGTCCAAATCCCTGGGCAACGTGATTGCGCCGCAAAAGGTCAATGACACCCTGGGCGCCGACATCATGCGTCTGTGGGTGGCCTCGACTGACTATTCGGGTGAGATGGCTGTTTCGGAGCAGATCCTGCAACGCAGCGCCGACGCCTATCGTCGTATCCGCAATACCGCGCGCTTCATGCTGTCGAACCTGACCGGTTTCAACCCGGCCACCGACCTGCTGCCGGCCGAAGACATGCTCGCGCTGGACCGTTGGGCCGTGGACCGTACCCTGTTGCTGCAGCGTGAGTTGCAAGAGCACTACGGCGAATACCGCTTCTGGAATGTCTACTCCAAGATCCACAACTTCTGCGTGCAGGAGCTGGGCGGTTTCTACCTCGACATCATCAAGGACCGCCAGTACACCACCGGCGCCAACAGCAAAGCTCGCCGTTCGGCGCAGACCGCGCTGTACCACATCAGCGAAGCGCTGGTGCGCTGGATCGCACCGATCCTGGCGTTCACCGCCGACGAACTGTGGGAATACCTGCCGGGCGAGCGTAACGAGTCCGTCATGCTCAACACCTGGTACGAAGGCTTGACCGAACTGCCGGCCGACTTCGAACTGGGCCGCGAGTACTGGGCGGGCGTCATGGCCGTCAAGGTTGCGGTGAACAAGGAACTGGAAGTCCAGCGTGCGGCCAAGGCCGTGGGTGGCAACCTGCAAGCCGAAGTCACCCTGTTTGCCGAGGATGGCCTGACTGCTGACCTGGCCAAGCTGAGCAACGAACTGCGCTTCGTACTGATCACCTCCACCGCGAGCCTGGCACCTTTCGCCCAGGCCCCGGCAGATGCCGTGGTCACCGAGGTACCGGGCCTGAAGCTCAAGGTGGTGAAATCGGCCTTCCCTAAATGCGCCCGTTGCTGGCACTGCCGTGAAGATGTCGGTGTGAACCCTGAGCACCCGGAAATCTGCGGTCGTTGTGTCGATAACATCAGCGGTGAAGGCGAGGTTCGCCACTATGCCTAATGCAGCCAGTCGTTTCGGACGTCTGGGCTGGCTCGTACTGAGCCTGCTGGTGCTGGTTATTGACCAGGTCAGCAAGGCTCACTTCGAGGGCTCCCTGGAAATGTTCCAGCAAATCGTGGTGATTCCGGATTACTTCAGCTGGACCCTGGCCTACAACACTGGCGCCGCCTTCAGCTTCCTCGCTGACGGCGGCGGCTGGCAGCGCTGGCTGTTCGCGGTGATCGCCCTTGTGGTCAGTGCCGTGCTGGTGGTGTGGCTAAAGCGCCTGGGTCGCGACGACACCTGGCTGGCTATCGCGCTGGCCCTGGTGTTGGGCGGCGCGCTGGGTAACCTGTATGACCGCATCGCCCTGGGCCATGTGATCGACTTCATCCTGGTGCACTGGCAGAACCGCCACTACTTCCCTGCGTTCAACTTTGCCGACAGCGCCATCACCGTTGGTGCAATCATGCTGGCGCTGGATATGTTCAAGAGCAAGAAAACCGGAGAAACCGTCAATGACTGATCAGGTATTGGCTGAGCAACGCATCGGCCAGAACACGGAAGTCACTTTGCATTTCGCATTGCGCCTGGAGAATGGCGACACGGTAGACAGCACCTTCGACAAAGCCCCGGCGACCTTCAAGGTTGGTGACGGTAACCTGCTGCCTGGTTTTGAAGCGGCATTGTTCGGGTTCAAGGCGGGCGACAAGCGCAACCTGCAGATCCTGCCGGAAAACGCCTTCGGCCAACCCAACCCGCAAAACGTGCAGATCATCCCGCGTTCGCAGTTCGAGGGTATGGACCTGTCGGAAGGCTTGCTGGTGATCTTCAATGATGCGGCAAATACCGAATTGCCCGGTGTGGTTAAAGCCTTCGATGATGCGCAAGTGACCATCGACTTCAACCATCCGTTGGCCGGTAAAACCTTGACGTTTGATGTTGAAATCATCGACGTTAAAGCGCTCTAACTGACGAAACCGGTTCCTGTGGGGCTGGCTTGTGTGGGAGCTGGCTTGCCTGCGATAGCATCACCTCGGTGTACCTGATACATCGAGACGTTTGCATCGCGGGCAAGCCCGCTCACACAGACGCTTATTCTATAGAGCTGAGTTGATCCAATTTCTTGGCCTGCAAGGCACGAGGCACAGCATGCAAATCAAACTCGCCAACCCCCGTGGCTTCTGCGCTGGCGTGGACCGGGCGATCGAAATCGTCAACCGCGCCTTGGAAGTCTTCGGGCCGCCGATTTATGTGCGCCACGAAGTCGTGCATAACAAGTTCGTGGTCGAAGACCTGCGCGCACGCGGTGCGATCTTTGTCGAAGAACTCGACCAGGTACCCGACGACGTTATCGTCATCTTCAGTGCCCATGGCGTGTCCCAGGCCGTACGTACCGAAGCGGCCGGCCGTGGCCTAAAAGTGTTCGATGCCACCTGCCCGCTGGTAACCAAGGTGCACATCGAAGTGGCGCGTTATAGCCGCGACGGTCGCGAATGCATCCTGATCGGCCATGCCGGTCACCCGGAAGTCGAAGGCACCATGGGCCAGTACGACGCCAGCAACGGCGGCGCCATCTACCTGGTTGAAGACGAAAAAGACGTCGCCAACTTGCAGGTGCACAATCCCGACCGCCTGGCTTTCGTTACCCAGACCACCTTGTCCATGGACGATACCAGCCGCGTCATCGATGCCCTGCGCACGCGTTTCCCGGCCATTGGCGGCCCACGCAAGGATGACATCTGCTACGCCACGCAAAACCGCCAGGATGCGGTCAAGCAACTGGCGAATGAGTGTGATGTTGTGCTGGTGGTCGGCAGCCCTAACAGTTCCAACTCCAACCGCTTGCGTGAGCTGGCCGAACGCATGGCCACGCCGGCGTACTTGATCGACGGTGCCGAAGACATGCAGCGCAGCTGGTTCGATGGCGTTGAGCGTATCGGCATCACGGCGGGTGCCTCCGCTCCGGAAGTGCTGGTGCGCGGTGTGATCCAACAGTTGCAAGCCTGGGGTGCTACCGGCGCCGATGAGCTGGCGGGTCGTGAAGAAAACATCACGTTCTCGATGCCCAAGGAACTGCGGGTCCGCTCGCTGCTCTGACGGCCAGGGTGCTGGAATAGCCTCGGCATAAGGCCTGTTCGGTCTTGTCACTGCGCAGGCTGACGCGCCCGCTGGGGGCCAGCACGATCTGATACAGGCTCTGTGCCTGGTCCTTGCCACACACATGCACGGTGCCGGCACGAAATCCCCCGCCGGCGAACACTGGCTCCCCCAGGCCGCTGAAGCGCACCTGGCTCGTAACCGGGCCATTACCGGCGACCGGCACGCGCCCATTGCTCTCGCGCTCCAGCAATACCGGATTGTCGTCATCCAGGTGGCCGCGCCCACTCACATCCAGTATCACGCGCCATCCCAGGCTCCAGTCCTCGTCCTTTGCATGAATGACCACCGCCCGGTTACGCGCGATGGCCTCGGTGCGTGCGTAGCGCAGCCCGGAGGCAAGTGCTTGGGCCACGTTTTGTCGTTGCTGCGATTCATGTAAACCCTTGAAACCGGGTACGGCCAGTTGCGCGAGGAAACTGGTGACGATCAGCCCCAGCAACATCTCAATCAGGGTGAAACCTTCTTGTTTCATGTGCGTTCCCTCCTTGGGCACGAGTAGGTTTTCTAGGTATAGCGCTTGGTCGTTGGCGCTGGATGATGGCCTTTATGTCCAAAGTATTTCCCTTTGTTCCGGGAGCAGCGCCGCTCGAAAACCGACGCTAGTCTTGGGTCGCACAGCAGGTCTTGCCTGCTTTTTTTCACCGGCCTTCGACATGGATGACGACGGAAATGCCAGCCTGCCAGAACCGATTCCTGCGCGTTGCGCACTCGCGCCAATCCGGCATGACGCTGGTCGAGGTGCTGGTAGCGCTGTTGATTTTGGCGATCGGCCTGATGGGCGCTGCGGTGCTGCAACTCAACGCGCTCAAGTACACCAACAGCGCCAGGATGACCAGCCAAGCCAGTTTTATTGCCTATGACATGCTCGACCGCATTCGCACCAATGCTGGCGCCGATTACACATGGGGCAGGGCGGAGCTGGCGCCGCCCAACACTGCCACCGCCAGCGTGCGTGACCTCGACCTGCACGATTTCGAGGCCAATATCACGGGTTTTGCCGGCGAGGATGCCAAAGGTTCAGTGGTGGTGAACGGGCAAGAGGTCACCATCAGCATCAGTTGGGCGGATGCCCGAGCAGCAAACCGCCCAGGGGCGCGGGAAACCTTCACCCTGACCAGTCGCATCAGTAATGAACAGGGAGTGTCGCAATGAAGCGTCTTGGGCGAGGTTTCAGTCTGGTGGAAGTGTTGCTGGCGCTTGCCATCGGGTTGGTCTTGATACTGGGGGCGAGCCAGATACTGATCAGTTCGCGGTTGACCCATGCCAGCCAGCAGGCCGCCATGCTGCTGCAGGATGATGCGCGGTTTGTGCTGAGCAAGATCACCCAGGATATTCGCCAGGCAGGCATGCTGGGGTGTTTGGCCGTGGCCGCTATCGACAATGCTCCGGCAGCCTTTGATCGGCCGATAAGCTGGGAGGCGGCGGGGAGTGCGAAGTCACTGACGCTGGTGACCGCGAATGTCGGCGATGGCGTCGGCAAGACTGACTGGACAGTGTTGTCCGACTGCAAGGAGACGGCCAGGGCTTATGCAGGCACACCACCCGGAGCCGAACCCGGCCAACTTCGCTTTGGCATACGCCAACTTACCTACACCTACGAATCGGGTCAGTTGAAGATCAGTACCCCGGCAGCACCGGCCAAGGCAGTATTGATGGATAACGTGCGGGCATTCGACGTCAGCTTCGGCATGGCGGCCACCTCGGTATCGACAGTTGTGGTGCGCTATGACAGCCATCCGGCCGATGAGTCGCTGATACGCAGCGTGCGCATTCTCATGACCCTTCAAGATCCCTCTGGGCGGGTGAAGGACCAGACCTACAGTGTCGTGGCGGCACTGCGAAATCGGCTGGGGTAGGGGCAATGACCATGCAGGGCGGTATCCAAATGCGGCAGGCCGGGACGGTGCTGCTGATCAGTCTGGTGTTCCTGTTGGTGCTGTCGCAGGTGGGGCTGTCCTCGATACAGGCTGCGGTCTCCCAGCAAAAAGTCGCGAGCAGCCTCTGGCATCGCAATCAATCGTTTCAATCTGCCGAAAGCGGCCTGAGGTTGGGGGAATCGGCCGTGCAAAAGGTTGGCCAGGCGATGCCTGTCTGCCACTCGATCACCCGTTGTGCGCCGCCTGCTGAAGCGTTTTCCTTGACGGCGGCCGGGACGAACCCTGTCTCGGCGATCACCTGGCTTGCCTTGAAGAATGGGTTTTATGGCATTCAATCCCTCGGCGAGGGTGAAGGGCTGGCTCATTTGCCGTCCCATTCCCTGGCCACGCTTTTTCGAGTCACTTCGGTCGGTCTCGCGGGGCAATCGCGCACGGTGCTGGAGACGGTCTATGCCCGTGTAGAGGAGGGCGGCCGCGTCAGGTTTCGACGGGTCTTATGGCGGCAACTTCAATAAGGAGCAATCGGATGGGCAAGGAGAGCCAGGGTTTTACCCTGATTGAGTTACTGATCGTCGTGGCGATCATCGCGTTGCTGGCCGGGATTGCGTATCCCGGGTACCTCAGCCAGGTGAAGAAGGCGTATCGGGCGCAGATCGTCGCGTTGTTGAGCGAACAGGCCCAGCAACTGGAGCGTTCTTATACGAGGAATGGCACTTTTATTGATGCAGGCGACGTCAGCGCGGGCAATGATCATTATAGAATCAGTGCCGTCCTCAACCCTCAGGATTTTGACCTGCTCGCCACACCCGCTGCGGACTCGGTCATGGCGAACGACGAGTGCGCAGCATTCAGCTTGACCAGCACCGGTATGCGCGGCAACCCGGGAGCAGGGCCTGAAATGTCGCCCAAGGTCTGCTGGGGGCAAGGATGAGCGTACTTGAAGCGTGGGCGCCGGGCGCGCCTTTCCCTGTTTATCGGCTGGATCAAATGATGGCTAAGCAACAGCAAGTAGTGATTGTCGGCGGCGGAGTAATCGGTCTGTTGACGGCGTACAACCTCGCCAGTGAGGGCCAGGCGGTCACGCTGCTGGAGCGCGGTGGGCTTGGGCAAGAGGCTTCCTGGGCGGGCGGTGGGATTGTCTCGCCGTTGTACCCGTGGCGCTATAGCCAGGCGGTCACTGCCTTGGCCCATTGGTCCCAGGATTTTTACCCTCAACTGGCGCAACGGCTATTTGCTGCTACCGGCGTCGATCCGGAGGTACATACCACGGGTTTGTATTGGCTCGACCTGGATGACGAAGCGCAAGCACTGGCCTGGGCTGCCCGTGAAGGGCGACCGTTGAGCAAGGTGGATGTATCGGCGGCCCATGACGCGGTGCCGGTGCTGGGGGGGGGCTACTCCCAGGCGATCTACATGGCCAACGTGGCCAATATTCGCAACCCGCGCCTGGTCAAATCATTGAAGGCGGCGCTGCTGGCGTTGCCGAACGTGACGATTCGCGAGCAATGCGATGTGTCGGGCTTTGTACTCGGCGGCGGCAGGGTGGTGGGTGTGAATACCGCTACGGGCCACGTTTTGGGGGATCACGTGTTGCTCGCGGCCGGCGCCTGGAGCGGGCAACTGCTGGATACGCTGGGCTTGGGGCTACCCGTGGAGCCGGTTAAAGGCCAGATGATCCTGTACAAATGCGCGTCCGATTTTTTATCCAGCATGGTCCTGGCCAAGGGGCGTTATGCGATCCCGCGGCGGGATGGGCACATCCTGATCGGCAGCACGTTGGAGTATGAGGGATTCGACAAGACGCCGACCGACACCGCGCTTGAAAGCCTCAAGGCATCTGCGCAGGAACTGATTCCCGCCTTGACGGACGCCGAAGTGGTCGGGCATTGGGCCGGTTTGCGGCCTGGCTCACCCGAAGGTATACCGTTTATCGGTGAGGTCCCTGGCTTCAGGGGGCTGTGGCTCAATTGTGGGCATTACCGCAATGGTCTGGTACTCGCACCGGCATCTTGCCAGTTGTTCACCGATTTGCTGCTGGCGCGGGCTCCGATCATCGATCCAGCGCCTTACGCCCCCGCAGGTCGCCTCAACGCTGGATAGACTTTGGCCCTTGTTCCAGGTGCGCCTGGGTGCAGTACCATTCCTGACGTGAGCTCAGTGCGCGGTCCTGCGGCAGGTGCACGCCACAGTGAGCGCAACGCACCATCAGGGCTGCATCCGGCTCGACAGGCCGTTGCTGACGGGAGGCAGGGTTTTTGAATTTGCGCCAGAACCATACCGCGGCAGCAATGACGGCAATCCAGAACAGTAGACGAAGCATGATGGGCAGTTTCTCGACAAGGAATGCGCCAGTTTAGCCAAGGTGGTCACGGGCGCACAGGGCAATAAATACTCGCTCATAAAAAAGGGAGCTCCTTCAGAGCTCCCTTTTGCGTTGCGTCGAACAATCAGTCGAACACACCGAAGGTCATGTAGCTGAACCACGAACGGTCCTGGTTGTCGCCCAGGGCTTGCGGCTCTTCTTCTTCGATCACATCGCCGTTCTCGTCGTGCGGCTTGAGCTCCGAAGGAATGGCGTCCTTGGCGTCCTGGTACTGCTTGATCACGTCCTGGTTGGCGCGGGTTTCACCCGGCGGCAGCGGTGGACGGGACTCGATCAGGCCCAGGGTGTACTTGCTCAGCCACGAACGGTTGTCCGCTTCGTCAACCTGAGGCACGAACTGGCCGTCTTTCAGGCTAGGGTGGTCAGGGTAGTTGAGCTTCAGGGTTTCCAGGCTGGTAGTCGCGAGGGTGTCCAGGTGCAGACGCTGGTAAGCCTCGGTCATCACGGCCAGGCCGTCACCCACGGACGGGGTTTCCTGGAAGTTTTCCACCACGTAGCGGCCACGGTTGGCTGCGGCCACATAAGCCTGACGGGTCAGGTAGTAGTGGGCCACGTGGATCTCGTACGAAGCCAGCAGGTTGCGCAGGTAGATCATGCGCTGCTTGGCGTCCGGCGCATAGCGGCTGTTGGGGTAGCGGCTGGTCAGCTGGGCGAACTCGTTATAGGAGTCGCGGGCAGCACCCGGGTCGCGCTTGGTCATGTCCAGCGGCAGGAAGCGCGCCAGCAGGCCAACATCCTGGTCGAACGAGGTCAGGCCCTTCATGTAGTAGGCGTAGTCCACGTTCGGGTGCTGCGGGTGCAGGCGGATGAAACGCTCGGCAGCGGACTTGGCAGCTTCCGGCTCGGCGTTCTTGTAGTTGGCGTAGATCAGCTCAAGCTGGGCCTGGTCGGCATAGCGGCCGAACGGGTAACGCGACTCCAATGCCTTCAGCTTCGCTGTGGCGCTGGTGAAGCTATTATTGTCCAAGTCTGTCTGAGCTTGCTGGTACAGCTCGACTTCGCTCAGGTTTTCGTCGACGACGTCCTTTGTTGACGAGCAAGCAGCAGTCATGGCGAGGATGGCGATCAGCAGCAGGTGTTTCACTTGCATGGCGGCTTGCGTCCCTATGACGGCCGCTGTCTTGGGCGGGGCCGTCCTGTTATGATGAGCGCCCCGTTGGAAGCCTCGGGGCAAAAGACGCCGTATTTAACCACAAGCGCGCAGCCGAAACCAAAGGCTACGCCACGCCTAGTCTGAGCATGTCCGATAAAATTGAACTTCGCGCAGAGGTGCCGTCCGAATTGGGCGGCCAACGCCTCGATCAAGTCGCCGCACAATTATTCGCTGAGCACTCGCGCTCGCGCCTTTCCGCCTGGATCAAAGACGGCCGCCTGACTGTGGATGGAGCGGTTATCCGCCCGCGAGACATAGTCCATGGCGGTGCGATTCTTGAGCTGACTGCCGAGCAGGAAGCCCAGGGAGAATGGGTTGCCCAGGACATCGAGCTGGATATCGTCTATGAAGACGACGACATCCTGGTCATCAACAAACCCGCGGGCCTGGTGGTTCACCCGGCCGCCGGGCACGCTGATGGCACCTTGCTCAATGCCCTGTTGCACCACGTGCCGGACATCATCAATGTGCCGCGCTGCGGCATCGTGCACCGTCTGGACAAGGACACCACCGGCCTTATGGTGGTAGCCAAGACCATTCAGGCGCAGACGCAACTGGTTACGCAATTGCAGAGCCGTAGCGTCAGCCGCATCTATGAGTGCATTGTGATCGGCGTCGTTGTGGCCGGTGGCAAAATCAACGCGCCCATTGGTCGTCACGGCCAGCAGCGCCAGCGTATGGCGGTGATGGAGGGCGGCAAGCAGGCCGTCAGCCACTACCGTGTGCTGGAGCGTTTCCGCTCCCACACCCATGTGCGGGTCAAGCTGGAAACCGGGCGTACCCACCAGATTCGCGTGCACATGGCGCACATCAACTTTCCGTTGGTCGGCGACCCAGCCTACGGTGGCCGCTTCCGTATTCCGCCGGCGGCCAGCCAGACCATGGTTGAGTCGCTCAAGACGTTCCCGCGCCAGGCACTGCATGCACGCTTCCTGGAACTGGATCATCCGACGAGCGGTAAGCGCATGAGCTGGGAATCGCCACTTCCAGACGATCTGGTCTGGCTGCTTTCGCTTCTCAAGCAGGATCGCGAGGCGTTTGTCGGATGAATGACTGGCTGATACCTGACTGGCCCGCGCCGGCCCGGGTAAAAGCCTGCGTCACCACCCGTGCGGGCGGCGTCAGCCTGGCGCCGTTCGACAGCCTCAACCTGGGCGATCATGTCGAGGACAGCCTTGAGGCCGTCCTTGAAAATCGTCGTCGCCTGAGTGACGCCTTCGATATCCAGCCTGCCTGGTTGCGTCAAGTCCATGGCACTCAGGTGGTTGAGACCGATCCGGGCCGTACTGTCGAGGCAGACGGCAGTTGGACCAGCACCGCTGGCATCGCCTGCACATCCATGACCGCCGATTGCCTGCCTGCGCTGTTCTGTAATCGAGCGGGCACCCGCGTTGCTGCAGCCCATGCCGGTTGGCGTGGCTTGGCCGCTGGGGTGCTGGAGGCCGCGTTCGAAAGCCTGGATAGCGCTCCCGCAGACGTTCTGGTCTGGCTCGGCCCTGCCATTGGCCCGCAAGCCTTCGAAGTTGGCCCGGAGGTGCGTGAAGTGTTCATGCAGCAACTGCCGGCCACCGCTGAAGCCTTTGTTCCCAGCCACAACGCTGGCAAGTTCATGGCCGACATCTACCAGCTGGCGCGTCTGCGTCTGGGAGTGCGCGGTGTTTCCGCTGTGTATGGTGGCGGTTTGTGCACTGTGACCGACCCGCGTTTCTTTTCTTATCGCCGCAGCCCGCGTACGGGCCGATTCGCCTCCCTTATCTGGCTTGAACGCTAGACTGTCCTGACCTGTATCAACCGTCCGCCGCTTGAAACGCCCAGAATCCACCCCATCTATAAGGGTATCTGGCAGGTTTCTTCATTCAGGATGTGTTTGTTCATAGCTCCGGCCTGCTCAAAAGGAAGGTGACTAATGCGTATTGATCGTTTAACCAGCAAATTACAGTTGGCCTTGTCCGACTCTCAATCCTTGGCGGTGGGCCTCGACCACCCGGCCATTGAACCTGCGCACTTGATGCAGGCACTCCTGGAACAGCAAGGTGGTTCTATCAAACCCTTGCTGATGCAGGTGGGCTTTGACGTTAACAGCCTGCGCAAGGAGTTGAGCAAAGAGCTCGACCAACTGCCGAAAATCCAGAATCCCACCGGTGACGTGAATATGTCCCAGGATCTGGCGCGCCTGCTCAACCAGGCCGACCGCCTGGCCCAGCAGAAAGGTGACCAGTTCATCTCCAGCGAACTGGTGCTGCTCGCCGCCATGGACGACAACAGCAAGCTCGGCAAATTGTTGCTGGGCCAGGGCGTGAGCAAGAAAGCCCTGGAAAACGCCATCAACAACCTGCGTGGCGGCGAGGCGGTGAACGACCCTAACCATGAGGAGTCGCGCCAGGCCTTGGACAAATACACCGTAGACCTGACCAAGCGTGCCGAAGAAGGCAAGCTGGACCCGGTGATCGGCCGTGACGACGAGATTCGTCGCACCATCCAGGTGTTGCAACGTCGCACCAAGAACAACCCGGTGTTGATCGGTGAACCTGGCGTGGGTAAAACCGCGATTGCCGAGGGCTTGGCCCAGCGCATCATTAATGGTGAAGTGCCAGACGGCCTCAAAGGCAAGCGCCTGCTGTCTCTGGATATGGGCTCGCTGATTGCCGGTGCCAAGTTCCGGGGTGAGTTCGAAGAGCGCCTCAAATCCTTGCTTAACGAATTGTCGAAGCAGGAAGGGCAGATCATTCTGTTTATCGACGAATTGCACACCATGGTCGGCGCCGGTAAGGGCGAAGGCTCCATGGACGCCGGCAACATGCTCAAGCCCGCCTTGGCGCGGGGTGAGTTGCACTGCGTCGGCGCTACTACGCTCAACGAATACCGTCAGTACATCGAAAAGGACGCAGCCCTTGAGCGTCGCTTCCAGAAAGTGCTGGTGGAAGAACCGAGCGAAGAAGACACCATCGCGATCCTGCGTGGCCTGAAAGAGCGCTATGAGGTCCACCATAAGGTGGCGATCACCGACGGTGCGATCATTGCGGCGGCCAAATTGAGCCATCGCTATATCACCGATCGCCAGTTGCCGGACAAGGCTATCGACCTGATCGACGAAGCGGCCAGCCGCATCCGTATGGAGATCGATTCCAAGCCGGAAGTGCTGGATCGCCTGGATCGGCGCCTGATTCAACTGAAAGTCGAATCCCAGGCGTTGAAGAAAGAAGAAGACGAAGCGGCCAAGAAGCGCCTGGAAAAACTCCAGGAAGAAATTGTCCGCCTGGAACGTGAGTATTCGGACCTCGAAGAAATCTGGACCTCGGAAAAAGCCGAAGTACAGGGTTCGGCGCAGATCCAGCAAAAGATCGAGCAGTCCCGTCAGGAACTTGAAGCGGCGCGCCGCAAAGGCGACCTGAACCGCATGGCCGAGTTGCAGTATGGGGTGATCCCGGACCTGGAACGCAGCCTGCAGATGGTCGACCAGCACGGCAAGCCTGAAAACCAGTTGCTGCGCAGCAAGGTGACGGAGGAAGAAATTGCCGAAGTAGTCTCCAAGTGGACCGGTATTCCTGTGTCTAAGATGCTCGAAGGCGAGCGCGACAAGTTGCTGAAGATGGAAAGCCTGTTGCATCAGCGCGTCATCGGCCAGGAAGAGGCCGTGGTGGCGGTGTCCAACGCGGTACGGCGTTCCCGGGCAGGTTTGTCCGACCCGAACCGTCCAAGCGGCTCGTTCATGTTCCTCGGCCCGACCGGTGTGGGTAAGACCGAGTTGTGCAAGGCCCTGGCCGAGTTCCTCTTTGATACTGAAGAGGCCATGGTGCGGATCGATATGTCCGAATTCATGGAGAAACACTCGGTGGCTCGCCTTATCGGCGCACCGCCAGGCTATGTAGGCTATGAAGAGGGCGGTTATCTGACCGAAGCCGTGCGGCGCAAGCCTTACTCGGTGATCCTGCTGGATGAGGTCGAGAAGGCGCACCCGGATGTGTTCAACATCTTGCTGCAGGTGCTGGAGGATGGTCGCTTGACGGACAGCCACGGGCGTACGGTGGACTTCCGCAATACGGTGATCGTGATGACTTCCAACCTGGGGTCGGCACAGATCCAGGAATTGGTGGGTGATCGTGAAGCTCAGCGTGCGGCGGTGATGGACGCGTTGACCACGCACTTCCGTCCGGAATTCATCAACCGGGTCGATGAAGTGGTGATCTTCGAGCCTCTGGCGCGGGATCAGATCGCGGGCATCACCGAGATCCAGTTGGGCCGCCTGCGTAGCCGTCTGGCTGAGCGCGAGCTGGACCTTGAGCTGAGCGGCGAAGCGTTGGACAAGCTGATCGCGGTCGGTTACGACCCGGTGTATGGCGCACGGCCACTCAAACGTGCGATCCAGCGCTGGATCGAGAACCCACTGGCGCAGCTGATTCTGTCGGGCAGCTTTATGCCTGGCACCCGCGTCACGGCGACGGTGAAAGACGACGAAATCGTCTTCCATTAAGCCCTGCGCTTGGCGCAACCATAGAAGGCCCCGCATTGCGGGGCCTTTTTTTTCGATAGGGCGTTGAACTGTAAGGCAAAGGCTTGTAAAGTGCGCCCCGCAGCAACGTCAGCCCACGGGTTTCTTCTCCCCAAGAAGAAATCAGAAAGAAGCGCAAATCATTGTCTTAAAAGCAATTTAAAGGGTTGACAGGGGTTTTTAAGATTGTAGAATAGCGCGCCTCAGAGACGCTAACGTAGCGATACGGACAGGGTCGAAGAGGAGGCAACACAGCAGTAACTTTGAAATATGTAGTTCCGTGATAGCTCAGTCGGTAGAGCAAATGACTGTTAATCATTGGGTCCCAGGTTCGAGTCCTGGTCACGGAGCCAATTTCAAACCGGGGTATAGCGCAGTCCGGTAGCGCGCCTGCTTTGGGAGCAGGATGTCGGGAGTTCGAATCCCCCTACCCCGACCATATTTGGGTCGTTAGCTCAGTTGGTAGAGCAGTTGGCTTTTAACCAATTGGTCGTAGGTTCGAATCCCACACGACCCACCATTTTTGAGACCAGTTGACGCTGGAATCAAATCTTAGAATCAGAGGTTCTAGCTCTGATAGAGGCGGTTTTACGGTTTTGGAAAGTGTTACAGCACTTAGATATCGCCGTAGACATGCAGCCGTCTGAGGCGAACAGTAGTTTCGGTTCGTCATGATGTCAATGTGCATAGGCTTTGCGATGCGCATTCCGGGGTATAGCGCAGTCCGGTAGCGCGCCTGCTTTGGGAGCAGGATGTCGGGAGTTCGAATCCCCCTACCCCGACCATATTTAATGAAAAAGGCGTCTTTATGACGCCTTTTTTTGTGCCTTGAGCAAAGTCGTACCGTTCGTCTGGAAAAAATCCGGATTTCGACCTGGTTCTTTATTCCGGGCATGCGAAAGCCTCTGGCCAACCAGAATTCCCTATAGCCAGTGCGCTTTGATTATGAGCGTACTAGGGCGATGCTCTGGAAAATGATGAGCTTCGCATTGAATGCTCAGTTGAGGTGCGTTTCCTGAATGTGCCGACACCAAGCCCGCTCGCCATTAGCGTCAATAGTAGACTCTGCTCTACTTGATCTACTGGTGGGTCCATAGAGCATGTCATTGACTCGCGATGCAGTTGCGCAGATGCGAGCTCGAGAGCCTTCTGTAGCGCGCTTCGGCCAGTCGACTTGGTCCGCCGATCAATACTGACCTCTGTGCTGCTAGATTGTTGTGGAGCTGGCAGCTTCTTGGGCTCTGGTTGAGCGGTTTCCTGTGAATGCACACCTATTTTGGCGGGTAGGGGGGCAGAGGGTTTGCCACTTGGATCAACCCGTGTCACTCGGCTCAGAGCGCCCTGAGCCCGACTCCGCTCATGTAGAACAGCACGCATATGGTCGTAGTCCGCCTCTATGTAATTCATCGTTGTCGCTAGATTCGAATGATTCAGCAGGCTTTTCGTGAGATGAATGTTTCGCTCAGGCTGCTTCATCAAGTCTGTTGCTAATGTGTGCCTGAAGCGGTGAGGGGTCATGCGCACGCCGATCTTATCGGTGAGCTTGCCGTACATTGACTCCACCTGGTCGATGTTCATTTCCTTGCCATGGAAGTGACGAGAGAATCTGTTGACGTTGAACAGCTGATCGTCTGGTGAAAAACCGATTTTCTCGGCCTCCCCCAAGATCCTGGATAAGTGTGGAGCGAGTCCTTCCATAATGGGGAGGAAAAACTCCCGATGGGTCTTCTCTGTTTCACCGCGGACCAAGATCATCTGGCTGTCCCAGTCGATATCTTTGTAACGCAGGCACAGCAGGGCATTCAGACGTATGCCTGTGTAATAAAACATCTCGAAGACGCTGAGCCAGAACCAGGCAGGTGTGATCTGGCTACGTTCATGCGTACAACGTTCTTGGCCTACAAGGGATATGAGCCAGTTGCGTGCTCGTTGGATGGCGTCTCCATTGATTGTCTTGCTGGCTCGCTTTGGTGGGATAACGCTGGTTTTCTTGAATGGGTTGATCGTGGTATGGGTCATCAGGCCGTGTTCTATGGCGTAGCCCCAAACAGTTCGAAGGTGATTTGAATAGGTGTTCCAGCTGCGTTTGGATAATCCGTTCTCAAGGACTTTTTTTCGCCATGTCAGAACCGCACGATGATCGATCTCCTCAACTGAGGCCGTTCGGAAATGCTTGAGTAGTGCTTTGGTCGAGGCGCGATAGATCTTTGCACTGGCAGGCCGCAGATCATGGGCAAAGATGTATTCCTCCGTCAGATTCGAGGGCGTCGTCATTGTGGCGGCTCCGTTGCTTCTGACTTCAAGGACAGGCTGATATTGTCGAAAGGGACCTCAGAGAAGATTGTTCGCGGGTCTAGTAGTAAGTACCCCTTGAGCTGCTTGGATTTTCGAGGTCCAACAACGTCACAGGTCCAAATATTCAAACTCTTATGCGTTTTTCGATGAAGTTTCTGTTTCTCGAAACTACGTTGAACCAGCTGCCAGGCGCTGACTTGCTGTACTTTGGCTTGCTGTTCGATATGGGGGAATTCAAGGACGTAGCGTTTGAAAATTCCAGGCGTTACCAGCATAGCGGTCCCTGCTACGGTATGAACCAGCGCTTTGGTATCGTTGATAATGATGGTCCGGGATGCGATGCCTTTCTTAAGCCATTCAACAAATCCCTGACCGATCTCGGTGTTATTGCTAGGCATCGGAGTGACTTCTTCGATTATTGCTAAAGGCGCACCTCCTTGATTGGAGGTTTGGGAAGGCTGGATTTCATCCAGTTTCGGAGGCGCGGTATGTGCCGCTGAGACCGCTTTGTTTTTGGTGTCTTCTGATGGCTCATTGATGTTACCAAGGAGCGCCAGTAGCTCGTCAAATTCATCTGTACTGCTCGAGGAATGCTGAGGTAGTTCGAACGGTGATGGCTGTGCCGGTGCTAAAGGCGCCGGCACAGGGCTGGATTGAATTTCCGAAGGCAACTTTTTGGCCGGTGTGGCGACGGTATTTTCAGCTGCAGAGTCTTCTACCGGGTTGCCAGCTTCTACCTCAAGAGTCCCAGCGTAAGCTGTGGGCCGATCACTTGGATCATTCCAGATCAGTGCCGGTGAGAGCTTCAGCAGGGTGAAGGTGTTTCGCCAGCCACGACCATTGTCTATCGTGGCTTTCCAGATTGCCTTGTCTTGGGCATTGGTTTGGATTACCCCCTGATCTTGCAGCATGTTGAAGAAAGGCGCATTCGTACTGGGTACACCTTCAACGCCTTTGGTCAGCAAATAGGCTCGCAATTGATCAGCAATAGGCTTGCTAACCAGCCAAAGAGCATCCTGTGTCAGCCATCCATCTGACGGTCCATCGGGTTGATTCAGTTTGAATGTATCTCGGACCAGGTGACGCAACCCATCTGCTAATTGACGCTGCAAAGACTGTTTGGGCGCGGACAGCGCGCGGGCTGGATTTCCACCGAGCTCCTGTGCGACGGACGCCTGATCGGCCTTGACCACGATCTCTCCCAAAATGCCGGCATGTTCGTACTGACCAGCCAAAATGAAGATTAACTGCGACCACACTTCGGGGAAATTACTGAGCCAATCTAAGATTTCTGAGGAGAGGATCTGCGCGTAGATCAGTGCGGCAGCGGCTCCGTGAAGTTGGTAGTTGCGTCCTTTCACGTAACGGAATCGATAGGGACGATCGATTGGGCCGTGCCACGGGTGCCAGGTTTTACCTCCTGCCAGCTCGACGTGCACGTCGACGGCGATCTTGCCGAGGTCGTGTATCAGAGCGCCGTAAGCCGCGGCGGCAGTCCAGGCCTCAGCCTGTGCTGATTGAGACTCCGGCGGTGCGCCTATAGGAAGCAGGTAGCTCTGTCGAATTTTCAAGGCATAGGCGACGATTTCAAGCCCGTGATCCAGCATGCCGCCAGGGTGTGCATGATGGTGGTTTTGCGAAGCAGGGAGCTGCTGGACCAACTCCGCGTAGCGCTCAAGTGGACGCCTATAGAGCTCGACAAACTGTGAGCGAGATAACGATGCGCGCTGCCAAATGTTCTCCAGTAGTTTCTGACGGCGCGGCGATGCCAGTAGTGCTTGGCTAGAGGCCGGCTGTATAAAACCGTTAGGGGAGGGGCTTTGGGCGGGTAGCGCTTTATTGCGGCGGAAAATAGAGAACATCGCCTGCTCCGTAAATGATTCATGGGGCAGGCTTTTCTCCTATCAAAGGGGGGGCGAGCAAGGGGAAAGGATCACTGGTTGCCTCGGGTATTTCTTTTGGCGAAGAGCCATCTTTCTATGGTGGTGACGGAGAAAGGAATGCAGAATTATCGTCGTTTCGGTCTAAGGGCACGGGGCCGCAGATCGACTATGTGAGGAAAAAATGATGGTTTCACTTCGCTACGCTACGAAATCAACCTCAGATAATGTTTGGGCACTTTGTGATTTGATACGTGACAATAAGTGTGATGAGATCATTCTTTTTGCTAGTGTAGGGAATGATCTTGATGATGAGGAAGCAAGGTGGGACAACAACCTTCCTCTGGTTGTCGCCTTAGCTAAATATGTTATTCCTCACGTTGATAGCGTCTTGGTCATTTTTGATGGAGTGTTTCTAACCGCTGCGCGTTCCGCTCGTTATGGTGAAGTACGTGAACTGCTGGATGTAGCTATTGCGTCTGACAAGGTTTATTACTCTGGGCAGAGAGCCCCACTTACTAGCGAAATGACTCCTGACGAGGCTGTTTCAACTCTTATTAATTTAGGTTCTATCCAACCGTTGACGGTTGAGTCCAGAGCTGAATACTTTTCTTTGCTTAGTAATTTTACAGAAGACGAGTTAGTTGAAGTTTATTCGACTCGCGAGATGCGTTGATGAGATTGGACCTTTTTCCCGCTGAAAGCGGCCCTTTCGGGTAAGGCTTTTACCCTTGTGAACCATTCCATTCGCTTCTACAAAACCTTTTACCTTTTGGGCCATTTTTGTTGTGAAAGGGGGGCATCTGGTGCTGAAGGCAAAGGCCGTTTGTCTCATGATCTTGCAGCATAGAAAAATCGGTATTATAAGTAATGTCAAATCGCCCCTAGACCGGGTAAGAAGGAGACGCACCATGACCGCACAGACCTCTCAGGGAGTAGCAAGTCGCTTAGGCTATGGCCTGGGTCAGGCTGCGCGCCTCGTTTGGTGCAGTCAGAACCGTACCCTGCGTTGGGTCAAGCGTCTGGTTGTGGCTGCCGTACTCCTATATTTTTCTGCAGACATTTTCAGCGGGATTATCAGCGTTGCAGTATTTACCTTGGTTTTGGGTGGAGGGCTCTGGGCGTTGAATCACAGACCTACGCCTCGCAGAAACCAGATAGAGTATGGTCAATGCTATGGCCCCGATGGCTATGGGTACTATGTTGCTGGTCAACGTGTAGACGACGATGATTAAGGGTCTCATATCAATGATATGAGACCCTTACGTTACATAACGCTACGTTTGACAGTATTCACCCCTTCCTGACCTGCCTTTTGAACATCTTTTGTTCCGCTGGTAAGGCCTTCCAATGCTTTTCCTGCGCTCACCCCTGCCCATCCCAGCGCGCCCATCCAAAACACTGGCAGGATGATGAACATCGAGCCCATCACGAAGTTTAAGATTGCGTCCTGGGTGGCAGTGTTCAAACCCATCACAGGATCAAATGATAAATGCGGAGAACCGGCTCCATATAAAGCGTCCAATATCGTGGTATCGACCCATCTAGCCAGTTGAAACCAAAAGTCCACGAATATCAGAGCGAAAAAAACAACGGACATAGTCATGGCCACTTTTAGTTGGTAAGCCCCGACGATTAGCACCAAGGGAATGCAAATCACCATCGCCATTTTCAAGAACGCCATGACCATCGGTAGCGCCTGGCGAACCATGTCCATCGCTGGAAAATAGGCCATAGATCCTAATGCAACCCCGAGAGTCCCCGCTGCCCGGGCTGCACCATTCCACACAGTTCCGTCGATTTGTCCCCCGTAGTCCGTATAAACATCCCCTTTCACCTGGTTCGACGGCGAGACCAGTTGCCGGACAAGCGAGTCAGTGACTTCGTCCGGGGACAACCACTTTGCCCAGCCGAGCATTTTGGTCATGAGGTCCGGCGACACTTGAGCCTTGATACGGTCCCGCAGTCCCACTCCGCTATCTGACCACCATTGTTTGCAAGTTGGATAGCCCCCACCTCCACCCACTTGTGGTAAACCCACATCACGAGATGCGTTATAGGGCCATGATGCCCTTGGAGTTTTGGAGTAGTCCGTGTCGTAATAACCCGAGGTGTTCAATAAATAGTGCGAACCAATCCAGCTGAGTTCCTGCGCAAAACGAGGGTCATTCCCTTGCGCTCCCAATTCGGGTTGGCGCATGAATAATCTGGCACGGGAGGGTCCATAGCAATCGTGCGTAAAGTCGCCAATTTCCTGAGCCAATAGCGGGTTGTTGATCTTGGTGTTGCTAACTTCCATGCGTACTTGCCGTAAATCAGTCCCGCAGGGAATTGCTGCTACAGCGCCATTGGTTAATCCCTTTGATAATGCATGCATTAATGCCCACCACATGGGCATCTGGGCACTCTTTCCTGCCAGTGAGCTGAATGTTGTGTTCCAGCCTGTGTCTGTGGGTTTAGGTAAGTTGTATTGACATTGCTGAGCTCTACTCTGGTCAAATGCCAAGGTATCAAAACTCACATTGACGGCTGGTACAGCGAAGAATGCGACTACGATGTAGCCAACGTAGATATTGGTTTCGATACGTGCCAGTGAGAGAACGCCTTTGTTGCCCTCATCGGCCCCCTCACCACGGACTTTCAGCCACTCTCGAATAACGATGATGCAGAAGGGGAGGGCGAATAGACCGGTATCTGAAATCATCGCCCAGATACCATTGTTGATGATCCAACCGACCAACGTCAGGTAGTACTCTAAATAGTCATTGGTGTAGAGCGTCACAGAACACCCCCTGCCTGATACAGCACCTTGCTCAGTTCAACCATCAGAAATAATAAGATCACCATTATCTCGATCTTCAACAGGCCTTTGCGCCGTTTCGAGCGTTCTGAGTTCGATAACCGTACCTTGAATTTGAACCAGGCAACGGTCAGTGCGATATAAAGCATTAGGCGCCAGGTAAAGAGCGGCCAATAGTGGTCGGTGCGCCAGGCTTGCCATTGCTCGGCGCTGTCGAACATGTTCATCAGGACAGCGCTGAGTAGGACTACGAGGGCGGCAGTCGCGAGCAAAACACCCAGAACAAGCAGAATGCTCCTCCCGGTTCGTCGAACCAGCGAACGGTTGGGAGCGGCGACAGGCTCCTGTATTTCGGTCATGGCCTTTCTCACTGTTTGTTCTGGGCGGGTGACTGCAACTCGTCCAATCGATTCGTTTCTGGGGCTCCCGGGGACACGCCACGAGAGTCTTCTGCCCGTGCTTTGCTGCGTTCAATGATGGTCAGAGGCGAGTTCTTCGCGAGCTGCTGACGCATGTCCAGTTCCATTTTGAGGTTGCCGATCTCCTGTTGCAGCGAGGAGCTCTGCTGGCCGACTGCCTGGACGGCGAGGTCATTAGCCGCGACGTTCGGTTCCCGACTGCCTGCCATCAAGGTGCGCTGTAGGGTCAGAGCTTTCTCCAACACATCGGACAACGCGACTTCGGAGGCAAGCCGGCGAGCGAGTACGTCCTGGTCGCGCTCATCCTTGAGTGCTGCTACAACGCCTCGGGTGATGGGTAACGAGTTGCTGCTCGCTGCTTCCAGGTTTTCTAGCGACAGCGTTTTGCTTCCGCTCAGCAGTTCCTGCAGGGCCTTCAGCTTGGTGTCGTACGTTTCCTGGATCAGCGGCGTGAGGCCGACGCCTGCGGCTGTCACCGTTTTAGGGCAACTGTCACAGGTCTGCTGTTGTTGTTCACCCAGGACACGATTGGCAAAGGTGGTGGCTTCCTGGGGCGATGACCAGACATTGCACACCATGCCGTTGTTGCAGTTCGCTTTACTGATGGATGCGGTGTCGCCGGCCGCGCGCTTGTTCAGAAGGTTGTAGCCCGCCTTGGTGACGTCGCCTACGATACGAATTGGCTTCTGACCGGAACCACCTGCTCTATCACCACCAACCCAAGTGACGCCATCGTTTCCACCTTTCTTTTCGACTTGTTCCACCGCCGACACTGCGTCTGTGTTGGATGTTAGCGCCTGACTCATAGCCTGACCTTCAGCAAGCTTGCCCCAGCCCATTTGGTTACCGGCGATATCCGCCATCTTTTCGCCAATGGCGCGGCAGGTGCCTTTGGAGCGGTCGAAGTCCAGGCGGGCCTGCAAAATGCCGTTGGTGATGAGGTTGTATAGCGCCGGGTTCGCACGTTGAAGAATCAGTGCCGGCAGCGAAGCCACGGCGCTGGTGGCGCTCTGTACCACCGAGCTCATGATGTTTTTGAAGCCGGAAGTGGCACCATTCAATTGGTTTTCAAGGGTTGTGCTCAGGCTCATGTTTCCGCAGATTAGATTGGTATTCCAACCGCCTCCCACAGAAATACTATCCATGTTGCCTGCGCTCCCCATGGTGACTGCGTTGCCGCCGCCAATGCTATACAGCACGTTGTCCCCAATGACGCTTCCGGAGGAGGAGACGTTGATTGGATCAGCAGAGAGCGCTATTGCACTGCTGAGGCTGCAGGCGAGCCCTATCGCCAAGGTAGTGAGTTTCATGCTTTGCTCCGATCGCTGTTTCATTGGAAGTCCGTACTGCCGAGGAAGGTCTGTCCTCGACGCTGGCAACACGAATAAGGGCGCCAGAGTGCCCAGGCGTAGCCGCCATCCTGCGCATCGATGTTCGGATCGATGGTGGGAAAGGTTGCGCAAGTCGGGTTGAGGACTGGGGTGAGCTCTTGCCACTTACCAGTGGAGGCGTCACCTTCGCGTAGCGGCCCTGCGGGCCAGTAACCGGGGTAGGGAAGGGCGAGCATCGGCAAGTAGACATGGACCTGGCCTGGGCGGGTAACCACGTCGCCGGCACGCTGCGCAATAACTGCGCCCGTTTTGTAGTCGTCAGTCTGGTTAAGGAAGCCGCTACGCGGGTAGACGTTCCCCCAGCTGCTTGCTGAGAGCAGGCTACCGACTTCGCGCATGCCCGGAATGAGTGCTTCGGGGTATACGGATTCCGGGACGCCGTATCGCCAAGCAATGGGGTCAAGGGTGCTCAGAAAGTAAGGCACAAGCGGTAAGGTTGCGCCTTTGCATACATAGCCCGAGGCGCTGGCAAACTGACTCAACGCCGCACCACCTGGATGGCCGATGACATCGGCTTCCTTAAATTTGATGATGTTGTTCTCTGCAACGTGATTGGTAGTGCCGTCGTTGCCCGCTTGGGCCATCGGATTCGGGGTGCCAAGAGGTGACATCTCTATCCAAGGGTTCATCCCGGTATTCGCATATGCAGACACCACAGCGTCCGGTACGTAGTGACGAACCTTGGTCGAGGTTTTGACTTTGCATCCGAATGGCGTGCAGAGCAGCCAATAGCAGATGCCGACCACTTTGTACTCCAGGCAGGTTGGTGACAGGGTCGAGGCAATAATCGCTGCCGAGTTGATCGCAGCCGATGCACTGAATGACAGGCTGAAAGTGATAGCCAGCGACAAAGGCCGGATCGCAAAACGTGAGCGTCTCATCGTGACAGGCTCCGTGCTCGTTCAATCAACGCGACGGCTTTAGCTGCGTCAGGCTCGCCGTACACGACGTAGCGACGATCTACGACCACGGCTGGGAGTTTTTCGACTCGCAGGCTCCAGGCGTCTATGACGCCCTGCTGGGCTTGGGCCAACTCGTTTTGCAGATGCTTCCCTGCAGGGCTGACAAGGTAGCGTTGAATGGCCGCTTCTGCCTGGCGTGGATCGGCGGGTAGTTGGTTGGAAAGTTGTTCTTCAAGGCGCTGCTGATCATCCAGGAAGATGACGCGAGCGCCAGAAGGTGCGGATACTGGATGTGCTCGGTTTGTAATGACCCACGTCTCCGCGTGGGACGCAGTTGACAAGAACAGTAGCAGTGAAAACAGCCAGCGCCGCGTTTCGCTAATGTGGGTAAGGATCTGGAGCATGGCACCGTACCTGATATGGATTCAGGTACAGAAGACCGGATGGCTGTCTTGAGCGCAGTAAGAAATAGGAATTTGGAAGCTTTGGGTATTTGAGAGCGACGAATTCGTGTGGGTTGGATTAGAGATGGCACTTGGTCGGCTCAAATTGACGACGCAGTGAGTACGCAGTTAACTGGCTATCCACACAGCAAGAGTTCAAGCCAAGTTTATGAGGCGACCCTTCTTGGCCCCATCGCCGCCGATGGTCCACAGTACGCCAGTCGGACGAGTCTCGCCACCGCCCCACGACATAACGAAAAATCACTTCTATTGAAGCTTCGGGCGACATCAACGGCAAAATGCTCGCCCTGCCGATATCGTCAGCGGGTTTGGTCGTGCTGGAGAAAACAACCTCAAGATTCGAAGGCTTTATCTTTATCCTTGGGCAGGCAGTAGTTTGTGCTGTCCTGCTTGAGATCCTTCACGATCAAATGTTGCAAACGGAGCGCCTGCTGCACAGCTTCAATGTCATCTTCGATGACGTTAAGGATAAGATAAAAACCTATCCTCCGAGACCGTATTGCTGTTAAAGACCATCCTGCCGATTGCGTTTTCGGTGCTCTACGTAGTGCCTAATTTCCGCAGCCCATGAGGCTTTTGTGACACGTTCGTAGTCTCATTTAGCTACGCCCAAACGATTCATCCGCCTGTAGCGGTCAAAGCCGCTTTTCATAATAGGAAGATATGCATTTTTATAAAAAATCTCTAGATGCTCCAGGTGGGATACGAGTTGATTTCTGATGGTCGTATGATGCATTCAGCGTGCTCTGCCAATAAAGCTAAACTTTAAATAGTTGAACTCACGAGCTCTACGAGAGGCCTTACAGATATGTAATATTCGCGGCAGCTTCCTGAAAGGCATCACTGGTTATCCTCTAGTCAGAAGTAAGTGAGCACTAGGAGAAAATCATGAAATTATTAAAAGTTGTTTTTGCCGCTTCCATCTTGACCATGTCTTCTTTGGCCATGGCTGAAGGAGGTGGTGACCGTGTTTATGGTCGAATGATGCAAGAGAACCAGAAGGCGATGGAGCAGTACGCCTTAGAAAACGGAAAGGCGACACCTGAAGTTGTTCATTATGAATACGGAATGAACCTCGATGTCCAGAAGGTAATCAGTACCACTCAAGCCAATAAAACCTGTGGCGTAGCCCCTTCGCGCATGACCTATGAAGATTCGGCGGGCAAGCTCAACACCTTGGAATACAAGGTTATGGGTACTAACTGCCCTCACGGAAGTTAATTAGCGTTAGCCCTGACTGCGCAAGGTTGTTCGGTATGTTTTGAGCCTGCTTGCTGTTCGCTGACACAGAAGTAATTTTCAGGTCACGCTGGAGTTATCTATTGTATGAAATTATGTCTGCCGGCACGTAGGAGAAATCCTCACGTGCTGGTGGCTTTTATAATTATAAAAAATATTTCATAAAGAAACTCTGCCAAGCTAAAGCCTGGAGTGTTAAATGAACAATAAAAGCATTTATGGTCTTTCTCTCATTTCCCTTGGCATGAGCATGGGGCAAGTTGCAGTAGCTGTGGAGCAAAAGCCTGAAGGGTTCATTGAGGGGAGCACCTTTAGTATTCTCAATCGGAATCTCTATCTCAATCGTGATTATCGAAAGGGTCAATCAAGCCCCACGGGCAATGGTTACTCAGCCGAATGGGCTCATGGCATCATTGGCCGATTCGAATCAGGCTTTACTCAAGGTACCGTAGGCTTCGGCATTGATGCGTTTGCAATGGAAGGCCTCAAGCTCGATTCAGGTGATGGTCGCTCGGGAGCCCGTAGCTCAGTCGATGTCTTGCCGCACAATAGCAAAGGCCAACCTGAAGACTCCTACTCAAAAGTAGGCGGGGCCGCAAAAGTGCGTTTCCTGGATACAGTCGTCAAGGTAGGCGACGTATTTCCATCGACGCCTGTCGTTGCCTATGGGGATTCCCGACTTCTCCCGGAGAGTTTCCGGGGTGCAACGTTCACTAATACCAGCATCAAAGGCCTGACCCTTCAGGGGGGCCGGCTGCATGCGATGAGCCAACCCAATTCCAGTAGCATGCGTGACGGCTTTTCAACTTTTTACGCCGGTGTAGTAGATGCTCCATGGATCGCTTATCTAGGGGGCGATTACACGGTCAATGAACACGTAGGTGTGAGTCTTTACACCAGCCAATTCAAGGATGTGTGGAACCAATACTACGCGGGCACCACATTGAGCTATCCACTCTCAGAAAGCGTATCGCTAATTGGCGGCTTTAATTACTACCGAGCGGTTGATGAGGGTGAAAAACTTCTGGGAAGCTTCGATAACAAGATCTGGAGCGGCAAGACCGGGGTCAAATTCGGAGCGCACGCCGTGACCGTTGGTTACCAGCGCAATAATGGTAACGACGACTTTGACTACCTTCGCCAGTCCGACTCAATTTTTTTGGATAACTCCATTCAGTACAGCGATTTCAACTCACCGAAAGAGCAATCCTTGCAGCTGCGCTACGATCTAGATATGCAGGCTTTCGGCATCCCCGGTCTGAGCTTCATGACCCGCTACGCTAAGGGTTGGGATGCGGACTATTCCAACGCAAACAGCGTGTACATGCGTCGCGGAGCGGACGGTGCCCCATTGCAGGACCAAAAGCGTTGGGAGCGAGACATCGAGGCTAAGTATGTCATCCAGTCAGGCTCACTGAAGGACATGTCTTTACGTGTCCGCCAAGCAACGACACGAGCTACCGATTTCGAATCTGATTTGGACGAGGTCAGACTGATTGTTGAATATCCACTGCAACTCCTTTAACGGGCATTAGCCATCGGCATCAACTGTCCGGTATCCCCGATACACCCCGTCTCCTTGTTTCTCCTTTGGTTTGGAGACGGCTTAGGCGCCCTAGTGGCGCCTTTTTTTGTGGATTGAAGAAACTGTTGGTATATCCATCCCGGCGGCGAGCGTCCCTGGGGTTGTATGGCTGATTGGAACGTGTGAACATACTCTCAATATAGGTAGGGGGGGTATGGTATGGGTCATATGAGATCAAGCAAAGACAATCTTCTTAAGCGTGTAAAGCGAATCGCTGGGCAAGTCCAGGCGATTGAGCGAGCACTCGACTCTGATGATGACTGCTCGAAAACCCTGCTTTTGGTCGCTTCTGCCCGTGGCGCTATCAATGGGCTGATGGATGAAATTATCGAAGACCACGCTCGTGAACACGTTGCGAATCCGACACTCAGCAACGAAGAAAGAGCGAAAGGCGTCGATGAGCTTCTCGAAGCCATTCGCCGCTATTCCAAATAGGATTTGCCCAGATGAGTAATTCGTACACCGACTATTCCCACGACCATATGTTCCTGGGGAAATCACATGAAGAAAACGCCAAGCGAACCTTGTGGGTAGTGGCTCTGACCGTCGTAATGATGGTTGCTGAAATCACCGCAGGTTATCTCACTGGCTCAATGGCGTTGCTTGCTGATGGATTTCACATGGCAACACACGCTGGAGCACTTGGCATAGCCGCAGCTGCTTACGGTTACGCAAAAAGACATGCCTCAAATGCTCGCTACAGTTTTGGAACTGGCAAGGTTGGAGACTTGGGTGGCTTCGCATCTGCTCTGATTTTGGGACTGGTCTCTTTGGGAATTGCCGGAGAGTCGCTATTTCGTCTCTTTCAACCGACTCAAGTGCAATTCGGGACAGCGACTCTTATCGCAATTGTCGGATTAGCAGTGAATGTGGTGAGCGCGCTTTTGCTGTCTGGCGGTCATAATCATCACCATGGGCATGACCACGGCCAAGATGAATCTCACCATGCACATGGTCATGACAATAATCTGCGCTCTGCTTATATTCACGTCATTGCAGATGCACTGACTTCGGTTCTGGCCATCGCAGCACTGCTTGCTGGTCGTTACCTTGGTTGGGTCTGGCTCGACCCTGCAATGGGGATTGTGGGTGCAGTTGTCATCGCACGCTGGGCTTGGTCGTTGATGCGGGTGACTGCGAGTGTATTGCTAGACCAGACAGATGATCATGTCGCTGAAGAGATTCGTGAACTGGTTGAGCGACAGGGAGATGCTTCGATCATAGATCTTCATGTCTGGCAGGTAGGGCCGCAAGCCCGCGCCGCTATTGTGAGTGTTCTAGGCAGCCCAGCAGTGAATGCACAAAACATACGAGAACGGCTTGCGACAGTTCATGAGATCACTCATCTGACAGTTGAGTACCGCACGAAGCCGGGCGCTGTTTCACCCGATCAGGTCGCCGTTCAGGCTTAGCAATGAGCCCGTAGTTCGCATAAGTTCGCCGAGGAATTGACCAATGGCCAAGGACATCGAGAATCCGTGTACTTCTGTCTGCCAGTTGAACAGCGAACTGTGCGTCAGCTGCGGTCGCACCAAGGAAGACATCAGAAAATGGAAACGAATGAAGCGTCCAGAAAAAATGGCCGCTGTACAACGCGCGACCCTGCGTCTGAAAAGCCTGCAAAAAAAGAACTCTCAAACCACTGTAATTTAACTTTTCTACGCTTTCAGCCGAGACAGATGTCCAGATTCGGAAAGGCAAGCTGAGTGGCAACGCCACCCGAACTTAGCACTATCGTGGTCAGATGCGCAGTGCTTGTCAGCAGACGGAGCATGGCGTCATCTCAAATTGTTATTGAGGACAGCGGTACGGGGTTATCCGATTCGGCGCAGGCGCGCCTTTACAGCTTGTTGCTGATCGTCCTTTGCGTATTGCTTGAGAATGAAATCAACATAGCATGTCCCGCTGCATGGCCATGAGCTGGGACCATGCTGTGGCCGAATGGATGAGGTGGGATTAGTTTGCGGGGTATTCAGCAATGACCTGATCTACGCCGGCTTTGGTCAGGCCGATTATTTGGTAGGTCTCATGTACTCCGTCGACTTCCATTCCTGGAGAACCTGCTGGCATTCCAGGAGCAGCGATCCCGAGAAGGTCGTCACGCTTACTCATCGCAATTATTTGCTCAACTGGCACATGACCTTCAACAAACTTCCCGTTGATCATCGCAGTGTGACAAGACGAGAGTCGTGGAGCGACACCTAGATCTTGTTTGACAGCACTCATGTTGGTTTCTACATGATCAATGACGGTGAAGCCATTGGCCTCAAGATGCTGAATCCATTTTTTGCAGCATCCGCAGTTTGCATCTCGATGCACATCGATGGTCAGGGCCTGCGCCGCTTGAGCCGTTGAGCCGATGAACAGCGCAGCGAATGTTGCAATACGCAGAAATCGACTTGAAAGTCGGAAGCTACCTGTCATGAATATTTCCTTTTCCCTTGGAGACGGCGAGATGTTCTACGAAGCAATAGAACCCCACTCAAGCGTTCATGCCGCTGCAAAGGTTACATTGAAGGATCTACTTTAGAGTCGGGGAGCCAACTCCCCGATCATTTGAATTCGTAGGGCTAGTGCTCAAATCGCTCAGAACCACATCCGAATACCAGCTACAAACCGGGCCTCGTTTGTCTTTTCCCCTTCATCGCTGGCTAGGTCAGCCGTCTTACCATATGAGCGATTCCAGCTAACACCAATGTAGGGTGCGAATTGACGAGTAATTTCGTAGCGCAACCGCAGGCCTAGTTCGGTGTTGGCCAATCCAGATCCTATGCCGCGCTGAGGATCATTTTTCCCGTACAAGTTTACTTCGGCGGTCGGCTGCAAGATCAGGCGATTGGTCAACAGGATGTCGTAATCGCCTTCAAACCGAGCTGCGGTTTGACCGTTCTCACCAATATAAGCAGTCGCTTCAGCTTCAAAGTTATAGAGGGCCATGCCCTGAATACCGAGCGCTCCCCATGTTTGAGGTGACCCAGGTTTGAAGTCTTGTCGAATGCCGGTGACGACATCCCACCAAGGACCGATGGCGTGTCCCCACAGAGCCTGAAGTTCAGCGTTCTCGGTTACGCCATTGGTACGTTCGCCTTCCGAACGCAACCATAGGCGATCGACGTCACCGCCGATCCACCCTTTTGCATCCCAAGCCAGCGCACTACCGTTGTCAGCGTCTTGGTACTCAAATTTATCCAGGAGGATGAACGAGTTAATTTTTTTATCGTGCACACCATGGCCTGGTAAGTCTGGAAAAGCGGCGGCCCGGTCAGCGTCGGTAAGTACGGGGATTGGGGTTCGGCTTGTGGTAGTCGCCCCTCCATCCATGCTTTCCATACCGTCCATTTGCCCGTTATCGCTGTGATCCATAGCCCCCATCTTGCTATGGTCCATGGCTCCCATTGAGCCGTGGTCCATCTTGGAGTGATCCATCGCGGCATCTTTCGGTTTGGCGGGTTTGGATTTTTGTGCAGTTGAAGACTTTGCGTCCGCACTTGATGGCATCGCCATCGACGGATCCATCTCTTCAGCGGCTTGAGCCATGAAAAAGAATGCTGGACCGGTAGAGACTGCAAGTGCCATCAGCGTTGGGCGTAAAAACTTACTGGTCATGATCTCAATCTGCCTTTTTGGTTTTTTGGTCATGATCCATCGACTCATGGCTCATCTGGCTATGGTCCATCGCCCCGTGATCTAGCTTCGAATCGTTTGCCGTTGCTGGCTTGTCCGTTGCTGTAACAGGAACAGTGGTTGAATGGTCGCTGCCATTTTCCTCTGCCAGCACCGTGGACGAGAGTCCACCCAGCAGGACAGCGGCAAAGAGGCAACCCACGAGGGAATTACGATTTCGGTATGTGCTCACAGATCGTCTCCTTTACTCATCAACCCGTACTTCACGGAACATGCCCATTTCCATATGGAAAAGCAGGTGACAGTGATATGCCCAACGGCCTAAGGCATCAGCGGTGACTCGATAGCTGCGTTTGGTACCTGGTGGCATATCGATCGTGTGCTTGCGCACCATGAACTTGCCGTTCTCGTCCTCAAGGTCACTCCACATGCCGTGAAGGTGGATGGGGTGTGTCATCATGGTGTCGTTCACCAAGGTGATGCGCAGACGCTCGCCATACTTCAGGCGCAGCGGTTCGGCGTCAGAGAATTTGATGCCGTTGAACGACCACGAAAACTTCTCCATGTGACCGGTCAAATGAAGCTCGATGGTACGATTTGGCTCGCGGCCGTCAGGGTCTTGGAAAGTGCTTTTCAAGTCGGAGTAAGTGAGCACTCGACGACCATTGTTCCGCAAGCCTATGCCCGGATCACTTAGCTTTGGCGTTGGATTCATGGCTTGCATATCAACCAGGGGATTGTTGGTTTCAGAGGCAGGGTGTGTCTGCATTTCTCCACCCATACCACCCATGCCAGCCATCCCTGACATATCACCATTGCCCATCCCAGCCATCTTGCTGTGATCCATGCCCGCCATGTTAGTCATGTCACCGCTGTCCATGCCGGTCATCCCGGTCATGTCACTTTGGTCCATACCGGTCATCTTGCTGTGGTCCATGCCCGCCATGCCCGCCATGCCGGACATGTCACCTGGTGTCTTCTCTGCGCCGCCCATACCAGCCATGCTGCCATGGTCCATACCAGCCATACCGCCCATCCCCATGTCATCCATAGTGACGATTGGACGTGGATCTATAGCAGGTACCTGAGCAACTAGCCCTTCACGAAGAGCGAGGGTTCCGCGTGCATAACCCGTCCGATCCATAGACTGGGCGAAGATGGTGTAAGCCTCTTCACTGGCAGGCTCTACGATCACGTCATACGTTTCAGCTACGGCGATGCGGAATTCGTCAACACTCACTGGGTTGACGTGTTGGCCGTCGGCGGCCACAACGGTCATTTTCAAACCAGGAATGCGGACGTCGAAATAGCTCATCGCCGAGCCGTTGATAAAGCGTAGTCGTAGCTTCTCACCCGGCTTGAAAATACCGGTCCAGTTACCGTTTGGCGCCTGGCCATTCATGAGATAGGTGTAAGTATCTGCGCTGACGTCTCCAAGGTCGGTTGGGCTCATGTTCATTTCAGCCCACATCTTCCTGTCAGCTACTGTAGCTGACCAACCTTGCTTACTGACATCGTCGATAAAATCACCAACGGTGCGTTTATGGTGGTTGTAGTAGCCCGACTGTTTCTTAAGCTTGGCCATGACGCGACTAGGATCTTCATCGGTCCAATCAGTCAACATCACCACATAGTCGCGGTTGTATTGAAAAGGTTCAGGCTCTTTCGAGTCGATAACGATTGGCCCGTAAACCCCTGCCTGCTCCTGTAAGCCCGAGTGGCTGTGGTACCAGTACGTACCATTCTGATGAACCTTGAACTTGTACTCGTACATGCCGTCGGGTGCGATGCCATGGAAACTCAAGCCAGGTACACCGTCCATATTGGCCGGCAGAATGATCCCGTGCCAATGGATTGAGGTGTCTTGGTCCAGGCGGTTTTTTACACGCAGGGTGACTGTCTCTCCTTCGCGCCAACGCAGCAAAGGTCCTGGCAATGATCCATTGATGGTCATGGCTGTTCGCGGCGAGCCGGTAATGTTTACAGGTGTTTCACCAATAAACAGATCAAATTCATTGCCGGTGAGTACGCTCGGCAGACCTGGACTTGTCACCGCCCATACTGGAGTGCGCCAAAGGCCAAAGCCGCCGAGAATGCCACCAGCGGCCAAGCCTTTTACGAATGTCCGTCTAGAGGTTTTGGAATGCATGCCGTTTATTTCCAATCAGTCAAAAGGGAAGCCGTGCGAAACAACCGATCATGAGTTGCCCGGATCAGCTTTGCCCACCGTCACAAAAGACAAACTCTTACGGCAAGCGAGCTCAGAAATTGCCACATTTAAACCACCGCAGTGATTACATTTCTGTCAGCTTGGAGGGCTAGCTATTTAGCAATTCTTGTGATCCATCGCCTTGGCTTTGCTTTCAGCGACGGGATGTTGGGCATTTTGCGTTTGAGCTACTCGGTACGATTCCATCGAATTATTCCTGGCCACTTCCATGCGTGCGAAAGTCCGGTCACCACCCCCTTCAGCCATAGCCAAAGAAGAGACGGTCAGAGCCGCGATGACGAACAAGGTTTTGATAGGGTTCATTTGGGGGGCCTCGGATGATTATTGGTGACCCCTGAATCCACATCAGTCGTTGACTCTAGGGGGTGAGCTTGAGGCTCAATAGGACTATAAGACTCATCCCCTGTCAGGAAGCTTAGGCCAATATTACAGTTGTGTCAGGTTGCGATATTTCTCTTGAGATGCAGAGTGATTAGTCCGTAAGGTCTAAGCTATCCAACGACACATAACCTCCATCCACCATCTAAAATTTACCTGTGCGGCGTTGTAAGTTTCCGGTCACTGCACGATGGCGTGGCGTTTTTTGAGTTTTTCGCTGAAATCATACATCGGCTCGGACGCACTACGTTAAGCACTTGAGTGTTCGATAGGTGGGAATTAAATGGCAGCGTAACTAAAGGTGGCCACCGGTGAGTATTAATTTTGACAAAGCGCTTGGCTCCGCAGAAAGAGCATTACGTTTTCGCAGCCAACGAGCTGAGGTACTTAGCAATAATATCGCTAATGCCGACACTCCTAACTTTAAGGCCAGGGACTTGGACTTTTCTGCTGTACTGGCTAGCCAAACAAAAGGAGGTTTGGCTACTCCGTTCTCTTTAAAAACAACAAACCCAAAACATATTGCCGTAAACGAATTAGTAAGTGATATTCACGGCGGTGCTTTGCTTTACAGTACGCCGAACCAACCTTCCATTGATCAAAATACTGTGGATCAACAGGTCGAGGTCGCAAAGTATACGGAAAATGAAATTCATTTCGAAACCGCCTTTACTAGATTAAATGGAGCATTTAAGGGGCTACTTAAAGCTCTGCGAGGTGAATAATAAACTTTACCCAGCGAGGGAATCAGCGCCTCAGGCGCTGATTTGGGAAGGGAAACCGAGTGCTTCGACAGTTTTACGGACTTGCTCTGGGTTTTCACTGCTTTCAACGCTTACCTTACCTGCTGCGCGATCCACGGAAATCATAGCCTCGCTGTCCAGTGACTGAATTGCTTTGGTGATTTTGCTGACGCAGCTACCGCAACCAATGCCTGATACGTTTAAGACGAACATGGTTATTCCTCTTGTGCTGAGCAGTCTATTTTCACCGCAACAACAAGATCAACGTTGACACCACGGTAAGGTCAAGAGTTATGTATAGCGGGCTGTGAGCATCGGTTACGCTCATTCAATTCGGGTATTCCTCAGCCTCAAAGCATTGAAAACTACAGACGCAGAACTGACGCTCATGGCTAACGCAGCAATCATTGGAGACAGAAGGTGCCCCGTCAGTGGATAGAGCAGGCCTGCGGCGAGGGGAATACCCATTGAGTTGTAAAGGAAGGCGAACCCCAAGTTTTGCCGCATGTTTTTTACCGTTGCAACCGAAAGTGCCCGTGCCCGTAAAATCCCCATCAGGTCGCCTTTTACCAGCGTGAGCTGCGCGCTATTCATCGCGACGTCAGTCCCTGTACCCATGGCAATGCCCACATCTGCTCGCGCCAAGGCCGGTGCGTCGTTGATACCGTCGCCGGCCATGGCAACCTTTCGACCGGATTGCTGGAGGTCCGCCACCAGGCGCTCCTTGTCCTGAGGTTTCACTTCACCATGAACCTCTTCAATACCCATCTCCTTGGCGACAGCACGTGCGGTGGTGAGCCCGTCTCCCGTGGCCATGATGATTTTTACGTTATCAGCCTTAAGCTTGGTGACTGCTTCTTTAGAGGTCGGTTTTATCGGGTCTGAGACCGCTAGTAATCCTGCCAAGACCCCGTCAACTGCTAGATAGATGATGCTGATGCCTTCAAGGCGCAACAACTCTGCACGTTCTTGTAAGACCTTTGTGCTCACGCCGGCAGCTTCCATCAGTGCAGTGTTGCCCAGCTGTACTTTCTTGCCATCAACGAGACCACTCACCCCAATCCCTGAGCCGGACTCAAACGATTCAGGCTTGGTGAGCGCAATATTTTCAGTTCGGGCGTGATCGACGATGGCGTGTGCCAAAGGATGTTCGCTGCCTTGATCAAGGCTAGCGGCCAGTTGAAGCACATCGCGTGGGTTGAAATCTGGTGTGGCCTCCACACTGTGAAATACCGGCCGTCCCTCTGTCAGGGTTCCCGTTTTATCGACAATCAGTGTGTCGATCTTGCAAAGGTTTTCGATGGCACTGGCATCTCTGAACAGCACACCCATACTGGCGGCTTTACCCGTCGAAACCATGATCGACATGGGCGTTGCCAGACCCAGAGCACAGGGACAAGCGATGATAAGCACGGCGACAGCGTTGATCAGGCCGAAGACCCAGCTGGGTTCCGGGCCGAACAGTCCCCAACCTATGAGGGTCAGCAACGCAATCGCGATAACCGCCATCACAAAGTAGCCGGCGATCGAGTCGGCCATTCGTTGCATGGGCGCTTTGGAGCGTTGGGCTAGTGCGACCATTTGTACTATCTGCGACAGCATGGTGTCAGCGCCGACCTTTCGCGCCTCCATCACCAAGCTTCCATGAGTATTAAGCGTGGCACCGATCAGACTATCCCCTGCTCTTTTCATGACCGGCACAGGTTCACCAGTGAGCATGGATTCATCCACCGCACTTTCTCCCTCGAGTACAGAGCCATCAACTGGCACTTTTTCACCAGGTCTGACCCGCAAATGGTCTCCCAAGTGAACATGGGTAAGAGGAATGTCTTCCTCCTGACCATCGGCGTTGATCCTGCGTGCAGTCTTGGGAGATAGGCCAAGAAGGGACTTAATGGCGGCGGAGGTTTGTGACCGTGCTTTGAGCTCAAGAATCTGCCCAAGCAAGGTGAGCGAGATGATGACCGCAGCGGCTTCGAAGTAGACGCCGATGCGTCCATCTTGCATGAAGGTGGTGGGAAAACTTTGGGGAAATAGGGTTGCCGCGACGCTGTAAAGATAGGCTGCGGCAGTACCTAAACCAATCAGAGTCCACATGTTTGGACTGCGATTTCTAACGGATGCTATGCCTCTTACAAAAAAGGGCCAACCTGCCCATAAGGTGACCGGAGTGGCAAGAGCGAACTCGATCCAGTTTTGAACCGAACCATGGAAGATTTGTAATGAGTGACCCGCCATGGCTAGAAGGGCCACCATTACGGTTAAAGGCAGCGACCACCAAAAGCGGCGGGTGAAATCCAGGAGCTCGGGTTTGTCATCGTCATCAAGCGCGGGCATGACGGGCTCTAATGTCATGCCACATTTAGGGCAATTGCCGGGCCCTGGCTGTCTTATTTCCGGGTGCATAGGACAGGTAAACTCAGTGGCTACCTGTAGCGTGGGCTCTATAGCGGCGCTGCTGGGTTCAGCGCTGGGATGATTACCAATGTAGCGTTCTGGATCTGCCCGAAATTTCTCTTGGCATTTCTGGCTACAAAATTGATACGTCTGTCCTTGGTAAGACTCGCCAAATTTACTTGGAGGTATAACCGCCATACCGCACACCGGGTCGCGTAGACCACCGTCATTGGGTGAGGCAGCGTGGGCGGGACCGTGATCGTGGTGGCTCGGTGGAGTGGGCATAGCTATTTCTCTTCCTTGTTGGTTCCTGCCTGATCGCCATGGTCATGTCCGCCATGTCCATGTCCAAAAAAATGCATCAATGGACAGATCAACAGGATGAGGTAGGGCAAATACGGATAAACGTGGGTGAAATGTTCCCGCACCCCGTAAAAGGCACCGATCGCAATGAGCATGATCAGTACAACGCCTGTTTTGCGCCTCCAAAATGGTGGGGAGGTGCTTCCAGCCGGATGCTGATGCTTATCCATGATCTAGACCCCGTGTGTGAGCGTGTTGCTCTGATCTCTGCCTCAGAGCATAGCGAACTCTTGCGTCGACGCGGTTTTAGCGGTCGGTTCAGGCTTACTTCAAGTCAAATTGACCGACCATCCCCGACTGGTAATGACCTGGCACGTTGCAGGCAAATTGAAGTCCAGTTGTGTTGTTGAAGGTCCAGATCAACTCCTTGGTTGCCCCTGGCTCGATCAGCACGCTATTCGGGTCGTTGTGTTCCATTCCAACCATCTTCATGCCTCCCATGCTATGGCCCATGTTGCCCCACATTTTTCCAGTTCCGGTGGGTGTAAGCGTTCCATTCTGGAACATGCTCGCCATTTCTTTTTGGTGCGCCGCGTGAGCAGCGGCTTGGCCGATATTGAACTCGTGCAGCAACGCCCCTTTGTTGTGAAGTACAAAGCGAACCGTTTCACCGGGCTTTACGTCGATGCTTTTAGTTTTGAAGAAAATATCACCCATCTCTACATCAACCGTGCGAGTGACCTCTGAGGCGACTCCAGGCTGACCGATATCCTCTTTCCCATGACCTACGCTGGCCATCGCCGTAGCGCCGAGGAGTAGGGTGATTGCCGCAATAACTGGAGTAATGAGCTTAGTTTTCATGGTGACCTCGAGAGCCAGTGGAAAATACTAGCTATGCTAAAGGGATAGAGCTGAGCGTTAACTGACTTGAACACTACATTTCTGTCAGTTTTCCTGAGAAAACACGGCGCCCAGATGACGCCGTGTCTAGTGGGCGGTTCAGAGAGCCCCGTAGGAGTTATTCGGTTACTGATGGTTCTCAGAAAGCATCAGTTTGTGCTCGCGCTGCATTTGGTTCAAAACGTCATCAACCATGGCGTCGTGTTTTTCCATCCAGGCGAGATGTTCCTGAGGTGACATTGATGCTTTTGGATGATCTAGATGAAGCTGGCCCATGATCTCGCCCAGTATTTTCATATGCTCGGCCATGTGAACATGGCGCTGCCCTTCAGGAGCTTTTTCAGCTTGTACCAAGGTCGCTTCGGCTTTATCGCGCAGGCTTTCCATGCGCTCCATAATCCGATCTGCACCACCTTCAGCCAACGCAGATGCTGAGATGAGTATCGAACTAGCAAAGAATAGGACTTTTAAACGGTTCATGAGGAAGCTCCTTTTTGATTTGTTTTCCGGCTCCTCTAGCTTTCATGGTTAAGAGTCGGTCGAGCACCAGAAAGTACTCATGCTCGAACCCTAGACAGCACTCGCTGACATCTACCTGAAGCCAATATTACTTTTCTGTCAGTTGCTGGTTGGCAGAGGCATTTCATTGCAGACTCAGCCTCACAATTATTCGAGAGCCATCCCCATGAGACTTCTGGTTGCGGAAGACGAACCCAAAATAGGTATTTATTTGCAGCAAGGACTCACCGAGGCGGGGTTCAATGTTGATCGTTTTACCAATGGCAAAGACGCGCTTCAGCACGCCTTGAGCGAGGCGTATGACCTGCTGATTCTCGATGTGATGATGCCTGGGCTGGATGGCTGGGAAGTACTTCAGAAAGTGAGAGCATCCGGAAAAAATGTCCCTGTGCTTTTCCTCACGGCGCGAGACCGAGTTGAGGATCGGGTAAAAGGACTTGAGCTGGGGGCTGACGATTACCTGATCAAACCCTTCGCATTTTCTGAATTGCTGGCTCGCGTCAGAACGCTGCTGCGTAGAGGTACCACTGCCCCCTCCCAAACCCATATGAAATTGGCTGATTTGGAGGTGGACCTCCTCAAACGCAGGGTTATCCGCGCAGGCAAACGTATAGATCTAACGGCCAAAGAGTTTGCGTTGCTCGAATTGCTGCTCCGTCGTCGAGGTGAGGTTCTGCCCAAGTCGCTTATTGCTTCCCAGGTCTGGGACATGAACTTTGACAGCGATACTAACGTCATCGAGGTTGCTGTCAGGAGGCTCAGAGCAAAGATTGATGATGATTTTGAGGTCAAGCTTATCCACACCTCTCGAGGCATGGGGTACATGCTGGATGCGCCGGATTCGGGGACGGGGTCGGAATGAAGCGAATGTCCCTGACTACGCGCATGAGCCTGATGTTCATGCTAGCTGTAACGGCTGTGCTCACCGTCGCTGGACTCAGTTTTAACAACCTCAGCCGGCATCATTTCAAGATGCTGGATCAGCAGGCGCTGAACGAAAAGCTTCACTCGACGCAAAGAATTTTGACTGGGTTGAACAGCATTGATCAATTCAGTGATGTTAAGCCTGAGCTGGAGGCACTGCTTGGTGCTCATCGTGATTTGACAGCTCTTATCATCGATGGTGACGGTAAGCTCCTGTTTGCTGACCCAGGTCCGATCGTAGTTCCTGAAGACTTCCGAACGGTCACAAACAGCAATGTCTGGGAGTGGCGAGACCAGGAGCAGATATTTCGAGGCGTGACGGCGCAAGCCATAGTGACGGGGCAGGACAAGCCATTGACAGTGATGTTGATCTTTGATGTTACTCAACATATGGCCTTCTTCGAGACGCTTGAACGATGGTTTTGGATAGGACTGGTGATAAGCGCGCTGGTCAGTGCTGCACTGGGCTGGATGGTAGCGCGTAGTGGACTACGACCTATTCGCCTAGTCACTCAGGTAGCAGCTTCGATGTCAGCTAAATCGCTCAAAGAGCGTATTCCATTAGGTCCCGTTCCCCAAGAGCTCCAGCAGATGGTGCTCTCGTTCAACGCAATGTTATCTAGACTGGACGATGCGTTTGTTCGTTTATCGAACTTCTCTGCGGACATTGCTCACGAATTACGGACACCCATTAGCAATTTGATGACTCACACTGAAGTGATTTTATCTAGAAAAAGAAATATTGAGGACTACGAGGACAATCTGTACTCAAATCTTGATGACTTGAAACGTATGGGACGTATGATTGATGACATGCTTTTTCTAGCGAAATCAGATAACGGTCTAATTACACATGAAAACAAACCGATTGACCTGGTAGCAGTAGTAGAGAAATTACTCGAGTACTACCGTTTGCTGGCTGATGAGCGAGGGATCGACCTGAAGGTCACAGGCAGGGGTAGCGTCCGAGGTGACGTACTCATGCTCGACAGGGCCATCTCTAATCTGCTCTCAAATGCGCTCCGGTACACCCCCGAAGGAAAGTGTATTACTGTCGATATTCGGCAGAAAGGAACTTCAATATCAGTCTCTGTGGAGAACCCGGGAGAGCCCATTGCGTCCGAGCATCTTGAAAAGCTGTTTGATCGATTTTATCGCGTGGACCCAGCTCGCAGAGAAGGAAGTCCAAGTAATGCAGGGCTAGGTTTATCGATTACTCGATCTATCATTGAAGCGCATGACGGAAAAATATGGTGTACGTCGTTAAACGGAATAACAGCCTTTCATATTGAACTCCCATGTGCTGATGCAAGAAAGGTCTAAGACACCTTGTTCATATGTATGCAGGCAACATGTGGTTAGCTCAATAGGATCGTTTTTGGATGAGAGAAAACTCTTGGAGCGTTCCAAAGAAAGTCGCGTATTTGGCGCCGTATCCGGGCAGATCAGTGCCAAAAACCCGCCCCAAGCTGACTGAAATGTAATCGAACAGTTTGCGTTCATGTGGCATCGTGTACTCGCACTGTGACGTTGGAAATCTTGTGATTCCTCCCTGTCCAGCCGGCCCTAGAACACGGAATTTGCTAGGTATTCGTCAGTGGTTTTAACGAGCGTCAAAAAGTAAAAAACTAGATATTCCCTAAAAACCTAGAACCAACAGCTTTTGCTGTCAGGAGTCTTGCATGTCATTCCTTAAAACTACCACCGTAGCTGTTGCGCTGACTGCGGGTTTGCTTCTGAGTGCAGTTGCTCAGGCGCATCCAAAGCTGGTTTCTTCTACTCCCGCTGAAGGATCGGATGCGGCGGCTCCGTCTAAAATCGAACTGCACTTTTCTGAGAATCTAACGACTCAGTTCTCTGGTGCAAAGCTGATTATGACCGATATGCCTGGTATGCCGAATTCACCTATGGGCGTAAAAGCTAACGTGGCAGGTGGCGGTGATCCGAAGACGATGGTTATTACACCCGCATCGCCATTGACCACGGGTACTTACAAAGTCGAATGGCGTGCCGTTTCCTCGGACACTCACCCGATTACCGGCAACTTTTCTTTCAAAGTGAAATGATTCATGAGCGACTCATTAAATATCGTTGTTCGCTTTGCTCTTTATTTCGACCTGATGCTGTTATTTGGACTGGCAATTTTTGGTCTTTATAGCCTCAGGGGAAAAGAAAGAATATCGGGAACAGTTTTGAATTTTGAGTCGCTTCTTTACAGTACTTCTGCTGTAGGTGTAGCTCTGTCCCTTGCCGCCATGTTGTTACTTGCGAAAGCAATGAGTGGCGTGTCGGGTTTCATGGAGCTACATCACCATATCTTTCAAATGGTTCTCATGGGGACTGACGTCGGTTTGACCTGGATGGTCCGAATAGGGGCGTTGGTGACGGCCATTATTGGCGTTTCCCTGAACAAGCGCTTTCCAACACTGAGTCTTTGGATTGTCACTGTCTGTGGCGCGATTGCGCTAGCGACGCTGGCATGGACAGGGCACGGAGCAATGGACGAGGGGAGCCGTCGCTACTGGCACTTTATTAGCGATATCTTCCATCTTTTGGCCGCAGGCGGTTGGTTGGGTGCGCTAGCGGCATTTGCCCTGCTGCTGCGTTTGAAATCACTGAAAGGTGAGCGAGAAGCACGAATTCTTGCTCGGGTACTGACAGGGTTTGAATCGGCCGGCGCGGTGATTGTAGTGATCATCAGCATTACGGGAGTGGCGAACTACCTATTTATCGTTGGGCCAAATCTCGATGAGGTGATGCTCAGCACTTATGGCGAGTTGCTATTTTTGAAGGTCCTGCTCTTTGCCGGGATGATCGTATTAGCGACGCTCAACCGTTTTCACCTAAGCCCGCTCTTGGAACGTTCTGTTCGAAATGGAGACTATGCTGTCGCGGTCAATGCCTTGCGCCGTAGCATGAAGCTCGAATTTTCAATGGCAGTCATCATTATTTGTCTAGTCGCATGGTTAGGTACTTTAAGCCCGGTCATGGAAATGAGCGCGGCATAGCGGTTGGTGATGGCCGACTAAGGAGTCTCAAGGGTGAATTGTAAGGGCCATTTGCACCGTCTACACTCCAGCTCATGAAACGCTACCTGCGGTTTTGCCTAATTTTCCTGATTAGCTTGGCGCTTCCCCTCAGCGGGATGGCGGGTGTTCAGACATCGATTGAACCATGCCCGATGAAAACCATGGGCATGGCGATGATGGATGGTATGGGGCAAGACTGCTGCCACGACATGAAAAGTCCCACCGAGCATGGCAAACCTTGTAAGCCCGGTCAGGAATGCAAAACTGGCGGCATGTTGCAAGTATCGATCATCAAGCCTCCTATCACCCTGTCCAGTCCTCTCATTCTATCATTCTCCAGCCATTTCCCGCTCGTACAAACCTCTTCAGGGGTATGGCGACCCCCACGTACTTGATTCCTGTACCACACTGAGCCTCATTCCGCGTTAGCGGGATGGCATATCTGCGCGCATGTCTTATGAAGCGCGCGGTGGATCATCACAGGAATCGTGAACATGAACTCCAAGTGCTGTTGCACAGGTTGGTCCTTCCTGGCCGGCCTGGCGGCAAGCGTACTTGCATTGCCGAGCTTCGCTAGCGCATTGACATTCGATGAAGCGCTGCGTCTGGCCGAAAACAATGCACCATCGTTGACCGCACAAGACGCCAAAATTCAAGCAGCCACTAGCGCGGCCATTCCCGCCGGCGAACTACCCGATCCCAAGCTACTGCTGGGCGTGCAGAACTACCCCATTGGTGGACCCGACAGATGGAGCATCGACCAGGACTTCATGACCATGCAAGTGGTCGGGATTAGGCAGGAGATGCCCAACAGCGACAAGCGCAAAGCACGTATCGAGGTCGCGGATGCGGCTGTTGATCGAGCGTCAGCCGAGCGTCGAGTGGCGCGTCTGAACGTCCGACAGTCCACGGCATTAGCCTGGATCAGAAGCTACTCGGTTGAGCGTAAAGATGCGTTGTTCCAGGACTTCTACAAAGAAAACCGTCTTCTGACCGATACCGTCAGAGCTCAGATTGCGGGTGGCCGAGCCCAACCCGCCGATGCGGTGACACCTAAACAGGAAGCTGCTCAACTGGCTGAGCAGCAGGATGATTTAGTTCGTCAACGTGCACAGGCCCGGGCCGCCCTCAAGCGCTGGATTGGCCCTGCCGCCGATGACAAACCGGTAGGCGGTTTGCCTGATTGGCCTATTGAGACCTCAGGTTACTCCCATAAGCTGCAACATCACCCCGAATTAGCGGCTTTTGTGCCGATGACCCGTGAAGCACAAGCCAAGATCCGTGAAGCTGAGGCGGAAAAGCAGTCTGACTGGAGCTGGGAATTCGATTATCAGCACCGAGGCCAACAATTCGGTGACATGGTCAGCGTGCAGTTTTCATGGGATCTCCCGCTGTTCCCTAACTCTCGGCAAAACCCCAAGATTGCGGCCAAGCACGCCGAACTAAACCAGCTTGAGGCTGAGCGCGAAGCCCTGTCACGCGAGCATACCCAGCAACTGGAGGATGAGTTGGCTGACTACGAGCGCCTCAATCGTGCAGTCAGCCGTAATCAGGAAAGCTTGTTGCCGTTGGCTAAAGAAAAGGTCGAACTCACGATGGCCAGCTACCGCTCCGGCAAGGGTGATTTGAACTCGGTTGTTGCCGCCCGACGCGAACTCATCGAAGCCCGTCTCAAGCAGGTTGACGTTGAAGAGCAACGTGCCCTGACCAGCGCTCGCCTGTATTTCTCTTACGGGGAGTCCGCTCAATGATTTTTAAATTATGGAAAGGGACTTTAATCATCGGCATCTCGATTGCCTTGGGTGTTGCCGGGGGTTACTGGTTAGCCCAACCGCGAATGAGCGGAGTAGCTGGTGTCGTACCGGATCATGAACCCAAAGCCTCTGCCGATCGAAAAGTTCTGTATTGGTATGATCCCATGTACCCACAACAGAAATTCGATAAACCGGGTAAGTCACCCTTCATGGACATGCAGATGATCCCTCAATACGCAGATACCAAGGGGGACAGCGCTGCCATTCGAATTGATCCAAGCCTGACTCAGAACCTTGGTGTGCGACTGGCTAGTGTCAGTCGAGGCGTATTTGCCTCGACACTGAACGTGGTAGGTGTGCTGGCCTTCAACGAACGGGACGTTGCAGTCATTCAGGCCCGTACAGCGGGTTTTGTCGAGCGTGTGTATGCCCACGCACCTGGTGATGTGCTGAAAGCGAATGCCGCCTTGGCAGATATCTTGGTGCCGGAGTGGGCAGCTGCTCAGGAGGAATTTCTCGCCCTCAAGCGTAGTGGCGATGCTGGCTTGCTGACAGCGGCCCGGCAGCGACTGCGGCTAACCGGAATGCCACTTACGTTAATTGCTCAAGTTGAGCGCACTGGCAAAGTTCAATCGAACCTGACGCTGACCAGCCCTATTGGTGGTGTGCTTCAAGAGCTGAGTGTGCGTGAAGGTATGACGGTGGCCGCAGGCGAGACGTTGGCTCGTGTTAATGGTTTGAGCAGTGTCTGGCTGGCCGTGGCTGTACCAGAGGCGGAAGCTGGGTCAATCGTAGTAGGGCAAGCAGCTGAAGCGCGTTTATCCGCATTCCCTGGAGTTGTGCTCAAGGGCGTCGTCAGTGCGATTCTTCCGGAAACCAGTTCGGACAGTCGCACACTTCGCGTTCGAGTTGAGTTACCCAATCCAGATGGCCGACTCAGACCAGGTTTGACCGCACAGGTAAGCCTCAATCGTTCAACGGAGCAAAGTGTTCTGTGGGTGCCGAGCGAGGCCGTCATTCGTACCGGTCGACGTGCGTTGGTCATGCTCTCTGAAGACGCTGGTCGATATCGCCCGGTGGAGGTGCAGCTAGGCCAGGATAACGATGGCAAGACGGCGATATTGAAAGGCTTGGAAGAGGGGCAGAAAGTGGTGACCTCTGGCCAGTTCCTGCTCGACTCGGAGGCCAGTCTCAAGGGCGTTGTCGCAAGCTCATTGGACGTTTCGCCATCTACTATGCCCGTTGGCGCTTTGCATGAGGCCGATGGTCAGATCGTTGAGATCAACGACAAAGAAGTCACGCTCGCCCACGGTCCCTTCAAGACATTGGGTATGCCAGGCATGACGATGACTTTCCCTCTCGCCACTCCTGCTCTGATGAAGGGCCTAAAAACGGGCGACAAGGTTCGGATCGCTGTTAGCCAGACGGACGATGGTCTGCGTGTTGAACGTCTGGAACGCTCTGGGGGCCAGCCATGATTGCGGCCCTTATTCGCTGGTCGGTGGCCAACCGCTTTCTTGTGTTGCTGGCGACGCTGTTCGTCACGGCATGGGGGATCTGGGCGGTTCAAAGTACGCCCATCGATGCATTGCCAGACCTGTCGGATGTTCAGGTAATTATCCGTACACCTTACCCAGGCCAAGCCCCACAGATCGTCGAAAACCAGGTGACCTATCCACTGGCAACCACCATGCTCTCGGTACCTGGGGCCAAGACTGTGCGCGGTTACTCCTTCTTTGGCGACAGCTTCGTTTATGTGCTGTTCGAAGACGGAACTGACTTGTACTGGGCCCGCTCGCGGGTGTTGGAATACCTGAGCCAGATACAAAGCCGCCTACCAGCCAGTGCTAAGCCAGCCTTAGGACCTGATGCCACTGGCGTTGGCTGGATTTTCCAGTACGCGTTGGTTGATCGCAGCGGTGGGCACGATCTGGCGCAACTGCGAGCCCTACAGGACTGGTTTCTCAAATTCGAGCTCAAGACGCTGCCGAACGTTGCGGAAGTTGCCACCGTAGGTGGCATGGTCAAACAGTATCAGGTCCAGCTCGATCCGCTAAAGTTGGCGAACTTGGGTATCACGCAGTCTGAGGTGACCGAGGCGATCGGCAAAGCCAATCAGGAAACCGGTGGAGCCGTGCTGGAAATGGCGGAGACAGAGTTCATCGTACGAGCTTCCGGCTACCTAAAGACGCTCAATGACTTTCGCGCCATCCCGCTCAAACTGGGCGCGGGCAGTGTGCCGGTCACGTTGGGCGATGTTGCCACGATTCAGTTAGGGCCTGAGATGCGTCGAGGCATTACCGAACTCGACGGTGAAGGTGAGACCGTCGGCGGCGTGGTGATTCTGCGCAGCGGGAAGAATGCTCGTGAAACCATTGCGGCGGTCAAAACCAAACTCGACGAGCTGAAAAGCAGTCTGCCGGCGGGGGTTGAAATCGTCACCACCTACGACCGCAGCAAGTTGATTGATCGTGCCGTGGAAAACCTCAGCCACAAGCTGATCGAAGAGTTCATCGTCGTCGCGTTGGTCTGCGGAATCTTTCTCTGGCACCTGCGTTCATCTCTGGTGGCAATCATTTCCCTGCCGGTTGGGGTGCTGATCGCCTTCATCGTGATGCGCTATCAGGGTATCAACGCCAACATCATGTCCCTTGGCGGGATTGCCATCGCCATCGGCGCTATGGTCGACGCTGCCGTGGTGATGATTGAAAATGCCCACAAGAAGGTCGAGGCTTGGCACGTGGCCAATCCTGGGGAGGAACTGAAAGGTGAACGTCATTGGCACGTGATGACTGAAGCGGCTGCCGAGGTAGGACCTGCATTGTTCTTCTGTCTGCTGATCATCACCCTGTCGTTCATTCCGGTGTTCACGCTGGAGGCTCAGGAAGGACGTCTATTCGGTCCATTGGCGTTCACCAAAACCTACGCTATGGCCGCAGCGGCTGGACTGTCGGTAACTCTCGTACCGGTGTTGATGGGGTATTGGATTCGTGGACGAATTCCCAATGAGCAGCAGAATCCGCTAAATCGCTGGTTGATCCGGATCTACGAACCCGCTCTGGACGCCGTATTACATCGACCTAAAATAACGCTGCTGGTTGCGTTGCTAGTCTTTGTCAGCGCGTTGTGGCCGATCTCTCGTCTGGGTGGTGAGTTTCTTCCCCCGCTGGACGAAGGGGACCTGCTCTATATGCCATCAGCTCTGCCTGGATTATCGGCGCAGAAGGCCGCGCAACTGCTTCAACAGACTGACCGTCTGATAAAGACAGTTCCAGAGGTCGAACACGTTTTCGGCAAAGCCGGCCGCGCTGAAACCGCGACTGACCCAGCACCTTTGGAAATGTTCGAAACCACCATCCAATTCAAACCACACGAACAGTGGCGCCCAGGCATGACCCAGGAAAAGCTCGTTGAGGAGCTAGACCAAGCGGTGCGTGTCCCAGGATTGACCAACATCTGGATACCGCCGATTCGTAACCGCATCGACATGCTGGCCACTGGCATAAAAAGCCCTATTGGTGTGAAGGTTGCCGGTACCAACCTGACGGAGATCGATGCCGTCACCCAAGCCATCGAACGTGTTGCCAAGGATGTCTCAGGTGTGAGTTCAGCGTTGGCCGAACGACTGACCGGTGGCCGCTATATTGATGTGGATATCGATCGTAAAGCTGCGGCCCGCTATGGGTTAAATATTGCCGATGTGCAATCGATCGTGGCCGGCGCAATCGGCGGTGAAAACGTCGGGGAGACGATTGAAGGGTTGGCTCGTTTCCCAATTAACGTACGTTACCCTCGTGAGTGGCGGGATTCACTCGGCGCTCTGGAGCAGTTACCTATCTATACCCCTCTAGGCAGCCAGATCACTCTTGGCACCGTTGCGAAGATCAAGGTCAGCGATGGTCCGCCGATGCTTAAGAGTGAGAACGCCCGACCTTCAGGCTGGGTGTATATCGACGTGCGGGGACGGGATATTGCTTCGGTAGTCGCCGATCTACGACGGGTCGTCAGCGAGCAGGTTAAGTTGCAGCCTGGTATGAGCCTGAGCTACGCAGGACAGTTCGAATTTCTCGAAAGGGCCAACGCACGACTCAAGCTGGTGGTGCCTGCCACGCTGTTGATCATCTTCGTGCTGCTTTATTTAACCTTTGCTCGCTTCGATGAGGCCTTGCTGATCATGGCCACTCTGCCATTCGCACTGACTGGTGGGGTATGGTTTCTCTATCTATTGGGATTCAACCTGTCGGTCGCCACTGGTGTCGGCTTTATCGCTTTGGCCGGTGTTTCTGCCGAATTTGGCGTAATTATGCTGCTTTATCTGAAGAACGCCTGGGCTGAGCGTGAAGACCTCGGCGATAGGACCGAGCACGGGCTGATGGCCGCGATTCGTGAAGGCGCTGTCCAGCGCGTTCGGCCCAAAGCCATGACTGTGGCTGTCATCATTGCTGGCTTGTTACCCATTTTGCTGGGCAGCGGGACCGGCAGCGAGGTGATGAGCCGAATTGCGGCACCCATGGTTGGAGGCATGATTACCGCGCCCTTGCTGTCGCTGTTTGTCATTCCGGCAGCCTATCGACTGATGCGTCGCCGGCACCTCTCAGTTGAGCCCATCAATCCTCAAGAAAAAGTCGTATGAAACTGACCCTGATTGCAGTTGCAAACACCGTATTTGCGCTGTCTCTTTCGGCCCACGCGTAGGACATGCCGGGCATGAAAATGTATGAATGGAATGCAAGCTCATTTAATGACAATGGCTAAGTGATTTAACGTTCGACTTTTGCAGAGCGTCGCAGCTCTTTTTTTGAGCCAGCCAATCACGAGCTGATAATAACAATACCCCGTCAGCTGGTCCCTCAAGCTTTACGGAGCTGCCAGTCGTGTTGTCTTTAATTATCACAGTAGGAGTTGCCGTAATGCCCGCTTTGAGGGCCTCCTCGACCTGTTGGCCAACATGCCGGGCGATCACTTTGTCGGTAGCTGCACAGGACAATAAGTCCTGGTAAGTAACATCAACGACGTTCAGATGCCCATTGAAACCCTCACCGTTGCTACGGGTCCGGTCAAAAATCTGGTCAATGGCTTGCCAGAAGGCAGGTGCGCCACCAAGCGCCCCCGCACATTCAGCGAGCTTGGCTTCGTGTAATGCGGTCGGACCGTGCACATCCAGTGGCAGATGATGCCACTGCAGGTTTACATCCTTCTGCTGCTGTATCCAGGTTTTCAACGCAGGTGTGTACGTCTTGCAGTAGGGGCACTCCAGATCCGCGAACTCAGTCACAGTCCAGCGTGCTTTGGAAGGACCAAACAACCACGGGCCTGTGTTGTGCGGGGATGGTATCTCACTTCGAGTGAGGGCTAAGCAGGCCATCGATGTGCCTGCCAAAACGCACCCCAGCATCAACCAATATTTGCGAAGGCCTATCATGCCCGAGCCTCTGCTGGCTTCGATGAAAGCAGCGCTTGTTTACGAAGGGCCTCAAGAAGAGCGTTCTCAGCATTCTCGGGTTGTGGGTGCTGTAGCAGCCAATTGGCTAACACCGCGTGAAGTTGGGACTCGATGTCACGACGATCCACCGCACGAACCAAAACCTGTTGCAGTTGCTCTATCAAAACGGGGGCACACACCTCAAGGGTTTGAAGGGCGTCTTCACCCGGTTGTTCAAGCAGCTGGGTCAGACTTTCTATAAGGTTCTGGGTCAGGGAATTCAATGCTCTCATGCTTGGCGCTCCAAGGCCGTGACTTGCTCGGGGAAAGTAATGATGTGAGGTTCGATACCGCGATAGCGGTCAAGCGTTGCAGCAACTTCAATGGCCGCATCCAGCTCGCTGCAGCCTTTGGCTTGCATGATGTCGAAGCGTTGCTTTTTCTCTTCCGGCTCGGTCATGGCCAGGGCCAGATACAAACTCGGTGGTACCGCCCGGAATAACATTTCCATGCTTTTGGACAACACGACGCCCTCGGTGAATTTGCCGCTTTCTTTACGCGCTGACAGCATCATCGACTTCTGTGCAGGAGTCAGTTCACGAAACCGCGCGATCTTCTCCACCTCATCAGGCGGCATGTTTAAGCACATCCACCACTCGATCATGTTGAGCAGGGCTGAGGCCTCTGGCGGCACGTCGTCAACGTTCTGGGTGGCCATCCAGAACCAGGCGCCGAGCTTTCGCCACATTTTGGTAATCTTGACGGAGTAGGGGGATAGGAGTGGGACCTTCAACTGGATGTGGCCTTCGTCGGTGAAGCAGATCAGCGGACGGCCTTTAAACTGGTCACGCTCGGCAATGTTGTTGACCGTGTTGAGCAGGGAAATATAAGCGATGGCCATCTGTGCGCTATAGCCTTCTCGCGCATAGGTGGCAAGGTCGACAATGGTAATGTCCGCTTCTGGCCATGGGGTGCCAGGACGGTTGAACATGTCGCCTTCGGTGCCCATACAGAACATGGACAAGGCTTCCGCCATCTCCAAGAATCGTGAGCTTCGGGCGTCTGGAATACCGGGCTCGAGTCCCATTTCTCGCAGCGCTTCACGGATATCTTCCGGCAGAACGATACGTTGCTCCGTCACGCATTTTTTCGCTGCATTCAGTATGCATTGGCGGATGGCGCTACGGTCGGCACGAGTAAGACGGGCATCCTCTTTTTCTTCACCACCGGTGATCATCAGCCTGGCCGCAATTTCCATCTCGCCCAGGATGTCGCGTTGTTCATCCTCGGTCTGGCTAGTCAGATGTTCGTCCGACGCCTCAAGATCATCAGCTTGGATAATCTTCACGTTTTGGCTGGGTTCGATGAGCTTCACGGCATCAGCGAATGGCGCGAGGCTGACACCCGATCCAGGTGCAAGTCGAACCCGGTTTACCGTCAAACCCAACTTTTTGGCGAAATCACCGAGTAAGCCGAAGCTGTTGCCAGCCTCCACAATGAATAGACGTGGCCGATAGATGGCGATGATTTGGCTAAGGATGTTTGTCGCGCTGGCCGATTTACCTGAACCCGTAGGCCCGAAAATGAACAAATGCGCGTTCATCTGCCGGTCCAGCTTGTTCAGCGGGTCGAAGGTTATCGGCGCTCCCCCACGGTTAAACAGGGTAATACCCGGGTGCCCGGTTCCGGTCGACCTACCCCAGACGGGGGCCAGGTTCGCAATGTGTTGGGCGAACATCAGTTGTGCGTACCACTCCAGTGCTTTGCGCGCATTGGGGTCGAAGTTGCCGGGTAGCCATCTAAGGTAGGAGTTCAGCGGTGCCACTTCATCCCGAGGTTCCACCGGCTCCATGCCCGCACCCAGCAATGCGCTGCTGAGTTGCAAACTGCGTTCGTGCAGCTGGGCATCATCTTTACCCCGCAGGTAAAACGCTACGCTACCTCTGTACAGCTTGTGCTTGCGCCCGAGCAACTGACGGGCGGTGGCGACGTCTTCGCGTGTCAGGATCGAGGCCTGAGTGTCTCCAACTGCCTTGCGTGAAAGCTGTTCCAGATGCCCTTCGAGAATGTCCTGCGGGGTGATCACGAGAGTGATACAGAGAATGGTGTCCTCTGGCATTTTGTCGAACAGTGCGTTGAGCGCATCACCGCCCTTTCGGGTTTCACCGGTTAAGTGCCCGGTCTTGGGAGCATCCCTCAAGCGGTCAAGCATCACCACCTGATGGGGAAGGCCGTCGAAATACCACAGACCTTTCTCTATATCTGACAGTGGTTCGCGATAAAACAGGTTTTGCGAGAAGTCAGTGCCGCTGGCGAGCGGCAGCTCGCCCTCTGCAGCACCAGGTGCTTGCTTGCACACCAATTCGTAGAAGCGGCGAATATCTGCATCGGCAGGGCCAAGATGATCGGGACGTGGATTGAACCAATGAATCAGCCAATGGCGAATGGCGTGGCCATCCATGCGATGGGTTTTAATGCCGGCGTTCGCCAAGCCGCCCACCAAGCGATCGCAGATGATTTTCAGGTAAGGACCTGGTGCCTGGCCTCGCACATCCGCTTGCGCGCCTTGGGTACGGCGGTAGACAACAACACGGACGCGGCGCTGTTGGCCCCTCCAGGGCAGTTGGCTGACCTTGGTGTCTTCAAACAGCCCGCCTGGTTTGGAGATGGATTCCAGGTGTTGCTTCATCAGCTTCAAATAAAGCTCGGTGAATGCACTGCCTTGTGCGCGTGGTTGAACGTAGTCATGCAGTTGCTGAAGGTAATCGTCCCAGCTGGTTTCGTCCTGGGCATAGAGCTGAACCACCCAGGGTGAGGTTTCAAGCTCGTCGAAGGAGTCCTGGAGGGCGTTTTCCAGGGCGTCGCGGGCCTTGCGTAACCATTCGGGATCCCGACCTTCAGTACCAATCGGTGTCAGCTCAAAAAAGGCAGCACGAGACACGCCGTCTTCCAATAGCATGGCTTTTTCTGCAGGCAGGTAATCTACCCACGGCAGTAGGTCTACGAAGGAGGGGTTGACGTGGTATAGACGGTCAGCATCAGCGGTTGTGGCTGGCTTTTTCTTTGGGTTACGCCAATCGCTCGGCGAGGGAATACCCATGGCAGCAAGGCGTTCGTAGTAACGCTCTGTAGCAGCCTCAAACGTCTCGGTTGCTGGTCCCTGCACATCGTCAGATAACGGCGAACCTGGTGTTACGCCAGGTTCCACACGCTCTGTCGCCCGTCGCGTTTTGAATCGTTCAAAAAAACCCATCAATATGCCTCCGTGCGTTCGCCAGGCATGGCGTATTGCACCCGCTGATACAGCGGAAACACCGTGGTGTAGCCTGGGATCGGTGCCGGGTCTGAACCCGCTAAATGAGGAAAGACGTACATCACCAGGTCGGGATTGGGTAGGCGTTTAAATTGGCTGTAGATCTCGTTTTGTGCGGTACGTGTGAACATGGTGTTGTCTGTTTCCCTCGTCTCCAGAGGCCGACGAAGATCTTGGCGTGCATCGAGCAATTGGCGGCTGCTCGAGCTGCTTGAGCCGCTGGAGCCTTGATCCCAAACGTCCATCATTGTGCGGTCCCCATGGGGGAGCAATTCGTCTTTGTTGGTGGAACAGGCCGAGGCGAGTAGGGCGATGGCCAGGTATGCACCTAGTTTTAAGCCATGATTAGTCAAGCGCAGTCGAAACATGACGGGCTCCTGAGCGATAGTTGACCTTGCGGCCATTGAGTTCGTAATCGATGGTCAGTTGCTGGTCCAGGTGCACAGCTATCTTTGCCCCGGGTTGTACATACACCGCTGCGAAGGCTTGCCCGTAGAGTTTGTTGACCCAGCTGGAGACGTCATTGACGCCCTGGCCAATAATTTTGCCCATGGCTTCACTGCCCGAGCCGCCGACAGAACCGATGGTCCCGGACTGAGGGTTTATAAAAGAGCCGCTGTTTCCATCTGACTTGATGAGGGAGGCAGCACCTGCGCCGGCGGCGGTAATCAGTACCTGCGAGCCAATGTATTGCGAGGCGTTGCTTTTGCGGTCGCCACTGATACAAGGAATGCCATAGGCATCGCTTATCCAGCCCAGGCCACCCTGAATGGTGGTTTGGTTGCCATTGTTCTGATTGTTACTATTTTGACTGCTATTCGTTTCTTCCTGAGGTTGTGGCAGCGTGCGCACAGTGCCGTCATTGAAGACGAACGTCAGGCTTTTGATCTGACCGCGTACGCAAGACAGGGTCCAATCGCCGGAAGCCGTTCCGCTGGCCACCGCGCCGGCGACGTCGGGCAAGTCGATGCCGTTGGCCGTGAGATTGTCCGGCCCGATCAATACCTTGAACGGGTAGGGGTCGTTGACAGTGCCGTCAATGGGCACCCGGCCGATCAGCGCGGACATGGCCACCGAACCCATCAATGTCGAGTTCTGCGGCAAGGTGTAGACCTTGCGCACCTGTTTGCGGGCCTCCTGTGGCGAGATTTCATTCGCAACACTTTGAGCGCCCGTGCGCAGTGCATTTTGTCCTCGGTCCACGGACTCGCCAAAAGAGGTCGGGAAGTTGAAGCCGCTTGCCGTTTGATTTGTCCCTGCAGCGATGGGCTTGCCGTTGACATCGACCGGCGTTGCGTCCTGCGGCTCTATCCAAACAACGTCCGCGCCAGGTCCGCCTTTGAAGCCTTGACCGTCACCTGGCTGAACGCCGAAGCCGATCGGCAAATCAGATCCAGACTCATTGCCACTGCCCGATTTGCTGCTCAGGGTATTGTACTGCTGCTGCAGTGTGTCCAAGAGGGTTTGGCTCTGTTGTTGCGCCTCCTGCTTCATCGTTTGCTGAACGTTCTGCAGTTTGTTATCGACGTTGAGGTCGATGTTCTGCAGGCGTTTTTGCAGCTCGATGTTCTGTTGCTTTAGTTCGTCATTGTTCTTCAAAGCATTGGAGACTTGGTCCTTGAGTTGTCTGCTTTCCACGACAATGGTGCGCAATGTGTCGCTGGGTGTATCTCCGTCAACCCCAAGCTTTTTAGCCTCCTTCGTACTAAGTACAACCGTTTCCGGCGCATGAACCTGTTGGTCGGCACTTTCGCGATTGAATAATTTGACCACTACGTATATCGCCAGGATCGCGAACGGTATGACCAGGTATTTAACAAGTGGATTACTCTTCACGACGGCCTCCCTTCGGATCGATCTGGCTGATGGCGGCCGGCAATAACGATTCGGCTAGACCATGACCACGGGTCACCAAGTAGACCGTCGAGGTGTCGCTGGAATCACCTTTGGCGCCAAGGTAGGGATGCTGAAAAGTCGCGGTGACAAAGTCACCCATCAGGTCACGCGGATCCAATGTGAGGTTTTGGGCGCTTGTGTTACGTAGCTTCACCGCCGTGACCCAATACTCGTCTAACCGCCACGACCCCAACGCAGAGGCTTCGACCGGCAATATCGGCATTAGGGTGGTGAGGTCCAAACCGCGCTTCAGATTGATCTGAGCAATCCCCTCCACGGGCTCAACGGTGCGTAGGGGCGCGTAAAGCATCTGTGCGGCATAGCGCGTCATGACCACCGGAAGAGGGGTCTCACGACGCGGTTTCGGCGCGTCCTCATCCTCCTCGGCTTGAGCGCTGGCTTGGGCCGTGGAAGAAGTTGAATGGTTGCTTGTAGGTTTGGCGTTGACTTGGCCGTAACGCGGGGCGGGACTGTCCCCGGCTACAATTTTAGCCGGCTCGGATGCGACCTGATTTGGTTTCCCTACCGTTGCGATGATATCCACGAGCATGATCTCACCGGAGTTCATGTTCTGCAGCTGTAAGCGAGTCGGTTCAATCGGCTCTTTCGCCAACAGGTAGAGGGCACCACCGGTGCTCTGCACGCGCAGTTTGTCGACGAGGTTACGAGGCAGACCCACCCGTACGTTTTGGTCCACAAAGACAATACGCTCCTGACCCACGATCAAGGGCAGTGCTATAGGGATACGATCCCAGCGCAGGATTTCGACGGCGTTGGCCAACCCGCAGAAGTGAAGGGCTACGAGCCCGATGATCAGTAGGCGGCGTGTCATCATTTGCCTCCTGCTCTGGTCGTTTCTGCGGAGACTTCGATGCGTTGTGGATTACTGCTATAACAGTCCCAGGCCAAGCCGAATGGGTTTTTTTCGGGATCGACGTCGAATCGGATAATTCTTAACGGATAGCGAGCAAATGCCCGCTTTACGCGCTCCCCGCCGTAGTGCTCGTCAGCGGTGATGTCCAGGTTGACGGTCCAGTCATTGATGCTGTGCTGTTCAATATGTTGCTCAGACTTATCGTCGATGCCTCTGCCTGGAATTTCAAATACACCCCGCTCACGTTTGCGCAGTTCCCCGCTATTGCGGCGTAGCTCGAAATCTTTCTGCAAGTAGGCTTTGCAGCTGGGAGTCAGGTAGCTTTCCAAGCGGGTAATGTTGTCCTCGTAGTCGGTTTCACCGTCAACGGGCCAACGGTTCATCTGCTGAAAAATGTACAGACCGAAGGCGTATACCGACTCCGGTGGAATATCCCACCACTTACGGGTGCTACCTGAACGTAGATCTGGAGGTACATGAACAGTTAGGTCACGCGGTGCGCTCTGCCAGCCATAAGCCATGTACAGACCCAGGGCAATGAGAAAACCAATGACCATGCGCAGGCTGTTAATGTGGGCCAGTTGGGCGTCTACTTTTTTACGGTAAGTCATTGAACCTCCGTTCGATGACAGGTCCACGCACCTGTACGAGTAATCAGCAGGGCTTTATTCCAGGTAGGAAAGAACCGCGCGATGTTCAATTGCATCTGGCGGTATAGCCATGTATCAGGTCGGCCGCGTTTCCACCGACGCAAGAAACGACTGGCAAGAAACAGCCCTAGGACAGCACAGAGCATGGCGGCGCCGATGATAAGTGCCCAAATCTGGGTCAATATCGCGGCCGGAATACCGATAACCAGCCCTGCGCCGGTGCTCAACGCCAAGGTGGCCCACATTTCGTCAGCGGTAAGGCCGCCCATGATGACTGGCTGATTGTTCAATCGCACAGGGAGGAAAATCAGGGTCCCATCGTCTGAGAGTTCTGTCATGGCCACGGCTCTTTTAAAGAATATTTGAAGCCTTGGTGACCAGAAAAATGGCGACACCGAGGATGGCGACGCCAACGGCGGCTGTCGCCCCCAGATCTCCCCATTTTTTCTTGCCAAGTTGAATTTCGTGGTAGGTGCCGAAGGCATGCCAAGCAACGCCACTGAAAATGACTGCGCAGATGATGAGGCCAAGCAAAGTAAAACCGTCAAAGGCGTAGTTCTGCATGGTTTGCATCAGGTTAGAGCCTTCCCCCCGGGTAGGAGGCTGAGACTGCGGAAGAGCCGCCATGGCCAGTTGGGGGAGAGCAAGCAACCCGATCAGCATGCGGCCCGGTTTTAAGAATGAAGTCATGGTGTATCTCCCATAGGGTCAACTAAGAACAAATGTGGTGAGGATCATGCAAAGCAGTAGGATGCGGACGAGCGAGGTCGAGGCAATCGTTCGATCAAGGTTGCCAGTGGCCCATCCTCGGTAGCAGCTCCAGATAGCCCAGGCGCCCCACATAAAGATGATGGCTACAGCGACGCCGACGAAAAACAGGTAGCTCGTCGAGGCAGGAAATCCTCCTGCCGCTTGAAACGCAGCAGCCTGAGCGCCGCTCATGCTCATGGCTTGCGTCCTTCGGTCGTGTATTGGCCTGACAGCTCAACAGGATCACGAGGCTGGGCTCGGGTTGGGGTTAGATAGCCCTCCAACCCATGACGAATTCGAGCGATATCACCTGCTAGACGCTGGTAATCGAAGAAGTAACGCTTGCCAGGTTCGTCGGCCACTTGAGCGCTACGACGTGCGGTGTCCTCTAAGGCATTCAACTGGCGGATCATCACGTCCAGGTTGGCCTGTTCGGAGGCTGAAGCAGCGGTCGCATGAGAGACAGGCAGGCCGCATCCAAAAAGTGCGATGAGGCCTGGCAAGGCAAGTCGGCAAGTGAGTGCAGTGAGACGCGGGTACTGGATCACGGCTGGGCTCTAGTCATTCCTGATGCCGTCAGCTTGCCGTGATCAAGCTATGGTCGCCGCAAGAAAACCATATTCAGGACTGTAAGGATTTCTTCTGACGGTACTGACACCATCAATCACAGTGGATAGGGCGTTTGAAGAACAGCAGATACCCGATGGGCAAGGCGAATCCGTAAGCCCAGCCTTGGGCGTTTTGATTGCCAACCTTGACTTCTCCTTTGACCACGGGCTGCACGCTGACCAGCTCCCAGCCTTCGCTGCCTAATTGAGCAAGGCGGTTTTGACGTTCAGAATCTTCCAGAAAACCCTGGGTGTCGGGTTCAGTGGTGGGCTCTTCGGACTTGAACATGAAGAGCTTTTTGGTTCTGACAACGTACTGAAAGGGAGAGAACTCAGTGTGGTATTCAAATTTCTGACGGCCCATGGCGACGTCCTCAATGTGCAGAGCTACCAGGGTTTCAATAATAAGCGCGTGCCAGCAATCTGAAATAGTTTGTTGCTAAGCGCGTGATTTCTGAGGTTGGAGTGCAGAGGTCCGAGCATCGACATAGCGCTGCATGATAGAAAGCACCATTGAGTTCAACGCTAGGATCTTCATCCCTCGCGTCACCGCCACGTACAGCAAATTCAACTCGTCATCTTTACGACCTTGATCGATATCGGGTGAAAGCGGATCAGCGCTAAAGTCGTCATACAGGCTGACAAAGTCCCACTCCAGCCCCTTGGCCTTGTGCCCAGTCGTGAGTGTCACGGTGGCGTCGAGCTCGTTATCTACAGAGCGGGAACGTAGGGTTTGGATCCGCTGGGGCAGGTCCGGATAGGCTGTAATGATCTTGATCGATCGCAACATCTCCGTATCCTGGCTTACCTCGGCTATTTCCACGTACTGTGAAAAGTCCCGGTAATCTCTCAACAGCCTGCGGTTCTGCACCTCATGGTTACGGTTGCGGCTGAATAGGTATAAATCTTCCAGATCGCGTAGCGAGTAGCTGTCGATACCGCCGACCCAGAAAATCTTGGGGTTGCTTGCGACCAGCTGCAGGGCGTTCTCGATGACGCCGGTCACGGTACGATGGATAAACGTGCGATGCGGTAGCTCTTCAGGCAGAGCCCGTTTAACCAGGGTATTGCAACCTAACCCCTGCAGCTTTCGTGTCTCACCCTTGTAAAAAAGAATGATGTTGGCCACATGCGCGACGGCAGGGCCGAAGCGAAAGCTTTGGGTCAGGTAGTGACGTTCGGCGTCGGCCATCCAGTCGCTGTTGAGCGCATCTTCTGCGCCGCGGAAGCGATAGATCTGCTGGTGGGGATCGCCGACTGCCACCTTGCGGACCCGTTGTATTTTTACTATGTCGGCAATAACTGGGTTCACGTCTTGACCTTCGTCGAGCAGAATGGCGTTAAATCGTTCGCTCAGGTCGGGCTTGCTTAGCTGATACAGCTTCAAGTAAGCGTCATGGGTGATCGACATTGCTGTGTCCTGCAGATCGATCATCCGGTTCCAGATGGTTTTAGCCACGTTTAAAGCATTGTTCAGGAAACGTTCCTGGGCACTTGTGAGCATTCGTTGCCCCTGGAATCTGGGAAAATGCACACGGCCCAACTCGTCATCGGCGCTGGCCATGAAGTTGTTAAGCGTGCTGAGGACATCCCGCACGAGCTCCCAGTCCTGGGTGTTGATGGCCCTTGCGATGTCCGTCAGGCGTAAGTTATTGGTCTGCTTGGTGGCGTACTGACTGCCATAGACTGCATATGCGAGGCCATGCGCCGTCTTACACACCACGTTTCTGCGTGGAAAGCGGCCCCTGGCAGCGAGCTCGACGGATTTGTTGTAGCAGAGGTAGAGCATTTTCACCGAGGCGTGTTGTGTGGCGTAGCCCACCAGTGTGGTGGTTTTGCCGGTACCGGCAAAAGCCTGAACCAGTAGCTTGTCAGCCGTGGAATGGATGATGGGCTGCTGTTCTTGTGTCCACTGCATGGGCAGCTCCTAAAGGTATTTTTTGAAGCTTGAAACGGTGATGTAAACGGACACACCCAACAGCACGGCGCAGGGCAACAGAATCAAAAGGGGGCTGATGCTGATGGGGATGGCCAGGTAGACCGTCCAGGGCACGATGGTCAGCGGAATGATCGTCCCCCGGGCTTTGTGATACAGGTAACTTGACTCGCGGCCGGAGCCGAATTTTCGTAGATCACGCCGCACCAGGCCATCGACCAAGCCAGTGAACGCCGCCAGTGCGAACAGCGGAATCGTCAACGTCAGAATGACCATTCGCACACAGAAGGTCAGGACTGTGTATAACGCGGCTAAGCCATAGTCCTGGAATTTGATCATCGCCCGACCGAGTTCGTAGCGAAGGTTCAAGGTTCCCGTTTGTTGTGGTGATGTTGAGCGAGCGTACTGTGTCAGTGCATTTATATTGTCCTGCATGCCGGTTTTCACCATCAGCCAGTCATAGACCGTTTGTGCCAGCCAGGTTGCCGTACGCCCCGGTTCTTTGATGACAACGCTGTGCAGCAGATCCTGGGACAGCCAGCCCAGTTCATGTTGGAACATCTGCTGAGCATGTTTCCAGCCGGCATCCGGCCAGAACGTGTACATGCAAAGCCATTCAACGACGATGGCGCCGAGCAAGGAGCCGAACATCACCCCCAAGAAATGAAAAGGGGTAGAGAACAGCATGCCCAGGAAGTTTTTTTGACCTTCCTGCTGTTGCTGGGCTTTTTCCGCGATATCGGCCATGGCTCTGTTCCTTCAAGCCTATGCGGCTTTTCCGTTATTGGCCATCTGGCGGAAGTCGTCTACCAAGTCATCAGGAAGCGACTCACTTAGTGCGTCATATCCCGGTGCTTGCCACCAGTCGCTGCTGGTTCCGGATCCTTTACGCATGCCCTCAACCAAGGCCTGAAGATCCTTGGGCATCACTTCATCGGGATCGCTTGCCGGCAACGGCATACGAATCTTCCACAAATTCCCGCCCTCTATCAGGGCAAAGCATTGCCCCTTGGGTAGGGCAACCACATGCGCCGGTTCGATCATCGGTACGCTGACACTTTGGATCTGATCGTGAGTGTTAGAGGTGAAAGCGGTGTTGCCGTTAATAGCGTCGTTTGCACTGCTTGCTGGTGTACTGGTAAACACCTGGACCTTTGGCAACTGGTTGGTCAGCAGCTCGGCGGTTGCAGTCTCACGTACACGTAACATGAACAGGTTGTTGAAGTTACCGATGACTTGGCCAGCTTTAGCCCGGTTACCGATTTTTGCCTCAATATCGCTCATGGTTTGGGTATAGGCCGTGACCTGCATGCCGGCACCACCGCCTTTGTTGATCATCGGTATGAATTCATCGCCCATCAGTTCGTTGAATTCGTCCGCATGTACGTTAATTGCTACCTTGCCGCCGGTGGCCCCGGGCAAGCCATCATCGATGCCAAACTTATAGATGTGACCCGCAACTGACACCAGGTCGCTGAACATCGAGTTGCCCACCGCTGCAGCTACCTCTGTATCAGATAAAGCGTCCAGGCCGACATAGACCACTGCCCGTTTGCGGATGATCTGCATCCAGTCAAAGATTGGTCGTGGGTCCTCAAGATCCATGTAGTCGGGAGATAGCAGCTCTGCAATCCGGCCTGTGGTCAGTTTTTCCAGCAATGGCAGAAGGCTGGCCACGATCTTGTCGAAATAGGTTTTGTCATAGCGTACGGCTGATCGCAGACCCTCCATCACTGGGTCGGAGATGCGTTGCTGAGTGAGGTACATGTCCAGGGCCACCACGCGTAGCGGTCGATCCTTCATGGCGAAACTGAGGTTCTTACGATCGATCTTTCCTTCCAGCTCAACGATGGTTTGCCAGGCTTTGGGATCATTTTCAGCAAAGTGCTTCTGCGCATACTCAATAAACAGCGCGTCAATGTTTGTCACATGCTTGAGGATCTGTTCATAGTCCGGCCGACGTCCCAGTGCCACGAGGGCGCGCGCGATGATGTTGACGAAACGCCAGGCGAATTCCCGGAATGCCGCGGAATTGCCTTCCCCCGAAAGTTGGCCGGCAATGCGGGTGGCAACCTCCGAGATCCGACCAAACCGGCCGACGGCGTTGTAGCGAGCGGAGTGATCGGGCCAGCCTAGGTGGAACACGTAGAATTCCTCCAGTCGGTTTGCGCGCTTGCATTCGATGTACATGCGCTTCAGGAGGTCTGCGTCGCCTTTAGGATCGAAGACAATCACCACTTCGCGGTCCAGGTCCATTTCTACATTGCGCTGGCTTCGATGAACGGGTTGCACGCGGCGCCCCATATGAACGCGGCGCCGGGGGCTACGGCGGGTACGCCTGATGTCTTGGGTGATAAACAACTCTGCCAAGCGGGTTTTTCCAACACGAGTAGTCCCCAATACAAGGGAGTGTCCAACCCGCTCACCCAGTGGCAGGCTGACATCCGCTTCGTTCGGCTCTATACCGTGTAAGCGCGGTAGCCCCCCGACTGGAGGAAGTGGACGCGCCGGGTTAAATGGCACATCCCACGAGGTAGCCTTTGACAGCAATTTGAGTGGAAAGGGTGCGAACTCCAGACGCTCCTCAATTCTGCGAGCAAAGGTATAGATAGACGTGGGCTCGACATACTCGGCGTACTTTGGGAGGTAAGTCTCCATCAACCGCTGAGTATGTTTTTGGGTCCAGCGAAAGCCTTTACCGATGAATAGCCGCTCATTGCTGACCGGCATGTCTTTGCTGGTCATGGTGTAGTGGGGTAGGCGCCGAATATTGCGCCGGTAACGCAGCACTACCAACGCTTGTTTGAGGCGGACGAACCCTAGACCCAGAAAGCCTGTACCGGCAACCATGCCGAATAAAGGCGTCAGAGCAACCGCCCAGGGCGCGAAAATACAGAGCAACGCCGCAGCGGCACATACGCAAACTGTGTACAGCTCAACAGCAGGGCGTAGTAACGACTCAATGGTGTAGGAGGTGGTCATGGATCACTTCCTATGAGTGAAAGGGGACAATGGCCCCACTGTTTCGAAATGGAAAACGACTGGCTTGCCTGTCTCAGCGATCAGCCCATAGGACTTGGCCAGGCGGTATATGGGGTGGTAGCTGTTAAGGGAGTTGACGTGTCCAGCAATGCGCTCTCGCCAGACTTCTAGTGGCATCGCTGCCTTGCTCAAATTACACGGCACGCACGCGGGCATCATGTTGCTGATGGCGTGGTTCTCTGGCCGCCCCAAAATGATGGCACCGGAGTACTTGCCGTCCACCCTCTCTGGTTCTCGCCATACTGCTTCCATGTGGTCCGCATGCCACCGGTCACCCAACAGCACACCGCAGTATGCGCAATGGCCCGCGAATTTAGCGTGAAGCTCGCAGCGTTGCTTCTTGGTCAGCTTCATGGGGCCGGGATCCTCCTTTCATGCGTGATGATGAATTGGCCAACTCTTGCCTCGCTTGCTCAACTGCCTCGGGCAGTCGTTCTTTTAGCCGCTGACATAGCTCCACCTCGTCACCAGGTACGCGGGCGATGACGGTGCCGCCATAGAGCTTGGCGACATAGGTGACCTGTTCAAAAAGCAGTTGGCCTGCTCGTGGGTCATCTGGTTGCTTGATGACCAAGGTGATGTGCGTAAGAGAGGCCATACCCTGGTTACTGCTGGATCGTTGTGGCAGTGATCAACAGCGGGTAATGCTGGACTCCCAAGCGCTGTGCCAGATCATTTGATGGAGCCGGGACCAACTGTAGATTTCCTGCCCATCGTTGGATTTCGGCAAACCGCTCGGCGCTGGCCACGTTAACCACAAGGCCCACTGCCTGCAGTTGCTGTAACTGATCGCGGCGCTGTGATAACCACTTTCTGGAGCTTTCATCGTCGCCTACAAGAAACAATGGTTGCAGGCCAGGTGCATTGATTACCCGGCCCTGTACCTGCCCGGGTGTCAGTTGGTCAGAGCGCACTGGAAACGAGCCTTGCCCACGCACACCAATATTCTCTGACTGTGCTGACTGCTCAGTAGGTTCTGGAGCCAAGTACTGGTAGTAGGGCAGAGCGGAAACACCCCCTCGGTCTTCAACAACAATCAGCGAGGTGGCATGCACTGCCATGGGGGAGGCCAAAGACAGCAAAACAGGCAGATGCAGCAATCTATTCATGGATTATTCGCCATCAGGTTGATACCGGTGACCCGGCTGAGGTGTTTGGCAAAAGCTCGTCGGTATCGGGCAGCGGGTTCGCCTCCGGCAGGGCGGTGGTACCGACCAGCAGCGGTGATCCAGTCGCCTCCTTTGGCTTTTTGCTCAGCCAGGATCTGGGCCGTAACCGAGAGGTTTTTGTACGGATCCAGCCCTTCGCAGGGATAGCTATAACGGTGGCCGTTGGCACCGATGTTGGTTTGTCCAAGCCCGACGTCGACTCTATTTGGGCCTGCGGTCTGAAGGGCGATCATCAACGCTCTGCAAGCATCGCTGCGTGTCGCAAAGCGATATCCGGCGCCGGCGACATTCAACGTCCAGGGCCAGGGGACGATCTGGCCGCGAAGTCGGGTGCCACTCTCTTGCAGTGCAACGGAGTACAGCACCTCGGACGGAACGCCGGCAGGCAGGGCAATCAACTGATAGGCCGGTGGCGGAACCTCGGCACCGTTAGCAAATGCCGCGGTGAGCAGTAGCCCCCCCGTTAAAGCCGCGCGAATTACAGACGCTGCCATTGTCCATTCACCTCGCGTACCACGGCCGGCAGCTCACCGCCGAGTCCAAGGCCAAGCCATCGACCGGCATCGTGATTCAATGTGATCTGTCGGCTTCTCACGCTGGCCGGTTCGACTCCAGCCAAGATGGCCCAGCGGCGAATTATTTCGTCATCACCTTGACTACCAACGAAGTACAGATCAAAGGACTGTTTCTGGTTTTGTAAGTCTTTGACGCGGTCAATACATGCGTTGCAACTGTCTTGAACAAAAACGGCTAGTCGTCCAGTGCCTTTCACAGCAGTTAACGCTCCCGAGCCAGGAGCAGATGCAGGGTTGGACGATAGTTGGATGACTTTTTCATTGGGGTAAAGACGTGCGAAGGCTTGGTCATAGGCCCTTTGGTACGCCAGTTCCTTATCGATACGCTGTCGCTCGGCTCGCACCTGCAGCTCTGCATAGCGTCGCCGCTCCTCCTCCGACTTCGCTTCGATGCCAAGTGCTGTCAGAGGATCCAGGCCTGGCGAATAGATTCCGCGAGGACCCTCCATCACAGTTTGAAAACGGGACCATTCTTGGGGGGTCAATCCCCACTCGCGGGCGAGTTCTGTCTGACTTGCTCCTTGAGAAGAGTTGTGAACTTCACTGTTCTGAGTGTTCGAGATCGACGTTGATTGCCCCGAAGCCGCATGACAGCCGTATGCAAACGCGAAGGTGGCCAAGCCTGCAATGAAACCCAAAATGTTCCTGGGCTTCATTGTTTTCGAGGAAGTGGTAGGGGAGTGCATAAAGGAGGTCCTATTGCGCGACGGTTACGGTTTGAGGTGTTCCGGCCACGTCAAAGCGTGCGGATCTTCCGTCCAGCGCGTTGAGTCGCCAGGCGGTGCCCGCCACAGCGTCACCAGGTCGGATAAGGTAAATTTGATTCAACTGCGTGCTGCCAGGCGGTGCTACGGACAAAAAGCGTTCACCGCCGCGATACTCGATACCGACAACGGTAAAAGGGGGTGTTTGCGGTGTGACAGTGGCGGTAGCGGGCGGTTTTGGCCGCTTTGGTTGGCGGGCAACGGGCTTAGGCTTGGGCTTGAGGGGCACAGCAGTGGTTTGTTTGATGCGTGACTGACTGAGTTCTTGAAGACGGCTATCGAGTGTTTCGACGCTGGCTTTGAGGACTAGCAATTCACCAGCAGACGCAGCATTTTGAGAGATTTCTTGCGCTGACTCCGTCGCTTGCTTTGCATACGCTTGTGCGGCATCAATTCGATTCGATAAAGCCTGCTGCCCGGCTCGGAAGTCCTCGTTGGTCACCAGGTGGTTGCCGGCTACCGTGCCCAGTCGCTCATCGACTTTGCCAAGCCGCGTCAACAACGCATCGAGCGACTCTTTGTCTGCAGTCGCAGCCAAGCTGGTGCGGAGTTGGGAGAGTTGATGATGCTCATAACACAGAATGCCTGCCAATAATGCAAGGCACAGACTGAGTATCGCTGTGGTTCGAGTAGGGCGTGGTAGGTTCATGGGCGTCCTCGCGCAAAAGCGAATACACCCTCTCAAACCAGTCTCTTAGGTGCATCAGGAAATAGGTTTTCCAGGACGCATGGTTTTTGAAGTGTCGAGTTGGCCGCTGGTAAATTGGGATCGTTATAAAAAAATGGCCACCCGAAGGTGGCCGTCAAACTATGAAGCAATGAGCTGCCTTGCAAGTGTCATTTCAACTGAATCACCATCTTGGTTCAGCGAGTCGAGACCAGAATCTGGCACATCTCCCGACGTGCTTTGAATCACGGCGATTTTCTTGGCCATCAACTGCAGGCAAGTAATCTGAGAGCTGCCGGCATAGCCAAAAAAACACCCTCACTGGCTGCTTTTGCCCAATCCGCCATCACCGTCGAAATGCCTGTTGCAAGGTGTTGGGTAAAGCCATATACCGTAGCCCCACTGCGCGGAGTAAAGTCTTAAAAACCCGTGATAATGATCTGCGGAGTCAGAATAAAGTGGGTAACCGTCCGGCCAGGTCATCTACCCAGCTCTGCAAAGCGAAGACATGGTGTGCATTTAAATTAAGTGGACACCAATTCTAGCCTTTCAAGCGGGTATTTCATGCAGCCAACACGCCGTTCCTATTCCAAATCCTTCAAAGCCCAGATCATTCAAGAGTGCGCCCAACCAGGCGCTTCGATTGCCAGCGTCGCGCTCGGCCATAGCCTCAACGCAAACCTCGTCCACAAATGGATTCGGCTGCAAACGCAGAAAATTCCGGCACACCCACCTGCATTTATTCCGTTAGCCATGCCGCTGGCGGGGGCGAACTCCCATCCAGCATCATCGAATATCTGCGTTGAAATACAGCACCCGCGCGCCATCATCAAAGTGGACTGGCCCACTGAAAGTGCTGCCGCCTGCGCGACTTTTCTTCGAGATATTCTGCGATGATTCACATCGACTCCATCTGGCTCGCCACCGAACCGATGGCCATGCGCGCAGGCACCGAAACGGCGCTAGCCAAGGTGATCGCGGTGTTCGGTGCGGCGCAGCCGCACTGCGCTTATCTGTTCGCCAACCGCCGCGCCAATCGCATGAAAGTGCTGGTGCATGACGGCTTCGGAATATGGCTGGCGGCGCGCCGGTTAAACCAAGGCAAGTTCCACTGGCCTGGCATCCGCCATGGTCCTGAGATGGAACTGGATGCCGAGCAACTTCAAACGTTGTTGCTGGGGCTGCCATGGCAACGCGCAGGTTCTGGAGGCTCGATCACACTGCTTTAACGGCAGCCATTAGCCTATCGGTCTATCGTCGCGAAACGCCCGCTCTGGCAAAGTCCGGCGTATGACTTCTTCGCCCAATCTCGACCAACTGTCTCCCAATCAACTGCGCGTCCTCGCAGCGCAGTTGCTCTCGCAAGTCGACACTATGGGCAAGAAAATCAACCGTGATCAAACAGTCATTGAGAAACAGACCCACGAGATCGCCCAGCTCAAGCGTTTGAAGTTTGCCAAGCGCAGCGAGCAGATGAATCCTGAACAGGCCAGCCTGCTAGATGACCTGATCGATACTGATATCGCGGCGATTGAGGCCGAGCTTCAGGCGTTGCAAATAGCACCAGAGGCGACCGAGGAAAAGCTAAGGCCCAAGCGCACGGCATTGCCGGCAGAATTTCCGCGAACGTTGATCCATCACGAACCGGACAACACTCACCGCCCATGCGGCTGCGCCCTGAAGCGCATCGGTGAGGACGTTAGCGAGAAGCTGGACTACACGCCCGGCGTGTTCACCGTCGAACGCCATGTCCGTGGCAAGTGGGTCTGCGATAACTGCGAAACGCTGATCCAGGCACCGGTTCCGCCGCAGGTCATTGATAAGGGCATCCCGACTTCGGGCCTGCTCGCACACGTCATGATCGCCAAGTTTGCTGACCATCTGCCGCTTTACCGTCAGGAATCGATCTTAGGTCGAGCGGGCTTGGCGATTCCACGTTCAACCTTGGCTCAATGGGTTGGCGTGACCGGAGTTCAGTTGCAGCCGCTGGTCGATGCGCTGCGCGAAGTAGTGCTTGGGCAACAAATCATCCACGCAGATGAAACACCGGTGCAGATGCTCATGCCGGGAACAAAGAAAACCCACCGCTCCTATGTGTGGTCCTACGCTACCAGCCAGTTCTCGGATGTGGCAGCGGTGGTTTATGACTTCAGCCCCAGTCGCGCCGGAGAGCATGCTCGCGACTTCCTTCAGGACTGGAATGGCAAGTTGGTCTGCGACGATTTTGGCGGCTACAAGGCCAGCTTTGAACTCGGCGTGACCGAGATCGGCTGCATGGCCCATGCACGGCGCAAGTTCTTTGAACTGCACGCTACGAATAAAAGCACGCTCGCCGAGCAAGCCCTGCGCTATATCCAGTTGTTGTACGAAATCGAAAGAGAAGTCAGAGACCTGGAGCCGGATTTACGGCGCCGAATACGGCAAGAAAAAGCCGTACCGGTGAAGGATAGGCTGCATGCCTGGATGAACGCGCAGCGTGATCTTGTGCCCGAAGGTTCGGCCATCAGCAGAGCGCTCGATTACAGCCTTAAACGCTGGGCAGCGCTGTCGCGCTACCTCGATGACGGGGCGGTTCCCATTGATAATAATTGGGCGGAGGTGCGACACGAAGTCGCTTAATGAAGTTGTTCCCCCTTGGTGGGAACCACCCGTGTCACCGGGTGAATCTAGAAGGCTGAATCAAGAGCGCCTTCGACAATGTTACGAGGCGCCGCAAGGTGCGGGGTACCAATCGTGAGAGGCGTACCCTTCTGGCAGCCATGGCCGGACAAGTGCTAGATAGTTGGTATGGTGAACACACGTGAATCTGCGCAACGATCGTTAAATTAAGCGAGCGGAAATGGCTTACACGCTCGAACCAAAATGGTAATGGAGGTGGGAACTGCGTCTTTCTACTACGCATTCGTGACCCACATGCCTCCCGGTCGATAGCAGGCACCTAACCCGACGCACGTCAGTAAGCGGAACGTGGAAATCCCGTATCGCTCCCGTCAGGGAAAGCCGTTTGTAAAAATTGCCCATGGCGGTGCGGGCGAAGGAACGAGGAAAAAGCGAACGCCGTCCTGTAATGGGTTGGATAGAGGTTGAAACATCACTTCACGCGAAAGCGGGCAGACGTCCTCATGGTCTCTCTTCACACGAGAGTAGGTAGAACCCTTTCAACGGAAGGAGAGCAAATGAACGCAGCAGCATTGGCGTGTGCACCTTCCGGCACGTCGTGGGACAGCATCGATTGGATCGCCGTACAACGTCGTGTCAGAGGGCTGCAAGCGCGTATTGTGAAGGCTGTACAAGATGGCAGACATAACAAGGTGAAAGCCCTGCAATGGCTGCTGACTCACTCGTTCAGTGGCAAGGCATTTGCTGTGAAACGGGTGTCTGAAAACAAAGGCAAAAATACCCCCGGCGTGGACAAGGTTACTTGGAATACGCCTAGGGCCAAGCTCGGCGCGATAGAGTCGTTGACGCGGCGAGGTTACTCGCCGCTCCCGCTTCGGAGAGTGCTTATTCCGAAGAAAAACGGCAAAACGAGACCTCTTGGAATTCCCGCGATGAAATGCCGGGCCATGCAGGCGCTTCATCTGCTGGCTCTGGAACCGATAGCGGAAACTACCGGCGACCCGAACTCTTATGGGTTCAGGCCGGAACGCTCAACTGCGGATGCCGTCGCACAGTGCTTTGGTGTGCTGTCACGAAAAGCAAACGCGGAATGGGTGTTAGAGGGCGACATTCAAGGCTGTTTCGACAATATCAGCCATGACTGGTTGATCGCCAACATTCCCATGGACAAGGCGATTTTGCAGAAATGGCTCCGGGCTGGTTATGTCTACCAAAAGCAGCTATTCCCCAGCCACGCCGGAACCCCGCAGGGAGGCATCATATCCCCGGGGTTGGCGAACATGACGCTGGATGGGTTGGAAGCGATGCTGGCGAAGAGATTTCCCAACGCGAAGTGGACAGCCCGAAAAATGCGCGTGGTGCGTTATGCAGATGATTTCATCATCACTGGTTGTTCGAAAGAATGGCTGGAGAATGAAGTCAGGCCCGCCGTGGTTGAATTTCTGGCAGAGCGTGGACTTGTCCTCTCTCCGGAAAAAACCAAGATAACGCACATAGGGGACGGGTTCGACTTCCTCGGATGGAACCTGCGCAAGTACAACGGCAAGCTCCTGATCAAGCCGTCCAAGGCGAACATCGGGGCTCTACTTGCCAAGCTGCGAGAGTTGATCAAGACCAACAAAACGATACGACAGGCTAACTTGATAGGTTTGCTCAACCCGGTTCTACGGGGCTGGGCGAACTATCACAGTCATGTCGTCGCCAAGAAGGTCTTCAACCAGGTGGACAGCGCAGTGTGGGAAATGCTCTGGCGATGGGCGGTACGTCGCCACCCTCGCAAGACACGCCGATGGGTGAAGGATCGGTATTTCAAAGTACAAGGGGCGCGCCGTTGGGTGTTCTCGTGTACTGAAAAATCCGCCGATGGTCGGAAGCGTCAGTACACGCTAGTAGACGCCTCAGACACACCGATTGTGCGACATATCAAGATTAAGGCTGCTGCCAACCCTCACGACCCTGCATGGGATGAGTACTTCGAGTCCCGCTGGGGCAAGAAGATGCTCACTTCCGTTAAAGGTCGAGCCAAGCTGTATCGGGTATGGGTGCAACAGGGCGGCAGGTGCTGCGCCTGCTTCAAGCCGGTGACCAAAGACACACCGTGGCACAGTCGCCATATTGTGAAGCTAGGTCATGGCGGGACGGACGCTGCGGCTAATCTTGAGATTTACCACCTGCGTTGCCCACGAGATGTGCAATTTGCCAATGTCGACGATGTATAACCGGGTGCCCAATGGCGCCTTAGCAGAGGCTTGAGCCGTGTGCTGGGAAACTCGCATGCACGGTTCTTAGGGGGTTGGACGCGGGCAACCGCGTCTGACTACCCGACAACCAGATCCGGCCATGGGCTCTTGGGCGCAAGAACTGGCTCTTCGCCGGGTCGCTACGCAGCGGAAAACGGGCTGCGGCGATCATGAGCTTGATCCAGTCAGCGCGGCTGAATGGCCATGATCCGTACGCCTATCTAAAGGATGTTCTCACGCGCCTGCCGACGCGGCGCGCGAGTGAGATTAACAAGCTGCTGCCGCACAGGTGGGCACCTGTTTAATCGCGCAGGGTGTTTTGTGCTTATGTCTTCCCTGGCATCTACATTTTGCGCCACACCAAAGCAGGAATTGCTCGGATGTAAATTAGTTCGCTGACCAACTCAATCAGCGTTTGAGTAATCACTGCTGCCGCAGCGAGCCCTCTGATTTCCTCGGGCAAGGCCAATGCCAATGGTAGAACTACCAATGAGTTTCGTGTCGAACTGCTGAAAGCGACAGATCTTGCCGTGCTAGCCGGTAACTTAAACGCCCGAGCCACCAGCGCACCCACCACGGGTGCCAAGAGCATGAAACCAATGTAGACGGGAATAACAGGCAGCAGCTTGTCCATGTCTCTGACCACCGTTGAAATCTGAGAGCCGATCACTACGACCAATACAGCCGCCATAGCTGGCACAGGCATCCAAGCCCATACATTGTTCCAGCCCTCAACGATGCGTGACCCCTTTGCCCCGGCAGCTGTTGCTACTGCCAAGACCAAGGGTAAAGCGATCAGCACTACGAAGGCCTCAACAAATGGGCCGACCGATATAACCACCGCCGAGTCATCACTCACCATGAAGGCTAGATAGAGGGGTAGTAGCACAAGCTGAAGCACGAGTAGTAATGGTGTTGCCGCCAGAGTCAGTTTGGAGTCGCCCTTACCGATATGGGTAAACACAACAACATAATCGATACAAGGCGTCAGCAAGACCAATAGTGCGCCCACCAAAATCGCCGGGTGGTCGGCTAGGCCCATCGTCAACGCCCAAACCAACAGGGGGATGGCGACGAAATTGGCGGTCAGCAGCGCGGTCATGAAACGCTTGTTTGCAAGCCCTTTGCGAAGATCCAAGAATGGGATCTGCAGAAACATGGCGTACATCAGCACAGCGATGGCTGGTGTCACCAACGCACCTAACGCTTGAGAGGCATCAGGTGCGAGCAGGCCCCCGATAGCCGCGACAATGACCGCGACGAAGTAAACGGGAATCTGGTTCTTCTCTAGCTGTTCTCTGTCCACGGAATGCCCTTAAAACGCGTGAAATCATTTTTCGATTGAGCAGGTTAATATCTGTAGCTACTACAGGTTCAAGAAAATGCTTGGGGAGTTTGGATGTCAGGAATCGGAGCGCTGTCGAAATCAACGGGTTGCCACATTGAAACGATTCGCTACTACGAGAAAATAGGCCTTCTCCCTCCGGCCCTACGGTCGACAGGGCGGCATCGAATCTATACCGAAAAGCATCGGTCACGACTCATCTTCATCAGGCAGAATCGTGAACTGGGCTTTCCACTCGACGATATCCGCGAACTCATTGCGCTCGCGGCAGATGCTGATCGTCCGTGTGCTGATGCGTTGTCGGTGGTCAAGAAGCACTTGGCAGAAGTGGAATCTAAGGTAGCTAAGCTCCTGCAGATCCGGATAGAGCTGCTCTCAATGGCAGGCACGTGTGAGTCAAGATGCCTAGGCTCGAACACTCCAGACTGTACGATTATTGAGTCACTGTTCGAACCCGCTGCTGGGGCTCGCTCTGGTTGCTGCTCCTAGACGAGTCAAGAGCATAGGGGAGCAAGCTGCCATTGAAACCGAATAGCGCGATAGTCTCGACAGGGTCTTTCGAGCGTCCGTCTACACCAAACGGGCTGGTGCAAGATGTGTTCGGCAGACGCTTACTAAAGTGGTGCGCCACTGCTGGCATAAAAATATCAAGCTATAGTGTTTGGGGCCCTCAATCTCGTGACCGTACTGAGCGAACGCTTACACGGCAGACGTTTGCCAGGGCATATACCTATCAACTGAAGGAGCAAGTTCTATGGCCATCAAACCTGGGCCCAAGCCAATTGCCGAATCAACCGGCAAGACAGACCAGCGTCGCCGTGTAACCCCCGAGAACAAGCCTAAGCATCCCGACCTGGACGTGCATAAGCACAAGAAGGGTGATTGATGAGACCCCGCCAGACATGGCGGGGTTTTATTCTCGGTTAGCAGGTGTCACCGGATTTCCAGTGGGCATCTCCTAATTAATGCCGAAAAGCTTGTAGTAGGGTTGTTGAGGAGGACATGCTGGTGCGACTGTGTCGAGGAGCTTTCTGGATATTTCTACCCTTAACCCTGTCGGCTACCGATGGTAATGAGCGCTTAGAGAGGTCTACAGCCGACACATGCCAATGGCGTCGAAAACCATCATGGCGGATTTCTCCAAACGTTTACTCGTAGGCTTCACAACGCGATTGACGACTTGCTCGATATGCATGACTCCCAGGGTGAAAGCTGAGTGGGCATTTGAGGTGCTGACCAACCTGGCTGATGCATCGCAGCATGCAGCTATCAGGCGCTCGCACTGAGGGACGTAGACTCGAGCGGCGCCCTCGGCCCAGTCGAAATTTCAAACTCATTGCTTGACACTGTAGCTACTACAGGCTGTTCAATGACGCCATATCCTTATTGGTAGATGCGTCATGAGCCAGGAAAACCCGTCGAAAGCCAAATTGCACCTCGTGCCGAAGTCGGACGATTGCTGTTCTGCTGACCCCCGCGAGACCTTCGCCAAACAGGTTCATTCTCGTGCACATCATGTTGAGCATGGGCCTGATCACGCCGAGAGCTTGGGCAGAACGGGATCGCATGCGTGCGGTTCGAAGGATTCTCAGCCTTGTGGAGCCAAGTCCACCGACCATAATCAAGACCATAGCGCACACGATCATGGCACTTCAGCTCAAGCCCATTCCGATGCCGACCATTGCTGTTTGAGCAAAGTGGATTCCGCAGGGGCGGTGACTTCACATTCGGCCATGGCTGAGCCAGAAGGCACGACCCTGGTTCGGTATCGCATTGATAAGATGGATTGCCCTACCGAAGAGCGGCTAATTCGTAATCGCTTAGAGCCGATGCCTGGCATCGCACGACTTGATTTCAATCTGTTGGATCGTGAGCTGACAGTGCATCATCGCTTGGATGATCCGAAGGCGATAGTCATCGCTTTGACCGCGCTGGATATGGGGCCCAATCTCATCGAGGCCGGCGCAACCCCGAATGCCATTTCACCTGCTCTGACGACGCGCTTGAAAGGGCTGCTGGCGGTCAGCGGTCTAGCTGCCATCGCCGCTGAAGTGATCGCTTGGACGACCGGACAGGAGGGTTCTTTGCCTGTAATGTCCTTGGCTGCGCTGTCCATTCTTACTGCTGGTCTACCAACTCTGAAGAAGGGGTGGATCGCTGTAAAGAACTTCACATTGAACATCTACTTCTTGATGTCTTTGGCTGTCTTGGGTGCCATGGTGATTGGCAAGTGGCCGGAAGCCGCGATGGTGGTTTTCCTTTTCGCTATTGCCGAAGCCATCGAAGCACTCTCACTTGAGCGAGCGCGTAACGCGATTAAATCGCTGACTGCATTAGCTCCTGAGACTGCGGAAGTCATGACCGAAGCTGGCTGGAAAGAACACCCGGTTGAGAATGTCGTTCTCGGCAGCCGTATTCGTGTTCGCACAGGGTCGCGGGTACCGCTGGATGCGAGGGTGGAATCTGGTCGTGCTGCTCTCGACCAAGCCCCTATCACTGGTGAAAGCTTGCCAGTAGATAAGGCAGAGGGGGATCCGCTATATGCTGGCAGTATCGTGACAGACGGCGTCGTGGAGGCGACTGTCACGGCAGTCGCTGGCGAAAGTACGCTCGCTCGTATTGCTGCCGCGATTCAGGATGCGCAGTCTCAGCGGGCGCCGACGCAGAGGTTCGTTGACCAGTTCGCACGGTATTACACCCCAGCCGTAGTGGCGGTGGCATTTCTTGTTGCCGTTTTAGGCCCAGTGCTGCTTGGTGGTACGTGGGGTGAATGGTTGTATGAGGCCCTGGTGTTGTTGGTCATCGCGTGTCCTTGTGCCTTGGTCGTCTCAACGCCTGTCACTGTTGTGAGTGGTCTTGCCGCAGCCGCACGGCATGGAATCTTGATCAAGGGTGGTGCCTACCTGGAAAGCGGGCGCCTGCTGAAGGTGGTTGCTCTGGATAAAACAGGCACGTTGACTCAGGGCAAGCCAGTTCTGACTGACTCAGATATATTCAGTGACTTGTCTATCGAGAAGGCAACTTTGATTGCTGCGAGTCTTGATGAGCAAAGTACCCACCCAGTAGCGAAAGCATTGGTCAATGGGTGGAAATCGCAGCAGCCTGGCGCTGTGGCTCTGCCTGTCAGTGACTTCAGTGTGCTAAATGGCCGAGGCGTGAAAGGCACGATCGACGGTCATCTTTGGCATCTAGGCAACCATCGTTTGGTTGAGGAGTTGGGCGTGTGTTCTTCGGAGCTGGAGGCCAGACTTTCACGGCTTGAGGAAACTGGCAAAACGGTGATCGTGCTATGCGGCAATAGCGGCCCCGCCGCGATATTCGCGGTCGCAGACACAGTCCGACCGGAGAGTGTTGAAGCTGTGGCTGCTTTGAAGGCTTTGAACGTGGTTCCAGTAATGCTGACTGGGGATAATCCTGCGACGGCGAGGTCGATCGCTGAGCAATTGGGCATCGAGGATGCCCGTGGAAATCTGATGCCAGAGGACAAGCAGACTGCAGTCGCTGAACTCAAACGCAGATATGGCGCCGTTGGGATGGTTGGTGACGGCGTTAATGACGCCCCCGCCTTAGCGCAATCCGATATAGGTTTCGCAATGGGAGCCGCAGGGACAGCGACAGCTCTCGAAACAGCTGACGTTGCGATCATGGACGACGACCCTCGAAAAATCGCGTACTTTATCAGCCTGAGTCGCCGATCCGCCTCGGTTCTAAAGCAAAACATCATTTTGGCTCTGGGCATAAAAGTTGTCTTCTTGGCGTTGGCTCTCTCTGGTTTCGCGACATTGTGGATGGCCGTTTTCGCCGACATGGGGGCGAGCTTGCTCGTCGTATTCAATGGCTTGCGGCTGCTGCGTCGGTGAAATGGCTGCTGCGTTTTATATAGCTCATTCGCTGGAGGAGAGAACCATGCACTGCCCAGTTTGCAAAGAAGTACTGTTGGTAATGTCGGAACGTCAAAACGTTGAAATCGACTATTGCCCGCAATGTCGAGGTGTTTGGCTTGACCGGGGAGAACTCGACAAGATCATCGAGCGTAGCCAGCAGGAAGAACAAGAAGCTCGTTTTCTTCCACAGAGCGTATCTCAGTCGCTGCAAGGTACACCTCCGTCTGAACCTGTGTATGCCCAGCCGTCTTCTGGCCACCATGACAACAAACGCGGCACTAAGCACGGCCACTCCGCGCCGCAGCCTGGTCACGGTGGTGGTTGGCGGGACGGATATCAGAACGGCCATCAGAATCAGTCGAGGCATCAGGAAGAGCAGGTTTATCATAAGAAATCGTTTTTACGGGAAATTTTCGACTAATATTTGCTTGGATACAGCGATCCGCTAATCAGACTCCAGCCGGAAGATTTGATCAGCCGGCTGTAGCTTTTTCGAAACCCGGTATCCGGTATTCAACCAGTTTAGTAGAGCGGTTCCTCAGCCACTAGCGGGCCCGAAAATCCTGTAAAACCGTCTCTCCCCTTGACTTGCTCATCCCAATTACCGGGTAGGCGCTGCGTCGGTCACCTGACTCCATTCCGAGCGATCCCACGGGCATACCGAAGGCAGCTATTCCGTCCAGATTGGCTCGTCGACTTAGTTCAGCAATTTGTGTGACCGGAACATGGCCTTCGACGAATTTCCCACTTACAACTCCCGTGTGGCACGACGCCAGATTTACGGGTACGCCGAGCTTCTCGTTCATATCGCTAATGTTGTTTTCCATATAGTCGACCACTCCTTCAGATAAGCGATCCACCTGGTCCAGCAGCCACAGTTAGGGGCTTTGTAGACGGCAATTGATTACGCTGCCTGTAACAATGAGGCTGCATTTAGCGTTGCAACGAGTGCAATGACTTGAACGGTCTTTTTGAATGAATTCATGGCTGATGCTACTTAACGAAGAGAAAGAGAGGAGGAGTTAGCGTGCATAGCCTCACCGACGGTGGCCAGATGGCCGTGACTGGGGTTCAGTTCCAGCCGCTGGTTGATGCGCTGCGCGACGTGGTTCTCGGGCAGCAGATTATTCAAGCCGATGAGACACCTGTGCAAATGCTCATGCCGGGAACTAAGAAAACCCACAGTTCTTATATTTGGTCCTATGCCACCAGCCAGTTCTCGGACGCGGCAGCGGTGGTTCACGACTTCAGCCCTAGCCGCGCCGGAGAACACGCTCGCAACTTCCTGAATGACTGGAAGGACAAGCTGGTCTGCGATGATTGTGTCGGTTACAAAGCCAGCTTCGAACTAGACGTGACCGAGATCGGGTGAATGGCTCATGCGCAACGTAATTTCTTTGAGCTGCACGCTAAGAATAAAAGCACGCTTGCGGAGCAAGCTCTGCGTTATATCCAGTTGTTGTACGAAATTGAAAGCGAAGTCGCGATCTGGGGCCGGATTTACGACTCCGAATACGGCAAGAAAAAGCTGTACGGGTGATGAATATGCTGCACGCCAGGTTGATTGCCTAGCGTGACCTCGTGCCTGAAGTCTCAGCCATCAGCAGAGCACTCGATTACAGTCTCGAACGCTGGGCAGCGCTGTCGCGCTACCTCGATGACGGGGCTGTACCCATAGACAATAACTGGGCAGAGAACCAGATCCGATCATAGGGCCTTGGGCGCAAGAACTGGCTCTTTGCAGGGGCCTTACGCAGCGGAAAACGTGCGGCAGCGATCATGAGTCTGATCCAGTCTGCGCGCCTGAATGGTCATGATCCGTATGCATATCTGAAGGATGCTCTCACGCGGCTGCCGACGCAGCGGGCGAGTGAAATCGATCAGTTGCTGCCGCAATCTTTTTAATCACGCAAGGCGTGATGCCCGGACGCTTATGGCGATACTCAAGCTAATGCAAAAGTTCTGACGATTGAGCAAGTGTGACGGCTTAACCCGACGGCAAGGGGAGGTGTCGAATATCGTCAACCATCAACGCAAAACGCCGTAATCGTTTCAATATGTAGCTTTCACTGTAGAGTTTAAAAGCGTTATGCAATGAGCTTGCAAGGTATCTAGAGAGCCGGAGTGATTCACTTGCTCGCCTTCAGAGATCATAGAGTATGCGACCTTTAAGTCACGACCGTATTGTCCACTCCATGGCATGCTTAGGCTTCATGCCCCGGTAGATTTATCATATCCACACGCAACTACATGGATATGTGCGCCGTGGCACCGTCACGTAGTTCGTCTCACCAGATTATGAGAGTATCAACTGATAAAAATCCACGTTCCTTGAACTACACTTTATCATCGGCAACTACGTTACTCACAAATACCTAAAGTGAAAGCGGGTCTGAACGCTTCCACATACATTGGACACTGAAATCCAGCTTGTGGATAAGCATTATCGAGCGCTGTTTCGGGGGGGTATGGTGTTTTTTCGCACCACGGTTTTGGACCGGTAGGCGAGTTGAAAGCTTCGATTAGCAAGTTTTTTGCGCGCCGAAATGTATATCCGACGCGGTAGGCCAGAAGCGCCAAGTGAAAGACAAACTTGGATGAAACCTGAAGTGCCCGTGAGTCGGCGAAATCACAGGAGCGTATGTGATTGCTTCAAGAACAGCACGCTAGCGTTTTTCTAGAACATATCCTACGCCTCTGAGTGTATGTATCAGTTTGTTTTCAAAAGGATCATCCATCTTGGCTCTTAATCTTCTAATTGAAACTTCTACAACATTTGTATCGCAGTCGAAATTCATGTCCCATACCTGAGATATGATCTGTGTACGACTCAGGACAATTCCCGTATTTCTCATTAAATAGTGCAGAAGTGCGAATTCCTTCGTTGTTAAGTCGATACGCTGACCGTCTCTAAACGCCCTATGACGGCTTTGATCCAGCTCCAGATCGGCTACGCGAATGATCTCAACAGATGCTGGATTATCAGACCTGCGCATCAGTGCGCGAACTCGAGCAAGCAGTTCCGGGAATTCAAAAGGCTTAATTAGGTAATCATCTGCACCATTCTCTAGTCCTCTGATTTTATCAACCAAGCGACTTCGAGCAGTAAGCATCATAATTCTACAAAGACAATTGTTTCTTCGCAACAATTCAAGTACCTGCCACCCATCCATCTCCGGCAGGTTGATATCTAGGATGATTAACTCGTACATATGTTGTTTGGCCAGAAAAAGCCCGTCGTATCCGGTATGTACGCAATCCACGATATAACCGCTCTCCGTAAGGCCTTGGCGCACATATTCGGCAGTTTTTACTTCGTCCTCAATTACCAGAATTCGCATTGGATTTTGTCTCGATATGACTGAGCTGTTTTAACTACGCGAATGCGCTGTCATCATTGGCAGGAATGATAATTCAAAACCACTTGGGTGGGGGCTAAATAACGTACTTGTAATCAGTGAGCAATACACTTGATAACATCGCGATATATTATATCGTGGCTCGGACCAACCAGTTGCGGGTTATTTCTCTACTGCTGAATTGACCTTATGAAATGTTGGGTTGTTTTTTTTATTATGGCCATTTTATTCCGTGCAGATGAGGGCGATTTTTCTCATGCTGAAGAAGGCGGTCACTGGTGCAGTCATGAACTCCATCGGGACGCGGTGCGCGTACTCGAAGATTTACTCGAATTTTAGGTAAAAAAAAACGCCCCAGGGGGGCGCAAAATATTCACCTTTTACCAAAGGAGCATTTAAGCAACTCAAGGTGAATTCTTTAAGCTCGCTATTTTTGTTTTAGGCGAGTCACATGAATAAATCGATCTTGTTTAGGGCTCACAGTATCGAAAGTGGATATTCAACGATCAGGCGTACTTCATCCAAGTCCGATTCGAATGCAGTGGCACGAGTATTTGCTTGACGTAATCGCAAGGAAAGATCTTTCGCCGCACCTGTTTGTACGACGTATTTGACTTCAATATCACGCTCCCAACGTTTTTGATTCGTGAGCGGATCGCCGTTACCATCAGTGCGCATATAGAATTGATTGGCGTTCGAATAGTCTGCACCAGAACCTCTGGCATAACGAGTCATGAACGATAGCCCCGGAATACCGTAGCTGGTCATGTTCAAGTCGTAGCGCAGCATCCAAGAGCGTTCCTTCGGTGAGTTGAAGTCGCTGTACTGTATTGAGTTGTCAACGAAGATTGAGTCTGATTGACGAAGGTAGTCGAAGTCGTCATCGCCATTGTTTCGCTGATGAGACAGTGCAAGAGTATGCGCACCGTACCGGACGCCGAGCTTGGCGCTCCATATATTGTTGTCGAATTCGCCCAGGCGCTTCTTGCCTTCATCTACAGCTTTGTAGTAGTTGAATCCGCCGATAAGCGTCAAATCATCGCTGAGTGGGTAAGTGAGGCTGCTACCGGCATAGTATTGATTCCAAACATCCTTCAATTGGCTGGCGTAAAGGCTCACCGTGATGTTGTCGTTGACTTGGTAATCACCGCCGCCGTACCCAATCCAAGGCGAGTTGACCGGGCCGGCATAAAATGTGGCAAAGTTATCGTTCAAGTTGCTGGAACCAGGCTGGCTCATCGCATGCAGTCGACCACCCTGCAAGGTTAGGCCTTGAATGCTACTATTTTCGACCGTCACGCCGCGGAAACTTTCAGGGAGTAAGCGAGAATCTCCCGATGCCACGACGGGTGTTGCGGGGAAAACATCTCCAACCTTTACGACAGTATCAAACAGCCGAAACTTCGCTGCTCCACCCACCTTAGTGTATTCATCACGTGCTTCGCCGTCACCGTTAACAGGCAGCACGTCAAAGCTGCTACGGCCACCGTTGCGCCCGCCACCAGTATCAAGCTTGATGCCAATCATTGCAAACGCATCTATACCAAAGCCCACAGTGCCCTGCGTAAAACCAGAGTTGAATTTAGTGATTATCGCATGTGCCCAAGCTTCGGAATAACCGTTGGTATTGCCTTTGCCGCTGTTGAAAGTCGGCGCAGATGCATCACGATTATCACGATTGAAATAGAAGTTGCGGTTTAGAACAGTAAGGCTGCTACCTTCAATAAAACCTTCTGGTTTACCTTCCGCTTGTGCCGTGAGGGCATAGCTTCCAGAAAAAGCTGAAACCGCAGCCAAATACAAAGTTACTTTGTGTCTCATGCGATGCTCCTTTGATTACGGCAGTTTTTATTATGATTTACCTACGCGGGTATAGTCTGTTGTTTTGGCCCGGTGGAGCACTTAGAATAGCGCCTGGGTCATATTTGCAGATCAAAGATAACGAGTCGGTGACGGGGTGATTACAATTCTGTTATCAGGTATTTCCACCGTTGCAGGGCTTCCAGAATCTTTTTCACTAAATCCCTGCGTTTCGCCTGAAAGCTTTCTATTTCGACTATCCCCCCAGGGTTTCTAACGAAATTGTAATTTTATAGCCACCCCTCTGATAGTGATCGCTGATTAGAGTGCCATCACCTGATCCAGAGGAGCTTGGCAGCTGTTTAGGCGTTCTCGCCAAGCTTTATCAAAGTTTGTGCATGAGGACTATCAAAGTGCCCTGGTATAATCACATTGCTTTATCTAAAACCCCCATCTTTCCTTTGAAAGTCTTTGTGTTCTGTATGGTCTTGTCTGGATTGTGGGTGCCTGCCGCATTTGCCCAGAGTCTCAGTCTGGCTGAAGCGCTTTCGACGGCAATAGACGCTAACCCCGATCTTGCAGCAGCACGTCAAGAGATCGGAATCTCTGAAGGAGTGCGCAAGCAGGCTGGACTCATCCCCAATCCTGAAATTTCTTATCAAGTAGAAGACACCCGTCGTAATACCAGCACGACGACTGTCGCGCTTAGTCAGCCGTTAGAGTTGGGTGGCAAGCGACGTGCTCGTGTCGAGGTTGCAACCTACGGTCAAAGCGTCGCGCAGTTAGAGCTGGACCGTCGAGTCAATAGCCTTCGTGCAGATGTTGTTCAATCTTACTACGCTGCTTTGAGAGCTCAGACCGGCTTGAATCTGGCAAAACAATCATTGGAGCTCACCGAACGCGGTCTGCGCATCGTCGATGGACGGGTGCGTGCCGGTAAGTCCTCGCCGGTGGAAGCCACGCGCGCTCAGGTGCAACTGGCTGAAGCCAAGTTACAGGTAAGGCGCGCTGAAACCTTGAAGTCAACGGCTTACCAGCAATTGGCCCAGTTAATAGGCAGTTCGGTCACTGCATTTGATCGTCTTGACTCGCCAGACCTATCTCCCGGCAAGCCGCCGCAAGCTACAGAATTACTGGCGAAGCTCGATCAAACCGCAGATATGCGTCAAGCGCTTGCTCAAATAGATAAGAGCGATGCCTCACTAGGCGCGGAAAAGGCGCAGCGCATCCCGAATCTCACCGTGAGTGTTGGTAGCCAATACGACCGCTCTATTCGCGAGAGGGTCAATGTCGTGGGGCTGTCGATGCCTTTACCGCTGTTTGATCGCAATCAGGGCAACATTCTTTCCGCTTCTCGCCGCGCAGATCAGGCCCGAGACCAGCGAAACGCTGTTGAGCTCAGGCTACGTTCCGAAACTCAAACCGCAGTGAATCAGTGGGCTACCGCCATGCAGGAGGTCGAGTCCTATGACAAGACGATCCTGCCTTCAGCTCAACAGGCCGTGGATACCGCAACTCGTGGATTTGAGATGGGCAAATTCGGTTTCATCGAAGTGCTGGATGCTCAGCGCACCTTGATAGTTGCTCGTGGCCAGTACCTCGACTCTTTGGCGGCTGCGACCAATGCGCGTGCTCAAGTGGAAAGGGTGTATGGCGACGTCGGCTTGACTGCCAATACGCGCTGAACAGGCCAGGCATTTTCCTTGTATGCGTCTTTGAATAAGCCGGTACCTAAGATCAGCAGGAGTAGCAATGGATAACAAACGCAAGATCGCGCTCGCGGTAATCGCTGTGGCAGTCCTCGGATTTGGCAGTTTCGCCTGGAACTCCAGTTCCGAGCAGCCTCCAGTCAGTAAGGCCGAACATGGCACTGAAGATGGCCATGAGAGAACTGCTGTAGCACCTGCTAAAGACGGGGGGGATGAAGGTCACGGTGAGGAAGGCCACAGCGAAAATGCCAATGAGGAAGAGGGCAAGATGACGCTTAGCGCCGAGCAGATTGAGGCTGCGGGCGTCGTTCTGGAAGCAGCTGCTCCCCGTGAGATTAGCACTATTGTGACTTTTCCTGGCGAAATACGGTTTGATGAGGACCACACCGCACATGTGGTACCTCGCGTTCCTGGAGTTGTTGAAAGCGTTCAGGCGAACCTGGGCGAGTCGGTCAAGAAGGGCCAAGTCCTTGCGGTGATTGCCAGTCAACAGATCTCGGATATGCGCAGTGAGCAACAAGCTGCACAGCGACGTGTTGAGTTGGCACGCTTGACTTTTGACCGCGAGAAGCAGTTGTGGCAGGACAAAATCTCCGCCGAGCAAGATTACCTTCAGGCGCGACAAGCTTTGCAAGAAGCTGAAATATCACTGGCCAACGCTAAGCAAAAGGTCGGAGCAATCGGCGCTTCGGTCAATTCTGCAGGCGGTAACCGCTATGAACTGCGTGCGCCTTTCGACGCAGTTGTAGTGGAAAAGCACCTGACCGTCGGTGAGGTGGTCAGCGAGGCAACCAATGCTTTCATCCTGTCCGATCTTAATCAGGTGTGGGCAACTTTCGCGGTTCCTCCTGGCGATCTCGGAAAGGTCGTGACTGGCCGCTCGGTAAAGGTTTCTTCTCCTGACATGAAGGCTGAGGTCGAGGGCAAGGTGGGTTACGTAGGCAGCCTTTTGGGCGAGCAGAATCGTGCAGCGCCCGTCCGTGTCACTCTGACCAATCCCAATGGGGCCTGGCGACCGGGGCTGTTCGTGAGCATCGCAGTCACGTCACAAACTGATCAAGTTGCTGTAGCTGTTCCAGAGTCAGCGGTGCAGACCGTCGAGGAAAAAACTGCAGTTTTCGTGAGGACCACTGAGGGCTTCGACACTCGCAGGGTAACTCTAGGTCGCCGTGCCGGTGGCTATGTGGAAATAACCGAAGGCCTCCAATCGGGTGCCCAAGTGGCAACCAGTGGCAGCTTCACGCTCAAGTCTGAGCTTGGCAAAGCGTCTGCCGAGCATGGCCACTGATGCGAATTTACAGGATGATTTCTTATGTTTGAACGTATCATCAGATTCGCCATTGAGCAGCGCATCGTAGTAATGATCGCAGTTCTAATCATGGCCGGTATAGGTATCTACAGCTACCAAAAACTGCCCATTGATGCGGTGCCTGATATCACAAACGTCCAGGTGCAGATTAACACTGGCGCCCCTGGTTACTCGCCGTTGGAAACCGAACAGCGGATCACGTTTCCAGTTGAAACGGCCATGGCCGGTCTTCCGGGCCTTCAGCAAACCCGATCCCTATCTCGCTCCGGCTTGTCACAGGTCACCGTGATCTTCAAAGACGGTACTGACATCTTTTTTGCCCGCCAACTCATTAACGAGCGTTTGCAGGTTGCAAAGGAACAGTTGCCAGATGGGGTCGAGGCCGTCATGGGGCCTGTATCCACCGGGCTTGGTGAAATCTTCCTGTGGACCGTTGAAGCGGAAGATGGCGCACTCAAAGAAGATGGTACTCCTTACACTCCCACCGACCTGCGAGTGATCCAGGATTGGATTATCAAGCCGCAGCTGCGCAACGTCCCTGGTGTTGCCGAGATCAACACCATCGGTGGCTTCGCCAAGCAGTTTCTGATTGCGCCGGACCCGAAGCGGTTGGCTACCTACAAGCTGACACTTAATGACCTGGTAGTTGCATTGGAAAGCAACAACGCCAACGTGGGCGCCGGTTACATCGAGCGTAATGGTGAGCAGTTGCTCATTCGTGCGCCGGGTCAGGTAAGCAATATCGAAGATATTGCCAACATCGTAATTACCAGTGTAGATGGCACGCCGATTCGCATCAGCAACGTTGCTGAAGTCAGCATCGGTAAAGAACTGCGAACGGGGGCTGCTACTGAGAATGGTCGCGAAGTAGTACTCGGTACCGTATTTATGCTGATTGGTGAAAATAGTCGTACAGTGTCCCAAGCTGTGGCCACCAAATTGACCGACATCAACCGCACCCTGCCGAAGGGCGTGGTTGCTGTGACCGTTTATGACCGTACCAACTTGGTTGAAAAAGCCATTGCGACGGTGAAGAAGAACTTGGTGGAAGGCGCGATTCTGGTAATTGCTATTCTCTTCCTGTTCCTCGGCAACATCCGCGCAGCACTGATCACCGCAATGGTGATCCCGCTGTCCATGCTATTTACCTTCACAGGTATGTTCAACAACAAGGTTAGTGCAAACCTAATGAGTTTGGGAGCACTCGACTTTGGCATTATTGTAGATGGTGCCGTGGTTATAGTAGAAAACGCGATCCGCCGACTGGCTCATGCGCAACACAAGCATGGTCGCATACTCACCAAAGCAGAACGCTTCCATGAAGTCTTTGCCGCTGCAGGTGAAGCTCGCCGGCCACTGATATTTGGCCAGTTGATCATCATGGTAGTGTATCTGCCGATCTTCGCCCTAACCGGCGTCGAAGGAAAAATGTTCCACCCCATGGCATTCACTGTCGTAATGGCGCTGCTGGGGGCAATGATTCTTTCCGTAACCTTTGTTCCTGCTGCTATCGCCATGTTCATCACTGGCAAGGTCAAGGAAGAGGAGGGCGTGGTAATGCGCACCGCCCGACAGCGCTATGAGCCGATACTGCAATGGGTTCTTGGGCACCGGAACATTGCGTTCTCGGCTGCAGTAGCTCTGGTCGTACTTAGCGGTATACTTGCAAGTCGTATGGGTAGCGAGTTCATTCCCAGCCTTAGTGAGGGCGACTTTGCGATGCAGGCTATGCGAGTGCCCGGAACGAGCCTTACTCAGTCCGTCGAGATGCAACAGCGCCTGGAGAAAGCGGTAATAGCGCAGGTCCCAGAAGTAGAGCGGATGTTCGCACGCTCGGGTACTGCAGAAATCGCATCTGATCCAATGCCGCCTAACGCCTCTGACGCCTACATAATGCTTAAGCCTCAGGATCAGTGGCCAAATCCCAATAAGCCTCGTGATGAGCTGATCGCTGAGGTGCAGAAAGCCGCAGCAGGTGTCCCGGGAAGCAACTATGAGTTGTCCCAGCCGATCCAGTTGCGTTTCAACGAGCTGATTTCGGGCGTGCGTAGTGACGTTGCGGTGAAAGTTTTTGGCGATGACATGGACGCGCTCAACAGCACCGCCAACAAAATCGCGGCATCGCTTAAAGCGGTACCGGGCTCATCGGAGGTCAAGGTTGAGCAGACTTCCGGCCTTCCTGTGTTAACCATCAACATCGACCGCGAAAAAGCAGCACGCTACGGTTTGAACATCGCGGATGTGCAAAACTCAATTGCTATTGCTGTGGGTGGCCGCCAGGCAGGTACATTGTATGAGGGCGATCGTCGGTTCGATATGGTGGTGCGACTGCCTGAGACCGTGCGCACTGACGTAGCGGGTATGTCCAGCTTGCTGATTCCTGTGCCTGCTAATGTTGCTCAGGATGCTAATCAGATAGGGTTCATTCCTCTGTCCCAAGTCGCTAATCTTGACTTGCAGTTGGGCCCGAACCAGATCAGCCGCGAAAATGGGAAACGGCTGGTAGTAGTTAGTGCAAACGTTCGAGGCCGTGACCTAGGCTCGTTCGTTGAAGAAGCGACTAAGTCGCTGGCTACTGTGCAGATCCCAGCAGGCTACTGGACTACCTGGGGTGGCCAGTTTGAGCAGTTGCAATCAGCAGCCAAGCGTCTGCAGATCGTTGTTCCAGTCGCATTGCTTCTGGTCATGACACTGCTGTTCCTGATGTTCAACAACTTGAAGGATGGCATGCTGGTCTTCACCGGAATTCCATTCGCACTCACCGGCGGTGTAGTTGCACTGTGGTTGCGGGATATCCCGCTGTCTATCTCGGCGGGAGTTGGCTTCATTGCGCTGTCCGGTGTGGCAGTTCTAAACGGCCTGGTTATGATTTCTTTTATCCGCGGGCTGCGGGAGGAAGGACGTACCCTCCGGCAAGCGGTAGATGAAGGCGCGTTGACACGGTTAAGGCCCGTTCTGATGACAGCCCTAGTCGCATCCCTCGGATTTATCCCGATGGCTCTCGCAACAGGTACCGGTGCTGAAGTTCAGCGGCCACTGGCGACAGTGGTGATTGGCGGGATTCTTTCGTCTACCGTGCTTACTCTGTTGGTGCTTCCTGCTCTGTATCAATGGGCACACCGCAAAGATGATGATGGTGATGAAGCGGGTAGCTGATAGCCCATAACAGAAGCCCACAGCAACGTTGTGGGCTTTTCATTCTGGATATTGTTGTCACCTTTCAAAATTGTAAGTTTACCGTCATGCCGGTGATGCCTGTGAGTTGATAAGGTTACTCCCAATAAGATTGATATTGAGAGGACCTTATGAAAAAGCTTATCATTGCGGCAGCCCTAGCTGTTTTGCCTATAGTTTCACAAGCTACTACGTTTTCCGAAAAGAAGCAGTTGCAATATATTCAGGAACATCAGAACGCCGTGGCTAGCTATGCGGCGAAAAATAATAAGCCAATACCAGAGATTCAGGACTACAAGTATGGAATGAAGATTGATGTTGCAAAATTTGTGCGTCAGTCCCAGGATCCCCGTACTTGCGAGGTGTATCAACGGTTGATGACCTACGAAGACTCGCGGGGTGAGCTTAATACGATTCGTTATTCTTTGTTTTCCCAATGTGTCAACAACAAAAATTGAATGCATCGATAGGATTTTTAGAGGCCATAGAAAAACGCCAGGCGATGCCTGGCGTTTTCTATGGTCCTTGACATGTTTTAACCAAAGATTGTCAGTCCTTGCCCCCCTCCCCAAAAGTAAGTCAAGTCCAGCTAAAAAATTTAGGCCGGCGAATTTGCACTCAGAAGCAGCGAATTTTGAAAAAAACTGATTTCTGTGACATCCAGGCAAAGCATGAGCACTGACTCAGTCGAAGTGCGGCTTGATAAGGGTGTTTATTGGAAAGTTTATAATTGGCTCGGGGCTTAGGCTTACTTAAAGACTTAACTCCGGATAATTGCTTTAGGTGAGTCCTCAGGCTTTGAACGAAAAACGAAAGTCGATGGTGTGGCAGCAAGTTCTGGGTCGTACTAGCTTGCTACCCAACCAAAAATAAACACTGAATATATGGGCTTAGCTCGACGACACGTACGTTTAGCAGGTTGCTTCTTGTTTAAACTGATGGGCGCTCGTGAGAAAATGGATCACTGGTTGGTAAGTTGATACTTAATTGGTGTAATTATTGGTGTCGTTACTGGTTTTCATGTTTTGAGAAAGTGCTTAATTGTCCAAGATATAAAGTGCCATCATGTATATGCTCTTATCAGAATTGTAATCTCTGGATCATGCTAGAGTTATTTGTTCAGTTTATTATTAGGGTTTTTTGGTGTTTGTTGGGTGGCACAGCTATTGTCGAGGTGCTGCATCATTTAGTTCTGAAATTACATGCAGTTCACTTTTTTTTCACTTCGGGTTGTTTAGTCTTTGTAGATGGAAAATACAAGCATGTCGATCATAGCTTTGCTTATTCGTTATCTAGGCATTGGATTCGTAGCAACCGGGGGGCACTATTTTGTATTTCTCCTGCTTATTGTAAATGGAGTTACTGATCCAGTGTTAGCCAGCGTTGGCGGAGGCGTGATAGGCGCTATTATTAGCTATATTGGTAATAGAAGGCTCAGTTTCGTGGCGACGGGAATTTATAAGCTTCAACCTATCAGGTTTGTACTTGTCTCGTTGGCAACTAATATCGGTAATGGTGTAGGTATGTGGGTTCTGATTAAATTCAATCTCTCACCGCTTGTCTCTCAGATTTTAGTGACTTTAACCCTAACTGCGCTCGGATTCACTGCGCATCGTTTCTGGACATTCAATCATGCGGACATCACATCGGCTTTCCGAACGCGCTGACCCCTTGTTAACAATAGTGGTTCCTTGCTTTCAAGAAGAGCAAACCATTCCGGAATTTCACAAGCGCATCACCAGAGTTGTAAAGCGCCTGCCTGTTTCGTGCGAGATTCTCTATGTCGACGATGGTAGTAGCGATCAAACTGCAGACCTACTTCGACACTATCAAGATGGATCAAATGTACGATGCCTGTTCCTAAGTCGGAACTTCGGAAAAGAGGCTGCGTTAAGTGCAGGGATCGACCATGCACGCGGTAGCGCATTGATCTTCATTGATGTCGACCTTCAGGATCCACCTGAACTCATCTCGAGTATGGTATATCATTGGCAGATGGGTTACGACGTTGTGAACATGCAACGCGACTTGCGAACTGGCGACTCCTGGCTAAAACGCACGAGTGCACGTAGCTATTACTGGATCATGCAGCGCCTGGTGGAGAAAGTTGATCTTCCGGTGGATGTCAGTGACTTCCGTCTGATTGGTCCTGCTCCATTGGCCGCCTTAAGAGCGCTGGACGAACGCTCCAGAATTCTTAAGGGTTTGATCGGCTGGGTAGGCTTTCGCACCATTGAGTTACCCTACAATCGCACTTCCCGTCATGCCGGCAATACCAAGTGGAACGCCGCTAGCCTGCTGGACCTAGCCATCGAAAGTATTCTCAGCTTCTCCCGCAAGCCGCTTCGTATATTCAGTCTCATTAGCTTCAGTTTCTTTGTCTCCAGCATCTGCTACCTGCTCGCAGTACTGGTAGCAGGCTCCTTTGACATCCATCACCTGCTTGTCGGAATTGCTTCATTCATGTGCGTGGGTGTTGCACTGGTGGGCGAGTACGTAGGCGTAACGCTCGCGGAGGTCAAACGCCGCCCCCTTTATTTTCTAAATAGTAATAATGAAGCGCGACCCATGACTATTCATCCTCCGGCTTCCTCACTCGAGGGTAAGAAATGCTGAATTTGAAAAGCGAGCGAACATTGTGGTTCATCCTGAGTTCGATTCTGCTTTTGCGTCTCCTGGGGCTGGGCGTATATCCCCTGATGGATACCTCTGAAGCACGCTACGCTGAAATGGCACGCAAGATGGTTGAACTGAGTGACTGGGTGACTCCGATGTTCGATTACGGAGTTCCATTTTGGGGCAAGCCACCGCTGTCTTTCTGGACCCAAGCGGCGAGCATGACGGTATTCGGCACCAATGAGTTTGCTGCTCGATTCCCAGCCTGGTTTCTCCACTTGGCAAGCTGCTTCATCATCATCAGGCTCGCGACACAGGAGGTATCGCGCAAGGCGGGCATTTGGGCAGCCATCATCTTTTCCGGCACGGCGCTGGGCTTGGTGTCCAGTGGTGTTGTGCTGACTGACCCCGTTTTATCGTTCTCGATCCTGTTGGCCAGCTATGGTTTCTGGCGTTGGATGAAGTGCGCAGGCAAAGGGGATGCCTACCTTATGTTCTTAGCTCTCGGCTTGGGCCTGCTTGCTAAAGGGCCACTGACCTTGGTACTGATGGGCGCGCCAGCATTTTTTTGGATCGTCATCTACAAGCAATGGAATCGGGTATTGAGGCTTCCTTGGGTAACGGGGATTGCTCTCATGTTAGGTATATCAGTGCCTTGGTACATTGCAGCCGAAATGAAGACGCCGGGTTTCCTTGAGTATTTTTTTGTCGGCGAGCACTGGAGCCGATATGTTGTAAGTGATTGGGCCGGGGATCTCTACGGGAGTGCTCACGCCAAGCCCTACGGCACCATATGGATTCAGCTTGGCTTAGCGTTGCTTCCTTGGACTTTCTTTCTACCCCTCGTTATTAGCAGGCGTGGGACGATGCAGCGCTTCGATGTATACCTTTGGCTTTGGGCATTGGCGACACCTGTTTTCTTTACTTTCTCTGGTAACATTCTCTGGACCTATCTTCTTCCTGCTCTGCCTGCATGGACGCTACTCCTTGCCGAATGTATCAGCGAAGTGGGCAGAAAGACTGCTTGGGCTGCTGCAGCGAGCGCTCTGATGCTGCCAGTCGCGGGCGCCGGTATTATCTATAACGGTGTGCTTGAGGATCGTCCTCAGAACCAGCGAGATTTAGTGCAGGCCTGGCTGGATGTGCAGTCGTCTCAATCGGGCCCCCTGATTTATCCTGGCCGCCGCTCGTATTCGTCGGAGTTTTATAGCCGGGGAATGTCCAAAAGCATCAAAGATCCTGACAAGTGGCCTCGCGACAGATCGTTCTACCTTTCCAGGCGTTTGCGCGACAGCGATTCTGATCTACCTGTAGACGTTGGTTGCAAAATAATCACTGAAACGAACGCGAGCCAACTGCTTCTATGCCGCTGGAAGGACACTGCACAGGATGGTGAAAATATTCTAGGAGATAGTGCTACTGGCTCCCGTTGAAAGTAAGAGCCCGGCGAAGAGAGTATTTAAATTTCTAGCTGCTTTTCAGTTTAAAGTGAATAATCCATCTCAGGATTTATCTTTGATGCTGAAAAATTATTTAATAAGTACAATTAGGGAGAGGTTGCTAAAAAGCCAGATATTAATCTGGCTTTTTGTCGATGGCTTTGATCGTGTTAATTGTTTTTTACTGTCTCTTAGTTGTCGACTTGCTGCTAATGCCCTTAGGTTCTTTCTGTTTTTCTTGAGCAATTTTCTGCTTACTTTTCTCCGATACATCAGGACCCCATAGACGAGCTTGCTCGGCTCGGAAGTTATCTTTGAAATTTTTGGTTCGCTCGAAACCGTCTTCAGCAAAAGCGGAACTCATAAATCCAGTCAGTACGATACCAATAGAGAGGAGTTTTATGAATTTCATTGTGCCCTCGATGTTTACTAGGTCTGCTTAACTAGCAGCCTTTGTGGTTTGATAGTTTAGGATTTTGAAGCTAACAGCAGGGTGAGGGAATCATTACAATTTCGTAATTTATGCGTTTGGTGAAACGGTATAAATTTTGTGTTTGTGAAAGCTCCGAAGCAGGCTATTTTTCTTTCATAACCTTTAATGTGATATCTAAGCCATTGATGTTTTTGGATTTTTTGCCACTAGTGGAAGCTAGCCATAAACGATCTAAAGACTGTGTAGCAGCGATTGGATATTTTTGTTTACGCATCGAAGCTAACGGCTAGATTAGCTGGCATCTCAAATGCGGCGCCGTTGGCGGTTAGTCAAACTGGCTGTCGAATTTTTTTGACTCCGTCTGTGGTTCACTCAGAGGGGCGTGAAAGAGTTTAAGGCGGGGGGGGGGGGGGGGTGCCGAAAAGGGCGGGTTATATGGGGCTGCTCGCCATTTTTCGGGTAGGGCTGCCTTCCCCTCTATGCGA
>NZ_JAAQWI010000014.1:0-135571 GCF_012985385.1 Pseudomonas sp. WS 5503
ACATCCGACCACGCAAGCGATTTAACTGGCTGTGTCCGATCGAGGTATTCACTCAGCTGATGGGCTTGCAACATGAGGCTCCTGCTTCAATTCAATAACCGTGTTGCACTCAGCTCCTGCAACCGCCAGGCTATTGCTTCCCTGGCCATTTAACGGAGTCAGGTGGCGCCGATTAAGGAGTTTATGAATGTCTTTATCTGTCAATAATTCGCCCTTTGTCAAAGTTGATACATCACCTCTGAGCGGGCAGTTGCCGACCCCGTTGAAAGTCGACATGCAACCTAAACCTCCGACGAGCCATTTCAACCTCAACCCCGCATCTGCACGCAATGAAAACAGTGAGGTCATGGTGAGTGCGACGGCGCTCACCAGAGTATTTGACATGCTCGAGCAGTTCTTCAAATCCATGCGGGAGATGCTTTTGGGGAAAAGTGTTACGCCTGATCTGGAGGCAAAAGACCAGCCCGTGAAGCCAGCTACAACTGATCAAGCGGTGAAGCTGAATGCAAAAGACCAGCCGGTGAAACCAGGTACGACTGATCAGTCGGTGAAGCCGGATGCAAAAGACCAGCCGGTGAAGCCAGGTACGACTGATCAGTCGGTGAAGCCGGATGCAAAAGACCAGCCGGTGAAGCCAGGTACAACTGATCAAGCGGTGAAGCCGGATGCAAAAGACCAGCCCGTGAAGCCAGGTACGACTGATCAGTCGGTGAAGCCGAATGCAAAAGACCAGCCGGTGAAGCCAGGTACGACGGATCAAGCGGTGAAGCCGGATGCAAAAGACCAGCTCGTGAAGCCAGGTACGACTGATCAAGCGGTGAAGCCGAATGCAAAAGACCAGCAGGTGAAGCCAGGTACGACTGATCAACCGGTGAGGCCGGATGCAAAAGGTCCGGGGGTGTTAATAGATCACGGCGGATTGACGCCGAAACCGGGTAGAAACGATCATCCAGTGAAGCCGTCAGTGCCGATGCCTTCAGTGAGTGTCACTAATGATGCTGAAGCAAATGTGCATGTGAACATCAATGTCGCTCACTGTCACTGCCCTGATACAAAGGACGGGCCAACCCCGGACTTAAATCCCAGGCAAGGTCCGAAGCCGGAATCGAACCCCGTGCCGCAGCCCGGTCCAAAGCCGGAATCGAACCCGGTGCCGCAGCCGGGTCCAAAGCCGGAATCGAACCCCGTGCCACAGCCGGGTCCAAGGCCGGAATCGAACCCCGTGCCCCAGCCGGGTCCAAGGCCGGAATCAAACCCCGTGCCCCAGCCGGGTCCGAAGCCGGGATCGAACCCCGTGCCACAGCCCGGTCCGAAGCCTGAATCGAACCCCGTGCCACAGCCGGGTCCAAAGCCGGAATCGAACCCGGTGCCGCAGCCCGGTCCAAAGCCGGAATCGAACCCGGTGCCGCAGCCGGGTCCAAAGCCGGAATCGAACCCCGTGCCGCAGCCCGGTCCAAAGCCGGAATCGAACCCCGTGCCACAGCCGGGGCCGAAGCCGGAATCGAACCCCGTGCCACAGCCGGGGCCGAAGCCGGAATCGAACCCGATGCCACAGCCAGGCCCGAATCCGGATACCAACCCGATACCTACACCCGCGCCACAGCCCGATAAGTTTGTTCCTGATTTGACCAGCCCAGGTCCTGCTGAGAATAAATTCGACAAAAACTGGCGCTTCAATGCTCGACTTTCATCCAGATCTTGAAACCCGCTGGCTCATAAGAACGCTTGAATAAAACAGGGGGCTTCTCCGAGGCATACCACTCGGAGAAGTACTGTTTAAGGAGAAACTTGTGTCGTGCTATTCGATTAATAATATTGCGCGCGTGATAGATGTCCGTCAGGTGGCACCTGCAGATACGTTAAAGCCCGTTAGTGGTGCTCTTCAGTGCACTCCAATTAATTGCCGGACTGTCGAGACAGGTAAAAATAGCATTGGTACTAATACGGAATTAGTCACTACATTGTCGGGGCTATTTGCGTCTTTTTTTTCACAGCTGATTTCTCTGTTGTCCGGTAAAAAAGATACGACAGTTCCTGATACTCCTCCTCAGCCCAGGGTTCTGCCTGAGGTTCCGCCTCGGGTCATACCTGAACCGCTGCCACCAAAGCCTGAGGTCGCCGCAAATATTCCGGGTCTTTCGATAAAGCGTAATGGGGCTAAGCCGGAGAATATCTGGAGTGGCTTTCGCCAAGGGCCAGATGGCAACTGCGTTACCGTATCGGCCATCAAGGCAGCCATGTACCGATTTGGTCAAAGCCCAACGGACATTTTTCACTCGGTGAGAAAAGAGCCTGGCGGTTATCGGGTGGTCATGCGCGACGATTTTCAGCTGAGATTGACCGACTCGGAGTTGGCACAAGCAGCACAAGGTTCGCGGTTTATAGGTCCCGATAAAGAGATGCTCAAGGATGCGCAGTTTCTTTTTGCCGTCAGCGCCAAGCGCGCGCAGATGGAAGACAACGATGGTACGGCGAGCAGGAGTTTTCATGCTGCCATTCGCAGCCTGAACAATGGGGAGGATGAGTGGGGGCCGGGGGAAGGGTTTCTGCGCCTGGGGTTGAGGAAACACATGAGAAGGGTGCCCGTCAGTGCGCTCGCCGGTGGGCAAGTGGGTATGTGCAATCGGGATAAGCATTCGGTAGCGGTTATCAATGGTCGTGAAGAGTTGTGGGGGCGCCGAGGCTCGGCCCCTACCTACGGCGATGCTGTAGCGCTTATGTAATTGAACAGGCAGCCAGGCGGGCGGCTCCATTGACGGCAGTGGCGCTTGGCTGCATCTTTTGCAACCTCGCGTGATCAGGCGCGACCCTATTCCAGCAACCGCCTGAAACCCTCGATCGGCAATGGCCGGCTGTGTAAATACCCCTGGAACAAATGGCAGCCCAGCTTTTGCAGGAACGCCAGCTGTTCCAGGGTTTCCACCCCCTCGGCGATGACTTCCAGGTTCAGGCTGCGCGCCATGGCCACAATGGCGCGGATGATTTCTGCGTCATTGGGGTCGTGGGTCGCATCGCGCACGAACGACTGATCGATCTTCAGTGCGTCCACCGGCAAGCGCTTGAGATAGGTCAGGGATGAGTAGCCGGTGCCGAAATCATCCATCGCAAAGCTCACGCCGAGTTTTTTAAGGCGGCGCATCTTCATCACGGTGTCGTCCAGGTTCTGGATCACGATGCCTTCGGTGATTTCCAGTTTCAGCAGGCTGAACGGCAGGCCGTGTTGCTTGAGGCTGTGCTCCACCCGTTCCACAAAGTCGTTCTGGCGAAACTGCCGCGGGCTGATATTCACGCACAGGCTGAAATTGAGCGGGTCCACCAGGCCGTCGGCAATCAACTGGGCAAAGGCGCCGCAGGCTTCATCGAGAATCCAGGTGCCGACCTCCAGGATCAGGCCGCTGTCTTCCAATACCTTGATAAATTCCGCCGGCGACTGCGCGCCCAATTGTGGATGCTGCCAGCGCACCAGGGCTTCGGCGCCGATTATCCTGTTGCCTCGCGCATCCACCTGGGGCTGGTAATGCACGCTGAATTCGCCGCGTGACAAAGCCAGGCGCAAGTCGGTTTCCATGCGCAGGCGCTCGCTGGCGGTTTTTTGCATGCTGTTGTGGAACATCTGCGTGGTGTTGCGCCCGGAGTCCTTGGCGCGGTACAGGGCGATGTCGGCACGCTTGAGCAGATCGGCGGGTGTGGTGCCGTGGTCGGGGATCAGCGCCACGCCGATGCTGGGCGTGACCTGCAACCGGTGACCGTCAAGGAACATGGGTTCCGAGAGCAATTCGCGCAGGGTATCGGCCAGCGCTTGCACCTGGCTGCTGACCGTCTGGCGGGTGCCCTCCAGGCCGCTGAGCAATACCACAAACTCGTCGCCGCCCAGGCGCGCCACGGTGTCCTCCGTGCGCACGCTGGCTTCCAGGCGCGCGGTGACGATTTTCAGCACGGTGTCGCCAACGGGGTGGCCGAGGGAGTCGTTGATGTGCTTGAAGTGATCCAGGTCCAGAAACAGCAGGGCGCCGCGCAGGTTGTGGCGCTTGAGCAGGGCGATCTGCTGGCTCAGGCGGTCCATCAGCAGTGCCCGGTTCGGCAGGTTGGTCAGCGGGTCGTGATAGGCCAGGTGCCGGATCTGCGCCTGGGCGTTCTTCAATAGGCTCACATCCCGCGCGGTCAGCAGCAGGCAGGGGGTTTCATTCAAGGTGATCGGCTCCACCGAGACCTCCACCGCCAGAACCTCGCCACGCTTGTTGCGCCAGAGCATTTCCAGGTGGTGAATGCGCCCCTTGATGTGCAACTCGGCCAACAGTGCGGCGCGTTGGTTTTCATCGGCCCAGATGCCGATCTGGTACAGCGTCAGGCCGATGGCTTCTTCGGTGCGGTAACCGGTCAGGCGGCAAAAACCGTCGTTGACCTCCACGTAACGGCCGGTGTCGCGTTCGGTGATGGATATCGCATCGGGGCTGGAATGGAACGCCTTGGCGAACTTCTCTTCACTGGCCTTGAGTGCGGCTTCCGAGCGTTGCTGTTGGGTAATATCGCGCAGCGTGGTGACGATGCACGGCTGGTCACTGACCTTGATCAAGCGGCTGGAAATCATGCAGGTCAGGCTTTGGCCGTCCTTGTGATGCACCACGATAGCCACATTGCTCAGGGCCTGTTCGCGTATCACCTGCTCGATGCGCTGCAGGCGCTTGCTGGAGTCGTCCCACAAGCCGATTTGTTCCGCGCTTTTGTCGAGCACTTCGGCGGCTGTCCAGCCAAACGTCTGGGTAAACGCCGGGTTGATCTCGATAAAGGCGCCGCTGTCCAGGCAGGTCACGCAGATCGGGTCGGGGCTGGCCTGGAACAGGCTGGCGAACTTTTCTTCCGAGGCGGTCAGCCGTTGCTCGCGCTCGACCTGGTCGGTGATATCCAGCAAGGTGCCGGCCATGCGCAGGGGCTTGCCTGACTCATCGCGATACAGGCGTGCGCGGCTCTCCAGGTAGCGCGGGCTGCCGTCTTCCATTTGCACGCGGTAGGTCAGCTGATAGTTGCCGTCCGGGCCTTCGCGCAAACTGCGGTAAGCATGGCGCATGCCCTCCCGGTCCTCATCGGACATGCCTTCAAAAAACGCCTCGAAAGACTCATGGAACGGCGCGGGCTCCAGCCCGTGTAGCTGGGCGGCTCGCGCCGAGCCGTAGAGCATGCCGCTGGGGATGTGCCAATCCCAGGTGCCCAGTTGCGCGGAATCCAGGGCCAGGTCCAGGCGTTCCTGGCTTTCCTTGAGCGCTTGCTCGGCGTTTTTGCGTTCGGTGATGTCCAGAAAGGTGCTGATCAGGTACGCCTCGCCGTCCAGTTCCACCTTTTGTGCGCTGAGGGTGCCGTCATGAATCTGGCCGTTGCTGGCGCAGAACTGCACTTCCATGGTGATGGGTTCGCCTTTGCGTTGCGTGGCCTTGACCAGCAGCGCCCGCTGTTCCGGGTGGCGCCACAGGCCCAGTTCCAGGGTGGTGCGGCCGATGGCATCGGCCACCGGCCAGCCGAACAGCATTTCGAAATACTGGTTGGCTTCGCTGATCAAGCCGTCGGCCTGGCGCGTCAGCAGTACCATGTTCGGGCACAGGTGGAACAGGGTGGCGAAGCGCTTTTCCGAATGGCTGAGGGCATGTTCACGGTCGCGTTGGTGGGTGATCTCGCGGATCACCCCGATCATGCGTCGCCGTCCGGCTTTGTCGGGGGCCAGGTTGCCGCTGATTTCCAGCCAGTGCAGGCTGCCATCGGGCCATTGGATGCGGTGGTGCATGGCGCGGTCGAAGGGCTCTCCGGCGAGCACCGCATGAAAGCCGCGCACCACCCGCGCACTGTCTTGCGGGGCCAGCAGGTCTAGGTAATCGAGGTCCTTGGGCAGAGGCTGGCGCGGGTCAAAGCCGAATAGCGCCTGGGTGCCCCGTGACCAACTGATTCTTCCTGTGTCGATTTCCCAGCACCAGGCACCCAGCCGCGCGGCATTGAGGGCCGCGAGCAGCTGCGGGGCACTGTCCCAGCTTTGTTCCGCCGCTTGAGGGTCCAGGGCGTAGATGCGGGGCAGGGGGGGAATCGGGTCAAGGGGGTTGCGCATTATCAAAGGGCCTTGGCTCATTGAGAAAACCGCGCGGTTTGACCTAAACCCCTGGCCCGCACGGTGTCATGCCGGTAACCCTGGCAGATCGACCTGTGCATCCAACAGGCTCATGAAAGCCCGCGCAGCGTTCGACAGCGTCCTTTCGGTGTGCACGATATAGCCTAGCTGGCGACTGAGCTGTATGCCCGGCAAAGCGATACTTGCCACCTGATCGTCAAGCATGGTGCGCGGCAACACGCTCCAGGCCAGGCCGATGGAGACCATCATCTTGATGGTTTCCAGGTAGTTAGTGCTCATCGCTATGTTGGGCGTCAGGCCCTGGGCCTCGAACAGGCGGCTGACAATATGGTGGGTAAAGGTGTTGCCACCGGGAAACACGGCCGGATGCCCGGCGATATCGCCCAGGCTGACGGAACCGTTGCTGATCAGGCTGTGTTCCGGCGCCACCACAAAATCCAGTGGGTCGTCCCACACCCGGGTTGCACGTACCAGGTTGTGGGGCTCAGGCGCCAGGGTGATTACCGCGACTTCCGCACGGCCATGGAGGATTTCTTCGTAGGCCACTTCTGAATCCAGAAACTGAATATCCAACGCCACCTTCGGATATTGCCGGGTGAAGGTGCGCAGGATCGGCGGTAGGCGATGCAGACCGATATGGTGGCTAGTGGCCAGAGTGAGGCGCCCGCTGACTTCGCCGGTGAGGTTGGTCAGGGCCCGGCGGGTGTCGTCCAGCACGTTGAGGATTTGATAGGCGCGGGGCAGCAAGGCCCGCCCGGCCTCGGTCAAGCCGACTTCGCGGCCCAGGCGGTCGAACAGCCGTACCTTCAATTGTTGTTCCAGACCGGCGATGCGCTTGCTGATGGCCGGCTGGGTCAGGTGCAGGCGTTCGCCGGCGCCGGAGAAGCTGCCGGTCTCGGCGATGGCGATAAAGGCGTTGAGGTTGGCCAGGTCCATGGTGCTATTCCAGTTGGTAATCCAAAGCATAAAAAATATGAATTTGAGTTATTTAATGTAGCGCCATACCATCAGCCTCACAAGCCAAAGGGTTATTGAAAAGCCCGGCGTATAGAAGCACCGCTGATGAGGACCGACTGATGGCCGGCAAAACGCTTTACGACAAGCTTTGGGATTCCCACGAAGTGAAACGTCGCGATGATGGATCGTCGCTGATCTACATCGACCGTCACATCATCCATGAAGTGACCTCGCCCCAAGCGTTCGAAGGCCTGCGACTGGCCGGGCGCAAGCCTTGGCGCGTCGACTCCATCATCGCCACTCCGGACCACAACGTGCCGACCACTCCTGAGCGCAAGGGCGGCATCGAAGCCATTGCCGACCAGGTTTCGCGTTTGCAGGTGCAGACCCTCGACGATTATTGCGACGAATACGGCATCACCGAATTCAAGATGAACGACGTGCGCCAAGGCATCGTCCACGTCATCGGCCCGGAGCAGGGCGCCACCTTGCCGGGCATGACCGTGGTCTGCGGTGACTCTCATACCTCCACCCATGGTGCGTTCGGCGCCCTGGCCCACGGCATCGGTACTTCCGAGGTGGAGCACGTGTTTGCCACCCAGTGCCTGGTGGCCAAGAAAATGAAGAACATGCTGGTACGCGTCGAAGGCCAATTGCCGTTTGGCGTGACCGCCAAAGACATCGTGCTCGCCGTGATCGGCAAGATCGGCACCGCCGGCGGCAACGGCCATGCCATCGAGTTCGCCGGCAGTGCTATCCGCGACCTGTCCATTGAAGGCCGCATGACCATCTGCAACATGTCCATCGAAGCCGGTGCCCGCGTGGGCATGGTGGCGGCGGACGAAAAAACCGTCGAATACGTCAAGGGTCGCCCGTTCGCGCCGCAAGGCGCCGATTGGGATGCCGCCGTCGAAGCGTGGAAAGACCTGGTCTCCGACGCCGATGCGGTGTTCGACACCGTGGTCGAACTCGACGCTACGCAGATCAAGCCGCAAGTCAGCTGGGGCACTTCGCCCGAAATGGTCCTGGCCGTCGACCAGAACGTGCCGGACCCGGCCAAAGAGGCCGACCTGGTCAAGCGTGGCTCCATCGAGCGCGCCTTGAAATACATGGGGTTGACTGCCAACCAGGCGATCACCGACATCCAGTTGGACCGTGTGTTTATCGGTTCCTGCACCAACTCGCGGATCGAAGACCTGCGCGCCGCAGCGGTGATCGCCAAGGGCCGCAAGGTGGCCTCGACCATCAAACAAGCCATTGTGGTGCCAGGTTCCGGGCTGGTTAAAGCCCAGGCGGAAGCCGAAGGGCTGGACAAGATCTTCCTCGAAGCCGGTTTTGAATGGCGGGAGCCGGGCTGCTCGATGTGCCTGGCGATGAACCCGGACCGCCTGGAGTCGGGCGAGCATTGCGCATCGACCTCCAACCGTAACTTCGAAGGGCGTCAGGGCGCGGGTGGGCGTACCCACCTGGTGAGCCCGGCCATGGCCGCCGCTGCTGCCGTCAACGGTCGTTTCATCGACGTTCGCGAATTGATCTGAGGAAAACCCGATGAGAGCTTTTACCCAACACACAGGCCTTGTAGCGCCGTTGGACCGTGCCAATGTGGACACCGACCAGATCATCCCAAAGCAATTCCTGAAGTCGATCAAGCGCACCGGTTTCGGCCCCAACCTGTTCGATGAGTGGCGCTACCTGGACGTGGGCTACGCCTACCAGGACAACTCCAAGCGCCCCCTGAACAAGGACTTTGTGCTCAACGCCGAGCGTTACCAAGGTGCCAGCGTGTTGCTGGCCCGGGAAAACTTCGGTTGCGGCTCCAGCCGTGAACACGCGCCGTGGGCCCTGGAAGAGTACGGCTTTCGGAGCATCATCGCGCCGAGCTACGCCGATATCTTCTTCAACAACAGCTTCAAGAACGGCCTGTTGCCGATCATCTTGAGCGACGCAGAAGTGGACGAGTTGTTCCAGCAAGTGGAGGCCAATGTCGGCTACCAACTGACGGTGGACCTGGCCGCGCAAACCGTGACCCGCCCGGATGGCAAGGTGTACCACTTTGAAGTGGATGCCTTCCGTAAGCACTGCCTGATCAACGGCCTGGACGACATCGGCCTGACCTTGCAGGACGGCGATGCGATTGCTGCGTTTGAAACCCGGCACCGGGCGAGCCAGCCCTGGCTGTTTCGCGATGCCTGATTTGCGGTAACCGTGCGGGCCCCATCGCGGGCAAGCCTGCTCCCACAGGGATCGAGGTTCGCCTGAGCACCTCGGTCAACGGTGGGAGCTGGCTTGCCTGCGATAGCGCCAGTGCAACCACCACAAACCCCAAGGAAAGCCACCATGACCACCACCGCCCACACCCAAGTCGTGCAAAAACAATTCGGCGAGCAAGCCTCAGCCTACCTGAGCAGCGCCGTACACGCCCAGGGCACCGAATTCGCACTGCTACAGGCCGAACTGGCCGGGCAGGGCGCTGCACGCCTGCTGGACCTGGGCTGCGGTGCCGGTCATGTCAGCTTCCATGTAGCGCCTCTGGTCAAAGAAGTGGTGGCCTACGACTTGTCCCAGCCTATGCTCGACGTGGTGGCCGCCGCCGCCAAAGACCGCAACCTGGACAACATCCGCACCGTGCACGGCGCCGCCGAGCGCCTGCCGTTCGCCGATGGCGAATTCGACTTCGTGTTCAGCCGTTATTCGGCCCATCACTGGAGCGACCTCGGCCTGGCCCTGCGTGAAGTGCGCCGTGTGCTCAAGCCGGGTGGCGTGGCGGCATTTGTGGATGTCTTGTCACCGGGCAGCCCGCTGTTGGACACTTACCTGCAAACCGTCGAAGTGCTGCGCGACACCAGCCATGTACGTGACTATTCCGGCGCCGAGTGGATGCGCCAGTTGAGTGAGGCTGGCCTGCACGTGCGCAACAGCAGTCGCCAGCGCTTGCGCCTGGAGTACACCTCGTGGGTTGAACGCATGCGCACGCCAGAGGTACTGCGTGCAGCAATCCTTGAGCTGCAAAAGGCGATGGGCCAGGAAGTACGTGATTATTACGAAGTTCAAGCCGACGGCACCTTCAGCACCGATGTGCTGGTGGTCTTCGCCGAACGCTGATTGATTTTTCCCGACCTGCCCACGGGCGGGTCGCTTGATGAAATGAGGAACGCATGAGCAAGCAGATTCTGATTCTCCCTGGCGACGGTATTGGGCCGGAAATCATGGCCGAAGCGGTCAAGGTCCTTGAGCTTGCCAACAGCAAGTACAGCCTGGGCTTCGAGCTGAGCCACGACGTGATCGGCGGCGCTGCCATCGACAAGCACGGCGTGCCGCTGGCTGACGAGACCCTCGACCGCGCCCGGGCTGCCGATGCGGTACTGCTCGGCGCCGTGGGTGGGCCGAAATGGGACAAGATCGAGCGTGACATCCGCCCTGAGCGCGGCTTGCTGAAGATTCGTGCGCAACTTGGCCTGTTCGGTAACCTGCGCCCGGCCATCCTCTACCCGCAACTGGCTGACGCGTCGAGCCTCAAGCCGGAAGTGGTAGCGGGCCTGGATATCCTCATCGTGCGTGAGCTGACCGGCGGTATCTACTTCGGCTCGCCACGGGGCGTGCGCGAGTTGGAAAATGGTGAGCGTCAGGCCTATGACACGCTGCCATACAGCGAGAGCGAAATCCGCCGTATCGCCCGTGTCGGTTTCGACATGGCGCGCGTGCGCGGCAAAAAAGTCTGCTCGGTGGACAAGGCCAATGTGCTGGCTTCCAGCCAACTGTGGCGTGAAATCGTCGAAGAAGTCGCCAAGGATTATCCGGACGTCGAACTGAGCCACATGTACGTCGACAACGCCGCCATGCAACTGGTGCGCGCACCCAAGCAGTTCGACGTGATTGTCACCGATAACCTGTTCGGCGACATCCTGTCCGACCAGGCGTCGATGCTCACCGGTTCCATCGGCATGCTGCCGTCGGCGTCCCTGGACACCAACAACAAAGGTATGTACGAGCCGTGCCACGGTTCGGCGCCAGACATCGCGGGACAGGGCATTGCCAACCCGCTGGCGACGATTTTGTCGGTGTCGATGATGCTGCGCTACAGCTTCAACCTGGGCGATGCGGCGGACGCAATCGAGAAGGCCGTCAGCCTGGTGCTGGATCAGGGCTTGCGCACCGGCGATATCTGGTCCCAGGGTTGCACCAAGGTCGGGACGCAAGAAATGGGCGACGCAGTAGTCGCCGCGCTGCGGAATCTGTAATCTCTCGGGCCCGCTTGCAGTTGTTGCTGCAAGGCGGCCCACTTTTTAACAAGGTGTAGTTGCGATGAAACGTGTAGGTCTGATCGGTTGGCGCGGTATGGTCGGTTCCGTGCTCATGCAGCGGATGCTGGAAGAGCAGGATTTCGATCTTATTGAGCCGGTGTTTTTCACCACTTCGAACGTAGGTGGCCAAGGGCCGTCCGTGGGCAAGGATATTGCCCCGCTCAAGGATGCCTACAGCATTGAAGAGTTGAAGAGCCTCGACGTGATCCTGACCTGCCAGGGTGGCGACTACACCAGCGAAGTCTTCCCCAAGCTGCGCGAAGCCGGCTGGCAGGGTTACTGGATCGACGCCGCTTCGAGCCTGCGCATGCAGGACGACGCGGTGATCATCCTCGACCCGGTCAACCGCAAGGTCATCGACCAGCAACTGGACGCCGGTACCAAGAACTACGTGGGCGGCAACTGCACCGTCAGCCTGATGCTGATGGGCCTGGGCGGCCTGTTCGAAGCGGGCCTGGTGGAGTGGATGAGCGCGATGACCTATCAGGCGGCCTCCGGTGCCGGCGCGCAGAACATGCGTGAACTGATCAAGCAGATGGGCGCGACCCACGCCGCTGTCGCCGATCAACTGGCTGACCCGGCCAGTGCGATCCTCGATATCGACCGCCGTGTGGCCGAGGCCATGCGCAGCGATGCTTACCCGACCGAGAACTTCGGCGTGCCATTGGCCGGTAGCCTGATCCCGTGGATCGACAAGGAACTGCCTAACGGTCAGAGTCGCGAAGAGTGGAAGGCCCAGGCCGAAACCAACAAGATCCTGGGGCGTTTCAAGAACCCGATCCCGGTGGACGGCATCTGCGTGCGCATTGGCGCCATGCGTTGCCACAGCCAGGCGCTGACCATCAAGTTGAACAAAGATGTGCCGATCGCCGATATCGAAGGGCTGATCAGCCAGCACAACCCTTGGGTCAAGCTGGTGCCGAACAACCGCGATATCAGCATGCAGGAGCTGAGCCCGACCAAGGTCACCGGCACCCTGAATGTGCCGGTGGGCCGCCTGCGCAAGCTGAACATGGGCAGCCAGTTCCTTGGCGCGTTCACCGTTGGCGACCAACTGCTGTGGGGCGCGGCTGAGCCGTTGCGTCGCATGTTGCGAATTTTGCTGGAGCGTTGATCGCTTGAGGCAATAACAGAAACCCGCGTTCTGGTGACAGGCGCGGGTTTTTTGTTGCCCTTGTGATCGTTCCCACGCTCTGCGTGGGAATGCAGCTCTGGACGCTCTGCGTCTGCTTTAGAGGGGCGTTCCCACGCAGAGCGCGGGAACGATCAGGGGGGCTGTAATTGCCTCACCCTCTACCACCCGGTAAAGTGCCGCTCCCCCGTAATGCCCGAGGCAATCCCATGACCCAGACCTTTGAAATCGCCGTGATCGGCGCTACCGGTACCGTTGGCGAAACCCTGGTGCAGATTCTCGAAGAGCTGGAGTTCCCGGTGGGCACCTTGTACCTGCTGGCGGGCAGCAACTCGGCGGGGGCTTCGGTGCCGTTTCGGGGCAAGAACGTGCGGGTCAAAGAGGTCGACACGTTTGATTTCAGCAAGGTGCAGTTGGCGTTCTTCGCTGCAGGCCCCGCGGTGACCCTGAGCTTCGCCCCGCGTGCCACCGCCGCTGGCTGCGCGGTGATCGACTTGTCTGGCGCATTGCCCGCCGAGCAGGCGCCGCAAGTGGTGCCGCAGGCCAACTCCCATGTGCTGGGCGCGTTGAAAAAGCCTTTCCAGCTCGGCAGCCCGAGCCCTTGTGCCACCTACCTCGCGGTGGTGCTGGCACCGTTGCGCAATGTAGTGGACATCCAGCGCGTGAGCGTCACCGCCAACCTGGCCATCTCTGCCCAGGGCCGCGAGGCCGTCAGCGAGTTGGCGCGCCAGACTGCCGAACTGCTGAACGTGCGTCCTTTGGAGCCAGCGTTCTTCGATCGGCAAGTGGCGTTCAACCTGCTGGCGCAAGTCGGCACGCCAGACGTCCAAGGCCATACCGCCCTGGAGAAGCGCCTCGTACACGAACTGCGTGCGGTGCTGGAAACCCCTTTACTAAAGATTTCCGCCACTTGCGTTCAAGCCCCGGTGTTTTTCGGCGATAGCCTGACTGTGTCGCTGCAACTGGCCGCGCCGGTCGACCTGGCCGCGGTGAACCGCGCCCTCGACGCTGCGCCGGGAATCGAGCTGGTCGAGGAGGGCGATTACCCCACCGCCGTAGGCGATGCCGTCGGCCAGGACGTGGTGTACGTCGGGCGAGTTCGCGCAGGTATCGACGACCCGGCGGAACTAAATCTTTGGTTGACGTCAGATAACGTACGCAAAGGCTCGGCCCTGAACGCCGTGGAACTGGCGCAGTTGTTGATAAAAGACCTTGTGTAAAAGATACTTGGCGGCAATTTGTAGATTGATTCTAGCCAGGCGCTATGCTTGGTCCCAAGTGAAACACAAGCGCGTCGGTGACCTATCGGCTCGCCATGCCTTATGGCAGCGGTTACCAACCTTCTCGCAGAGCGGGAAGTGTTCAAACAAAGGATGAGGCTATGGTTCAAGTTCGCAAACTGGTGTTAGCAATAGCGGCCGCCTCGGCGCTGTCCTCCGGTATGGCGCAGGCGCTGCAACTTGGGGAGATGACCCTCAAGTCGAAGTTGAACCAGCCGCTGTCGGTGGAAATCGAATTGCGCGATGTGGGCGGCCTCACGGCGTCCGAGATCACCCCCAGCCTGGCTTCGGCCCAGGCCTTCGTGGATGCGGGTGTCGACCGCCAGGCGTTTCTCGATGACCTGACGTTCACGCCGGTGATCAACCCCGAAGGTCGCAGCGTGGTACGTGTGACCTCCAGCAAGCCGCTGCCCGATTCCTACGTGCGTTTCCTGATGCAGGTGCAATGGCCCAATGGCCGCTTGATGCGTGACTACAGTGTGCTGCTCGACCCGGCCAAGTTTGACCAGCCGGCACCGACTGCCAGCGCGCCGGCCAGCTCTGCGCCTGCCACTGGCACGCTTGCCCGGCACACCACCACGCCCCACGATACCTTGTGGGAAATTGCCGCGAAGAACCGTCATGGCGCCTCGGTCCAGCAAACGATGCTGGCTATCCAGGCGCTTAACCCGGATGCCTTTGTCGACGGCAACATCAACCGCCTGAAAACCGGCCAGGTGCTACGCCTGCCGGATATCACCCAAAGTACAGCCCTGGCCCAGCCGCAAGCGATTGCCGAAGTGAGTGCGCAGAACGCCGCCTGGCGCCAGCGCCAGCGTAGTCCTCAGGGGCAAGTGGCTGGTAAGCCGCAGTTGGATGCAACCCGGCGCACCCAGGCCGGCAATGCGCCGTCGAGCACCCAGGCCAAAGACAATTTGAGCCTGGTATCGGCGCAAGCCGCCAAGAAAGGTGGCAAAGGCGCAGCTGGGGACAGCCGCGCCCTGAGCGACAAGCTGGCGATGGCCCAGGAAGAGCTCGACACCACGCGGCGCGACAACGAAGAACTGAAAAGCCGTGCCGCCGACCTGCAAAGCCAGCTGGACAAGCTGCAGAAGCTGATCCAGCTGAAGAATGACCAATTGGCTCGTTTGCAGGCGCAAACCGGTGAGCCAGCCGCGATCCCCGCACAGTTGCCCGGTGAGCCTGCAGCCGAGCCTGCGGCCCCTGTTGCAACGCCAGCGCCAGCGCCTGAACCTGTCAAGCCGGCTGCCGCGCCGGCCAGTACCGAAGGCAAGTTCAATGATCTGCTGACCAACCCGATTGTGCTCGGCATCCTTGGCGGTGCGGCCCTGCTGGTGGTGTTGCTGCTTTTGCTGCTGTGGGCACGCCATCGCAATGCTCGCCGCGAAGAAGAGAAGCATCTGCGCATGGCTCGGGCGTTGGCCGAAGAGCCTGAGTTCGTTTCCAATATCGATCAAGACCTGCCGCCTGACAGCTTCGAGGGCCTTGAAGTGCCGCCGCCGAGCGTCAAGCTCGCCACCGCAGTTGCGCCAGCAGCCGCACCCGCGCCAGCACCGGTGGTCGAGACGGTTGTGGCGCCGACGGTCGCCTCCGTGCTGGCGCCGTTGGCGGTTGCCGTGGCTCAGGAAAATTCCAGCGACGCCCTGGCCCAGGCCCAATCCCATATTGACCGTGGCCACCTGAACCAGGCGGCGGATGTGCTTGAACAAGCCATCAAGCACGAGCCCAAGCGCAGCGACCTGCGTTTGAAGCTGATGGAAGTCTATGGCCTGCAGAACAACAAGGACGGGTTCGTCACCCAGGAGCGCCAGTTGGTGGCCAACGGTGAGAACCATGCCCAGGTCGAGCAGCTCAAGGCGCGCTTCCCGGCCATGGCCGTGTTGGCTGCGGGTGTCAGTGCCGCAGTGGCCGCCGCAGCCCTGGATGCGCAATACGTCAAGGACCTGCTCGACGACAAGCCGGCCTCGGCTGCGCAGGCAGACACCTTCGACACCGATTTCGACTTGAGCCTGGATGACCTGGAAGCCGCCTCGCCGGCCGAGATCGCGCAAGACCAGCAAACCTTTGAAACATTGCTCAAACAACAGACCGAGCCCAAGGCCGACGCACAGGACCTGTCGGACTTTGACCTGGACCTGCAGCTGGACCCGCCCGCGTCGCAAACCGATGACGACTTCCTGTCGGGCCTTGAAGAGCAGATCAAGGATGTACCGCCAGTGGAGCCGCCGACCCTGACGCCGGCTGCGCTGGACGAATTCAACCTGCCGGAAGACTTTGACCTGTCGCTGGCGGACGAGCCGAGCAACCCTGCGGCCAAGCCCGATGCCTTCGCGTCGGAGCTGGATGACGTCAACGCTGAACTGGATCGATTGTCCCAGAGCCTGGAACATCCGCCGATCGAGCCTTCCTTCACGGCTGAAGATGCCGCGCTGGGTGCTGAGGATGAGCCGGATTTCGACTTCCTCTCGGGCACCGATGAAGTGGCTACCAAGCTCGACCTGGCCCAGGCCTATATCGACATGGGCGATGCTGACGGCGCGCGAGACATCCTGTCCGAGGTGCTGACCGAAGGCAACGAAGGCCAGCGTGGCGAAGCCAAGGAAATGCTCGGCCGAATCTAACGGCCGAGGCAGAAAAATGTGGGAGCGGGCTTGTTGTGGCGAGGGAGCTTGCTCCCGCTGGGGGCGTAGCGCCCCTGAAAAGCCGGCTCCAGCTGCGCTGTCGAACGGGAGCAAGCTCCCTCGCCACAAAAACCCCAGATTAAAAGCCCCCTCTCATGCACCCTGACGCCCTATAATGCCCGCCTTTGCGCAACTCATCAGGCTCTCAGTTCTTGGCAAATATAGATAACGCGGCTGCCGAAATGGCGGCCGCAGGCTTTTACCGCATCGCCCTGGGCGTGGAATACAAAGGCTCGCGCTATCGCGGCTGGCAGCGTCAGGCCTCCGGGGTGTTGACGGTGCAGGAAACCCTGGAAAACGCCCTGTCCAAAGTCGCCAACTCGCCGGTGTCGCTGATGTGTGCCGGGCGTACCGATGCTGGCGTACACGCGTGTGGCCAAGTGGTGCACTTCGACACCCAGGCCGAGCGTTCGATGAAGGCGTGGGTGATGGGGGCTAATATCAATTTGCCCCATGATGTCAGTGTCAGCTGGGCCAAGGTCATGCCGGCGCATTTTCACGCCCGTTTCAAGGCCATCGCCCGCCGTTACCGCTACGTGATCTACAACGATCAGATCCGCCCGGCGCACCTCAATGAAGAAATCACCTGGAACCACCGCCCGCTGGATGCCGAGCGCATGGCCGAAGCCGCGCAGCATCTGGTCGGGGTGCATGACTTCAGCGCCTTCCGTGCCGGGCAGTGCCAGGCCAAGTCGCCGATCAAGGAAGTCCACCACCTGCGGGTGACGCGCCACGGCAAGATGATTGTGCTGGATATCCGTGCAGGTGCCTTCCTGCATCACATGGTGCGCAACATCGCTGGCGTGCTGATGACCATCGGCACCGGTGAGCGCCCGGTGGAGTGGGCCAAGGAAGTGCTGGAAAGCCGCATTCGCCGCACGGGCGGGGTCACGGCGCATCCGTTCGGCCTTTACCTGGTGGATGTGGAGTACCGCGACGAGTTCGAATTGCCGGAACGCTTTATCGGGCCGCACTTCCTCACCGGTTTCAGCGAACTTGGCGGCTGACGCCCGGAAAAGCTTTTGTTACCATCCGGGACTTTCTCGGTCCAACCCTGAGGTTCCTACGACATGTCAGCCGTTCGCAGCAAGATTTGCGGGATTACCCGCATAGAAGACGCGCTGGCGGCAGTCGAAGCGGGGGCGGATGCCATTGGCCTGGTGTTTTATGCCAAGAGCCCACGGGCGGTGAATGTGCTGCAGGCGCGGGCGATCATCGCTGCATTGCCGCCCTTCGTGACCACCGTGGGGTTGTTCGTCAACGCCAGCCGCTGCGAGCTCAACGAAACCCTGGATGCGGTGCCGCTGGATATGTTGCAGTTCCATGGCGACGAATCGCCAGAGGAATGCGAAAGCTATCAGCGCCCGTACATCAAGGCGTTGCGAGTCAAGGCTGGGGACGATATCGCCGCAGCCTGCGCCGCTTATACCGGCGCTCGCGGGATTCTGTTGGACACTTACGTCGAAGGCGTACCCGGTGGCACGGGCGAGGCGTTCGACTGGACGCTGATTCCCGAGGGGTTGAGCAAGCCGGTCATTCTCGCGGGTGGGCTCACTCCAGCGAATGTCCAGGCAGCCATCGAACAGGTCCGGCCGTATGCCGTGGACGTCAGCGGTGGGGTGGAGCAGGGCAAGGGGATCAAGGACCCGAGCAAGATTCGCGCGTTCATGCAGGCCGTGCGCAACAGCAGGGGTGGGATGTGACGGCTGGCAGTCTGCCGCCGTCCATAACTACCACTGTGTAAAACAGCCCGGCGCCACCTGTGGGTGGCCCGGAAACGAAGTGGCAACCCTGCGCTGGCAGGTTGTCTGGAAGGCTGAGGATACGGGCGGGAAATGGCAGGTCCAACGTCTGACCCCGTCCCGCCTGTGTCATCGCCACATATGAATTTAGCTCAAGGGCATACGCGGGGCTGTGTTCGAGCCACCGGTACTGGAGAAAAGAAAGCATGAGCAACTGGTTAGTAGACAAACTGATCCCTTCGATCATGCGTTCCGAGGTGAAGAAAAGCTCGGTTCCTGAAGGTCTGTGGCACAAATGCCCATCCTGCGACGCGGTGCTGTATCGCCCGGAGCTGGAAAAGACCCTGGACGTTTGCCCCAAGTGCAACCACCACATGCGTATTGGCGCACGCGCTCGTATCGACATCTTCCTGGATGCCGATGGCCGTAATGAGCTGGGTGCCGACCTGGAGCCGGTTGACCGTCTCAAGTTCCGCGACAGCAAGAAGTACAAGGACCGCCTGGTCGGCGCACAGAAGCAGACTGGCGAAAAAGACGCGCTGATTTCGGTCAGCGGCAAGCTGCTGGGCATGCCGGTAGTAGTCTCGGCCTTCGAATTCTCCTTCATGGGCGGTTCCATGGGTGCCATCGTCGGTGAGCGCTTTGTTCGCGCTGCCAACTATGCCCTGGAAAACCGTTGCCCGATGATCTGCTTCGCCGCCTCCGGTGGTGCGCGTATGCAGGAAGCCCTGATTTCCCTGATGCAAATGGCCAAGACCTCGGCGGTACTGGCGCGTCTGCGTGAAGAAGGCATTCCGTTCATCTCCGTACTGACCGACCCGGTCTACGGCGGCGTCTCCGCCAGCCTGGCGATGTTGGGCGATGTGATCGTTGGCGAGCCTAAAGCCCTGATCGGTTTTGCCGGCCCGCGCGTAATCGAGCAGACCGTGCGGGAAAAACTGCCGGAAGGCTTCCAGCGCAGCGAGTTCCTGCTGGAGCACGGTGCGATCGACCTGATCATTCCGCGTGGCGAACTGCGCCCGCGCCTGGGCAGCCTGCTCGCGCAAATGATGGGCTTGCCGACGCCTGTGTACATCGCGCCTAAGGTCGAGCCGATCGTCGTGCCGCCGGTGCCAGCAAACCTATGACCCAACGTACCCTGGGCGAATGGCTCGCCTACCTTGAGCAGTTGCATCCGTCCGCCATCGACATGGGCCTGGAGCGCTCGCAACAGGTAGCGGCCCGCCTCGGGTTGGGCCAGCCGGCACCGCGTGTGATCACGGTGACCGGCACCAACGGCAAAGGCTCCACCTGTGCCTTTGTCGCCGCGCTGTTGCAGGCCCAGGGCCTCAAAGTCGGCGTGTACAGTTCGCCGCACCTGCTGCGCTACAACGAGCGGGTGCAGCTCAATGGCGTCGAAGCCACTGATGCCCAGCTGTGCGAAGCCTTCGCAGCCCTGGAAGCCGGGCGTGGCGACATTTCCCTGACCTATTTCGAGATGGGCACCCTGGCGGCGTTCTGGCTGTTCGAGCGTGCGCAACTGGATGTGGTCGTGCTGGAAGTCGGCCTCGGCGGGCGCCTGGATACTGTCAACGTGGTGGATGCCGACCTGGCCCTGGTAACCAGCATTGGTGTCGATCATGCCGATTACCTGGGCAATACCCGCGAATCGGTGTCTTTTGAAAAGGCCGGGATCTTCCGCCAGGGCCGTCCGGCGCTGTGTGGTGACCTGGACCCGCCGCAACCCTTGCTCGACAGGGCGCGCGAACTGGATTGCCCGTTCTACCTGCGGGGTCGCGAGTTCACCCTGGACATCGGCCACACCCATTGGCAATGGCGTGGGCAGGATGCACGTGGCCAACGGGTAGAGCTGCTTGATTTGCCGTTGCTGAACCTGCCGATGGAAAACGCCGCGCTCGCGCTGCAAGCCTATTTGCTGCTGGACCTGCCGTGGGACGCCGCGCAGATCGCCGCGACCTTGCTGGCAACGAAAGTGGTGGGGCGCCTCGATCGCCGAACCTTCGACTGGCAAGGCAAGCGCCTGAGCCTGATGTTGGATGTAGGCCATAACCCCCATGCTGCGCAGTACCTGGCTGAGCGTCTGGCGCGTACGCCGCCGGTGGGGCGTCGCCTGGCGGTGTTCGGGTTGTTGGTCGACAAGGACCTAGACGGCGTGGTTGCGCCACTGCTGGGCAGCGTCCAGTCTTGGGCCGTTGCGCCGCTGGACACTCCACGCAGCCGTCCTGCGGTTGAGTTGGAAACTGCCTTGCAGAACCTTGGCGCGCCGGTGACGTCGTATGCAAGCGTCACTGCAGCCCTGGAGGCGCAGTGTGCGGTAGCGACGGCCGAGGACGAAATCCTGTTGTTCGGATCATTTTATTGTGTTGCCGAGGCGCTTGAATGGCTGGCCCGGCGCTCCACGGAGGAAGCTGCACATGGCATTACTGGATAGCGCATACAAGCAGCGAATGGTCGGGGCCCTGGTGCTGGTGGCGTTGGCGGTAATCTTTTTGCCGATGCTGTTTTCCCGCCAGGACGAACAGCGCCAGGTGGTGGTTGAAGCTCCCGCTGCGCCCCAGGCGCCGGTGGTGCCGCAGGTTCAGGTCGAACCGGTGGTCGTGCCTGAGCCTCAGGTGTTGCCGGAAGAGCCTGTGCCCGTCGAGGAGGAGGTCGTCACACAGCAGGCGCCTTCACAGGCCCCTTCGATGCCGGTGCAGCCAAGTGTGCCGGTGGTCAAGCCAACGCCAGCCCCGGCTGTCGCCGCCAAACCGGCTGCACCGGCGCCAGCGCCCAAGCCGGTAGCGCCGCAGCCTGCAGCGCCTGGCAAGCCGGATGTGGGGCAGAGTCGCATCGACCCTAATGGCCTGCCGATCAGTTGGTCGATCCAGCTGGCCAGCCTGGCCAATCGCGAAAGTGCCGACGCCTTGCAGAAAAGGCTGCGTGCCCAGGGGTATAACGCTTATATCCGCAGCGCTGACGGCAAGAATCGTGTGTTTGTCGGGCCGCTGATCGAGCGTGCGGAGGCAGATCGCCTGCGCGATTTGCTGGGTCGTCAGCAGAACCTCAACGGGTTTGTGGTGCGTTTCCAGCCCGAGCGCGGCTGAACGGGCAATATGCTCTAAATGTGGGAGCTGGCTTGCCTGCGATGGCGGTGGTTCAATCGACAACGATGTCGAGCGTGCCGCCCTCATCGCAGGCAAGCCAGCTCCCACATTGGTTTGTGCTGGGGTTGAAATGCGATTGGCCCGTCACAATCTATTGATTTGCAAAGCACCCGCAATCACCGCTTACCGATAGCCCGGCGCTCTGCTAAAATGCGCCGCCTTATCCGTACGTAGGCTGCACTGTGCCATTTACCTGGGTTGATTGGGCGATCGTTGCAATCGTCGCCATCTCCGCTTTGATCAGTCTGAGCCGCGGCTTCGTAAAAGAAGCACTGTCGTTGCTGACCTGGATCATCGCAGGAGTCGTAGCCTGGATGTTCGGTGGTTCACTGTCGGTCTACCTGGCCGGGTACATAGAGACACCTTCGGCTCGCGTCATCGCGGGCTGCGCCATCATGTTCATCGCCACGCTGTTGGTGGGGGCAATGGTCAATTATCTTATTGGCGAGTTGATACGTGTCACCGGCCTCTCCGGGACCGATCGATTTCTCGGCATGGCCTTCGGGGCTGCGCGTGGCGCGTTGCTGGTGGTCGTGGCGGTCGGGCTGTTGAGCCTGGGGCCGGTACAGCAGGATTCGTGGTGGCAGGAGTCGGTACTCGTGCCAAAATTTCTATTGGTTGCAGACTGGTCCAAGAACCTCATCCTGGGGTGGAGCAGTCAGTGGCTGGCCAGCGGAATCAGCGTACCCGCTGATCTTCCGTTCAAGGAGCACCTCTTACCGGCCAAAACGCCTCAGTAAGCTGTGTTCAGTCAAGATTCATTAAGTAGGGGTTGCGTCGCATGTGTGGCATCGTCGGTATCGTCGGTAAGTCGAACGTCAATCAGGCGCTGTATGACGCGCTAACCGTCCTCCAGCACCGCGGCCAGGACGCTGCCGGTATTGTGACCAGCCACGACGGCCGGTTATTCCTGCGCAAGGACAATGGCCTGGTGCGTGACGTGTTCCATCAGCGTCACATGCAGCGCCTCGTCGGGCACATGGGCATTGGCCATGTGCGCTACCCGACTGCCGGTAGCTCGACCTCGGCCGAAGCTCAACCGTTCTACGTCAACTCGCCTTACGGCATCACCTTGGCGCACAACGGTAACCTGACCAACGTTGAACAACTGGCCAAGGAGATCTACGAATCTGACCTGCGCCACGTCAACACCAGCTCCGATTCGGAAGTGCTGCTCAACGTGTTCGCCCACGAGCTGGCCCAGCGTGGCAAGCTGCAGCCGACCGAAGAAGACGTGTTCGCCGCCGTGATCGACGTGCACAACCGTTGCGTCGGTGGTTATGCGGTGGTGGCGATGATCACCGGTTACGGCATCGTTGGTTTCCGCGACCCCCACGGCATTCGCCCGATCGTGTTCGGCCAGCGTCACACCGACGAAGGCGTCGAGTACATGATCGCTTCCGAAAGCGTGTCCCTGGACGTGCTGGGCTTCACCCTGATCCGCGACTTGGCGCCGGGCGAGGCTGTCTACATCACTGAAGACGGCAAGCTGCACACCCGTCAGTGCGCCGTAGCGCCGAAACTCACCCCGTGCATCTTCGAACACGTCTACCTGGCGCGTCCGGATTCGATCATCGACGGCGTCTCGGTCTACAAGGCGCGCCTGCGCATGGGCGAGAAGCTGGCCGAGAAGATCCTGCGCGAGCGTCCCGAGCACGATATCGATGTGGTCATCCCGATCCCGGATACCAGCCGTACCGCTGCGCTGGAACTGGCCAACCACCTGGGCGTCAAGTTCCGCGAAGGCTTCGTGAAGAACCGCTACATCGGCCGTACCTTCATCATGCCCGGCCAGGCTGCACGCAAGAAATCGGTACGCCAGAAGCTCAACGCCATCGAGCTTGAGTTCCGCGGCAAGAACGTAATGCTGGTAGATGACTCCATCGTGCGGGGCACCACCTGCAAGCAGATCATCCAGATGGCCCGCGAAGCCGGGGCGAAGAACGTGTACTTCTGTTCCGCTGCGCCTGCGGTGCGTTACCCGAACGTGTACGGTATCGACATGCCGAGCGCCCATGAGCTGATCGCGCATAATCGTTCGACCCAGGACGTGGCCGACCTGATCGGCGCCGACTGGCTGATCTACCAGGACCTGCCGGACCTGATCGAAGCGGTTGGCGGTGGCAAGATCAAGATCGAGCAGTTCGACTGCGCCGTGTTCGACGGCAAGTACGTGACCGGCGATGTCGACGAGGCCTACCTGAACAAGATCGAGCAGGCGCGCAACGACTCGTCGAAGATCAAGACACAGGCGGTCAGCGCGATCATCGACCTGTATAACAACTGAGTAAACACCGGCCCTGAGGGGCCGGTTTTGTATCTTAAACAAAGAATTGAATAAGGAGTCGCAGCATGAGTCAGGAATGGGATGCCGGTCGGTTGGACAGCGACCTCGATGGCGTAGCTTTCGATACCCTGGCTGTGCGCGCCGGCCAGCACCGTACCCCGGAAGGTGAGCACGGCGACCCGATGTTCTTCACCTCCAGCTACGTGTTTCGTACTGCCGCCGACGCCGCTGCGCGGTTTGCTGGCGAAGTGCCGGGCAACGTGTATTCGCGCTACACCAACCCGACCGTGCGTGCGTTCGAAGAGCGCATTGCGGCCCTGGAAGGTGCCGAGCAGGCCGTGGCGACTGCCACCGGCATGGCGGCCATCCTGGCCGTGGTGATGAGCCTGTGCAGCGCCGGCGACCATGTGCTGGTATCGCGCAGCGTGTTCGGCTCGACCATCAGCCTGTTCGAGAAGTACTTCAAGCGTTTCGGTATTGAAGTCGATTACGTGCCCCTGGCGGACCTGTCCGGTTGGGAGGCGGCCATCAAGGCCAATACCAAGCTGTTGTTCGTCGAATCGCCGTCCAACCCGCTCGCTGAGCTGGTGGACATCGCCGCGCTGTCCGAAGTCGCGCATGCCAAGGGCGCCATGCTGGTGGTGGACAACTGCTTCTGCACCCCGGCCTTGCAGCAACCGCTGAAGCTGGGTGCGGACATTGTGGTTCACTCGGCAACCAAGTTCATCGACGGCCAGGGCCGTTGCATGGGCGGCGTGGTGGCCGGTCGCAGCGAGCAGATGAAGGAAGTGGTGGGCTTCCTGCGCACCGCCGGCCCGACCCTCAGCCCGTTCAACGCCTGGATCTTCCTCAAAGGCCTGGAAACCCTCAGCCTGCGCATGAAAGCCCATTGCGCCAACGCCCAGGCCCTGGCCGAGTGGCTGGAGCAGCAGGACGGTATCGAGAAGGTGCATTACGCCGGCCTCAAGAGTCACCCGCAACACGCCTTGGCCCAGCGCCAGCAGCGCGGTTTCGGTGCAGTTGTGAGTTTTGAAGTGAAGGGCGGCAAAGACGGCGCCTGGCGCTTCATCGACGCGACGCGCTTGATCTCCATTACCGCCAACCTGGGTGACAGCAAGACCACCATCACCCACCCGAGCACTACCTCCCACGGGCGCCTGGCGCCGCAGGAGCGTGAAGCGGCCGGCATCCGTGACAGCCTGATCCGCATTGCGGTGGGCCTGGAAGATGTCGCTGACTTGCAGGCAGACCTGGCCCGTGGGCTGGCGGCCTTGTGATCGAGTGGTCCATGGAGGCCGCAGCGGCCAGTAACGGGCGCGTGGCGCTGGTGACGGGTGCGGCGCGGGGCATTGGCCTCGGGATTGCCGCGTGGCTGATCAGCGAAGGCTGGCAGGTGGTGCTGACCGACCTGGACCGCGAGCGCGGTGCCAAGGTGTCCAAGGTGCTGGGCGACAATGCCTGGTTTATCACCATGGACGTGGCCGACGAGAAGCAAGTGGCCCAGGGTGTCGCCGAGGTGCTGGGGCAGTTCGGGCGCCTGGATGCGTTGGTGTGCAACGCGGCGGTGGCCGACCCACGCAATATCACCCTGGAAAGCCTGGACCTGGCGTACTGGAATCGGGTGCTGGCGGTCAACCTCAGTGGGCCGATGCTGCTGGCCAAGCACTGCGCGCCTTACCTGCGTGCCCATGGCGGTGCCATCGTCAACCTGGCCTCGACCCGGGCGCGTCAATCCGAGCCTGACACCGAAGCCTATGCGGCCAGCAAAGGTGGGCTGTTGGCCCTGACCCACGCCCTGGCCATGAGCCTTGGGCCGGAAGTGCGGGTCAATGCGGTCAGCCCTGGCTGGATCGACGCACGTGATCCGGCTGCGCGGCGTGCAGAGCCGCTCACCGACGCCGATCATGCCCAGCATCCGGCGGGCAGGGTGGGGACGGTGGAGGACGTGGCGGCGATGGTGGCCTGGTTGCTGTCACGCCAGGCCGGGTTCGTCACCGGGCAAGAGTTCGTGGTGGACGGTGGCATGAGCAAGAAGATGATTTACAGCGAGTAGGGCGGGTAGCCGTCTTGAAGTCATTTCGTCTTTTTCAGAAAAACTTCAAGCAGGCTATTGACTTAGGTCCGCTACCTGCGTAAATTTCGCGGCCTCAACGAAGCAAAGGGTGATTAGCTCAGCTGGGAGAGCATCTGCCTTACAAGCAGAGGGTCGGCGGTTCGATCCCGTCATCACCCACCACTTCTTGAGAGTTTTGCCCTAGGGCAAGACGCAACGTTAAAGGTTGCACCGACGCGCAGCGGTAGTTCAGTCGGTTAGAATACCGGCCTGTCACGCCGGGGGTCGCGGGTTCGAGTCCCGTCCGCTGCGCCATATTTTCCAGGTTCGATATGTCGGGCTTGAGATTGAACAGCCAAGGCTGATCGATCAGATGTTTAAAGGTGGTTGAGGGTTCATGCTCAATCAGCCAAGCGATACGCAGCGGTAGTTCAGTCGGTTAGAATACCGGCCTGTCACGCCGGGGGTCGCGGGTTCGAGTCCCGTCCGCTGCGCCATATTTGCTTCCACTAAGGCCCACTGAACGCCTGGAAGCTACGGAAATAGCGGCCTTGAGCCGCTTTTTTCGTTTTCTGAATTCCATTGGAATCCATCTCCAGCCACGGTTTTTAAGTACACATTTAAGTACACCGCTGGCACAGCCTTTTACGATTCCTTGCGCATCAATTTTCTTATTGGTCCGTCTACCGCTGGGTTGTATTCCCCTCCTTGATGCAAAAGGAGGTGTCTGATGGCTCTGACAGATACAGCGATCAAGCAAGCCAAGCCCGCCAGCAAGCCTTACACGTTAACTGATGGGGATGGCTTATCTCTGCAAGTGCCCACGACGGGTTCGAAGCGCTGGCATTTCCGCTTCTATTGGCATGACAAGCAATTGCGTATTTCCCTTGGCATCTATCCCGACGTCAGTCTCAAGGAGGCTCGCCAGCGGAGAGAGGCTGCACGCGCGCTGGTGGCCAACAATATCGATCCCCGCTCACATCGTCGCGCCGAGCGCCAAAAAGCCTCTCACGCCGCCAACAACACGTTTGAAGCGGTTGCTGGTCGCTGGCATGAGTTCCGAAGTAAAAAGCTGACGAAAAGTAAGAGGGGCAGTGCAGGGCAAGCGAGCAAATACCTGAAGAAGGACATGCTGCCGTGTTTGGGCGATCTTCCGATCTCAGATATTTCTCGTGGTGACGTGCTGGAGCTCATTAGGCGAATTGAGCGCAGAGGGGCGCTGGTCTCTGCTCGAAAGGTGCGCACCTGGCTCAACCAGATCTTCCGTTTTGCCATGGCGGAAGGGCTCCTTGATGTGAACCCAGCAGCAGATCTTGATATCGTTGCCGAGACGCCGCGGCCAGTTCGCCATAATCCTTTCCTCCAGGTAAATGAACTTCCAGGACTGCTAAGGACCGTAACCAACTATGGGTGTGCAGAAGCGACACGACTTGGTATCCGTCTATTGCTGTTGACAGGGGTGCGTACAGGAGAGCTACGTGCGGCGACGCCAGACCAATTCGACCTCGACAAGGGGATCTGGCTGGTGCCGCCGGAGGGTGTCAAGCAACTCCGGAGTCGTGTTCGAACCCAGGGGAATGAGATCCCACCTTATGTAATTCCACTGTCTACCCAAGCAATTGCAATTGTGCAGCGGCTAATGCAGCTAAGGGCGCGCGGTGCGCGGTACCTGCTGGTTCACCGATACGAATCGCAGGAAATGATCAGTGAAAATACCCTTAACACCGCGATTAGCCGTATGGGTTACAAAGGAAGGCTCACCGGTCATGGCATCAGGGCTACCATCTCCACGGCGCTTAATGAGGTTGGCTTTGTAGAAGAGTGGATTGAGGCGCAGCTTTCACACGCTGATACCAACCAAATTCGGGCTGCATACAATCATGCAGAATACGTCGAGCCGAGACGTAGGATGATGCAATATTGGGCGGATTTATTAGATGCGCTAGAGGGCGGCGTTTCTCCGCCTACGCCCGAAGCATACATGCCGCATACCGGGCGAATTTCAATGGGGTGTCTGAGTGCACAGCGGGAGTCGGCTGATTAATAGTATCGGGTGCTAGGGGGTCGAGTGTTCGAATCACTCCGTCCCGGCCATATTCTATGACTTAGCCCAATCTTCACCGGTTGGGCTTTTTCATGTCTAAAAAATACTCCCACGGATATTTTGGATCTGGATAGCGTTGCCATTCCGAAGGCGCAATTGTGTTCTGATCTCATGTCCGGAGGCTCTCCGTGCCAAGGCGATGCTCTGAAGTGGCAAGTGCGTTCGTCTACTGCATTGCCCATATCGGAGGTCCGAGAGGCGAGCACCGGGGGATGGGTATTGGCGGGTGATAGTCTCGGTTGCTGCGGAGGCCATTCAGACAATCTCTCAGGCCGGCAGAGGTATTAGGTATCACGCAGTTTCAGCGGCGTGACGTGGAGAGGGCTGATCAAGCATGATCCCGCTCAGCGAGCCGCAACCATCAGCAGCAACCACGGGTGGACGTGTGAATCGCCCCTGGTTTCGTAGACACCTCCAAGCCTCATAATGAGGCCCAAATAGGAGGTGCCATGAGTCGTCAGCGTTACCCCGAAGAATTCAAGATCGAAGCGGTCAAGCAAGTGACCGAGAAAGGCAATCCTGTCGCCGATGTTGCCCAGCGCCTGGGCATGTCTGTTCACAGCCTCTACGCCTGGATCAAGCTCTACAGCAAACCCCAAGAGCAGCGTCAGCAAGACGATGAGCAGCAAGCCGAACTGCGCAAGCTTCGCGCAGAACTCAAGCGCGTGACTGAAGAGCGAGACATCTTAAAAAAGGCCGCCGCGTACTTTGTCAAGGAGTGCAACTGAAGTACGCCTTCATCAAAAAGCACTCGACGCATTACCCGGTGCGGCGCCTTTGCCAAACCCTCAAGGTGCATCCCAGCGGCTACTAGGGGTTTGGGGAGCAATGGAACCGAAAACCAACGTAAGCACGAATTAGAGTTCGCTTTACTCGTATGTGACTGTTGATTGGAGAACTCTGATTGTCGAAACGAGTTTATCGAACCGCTTTTCGGATGTTTACGGTCCTTCCTGATGTTCGTTAAAGCGGTTTCATAAAACGGTGGTTTTATCGTACTCCCCAGACAGAGCGCTGGTTTGCGGGCAGGTACTGGGCTTAAGTGCGTTTACTGTTCCATTGCTCCCCGAACCCCTTCTTCAAGTTTTGATAAACCCAATGACAACCAAGCAGCCTGAAGCCGTGGCCTGTCAGGTTGAAGTCATAGAGGTTTGTAGGGAAACGTCAGGAAAAGCCGAAATAGCCCCTATCTTGACGTACTTCGGTCGTCCGGTCTGACGCCAGGTTGAGGCATACCCCATTCGGACACCGACTACACAACCTAAGGGCTTGCAGGCTGTCAGCAGGGCTTATCGTACGATTTTTTCCGTTTTCTCTATGCCCCCCTGATTGATCACGAAAAATCACGCTGCTATCTGCTGGCAAGGTTCAAGCGGCAAAACGGCGATCAACGCTACCTTCTAGAAATAGATACCTCAGACAACCGGAAGACCATGTCAACGCGGATCATGGGCTTCAAAGCAGGTGTTGAGGCAGGAAAATGCATAGACAGGATCTTGAGGGAGACAGTGAAAGGCTCGTTGCGTTGGCCAGGCACCATGGCGAAGTACTGTGAGCCTTTGCACTCTGTGCATCACCCGAAAGAAAGCTCACCTGGGGCCAACCATGCCCGGGTGTTCGACTGGAAGCAGCGGATACGCGCGGCCCTAGGCTGATTGCAGAATACACCGCAGTTCGGCTGCGATACATCTTGTCGCGCACTGCGTGCAGCCTCCCCGAAACTGCCCGGAGCCGTGCCAAGGCGATATAGGCCCCTTGGGAGTCGGCAAGACGCATCTGGCCATCGCACTGCGCTATCGGGCGGCGCAGTGCGGCATCAAGACCCGCTTCATCACTGCGGCCGACCTTGGTGCTGCAACTGGGCGCGGACCAGCGTAACCGTCCGGGCATCCCGGCTGGCTTGACCCCGCCAAGCTAAGAGATGGTGGCAGTTCGTGGATGCCGTTTCCCGGGTGCACGCGATCCGAGACCACGCGATCAAGCAGGAAAACGAGCACCTGGGCTTGCCTGACTGACCGCAGGCCGGCGACGACAAGGTGGAAAAGTTCGGCGTGTGGCTCTGGCGGCAACGATCCCGCGAAGGGCGGACGGTGCTTGAGCTGTTGAACGTAAGCGTGCGGGCAAACCGTCTTGCGCGACTATGCCGGATGCCACCTATGCGGCAGCAGCTCTGCAATCTCACTCGCCCGCTGCGTCGGCAACCGTGTCAGCACATCCTTGAGATAGGCATACGGATCGTGCCCATTATTACGGGCCGACTGGATCAAACTCATGATCGCAGCAGCGCACTTGAGCATGCGATCCCGCGCCGAGCATTTGAGAAGGCAACGGGATGAACGCTGGCTGGATAGCCGTGGTTTTCTGGGTATGCAGCCGAATCCATTTGTGGACGAGGTTGGCATTGAGGCTGTAGCCCAAGGCGATGTTTGCGATGGAGGCACCGGGTTCAGAACACTCCTGAATGACCTGGGCCTTGAAAGATTTGCTGTAGGTACGGCGCTGAGGGGGCATGGAAAATCCGCTTGATGGGCCATGGCCTTCGGCGGCGGTGTCGGGAAGGTGTGTTGGCCGGACGGATACTGTTGAACTACGCTGTCTGGGGCAACGGAAGTGTTTCGGCCCGACTCTGGAACGCGATCCGCAGCGACGACTGGGCAATTCCGCACGTTGGCCTGAGCAGTTGACCTGCATCAATGGGGCGGGAGATCGCTGTACATTGACTCTTGAAGTTTGTCCTGGTAAGCGCAATATCTTGCAAAGTCTTGCAAGGATTTCCTTGGCCGGAACCGCAAAGCGACGCGATTGGAGAGGGTGAGATGAAAGCGCACCTACAGGTGATTTTCACGCTCGATGAATTGGCTGCGTACTTGAAAGTCGGCAAGCGGACGCTTTATCGGCTCGCCGCGCACGGGGAAATTCCGGCTTTCAAGGTGGGCGGGACGTGGCGGTTTCGTCAAAGTGAAATCGATCAGTGGATCAATGATCAGACCCGAGCCGGAGCAAAGAAGGAGGTGATGCGCAAGCGTGAACAGCAGAAGTCATCCGAGCCGCCCGTGTCGCCTGGGCGCACTGCCCGTCGCAGCAGGTAAAGGGCTTGAGTAACTCGTTTTTCAATTTTTCTGGAGGTATGACATGGACATCGATTTCAAGAAGTTGGCTCCCTGGAACTGGTTCAAGAACGAGCAGCAAGAGCAGCAGACCGCCTCTTCCCTGCCGGTGCAGCGCAATGACCTGCCAGCGGCGAGCGGGCCAGTCAGCCCGATCCTGCAACTGCATCGCGAGATCGACCGGCTGTTCGATGACGCGTTCCGGGGCTTCGGTTTTCCGGCGCTGGCCATGCCGCGGCTGCCATCCGATTGGTCGGGCATGCTGAAGCCGGCCCTGGACATCCAGGAAACCGACAAGCAGTACAAGATTGCCCTGGAAGTGCCCGGTGTCGAGGAAAAGGACATCCAGATCACCCTCGACAACGACGTGCTGGTGGTGCGTGGCGAGAAGCGCCAGGAACAGGAGAAGAAGGAAGGTGGCTTCCACCGTGTGGAGCGCACCTACGGCAGCTTTCACCGCGCCTTGAACCTGCCTGACGACGCCAATCAGGATTCGATCAAGGCATCGTTCAAGAACGGGGTGCTCACGGTCACGATCGACAAGCGCGAGGTCAGCGCGCCGAAGCAGGGACGTTCGATCCCGATCAACAGCTGACGTCGCCGGCTCGTTCGTCACAAGAAAAACCCGGTACGAGACGAGGTGTCGCGGCTCGCGATGCCTCGTCGCCTCAACCTTGTCAACCTTCTCAGGAGCATCAGCATGGCCAGAAAACAATGCCAGGTCTGCGGCCAACCCGCCACCGTGCGGGTGGAAGCCAATCTCAACGGGCGTCACAGCACCATGCTGTTGTGCGACGACCATTACCGCCAACTGGTGCGCCAGCAAAAGCGCACCGTCTCGCCGCTGGAAGCCTTGTTCGGCTCGCGCAGCGGCCTGTTCGAGGACTTCCTCGGCAGTGACTTCTTCCGCATCGGCGACGACGCGACGCCCTTTGCCGCCGATACCGATGACGTGGTCGATGCCGTGTTTGGCGAACCCGCCGCCGCAGGTTCGGGTGCACCGCGCCGGCGCGGCAGTGGGCTGGCCAGCCGCATCAGCGAACAGTCGGAAGCCCTGCTGCAAGAGGCCGCCAAACACGCTGCCGAATTTGGCCGCTCCGAGGTGGATACCGAACATCTGCTGCTGGCGCTGGCCGACAGCGACGTGGTCAAGACCATCCTGGGTCAGTTCAAAATCAAGGTCGATGACCTCAAGCGGCAGATCGAGTCCGAGGCCAAGCGCGGGGACAAGCCGTTCGAGGGCGAGATCGGCGTGTCGCCGCGCGTGAAGGATGCGCTCAGCCGCGCCTTCGTGGCCTCCAATGAACTCGGCCATTCCTATGTCGGTCCGGAGCATTTCCTGATCGGTCTGACCGAGGAAGGCGAAGGGCTGGCCGCCAACCTGCTACGCCGCTACGGCCTGACGCCGCAGGCGCTGCGCCAACAGGTCAGCAAGGTGGTCGGCAAAGGCGCCGAGGATGGCCGCGCCGAGACGCCGACCAACACGCCAGAACTCGACAAGTATTCGCGCGACCTCACCAAGATGGCGCGCGAGGGCAAGCTCGATCCGGTCATCGGCCGTGCGCAGGAGATCGAGACCACCATCGAGGTGCTGGCCCGGCGCAAGAAAAACAACCCGGTGTTGATCGGTGAGCCCGGCGTCGGCAAGACCGCCATTGTCGAAGGACTGGCGCAGCGGATGGTCGCCGGCGAAGTGCCCGAGACGCTGCGCGACAAGCGTCTGGTGGAACTCAACATCAACGCCATGGTGGCCGGCGCCAAGTATCGCGGCGAGTTCGAGGAGCGCGTGCAGAAGGTGCTCAAGGAAGTGACCGAGCACCAGGGCGAGATGATTCTCTTCATCGATGAAGTGCACACCATCGTCGGTGCCGGCCAGGGTGGCGGCGAAGGCGGGCTGGACGTGGCCAACGTGTTCAAGCCGATGATGGCGCGCGGCGAGCTGAACCTGATCGGCGCCACCACGCTCAACGAGTATCAGAAGTACATCGAGAAGGACGCCGCGCTGGAGCGTCGTTTCCAGCCGGTGATGGTGCCCGAGCCGACGGTAGCGCAGACCATGATGATCCTGCGCGGCCTGCGCGACACCTTCGAGGCGCACCACAAGGTCAGCATCACCGAGGATGCGATCATCGCCGCCGCCGAGTTGTCGGACCGCTACATCACCGCGCGCTTTTTGCCTGACAAGGCCATCGACCTGCTTGACCAGGCGGCCGCACGCGTGAAGCTGTCGGCCACGGCTCGCCCAGTGGCCGTACAAGAGCTGGAGTCCGAACTGCACCAGTTGCGGCGTGAGCAGGACTACATGGCCTCGCGCAAGCAGTACGACAAGGCCGCCGAGCTGGGCAAGCGCATCGAGGCAAAAGAGGCCGAACTCAAGAAGCTCATCGAAGATTGGGAGCGCGAGCGCGCCTCGGGCAGCGCCGAAGTCAAGGCCGAGCATGTCGCGCAGATCGTCTCGCGCCTGACCGGCATTCCGGTCAACGAGCTGACGGTGGAAGAACGCGAGAAGCTGTTGCATCTGGAACAGCGGCTGCACGAGCGCCTGGTGGGCCAGGACGAAGCGGTGCGCGCGGTGGCCGATGCCGTGCGGTTGTCGCGCGCGGGGCTGCGCGAAGGCGGCAAGCCGGTGGCGACTTTTCTGTTCCTCGGGCCGACCGGCGTGGGCAAGACCGAGCTCGCCAAGGCGCTGGCCGAGTCCATCTATGGCGATGAAGGTGCGCTGCTGCGCATCGACATGTCCGAGTACGGGGAACGCCATACCGTGGCACGCCTGGTGGGCGCGCCTCCGGGTTATGTGGGCTATGACGAGGGCGGCCAGCTCACCGAGAAGGTGCGTCGCAAGCCCTACAGCGTGTTGCTGCTGGACGAGATCGAGAAGGCTCACCCCGACGTCTACAACATCCTGCTGCAGGTGTTCGACGACGGGCGGCTCACCGACGGCAAGGGCCGGGTGGTGGATTTCACCAATACCATCATCATCGCCACCTCGAACTTGGGCTCGGACATCATCCAGCGTCGGCTGAAGGCCCGTAGCGCCGCCGGCGAGGAATACGAGAAGACCAAGTCCGAGGTGATGGACGTGCTGCGCGGACACTTCCGCCCCGAGTTCATCAACCGCATCGACGAGATCATCGTCTTCCATGCGCTGGGCAAGGAGGAGATCCGCCATATCGTCGGCCTGCAGCTCGATCGTGTGGCCCGCAACGCCGCCAGCCAGGGCGTGACGCTGACCTTCGATCAGACCTTGATCGACCACTTCGCGGAGGAAGGCTACAAGCCCGAGTTCGGTGCGCGTGAACTCAAGCGCCTGATCCGCAGCGAGCTGGAAACCGCGCTGGCACGCGAGATGCTCGGCGGCGGAATCGGCAAGGGCGATCACGCCAGCGCACGCTGGGACGACAAGGCCGAACGGGTGGTCTTCGAGCGCCAGGAGCCACCCGCAAAGCCGGCCGAGCCTGAGAAGCCCGATGTCGCGAACGTGGCCGAGACGCCGCCGAGCGACGCGAGCAAGCCTGCGCGCAAGAAAAAGTCAGCGGGCGGCGAATCTTGAGTCATGGGGAGGCTGTCGTGATCCTTCAATTGACCCAAGGACTTGTTCTTGATGGAAACGAAAAGTAGCAGGCGCTATTCAGAGTGCGCCGGCGGCTCTGTTCGGTGCGTCATCCAATTCGCCGGCATTGTTCAAGGAGAACCGATATGTCTGCATTGACTCCGTGGGACCCCTTCCGGGAACTGGATGAATTGCAAAACCGCCTGGCGACGATGTTGGGACGGCCCCCCCAGCGACAGGGCGCCCGTACCGGCAACGAAGCCATGACCACGGCGGACTGGGCACCAATGGTGGACATCAGCGAGGATGAGAACGCATTCCTCCTCAAGCTGGATCTGCCGGAGGTCCCCAAGGATGCCGTGCGCGTCAGCGCGGAAAACGGCGTACTCACCATCAGCGGCGAGCGCAAACTGGAAAAAGAGGAGCAGGGCAAGAAATTCCACCGCATCGAACGTGCGTATGGCCGCTTTGTGCGCAGCTTTGTCTTACCTGACAACGTTGATCCGACCAAGGTGACGGCTTCGATGAAAGACGGCGTGCTGGAAGTGCGGCTTGTCAAGGCCGAGCAAGCCAAGCCGAAGCAGATTGAAATTTCAGTCAATTAACTTCAATTGGAGTCCAACATCATGAATATCAAACAGCCCCAATACATCCGTTCCGCACTTGCCCTGGCGGTCTGCATCGGACTGAGTGGACCGGTTTTGGCCCAATCGGCGGCAAGTCCAAGCGCTGCAGCGCCCTCTGTCGCACCCAAGGCGGCGCAGCCACAAGTAGACGACAAGGCCGCCCAGGAAGCCGAAAAAAAGCGTTCCGAGCTCACTCAGGACGCCATCACGGCGCTCACCAAGACCCAGGAGGCTTTGACCCTCCTTGATGCAAATAAGACCAAGGAGGCGCTCGCTGCGCTGGAACTGGCCACCGGAAAGCTGGAACTGGTATTGGCACGCGACGCCAAACTTGCTTTGGCGCCGGTCGATGTACGCGTCATCACCCATGATATCCACGCCAACGTGGAATCGGTAAAGAAAGCGGTCAAGTTGTCTCGGGAGTTGTTGGGTGATGGCGAGGTGCAAAAGGCCCGGCCCATCGTTGCCAATCTGGCCAGCGAAATCGTGATCGAAACCGACAACCTGCCCATGGCAACGTACCCGGCAGCGATCAAGTCGGCTGCACGGCTCGTCGACAGCGGCAAGATCGACGAAGCCAAAGCAGAGCTCGCCCGAGCACTGAACACGCTGGTGGTCATCCAAGTTGTACTCCCTCTGCCCGTGCTACGGGCCGAGGCCGCGATAGCAAAAGCTGAAAAGCTGGCCGAGACTGACAAGCGCGATGCCAAGCAGAACGAGGAGCTCAGCACCTTGCTGTCGTCCGTGCGCACGGAGATCGAGCTGGCGCAAATCCTGGGTTATGGCAAGAAGGAGGACTTCAAACCCATCTTCGATCAGGTGAAGTCCATTGAGCAAAAGTCGGCTGGTGGCAAAAGCGGCAATGGATGGTTCGACGAGTTGAAGACGCGCATCCAAAAGCTGTTTTGAGGTGATGAAGGGGCCGACTGCTCCATCGGTCAGTCTCGCGATATTCGCAGTCGGCCCCAATAGATTCCCCTATTTTCACTATCTCATACGAGGCATATCACCATGAATGAGCAAACATCGAATCCCAACGCGATCAACGAAGGCACGAACGAACAGGCCGCGGTAAGCAGCCTTCCTGCCAGACCAGAGCCCAAGCCTGAAGTCGTCACGGAGGTACAGCCTGAGGTTCAGAAGGAAACGGACTCGCAAGCGGCAGACAAACGTAAACAAGTCCTCGATGAGGCCGTCTCGGCCTTGGCGCTGACCAAATCAGCGCTGGCGGCCCTGGACGAAAAAGAATCCGCGCGAGCACTGGCAACGCTGGCCGAAGTGACGGGAAAGCTGGAGCTGATCGTTGCACGCGAACCCACGCTCGCCCTGGCCCCCGTTGATGTGCGCACCATCGTGCACGACTTGTTCGCCAACACGGAAACCGTTGAGGCGATGACTGACGAGGCGCTGGATGCCCTCAAACATGGCGAGGTGCAACGCGCTCGTCGCGTGTTGGCATTGCTGGCCAGCGAAATCGTGATTGCGGTCACCAACATCCCTCTGGCGACTTACCCGGCAGCCGTGAAATCCGTCGTGCCGCTGATCGATCAGGGCAAGATCGAAGAGGCCAAGGCCGCGCTGCAGTTGGCGCTCGGCACGCTCGTCGAGACACTCAGCGTCATCCCGCTGCCCATCCTGCGCGCCAAACTGCTCGTCAAGCGCGCCGAGACCTTGACAGAAGATGGCCAGCGCAGCGAGGCGTCCGGTGAACGCCTGCAGGACTTGTTAAACGAAGCCCGGCAGCAGTTGGAAATGGCAGAACTGCTGGGCTATGGCAAAAAGAAGGACTTTGAGCCCCTGTACTCTGAACTCAAGAAAGTCAAGGAAAAGACGGCCGGAGGCGGGAGCGGAAAAGGCTGGCTCGATGAAATCAAGGCGAGACTGTCAAAGCTGTTCTAAAACCGCAAGAGAGGGGCGAATAGCCCCTCTCTTCGCCATGAAGGCTTGATTTTCCTGATCTCATGATCCATCAAGGAGATATCGCATGAATGCAAATACCATCGCCGATTCGAATGCGGATAACCCTGCCGATGCCGTGTGTTCACTGACCCAAAATTGGTGGTTGTTTGCGCTGCGCGGCATATTCGCGTTGATTTTTGCAGTCCTCGCATTCTGGATGCCACACTCGGCTTTGTTCGCCATGACGATAGTGTTCGGCGCATTTTCTTTGGTCAATGGTGCGTTCAACCTGGTTGCAGCGGTGCGGCAAATGCGACAAAAGCAGCGCTGGGGCTGGCTGTTGTTCAGCGGCATCGTCGGCATACTCACCGGTGTCGTTGTGGTAGTTGCCCCTCTGGCTGCCACTTTGGCGTTGGCCTATTTCTTGTGGGTAAGCGTGGCATTCTGGGCAATTTTCACCGGTATGCTGGAGATATCCGCCGCCGTTCGTCTGCGCCGGGAAATCAAGGGCGAGATCTGGCTTGCCCTCAGCGGGCTGCTTTCCGTGCTCCTCGGTGCGATCATCCTATGGATGTTTTTTACCCGCCCGATCGAATCATTTCTGGCCGCGGGCTGGGTATTGGGTTTCCATGCTGCGATCTTCGGTATGACTCTTTTGCTTCTTAGTTGGCGTTTGCGCAAAGCGCGTCAGCGGTAAGGGCGTGAAAAACCAAACCGTAAGATCATCTTTGAAAATCAACATATCCAATCACCCGGGTCCACTCACCTGGGCGGACAACCCTAAAGGGCTTGAGCATGCGTATACAATATAGCTATCGACTCGTCGAAAAAGAATTTCATGAACCTTGGCGAATGTCTGTAGAAAAAGCGGTTGAACCCGCTCTCAAGCCGCTGATCGAAAAGCGCTCCGAAGATTCGGTACGTCTTCAAATCGTCCTCGAACGCGCGAAAAAAGGATCTCGCTTAACGGCCAGTGGCCACATGCACTTGCCGGGCAAAAAAATCGTCAGCGTCACTGCATCGCATAACGATCTGACGCCTCTCGCGCACATGCTAGCGCAGGCGTTGTTCCGGCAGGCCAAGAAGCACTTTGATCGGCTGAGCGCTCAGGATCAAATCAAGCGTAAGGCGCGTCGTGAACGCTTGCGCGAGCTCAAGGCGCGGATCGACACTCAACCTGCCTCTGTCGTCCAGCAAGCACGCGGGATAATCGAGACGCTGCTGCCGAAGGTTGAGGCCGTTGCGCAACGCGAGTTGGCTTATCTGCATGCCGCCGGTGATTTGCCTCGCGATTATCCGACGCTGCACGACGTGGTGGACGAAGCGATTGCTCTGGCTGAATCGGTATGGACATCCGTTCCAGAAGAAAATGCCGCTTACCTCGATCTTTTGAAGCATCTTTTTGCCGTCATTGATCGCGAAGTGGCAAACAGCCGGCAATATGGCGAGGCCGTTTCGCTGGATGCGCCGGTCGAAGCGGATGCGCAGGACATGGCGGAGGCCATGGTAGAGGAAGAGTTCTACGAGTTTTATCAGCCTGATGACGCACTCAGCCTGGCCGACGTCATGGCTGATAGTCGGCTTCCCGACCCAGCAGCAATCGCCGAACAGGAGGAAATTGGTGACAGATCGAGCGAATTCGCATTTGCATTCGACCTGATGAAGGGTATGCCGCACTTGTGGCGCCGCATTTTTCTGCTTATCCGGGTGGATGGGCTGGATGCAGGCTGCGCTGCTGAAATCCTGCGGATGCCTAATAAGATAGATGCTGTCAGAGCGGGGCTCATTCAAGCCGAAGCCTTCATTGCGGCTCACGTGGAAGATGCCGGCGTGAGCGAAGACGGGAACGATTGGATCAAAGGCGTAAATTGGTCGGCGATGTCGGTGATCCGAAGCGAGGCAACCTCACCGCAGTCCAAGGAAGCGAACCATGAAAAATGAACTCCACATCGTCTGCCCACATTGCCAGTCCATCAACAGCGTGCCGGCCGCCAAGCTCGCGGATCGTCCCAACTGCGGCCGCTGCCAGCAGCCCTTGTTCACCGGCGAGCCCATCGAGTTGACGACGGCGACGTTCTCGCGCCACGTGGAGCGCAGCGATCTGCCGCTGCTGGTCGATTTCTGGGCGCCCTGGTGCGGGCCGTGCAAGATGATGGCGCCGCAGTTTCAACAAGCCGCGCGCCAGCTCGAACCCGGGATCAGGCTGGCAAAGGTGAACACCGAGGCTGAGCCCCACCTGGCCGCGCAGTTCGGTATCCGCAGCATTCCGACGCTCGCCCTGTTCCAGGGCGGACGTGAGATCGCCCGCCAGGCAGGCGCCATGGGCTCGCAGGACATCGTGCGCTGGGCCTCTGCACAGGTGGGACGCTGACCGATGCAGGATTTGCTCGGCACTACCCTGATCCTGCTGGCGGCGTGCAGCCTCGCGGTGGTGGCGACGGCGGCGTTCAGAGTACCCGCCTTGCTGGGTTACCTCGCCGTCGGCGCCTTGCTGGGCCCCTCGGTCAGCGGTGTGATCGCGCCGGGAGAGGCGTTGACTTTCATATCCGAACTGGGTGTGGCCCTGCTGCTGTTCATGGTCGGACTGGAATTCTCGCTGGGGCACTTCTGGCTCACTCGCAAGACCGTACTGGCGTCCGGCAGCTTGCAGATGGTCGTCGTGGCCGCGCCACTGACCCTGGTGCTGATCGGGTTGGGTCAGCCAGCTCAGAGCGCTGCACTGCTCGGCGCCGCAGCGGCCATGTCGTCCACGGCGCTGGTCAGCCGACAGCTGGCCGACCAAGGCGAGCTCACCACCCGCCACGGCCGCAGTGCCATCGCCGTGCTGGTCTTTCAGGACCTGGCCAGCGTGCCCCTGCTGGCCCTGCTGGCGATCTGGGCGCGCGGCGACTCGCCGAAGATCGAGAGCGTGCTGCTCGAAGTGTTGGGCGTGCTGGTGTTGTTCGCGGCAGCGGCGGTTGCCTCGCGTCGTCTGTTGCATGGCCTGCTGGGCTGGGTGGCGCGGCAGGGCCACGAAGAATCCTTCGTGCTGGTCTCCTTGTGCGTGGTCGTGGCGGCAGCCGCTGCTGCTCACGCCGTCGGCGTATCCGCCGCCCTGGGGGCCTTTCTCGCCGGCATGGTCCTGGGCGAGAGCGACTTCCGGCACCACATGGAAAGCCACCTCAAGCCCTTTCGTGATGTGCTGTCGGGCCTGTTCTTCGTGACCATTGGCCTGCAGCTGGACACCGCGCAGATCGTGGCCGCACCGCTGGCGGTACTGGGTTGGCTGTTGGCCTTGGTGCCTCTCAAGATGGGGCTGAACTTTCTGGCGCTGCGCGCAACCCGCCTGTCGGCGCTCGACGCCTGGCGCGCAGGCATCGTGCTGGGTCATGGCGGCGAGTTTGCGCTGCTGCTCCTGGGCATGGTCATGCAGCAGCACCTGATCGCCGCCACCATGGTGCAACCGATGCTGGTGGCGCTGGTGTTGAGCATGGGGTTGGCACCGCTCCTGATCCGACACCATGACCGATGGGCGCGGGCTTTCAGCCGCTCGGGCGCACTCGGTCAGCCACCGCAGGCCGAAGAAGGCGAAGTCGCCGAGCGGGCGCGGTCGTTACGCGACCATGTGATCATCTGTGGGGCGGATGACGTCGGGCTGCTGCTGAGCCGAACGCTGCGCCTGGCAGGCATACCGCATTTGCTGCTGGAATCGGACCGCCAACGGGTCGAAGCGGGGCGTGCGATGGGGGCGCCGGTGTCGTATGGCGATGCCAGTCGGCTCGACACCCTGGCCGCCGCCGGATTGGCCCATGCCCGCCTGGTGGTGCTGACGTTTGCCCGTCCGCAGACGGCCCTGCGTATCGCTCAGGCGGTTCTCGACCGCCGCCTGAGCTTGTCCGTGGTGGTGGCCACTGAGCGCGTAACGGATGCCCAGCTTTTGCGTAATCTGCCCAATGTCAGACTGTACCCGTTGTACCTGGCTGCGGGACTGGGACTGGCCGAGCAGGTACTGTTGATGTTGGGCATCAACGCCGACCAAGTCGACCACCGGATCGAGGAATTACGGCAGACACTCAGTGAGTCAGGTGGGGATAGACCATGAACGGGCCGACCATTTGGCTGATGGTGTCGCTACTTGCCAATATTGGCATGGCGGTTGCGCTATGGCGTTTTGTTCGTACCAATCGCCAGAGGCGTGACGAGCTGAAGCATCGCCAACAAGCGCAAATCGATGACAAGGAACGGATCGCCATCGCCCTGGAGGGCGCAGGGCTGGGATTCTGGGAGTGGGATATCGCTACCGACAGCTTCAGGCTTTCTGCCCGCAGTCTGGCGATGTTCGGCTTGACCTCCGACGAGGAGGTTGGCGCCACCCATGCCGCATGGCAAGCGCGTACTCACCCGGAGGATTTGCCGGTCGCTCTGGCAAAGGTGCGCGCTTACCAAGAAAACCCGTCGGAGCGATTGGAGTGCGAGTACCGCGTTCGTCATCGATCTGGCGTTTGGATTTGGGTGCTGGATCGCGGCCGTTGGCTGGGTGGCGCGGGCAGGCAACTGATAGTCGGCACTCTGCTCGACATCTCTTCTCGCAAGGAAATGGAGCAGCAGTTGCTGCGTATGGCGATCACCGACCCCTTGACCGGCTTGTCGAACCGGCGGGCTTTTAACGAACGATTACAGCTGGAATGGGAGCGCCTCAAACGCAGCCCCGAGATACAAGCAGCACTTGTGCTCTGCGACATCGATCACTTCAAGCGTATCAATGACACCTATGGACACGGATGCAGCGATGAGGTGCTCAAGCACTTTGCTTCACGGTTGAGGGAACATGTTCGCGCAACCGACATGGCTGCCCGGATTGGGGGGGAGGAATTCGCTGTGTTGTTGGAAGCGGCATCGATAGAAGACGCCCAAGTATGGGCGGAGCGATTTCGTCAGGACACTGCGGCGACAGCGGTGGTGTGTGGAGAGGTGTCGATCAGCTATAGCGCCAGCATGGGGGGAGGCTCTCCTTGACCCCCGTTTGCACTCTGTCGAGCAGGTGATGCAGCAGGCGGACAGCGCGCTCTACCAGGCAAAAAGACAAGGGCGCAACCAAGTTGTGGGTGCACAAGTATTTCAGAATTGAGAGGAGTGGCGATGAAGGAAAAGCAAGCAGACCCGATCAAAACATTTCGCGCCCAATGGGCAGTGATGACGTTCTACGAGCGCTTCGAACAGGTGATCGCGCTCGCGCTGTCCGCAATCATTGCCGTGATTATCGTGGTCTCGCTGCTGCAGCTGATCTCGATCGTCTTCAGCCTGCTGATCATTGATGCGTTCAATCCGCTCGATCACAAGGTCTTCCAGACCGTGTTCGGCATGATCATGACGCTGCTCATCGCCATGGAGTTCAAGCATTCCATCGTGCGGGTGGCCTTGCGGCGCGACAGCATCATCCAGGTCAAGACGGTGATCCTGATCGGGCTGATCGCCCTGGCGCGTAAATTCGTGATCCTCGACCCGGAGACCGGCCCCGCCAAGGTCGCGGCGCTCGCAGGCGCGACACTGGCCCTCGGGGCGACTTACTGGCTGCTGCGCGAGCGCGATGACCGGACAGCCGGGGAAAGCTCAGATGATCAGTCGTGATCTGCGCCACGCGCAGAATGTCGGCGCGCGGCATCGCTGGCTCAATCGCCTGCAAACCGCGCTGTTGGTGCTGACCCTGCTCGGGCTCGTCGGCGTCGAGGTCACCGCAGGCGGCATCGTGCCCGGCGATCGCGTTATCAGCATCGACGGTATCGCCGTCGACGACGTCACCACATTACAGGCCCGGCTAGACGACAAGAACGTTGGAGATGTTGTGGTCTTGTTAGTGGAGCGGGCCGGCAAGACTCGCGAGATGCTTGTGGAACTACAACCGGGAGTTTGATGGAAAGTGGGTCATGGATCTGCACAGCGAAGCAGCCAAGCGACTTCAGCCTTGCGCCGAACTACGAGCCCTAGCTAGTGCAGTGGGGGGAAGGCTGTTTAGGTTAAATGGATATAAGGGTGTCATTTTTGATTGTGTTTTTAAAAGAAGGTGTTTGTAGTGGTCTAATGAAACCGGACACCCATTTAGGCGAGAATGCTCGCCAGATCGAGGTGTCAGATGACCAAACAACGCCGCTCCTTTACCCCTGAATTCAAGCGCGAGGCCGCCGACCTCGTGCTCAAACAAAACTACAGCTACATCGAAGCCAGCCGGTCACTCGGCATTGGTGAATCGGCATTGCGCCGCTGGGTTGACCAGATTCAGAAAGAACATAAAGGCATTACCCCGCAGAGCAAGGCGCTGACTCCGGAACAACAAAAAATTCAGGAGTTGGAAGCTCGGATTGCTCGGCTTGAGCGAGAGAAATCAATACTAAAAAAGGCTACCGCGCTCTTGATGTCGGAAGATCACGAGCGTTCGCGCTGATTGACCAATTGAGCGCCCATGAGCCGGTTGATTGGCTGTGTAAGGTGTTTGATGTTACCCGCTCGTGTTACTACACCCAGCGCCTGCGGCGCCGCACGCCCGATGTTGAACGACTTCGACTGCGCAGTCGCGTCAGTGAGTTGTTCTCGCAAAGTCGCAGCGCTGCGGGTAGTCGCAGCATTTTGTCGTTGATGCGCGAAGACGGTGAGCAACTCGGTCGATTCAAAGTGCGCAGCTTGATGCGCGAGCTTGATTTAGTCAGCAAACAACCCGGCTCCCACGCTTACAAACGAGCCACAGTAGAACGACTTGATATTCCGAATACCTTGAACCGTGAGTTTGATGTTCCCGCTCCCAATCAAGTCTGGTGCGGCGATATCACCTATATCTGGGCGCAAGGAAAATGGCATTACCTGGCTGTCGTCTTGGATCTGTGCACTCGGCGGATAGTGGGCTGGGCACTGTCGGAAAAGCCGGACGCCGAACTCGTGATCAAGGCGCTGGATATGGCCTACGAGCAGCGTGGCAGGCCTTCTGGTCTGCTATTCCACTCTGATCAAGGGTCGCAATACGCAAGTCGATTGTTTCGTCAGCGGTTGTGGCGATATCGCATAGGTCAGAGCATGAGTCGCCGGGGAAATTGTTGGGACAACGCACCGATGGAACGAGTATTCCGGAGTTTGAAAACTGAATGGATACCAACCTTAGGCTACAGAACTGCACAGGAAGCACAGCGCGACATCAGCCATTTTTTGATGCATCGGTACAACTGGATTCGGCCTCATCAATTCAACGGTGGGCTGGCGCCGGCTCGGGCCGAGGAAAAACTTAACGTCGTGTCCGGGATTAGTTGACCACTACATAGGAACGTCTCGAAATCCGCGACAGGGAGTTTCGACGCCGCCGCAAGCTTGTCAATGAAGGGCTGCCAGCGGGTGGCTTTCCATTCGGATAAGGTGCGGCTGTGGTAAAGCTCGAACTCTCGCAAGAAAGCAGCGCTGTGATCGTCCTTGTCGCTTAACAAGTGATCATTGGTGGTGGGTATGTCGTTGGTAACGAAGCGAACTTCTGTCAAGGCCTCACCATGGGATTGGCGCAGACTCGTCCATGCGGTCACCAGCTTCAGCAACATGCCTTCTGCGCCAAGCAGCAGGGCTTCAATCTGGAAAGCTTTGGGGAACGTGGAGGTCTTGAATTGGTGACCAACTGCCTTTCCCGGAAGGCCTAGTACGAGATCGTCAGCAATACCTGCGCTACGATCAGCTAGACCAACCCAATTCAACTGGTCTTTATCTAACGCGGCATAGATGGCTGCTGCGCCGGATTGATACTGTTGAACGAATCCGCGTTGCGCGTTGCGTTCGCCCTCTCCTGAGGTCATGGTGTTGGTTGACTCTCTCATTATGCCTCTCAACTATCCGTACTGTCCGTGATGACGGACGTTGTTCAATCCATGAGGTAAAGCAATCCGGGGTCTTGAGTGCGCGGGCACACTGTGGGGACAGTGTGACGACCTAGGAGTGATCATATCAACTCGGCTTCATATGAAAACGCGTTACCCTGACAGCCCACTGGATCGTTACCAATCGGTGGTAGTAGTTGTTTCAATAAGAGGGTCTGCGCGTTATCGCGGGGTTTGCTGCATCGGTTTGCGACGTGCTTAGAGATAATGGCGGGACTTCAGTCGAGCTGCAGGGAATCTTGCGAAACAACAGTCTGCACGTAGCAAGCTGGTTATGAACCGTTCAGGTGTGCTCCAGCTTGAGGTCGCACGCTATGCAGGCGCTTCTGTCCCAAACGTCCCGGACGAATACAGTCCGAGTGGAGCGGAAAGGTCTGACAGGGTGGGGTTTTCGGTGTTCACTGCATCCAATCCATCATCGAACGCTATGAGCCGCCGGGGAGCGGCAAGAGAGCGGTTCAGTGGCGAGTGCACCCCAGAGTCGATTCTGCGTGTCGAGCTCCAATGGGATGCTACGGAAATTTAAGCTTTTTCGACCTTAAGAAAAGGATTGTCGGCAGGCATCGTTTCGAACAGCAGTTCCGGCTTTTCTAGCAAATAACCTTTGAGTCTTGCTTTCTTCCGAGGACCTTCGACCTGACAGATCCAGATGTTCAAGCCATCGTCCCGTTTCCTGTGGACCTTCAGTTTTTCGAACTGCTTCTGCACCCAACGCCATTCTTCAATCTCTTGATCGGATTCCTGTGAGATACCAGGAAACTCCCGCGCGTAGCGTTGGAAGAGACCTGGTGTGACCAATAGCACGGTGCCGCTCACCGTGTGGATTTTAGCCTTGCTGTCGTTGATGATCAGCTTGTGGTTCTGGATGCCTTCCTTGACCCAATTCAGGAAAGCCTGACCTGGGTTGTCCAAAGGGGGGGCTGAGACTTCGAGAGCATTTTCTGACGGCGTATCACGCACCTCGGCTTCTCCCATTTCGAACATATCCAGCAACGTTCCGAGGTAGTCGGCATCTTCCATCGCCATTGGATCTTCCATCGATTGTTTTTGATGCGATCCTGTTCCGCCTGCCTTGGGTGCTGGTGATGATACTGGTGCGTCAGTCGGGTGCTCATCGACTGCAACGCTCACCATTCCGCGGAAAGCCTCAGGCCGCTCTTCGCTCCCCCAAATCAACGCCGGTTGAAGGCGCAGAAAGGTAAAGCTCTGCTGCCAGTTTCCCTGCGCGACAATAGCGGTCCAGATGGCTTTGCCTTCCGGGGTCGACTCGACCAGCCCATGCGATTGCAGCTCGTCGAACACAGCGATGTTGGATGAGGGAATGCCCTCAATCGATTGCGACAGCAGATAGGCTCGCAGCTTGTCCGTGACCGTCTTGCTGACCAGCCACAGTGTGTCTTGAGTCAACCAACCCGCGGCACCCGGCTGGTTGAGTTTCAGCTCGTGCTGAACCAGATGACGCAGTCCGCTGATCAAGTGATGTTGCAGCGAATGAATCGGCGCTTGTAGCGCCTTGCTTGGGTTGCCGCCAATGTTCTGTGTGGTGGAGACTCGGTCGGCTTGAATCACCAGTTCGCCCAGCACACCAGCATGTTCATACTGACCGGCCAGGACATACAGCAGACTGGCCCACAGCGACGGAAATCCACTGAGCCAGTCCAGGATCGGGCGGTCGAGAATTTGGGTATAGAGCAAGCCTGCGGCGGCACCGTGCAGGTGGTAGTCACGACCTTTGATGTAACGAAAACGGTAGGGCTGATCCAGGGGACCCTGCCAAGGATGCCAAAGCCGGCCATCCTGGCATTCGACCTGCAGGTCCACGGCGATCTTGCCGATGTCATGGAGCAGGGCGCCATAGGCGATGCCAGCGGACCAAGCGTCGGTCTGAGCGGCCTGGTCTTCGGGCGCGGCGCCAGTGGGAAGCAGATACGACTGACGCAGTTTCAAACTGCAAGCGACCAGCTCCAGGCCATGGTCGAGCATGCCGCCGAGATACGCATGGTGGTGCGTCTCGCTGGCCGGGAGTTGCTGGACCTGTTCGGCGTAGCGACGGATCGGATTTAAGTAGAGCTGGGTGAATTGGGCGTGGGAGAGGGCGGTGTACTGCCAGATGCGATCGAGCAACTGGCGGCGGTGCTCCGCGGCTAACAAGCTGTGGACCGACTCGATGGGCAGGTAACCGTCGGCGACGTTGACGGTCGGTGGTGGAGGAGGCTTCTGCTTTTTGTGGCGAAACAGACTGAGCATCGTGACCTCCGGGAAGTGACAGGGTCAGTGGCCCTTTAGCCTTTTCGGATAGGGCTCTTACCCTTGAATCCCCATTCCCTTCCAACCCTTACCTGTCCTTTTGGCTCGTGTCCCTTTGTGCCGCAATCGGAATATTGATACGGCTGGGCATCATTTTGTTGGAGGGCTGGTACGGAAAAGACAAGAGTCGGTACACTGCGGTGCGAATTTTCTCGGGGCTTGCCATGAATCTGACTGACGCCACGCTGGTGCTGCTCCTTGCGGCACGTATCCATGGGACAGACGAAGCCGTCAGGGCCTCGGCGAGGAGCGTGGTCAAGAAGTTGCCACGCAGTAAGCGCGATCTGATCTACAAGGTGATCGACAGCCGGAGACCACTCGAGCTGGTGGATTTTCTGGCGCAGAACCTGGATGCGGAATGACAGGCTGCTGGTGTGCGCGCCTCTCTTGTTCTTTGCGCCAGAGTCCCGCGGCATGGAGCCTTTCTTCTGAGCATAAAAAAGGGCCCAACTCGTGTCAGGCCCTTTGAAGCGTTTGCAACGGTGAGGTATCGATTAAGCTCCATCGTTCATGCAAGGCGAGTCATCCATGACCGCTTGCTTCAGTTGCTGCTCCAAGTCGAGTACATACTCCGATGCGCTTCGGGCGTGACCACTGGCGCGAAAGATCGCGCGCTTGTCTGCCTTGAGCAGACCGAGCCAGGAGTCGATGTAGCCCTCGTGCCGAAGCTCTCCCTGTATACCGGAGTAGGCACATAAAAACGCCGCGCCCATTTCCGCGATCAACTCCTCAAACGCGTAGCCTGGCGAGCCAAACGGACAGACTGACGTCACGCCTTCGCGCTGCAACCGAGTGCGATGCCCGGTCCAGTGCGTCAGCTCGTGAAGTGCGGTGGCGTAATACCCACCTTCATCGTGAAATTGCGCTTTTGTCGGCAGTTGGATGAGATCCCTGATCGGGTGGTAAAAGGCTTCGTCGGCAGATCGATGAACGATTTTCGCCCCGGAACTGAGCAGCAGATTTTCCGCAACGCTGTTGGCCAGGAAGGGATCGGTCGGTTCTGTCTCGAGCAGGGTTTCATTGAGCGTTTCGAGCCCCTCTGTTTGCTCGATGTTGAATAGAAAATGCGTCCTGAGAATGCCAAAGTTAGCGACCTTGGGCTGACCGTGTTCATCGAGTACGGGTTGGCCTGACTCGGTCTGTTCCTCGCGCTCCATCGGCTTGTAGAGTACCGCCAGGGTGCTGTGCTCACCCTTACGGATGTGCCCACCGGCCTTTCTGGCTTGGTTGAAGGTCAGCCAACGATCTTGAGTGAATCCCTGCAACCTGGCTTCGGCCCAGAGCAGTGGCAAGTTGATACCCGAATAGGGACGAAGCGTGATGGCGTTGATGGGGTAGGGTTGATGATTGCCGACGTAAGCTGAGCCACTTGAGGACCAGGGTTTGATCCAGGGAGCAACGCCTTGGTCTAACGCGGTAACGATTTTGTCAGTCACGTCTTGGTAGATATCGCGCATGGCATGTTCCTCAACAACGGAGGAACGCCTTGCCCGTCGGGGAGGGTTCCCCGGTGGGTGATGGGTTGGATTGATGCAGGTCTTGCAAGCGCTCCGACTGTGGATGTGGGTGCCGAGTACGGCCATATGCACTTAGCGCTGATGCTCTTCTGCGAGCGCTATCAGTAAGGCGTTAGGCTGGTCTGGCTCGAGGAGCAGGCTAAGGTTTAGTTGCAGCAACGGGTTTTGGCGTGGATGACCGGTTGACGCGATGTGGGCTACCTCGAACAGCACATAGGGCTCGTGTGGATGGGCCAGGTGAGCCTCGAAGGCTGCGCGCAATACGTTGCTCAGGCGATCGACCTGCAGCTTCTCAGGATGACCTGAGCGCTCGAGCAGTACTGCGCGTTGCCACGCGCCAGGCGTGAACACAATGGGTAACTGTAGGGTGTTCAGTGCTTCCGGCGTAAGTGGGTCGGACATGGTGTGCCTCCGTTGAAAACGCGAAGAAACCTGCCCGTGCGGGAGAGAATTTCCCCGCGGTGGGTTGAAGAAAAACAAGAAGGTTTGCCTGGCGAGCGGAGCTCGGAAGACGCTCAAAAGAGCAGTAGGCGTTCATCACCGTAGAAACGGTGACCGTGCGAGCCACCGAACGCTCATCGCACTTGGGGAAGAACCATCACCGAAGTGACGTAGCCTTGAAGGTTCTGGCTGCCTGGGAAGGTGCTGTCGATAACAGCGATCCGTACCTTGTATTTAGCGTAGCGATTTATACGGGTCAACCTCCGAAGAAAAGCTGTGCCCTGATGTTCGTCTTCTATCTTCCAGTGAAGATTTTTTGGCTGGGCAAGCTGATAAACGGTCAAGCACGGACAGTTTTCAGTAGTAGGCTGTTACTCCTGTCTCAATCATGAAAACGCTCAGAAGAGGGCGAGAACATGCCGACTCAGAACCCTGTTCAGAATTCACGTGCCCTCCGCTGGGCGTACGCCTGTGGCATGTCGGTAAAGCGTGGTTATCGCAAATTGAAAGCGTTTGAGTCCCACCTGGCGGAGCGTGCGGTGACGGCAGGTATGCCTGCGGGTAAATTACTCGTTCGCGGGAGCTTTCTGATTGCCAAGCTGGCATTGATCGGAGGTTTGCTCCTTGTCAGCGTTTGGCTGGTTACTTTTTTTATGATGATGTTGGCTGTCATCACTTTGATATGGTTCAGGGCTTTTGTTGGTTCCGATCATCAAGAGGAAAGTCCAGGGCCAGACTACTTGGGTGCTGATCTCTACATTGGTGACTTCGATGACAATGGGCATTATATAGGCGACAGCAAGTCATCTAATTGAGCGCTTAGTAGCCCCCAATATTTGATCCGTACCTTTGCTCGCTGAATCACTTGCGGCTTTGCTACCGTTCGCCAACATGCCTTGAATCCCGTTGCCGACTGAATATCCTGCCCAGCTCATGGCCCCTAGAAACAGCATCGGTAGCACGATGAACATCGCCCCCATCACATACTCGATCACCTGTGCCGTGACGGTTCCCTCCATGAAGCCGGATGTGGGCAGCGATAACAGCACTTGATTGGAAGCCGAAACTTGGTTGTACAAGGTGTCGAGCATGCTGGAGTCGACCCAGCGGGCTAGTTCCCACCAGAAGCTCAGCATGTGCAAGGTGAACAGCGCAAACGTCACCGTCATGACGGTCTTCAACTGGTAGGTACTGACCAACAGAATCAGCGGCAAGCTGATGATGACACCCATGATCAGGAAAGCCTGCACCATCGGTAGAGCGGCGCGTAACGCATTCATCGCCGGGAAGTTGCTGAAGGAGCCAAGGGCTAGCCCGGTATTGGTGGCGAGATTATTGAGCCCCTGATTGATCGACCCGCCGCGAGCACTGGAGCCATAGTCCTGGTAGACCTGTCCGGGCGACATGGACATCGATTGCTGGCGCGGGCTGACCAGTTCGCGCAGGGTGGCATCCTCGATCTCGTTGCTCGAACGGCCAGTCAACCAACCTTTCAGCTGAGTCAGCAGCGAAGGATCGACTTGCTGGATCAAACGTTCGCGCAAGCCAACACCGCTATCGCTCCACCACTGCTTGCAGGTGGGATAGCCCGCGCCATTCTCCAGCCGAGGTAAGGAAACATCTCGGCTTTCGTCATACGGCCAGCTGACTCGCGGTGTGCGTGAACGATCCGTATCGTAGTAACCGGGTGTGTCAAAAAAATAGTTTGAGCCGATCCAGGACGCGTCATAACTTTGTGCCTTGTCCAACTGCGGACGGTTGGTGAATAGCCGAGAACGGGAATAACCATAGCAATCGCGAGTGAAGTCGGCAACTTCCTGCAGCAGTACCTGACTGTCGATGCGCGAGCTGTCGATCTCCATGCGCATTTGTCGGATATCCGGTGCGCAGGGGATGGAGGCGGTGGCCGCCGCGGTTACCCCTTTGCTCAAGGCATGCACCAGAAACCACCAGATCGGTACGTTGGCGGAGCGTTCGCCGATAGTATTGAAGGTGGTCCCCCAGGCGGTTTCCGTCGGTTTGGCGACACTCACGCCGCAGCGCTGACTCGCCGCATCATCGAACGCCATTGAGGCGAGGCTCAGCGGAAAGACGGGCGCGCAACCGAACAAGACGACGATATAGGCCAGCCACAACCGGTTCTCGATCCGCGGCACCGAGAGCAGTCCCTTGTTGCCTTCATCCGCGCCTTGCTGACGGGCAGACAACCATTCCTGCAAGATAATTGCGCCAAAGGGCGCGGCGAATAGCCCGGTGTCGGACAGGACACTCCAGAGGCCGTTGTTGATGATCCAGGCCAGCAGAGAGAGGTAAAACTCCAGGTAGCTGTTGGTGCTCATGAGCATGGTGGTGACCTCACAGTCGGGTGAGTTCGACGCAGGTAAAGAGCACGAGCCCTAACGCTCCAATGCGTTTCACGCGCAGTCGATGCTGTGGTCGATGTCGGTAGCGCCGAAGCAGATCCCACCAGAGCGCAAAGAGGGCGGCGTAGAGCAGGGCGCGCCACCACCGCAGATAAGGTCGTGCCGATTCGAATGCCTGCTGCCAGACCTCGAAACTACCCAGCGCAGTGCGGCCGATCCAGGCGACCAGTGCGGCGGTCAGGATCATCACCGCGGCAATCCTCAGACCTGAAAGCAGAGTGAATAGCGGTGAGCGTTTCATGGCTCACTTGCGCCTAGCGTCAGCATCATTGAGTCGGCCCGGCTCAGGGTCGCCTTGCTCGACGGTACGCGAAGCATCGGCACCACCCGCATGTCGATCGAGCACCAGGCTGGCGGTATTGGTTGCGAGCATCTGCCGGACCTGCAGCTCGGTTTGTAGCAGACGTATTTCGCGCTCCAGGGCGTCGATATTTTTCGTCAAGGCGGTCTGGGCCGGCTCGGCTGAAGCGATGTTCGGTTCGTGACTGCCTGCCAGCAGGGTGCGCAGTAGCAGCAACGCTTTGTCGAGCACGCTGGACAAGGCCGTTTCACTGGCCAGGCGTCGCGCCAGCAGATCCTGGTCGGGATCGTCGCGCAAGGCTTCGATCACGCCACGGGTCACTGGAAGTATTGGGCTTGAGGCTTTAGCCAGATTGTCAGGGGTAGGCGACAGTGAACCGGACAGCAGCCCTTGCAGGGCCTTGAGGCGTTCGCTGTAGGCCTCCTGGATCAGCGGCGTCAATCCGCTGCCAGCGGCAGCACGCAGGGTTTCGCAGCTGTCGCAGGTCGCGACTTCGCTCTCGCCCAACACCCGAACGGCCCATTCGGATTCCTCCTGGGGCGAAGCCCATGTCTGGCAAATGGCTCCACCCAAACAGTCGCTGCTACTGATCGACGTACTGTCAGCCACCGTCCGGTTATGCAGCAAGTTGTAGCCCGCGCGCACTACGTCGGAGGTCACCCGAATGGGTGTCTGCCCATTCCCACCAGCCTTCGAACCGCCGACCCAGGACACCCCATTGTTGCCGTTTTGGGACTCGGTATTTTTCACCGTGGCCACTGCATCACCGCCGGTTTGCTCCAGATTACTCTGCATCTCCTGGTTCTTGGCCAGCGCACCCCAGCCGGCTTGGCCGACCTTGTCCGCCATTTTCTCGGCCATGGCTTGGCAGGTCAGTTTGGAGCGATCGAAGTCGATACGGCCCTGCATCACCCCGTTGCTCAACAACTCATAAAGGCCGGGGTTGGCGCGCTGGATGATCAACGCTGGCAGCGACATCACCGCTTGGGTCGCGTTCTGCACAACGCTGCCCATGATCTGCTGGAAACCCTCAGTGGCACCGTTCAGCTGGTTTTGCAGGGTATTGGTGAGGCTCATGTTTCCGCACATCATGTTCGCTCGCCAGGACCCGCCGACACCGAGACCACTGGGTCGGTAGAGCGAGCTCGGTGAGCCGACTGCCGAGCCGCCACCAATGGTGTACATCACCCGGTCGTCGAGCACTTCGCCGTGAGTACCCAGGCGGTAATCGCCCTCGGCGGCGTGGGCATGCGTGGCAATGGAGAGCAGTCCGCAGAGCAACAGACTCATCGGGCCCAGCCATGGTCGTGCGAGAAGCCGACTCATGAAACACCACCTTCGAAGTCGATGCTGAACAGGAAGGTCTGTCCCTCACGTTTGCAACAGCTATAGGGGCGCCACAGCGCCCAGGCGTAGCCGCCATCAGCGCTCTGCACCGGATCGCTGGGGAAGATGGCACACGTGGGCTGAATCTGGGGGGAGAGCAACTGCCATTTGTGGGTTGAAGCATCGTTTTCAACGATCGGACCCGGCGGCCAGTAGCCGTCGCGTGGTGCGGGTGTGAGCGGCAAGTACACATGTGGTTGCCCGTTACGGGTGATGACATCGCCGGCCCGTTGCGCCATCACCGCGGCCGCCTTGAAATCGTCGGGCTGTACCAGAAAACCCTGCCGGGGATAGACGTTGCCCCACATGTTTCCCAAGGCCTGCCGACCGATTTCACGGATCCCCGGCATGAGCGACTCGGGGTAAAGACTTTCCGGTATGCCATGGCGCCAGGCCAGCGAGTCCAGGGTGCTCAGGTAGTAGGGCATGAACGCAGTAGCGCCGCTGGCGCAGGCGTAGCCGGAATGCGAGGCCAGTTGAGTGGCGGCCCAGCCACCTGGATGACCGATGCCATCAACGTTTTTGAAGCGAGGCAGGTTGTCGCGGTGGCTGTTCGGCGTGATCAGGTTGCCGCCACCTTCCGCACCGCCAATGGGAGAGGAGAGGGTGGCCATCTCGGACCATGGATTATTGCCCGTAGTGGCGTAGCTCGAGACCACCAGCTCAGGAATGAAATGACGCACCTTGGTCGAGGTTTTGACTTTGCAGCCGAAGGGCGTGCAGAGCAGCCAGAAACAAATGCCGACGACCCTGTAGGCGAGGCAATTTGGCGACAACACCGAGGACGTGATGCTGCCGGTATCCAGCGCCACGCTTGGCCCGCACGCCAGCAGGAGGCTCAGTGCCAAAGGTCGTAACTTCTGGGGCGCAATTGATGGGCATACGACAGGCATGATCCAGGCTCTTTGGGCTAATGGCCTGGACACGTTCGATGATTGAACGTACACCGTCAGTGATAAAGCTGAAGCTGGCGTTGTCGGTTTACAAGGATTTGCAGGGCGACGAGGTAGCTATTCGATGCTCAATGCACGGCGAAGGGTGTCTGACTCAGTGAGGAGCTGATCCGTCGTGATTTCGAGAATATTGGCGAGTTTGCACAGGACCATCAGCGACGGATTGCCCGTGCATCGTTCGATTTGACTGACGTAGGTGCGATCCACCTCGGCCATGAGCGCAAGTTGCTCTTGGGTAAGGTTTTTCACGCGTCGCATCAAGCGGATGTTTTCCGCCAGATGCAGACGAAGCTGTTCGTAGTCTTGAGTCATGCGCGCAAATTGCGCCTTGAGGGACTCTCAATCCACGGGATATAGTCTACATTGGCATATCTAGGCTATTTGATGCTCATGCCTGTTATCGAGCTTTCATTTGGCTTCGTTAGGATTTTCGAGGCTGTACTCCGCGTCTAACAATAAATCAGAAATCTAGGGTGTGTATGGACGAAAACTACATTTCAATTCCTGCGGCGGATGGTTGCCCAAGTCTTCTGACACCATGGAGCAACGAGTTTGCCTCGATGATCGAACGTGGCGTGCAATGTGCTCAGGCTTGGCTTGATACGCCCGGCGAGATTCCCCTGTGGTGGGAGCTGGCGCAAACCCGCAAGACCTTTCCTGTCGGTGACTGCCAGGATGCCTTCGAAGCCGGATTCTTGTTGAGGATTCAGCAGCGGCTCCGGGGCGTACCGCAATAACCGATCACTCGCTTTAGAGCGAGAGGCCTGAATAGATTCCCCTATGCGAGTTCTATTCCTCGCGCTCTATCGATCAGTTCCGCTACCCGATACGCCGCTTCCAACTCAGAGCAGCCGTTCTCCTGCATCAGTGTCCAGCGCTCGGCTTTTTCCTCGGGCTCCGTCATGGCCAGGGCGAGATAAAGACTTGGCGGCACGGCCCGAAACAGCGTTTCGAGCTTCTTCGATAGCACGACCCCCTCAGTGTATTTTCCCGGCTCCTTGCTGGCGGAGAGCAACAAGGCTTTCTGTGCCGGCGTGAGTTTCTTGAACCGTGCGATTTCTTCGATTTCCGCGGGCGGCATGTTCAAACAAATCCACCATTCGATCATGTTGAGCATGGTCTGCGCGGCCGTGGGGAAGTCGGCCAGGTTCTGTGTGGCGAGCCAGAACCAGGCACCGAGTTTGCGCCACATCTTCGTGCCCTTGACCACGAATGGCGCCAGCAGCGGGTTCTTGGTGATGATATGGCCCTCGTCGGTGACCATGACGATCGGTCGACCCAGGTACTGGTCGCGCTCGGCAAGGTTGTTCACGGTGTTCATCAGGCTGATGTAGCTAATGGACATCTGGGCTTCGTAGCCTTCGCGAGCATAGGTGGCCAGGTCGACAATGGTCACATCGCTCTCGGGCCAAGGCGTGCCCTCGCGATCGAACAGTTCCCCTTCGAAACCCTGGCAAAACAGGTCGATGGACTCGCCCATTTCCTGGGCACGCTCACGACGCTTCTCCGGCAAGTGCGTGTCAGCGGCGACGTGCAGCAAGGCGTCGCGCACGTCACGGGTCAGTACCTGGCGACCCGCCGCGACACACGTTTGCGCCGCATCCAGGATGCATTCGCGGATCAAGCTACGATCGGCTCGACTCAGGCGGGCTTCTTCCTTGGCCTCGCCACCGGTGATCATCAGGCGAGCGGTGATTTCCAATTCGCCGAGAACATCGCGCTGGTCTTCGCGACTGGCTACCGCCTCATCGTCCAGCTCATCGATCGACAGACTCGCCACCTGATCCGGCTGCTCGACCAGGCGCCAGGCATCGGCGAACGGGGCGAGACTGACCGAGGCGCCAGGTTTCAATTGGACCTTGTTGACCGACAGGCCCTGTGTCGCGAAGTAGTCGCCCTGCAAACCGAATGAGTTGCCGGCCTCGACGATATACAGGCGAGGGCGGTACACGGCCATGACCTGCATCAACAGGGTGACCAGGGTGGCCGACTTGCCGGCACCGGTGGGGCCGAACAACAGCAGATGACCGTTCATGGCCCGGTCCAGACGTGACAACGGATCAAAACTCAACGGCGAGCCACCACGATTGAACAGGGTTATGCCCGGGTGGCCGGTGCCCGTGCTGCGGCCCCACACCGGAACCAGATTCGCCAGGTGCTGGGCGAACATCAGGCGGGTGTACCAGTTGCGCGTGTCGCAGGCCGGGTTGTACGCCATTGGCAACCAGCGCAGGTAGCTGTTGCAGGCGGCGACCTCGTCGCCTTCACGTACTGGTTGCAGCCCCGCACCCAGCAGCGCGCTGGCCAGGCTGACCGAGCGCTGGTGCAACTGCTGTTCATCGTGACCGCGCACGTAGAACGCCAGGGTGCCACGGTACAGCTTGTGCTGGCGGCCGATGATCGCGCGAGCCTCTTCGACATCCTGGCGGGTTTGGGTCGAGGCCAGGTTTTCACCGATGGCTTTGCGCGCTAGGCGGTTCAACTGCTCTTCGAGCACATCCTGCGGTTTGACCACCAGGGTCAGGCTCATCACCGTACCTTCGGGTAACTGGTCGAACAGCGCATTCACCGCGTCACCCTTGCGGGTTTCGCCAGTGAGTTGGCCAATCAGTGGCGCCCGCCGCAGTTTGTCCACCACCATCACCCGATGGGGTTGATCGTCGAAAAACCAGAATCCGTGCGGCACATCCGAACGCGGCTCATTGAAGAACAACCGCTCGGCGAAATCGTGATCGAAGGGCAGTTCCAGCGACTCATCGTTGCCCGACTCCGGGTAGGCCACGCGGCGATAGAACTCCTCGGGCGATTCATCGGTGAGCTTGGGGGTTGGATTGAACCAGGGCACTAACCAGGCATATAGGCCTCGGCCATCGACTCGTGTCGATTGCACCCCGCACGCCTGCAACGAAGCACCGATACGTTCGCAAGCCTGTTGCAGGGATTGCACCGGGCTGAGTCCCGTCTCCTCATCGCCAGACCCGAGCCAGCGATAAACCACCAGGCGCACCCGGCGGTTGTTGCCACGCCAGGGCAGGCGCGTCACCACCTTGTCCTCAAACAGCCCACCCGGCTTGGCGATGGCCTTCAGATGACGGCGGCTGAGTTGCAAATACGCCTCGGTGAAGACGGTGCCTCGCGCGCTGTCCTGAATATAGCTAGTGAGCCGATTGAGGTAGGGGGAGAAGTCGTTGTCGTCCTGACAGAAAAACTGCGCCACCCACGGCGCTTGGTCCAGCTCGTCAAAGCTATCCTGCAGGGCATCCTCGAGGGCATCGCGGGCGGCCATCAACCAATCGGGTTCGCGCCCTTCAGTGCCAATGGGCAGCAACTCGAACACGGCACCCACCGAGCGGTTGTCATCCAGTAGAAAACACTGCTCGGTGTCGAGGTATTCGACCCATGGCAGGTGATCGGTGAAGCTGGGGTTATGCGCATAGAGTGCAGCTTCATCGGCCAAGGTGGCGCGAGGGCGCAATGGGTGGCGCCAGGCTTTCCATGCAGAAGTGCGGTTGCCCGCATCGCCGGCACGCACTACAAGTCTTCCTGACGTTCACCGGGTAATGCGTACTGCACCCGTTGGTAGAACGGAAAGACGGTCGAGTAACCCGGAACCGGTGCCTGCTCGGTACCACTCAAATGCGGATACACGTACAGCACCAGATCGGGATTGGGCAGGCGCGGGAACAGGTTGCGGATCTCGTTCGCCGCTGTGCGCGTGTACGGTTCCTGGAGAGCCGCGGAGACATCTGCCTGAGCCAGCGGGCGGCGTAACTGCTGTCGAGCATCCAGCAGTTGCTGCTGAGTGCCTTGCGAACCGGCGCCGTTCCAGATATCCATCATGGTTTGCTCGCCATGGGGCAGCAGCGTGTCTTTGTCGGTGGAACACCCCGTCAGGACCCAGCAGAGCGAGCTAATCCAGGTCAGGCAGAGAAGCATGGTCTTTTTCATGGCGAACGCTCCGGCCCTTGGGCTCGTAGTCGATGGTGATCTCATGGTCGAGGTGCAGTGCGACCTGTGCTGCAGGTGGTACGTACACGGCAGCAAAGGCTTCGCCATACAGTTTGTTCACCCACTCGCGGATGTCGCTGACCCCACCACTGAGAATTGAATTCAGTGCGCTATTGCCACTGCTGCTGGTGACTCCGAGCGTACTGCCGCCCGAACTGATCACACTACTGTTGTTCCGCTCATCCTCGAGCAGCGCTGCGACACCGGCACCGGCGGCAGTGATCAGGCTCTGGCTGCCGAGGTATTGCTGGGCGTTCGAGCGGCGCTCGCCAGCGATGCAAGGAATGCCGTACGGATCGGACAGGTAACCGAGCCCGCCACGTATCTTGTCGGTGTTCGAGTTCTTGTTGGTGGAGGCATTGCGGCTGGCTACTGCTTTCGGCTGCGGCACTGTGCGGATGGTGCCATCGGTAAACACAAAGGTGATTGACTCGACCTGTCCGCGTACGCAAGACAGGGTCCAGTCACCGGACGCCGTGCCGCTCATTACGGCACCCGCAACGTCCGGCAGGTCGATGCCGTTGGCTGTTAGGTTCTCGGGGCCGACCAGCACCTTGAAGGGATAGGGATCATTCACGGTGCCGTCTACCGGGACTCGGCCGATCAACGCGGTCATGGCGACCGAGCCCATCAGCGTGGCGTTTTCGGGAATGGTGTAGACCGGTTTCGCGTCTTCGGAACGATCAACGGATCGCGTGAGGTCACGCTCACCCTGGGTGACTGCACGTAGCTGTTTCTGGCTGCGATCATTCGCGTTATCGTTCAAGCCTTCCAGTGAGTTGAAGGCGGTAGGCAGACTCAGTGCGGAAGAGATCTTGGTTTTGCCTCGGGCGTTGGTGGGCGGAGCATCCGAGGGCTCAATCCACTGCAGCGCATCATTGGCAGAATGCTGCCCGTCGAACTGAGCTCCGTCGCCCGGCTCAAGCCCCAATCCTATTGGCATATCCTTGCCTTTGCCGGTCAGCCCCGACAACTGGTCCTGCAATTGCGTCAGCAGACCGCGAGCCTGACGACTGTCTTGTTCCGCTTTGAGCCGGGCCTCGTTGGCTTGTCGGCGACCTTCGTCGACCTGCTGGGTCACGCTGCCAAGCGCCGTCTGGATACGCGAATCGACACTGTTTTCCCGCTCGCGCAGGCGGTTGTTCTCCGTCAACAGCGACTCGTTGTGTTTCTTCAACCCGAGCATGTCGCTACGCATGGCCTTCACCTGGCCGACCAGGGTGGCGACCGTGTCGCGCGGGGTATCGCCCGCAATGCCGAGCGACTTGGCTTGCTCGGCGGATAACTGAATATTGCCCTGATCAACCGGGTGCTCTGGAGAGGGCGTGCTGCCACCCGCGACCCAGCTTTTCAGGATGATCACCACCACGGCCAGCAGCGCAGCCGGTACCAGCCATTTGAGCAAGGCGTTAGCCTTCATCATCAGCACCTCGCGCAACGGGCGGAAGCAGCACGGCGTGTTCGAGGCCAGCACCACGGGTGACGAGGTAGGCAATCGTGGTGTCTTCCGCACTGCCGACCGGCCCGAGAAAAGCATGCTGGAAGGCTGCGGCGAACAGCTTGGCCTGAAGCCGGCGCGGATCGAGTTGCACCGTCTCTGAACCACGATTGCGCAACTTCACCGCTGTCACCCAGTAATCACCGAGTCGCCAGGTGGCGATGGGTGTGCTGGAAACGTTTTCGCTCGGCAGCAGGGTTGGCAGTTCGCTGCGCAGCTTGAGCGGTAGGCGGCGTACGCCGGGCAGGGATTCTACGGTGCGCAGCGGCGCGTACAGGCTCTGTGCGGCATAGCGCGTTAAAGCGACCGGGATCGGCGTGCGTGCTGGAACAGGGACAGTGCTAGATTCTGCCTCGGCAGCCTGCGCCGGAGCATTCTTAAGAATACGCACGGGCTCCAGCGGTTGATCGCCAGGTGTGGCCGCGATGTCCAGGAGGATGACCTCGCCCGTCGCGACCGATTGCAGTTGCAGGCGGGTCGGTGCAATGGCGTCCGACGCGCGCAGGTACAACGTGCCGCCGGTTGATTGCACGCGCAGCTTGCCCGTCAGGGTTGAGGGCACACCGACTCGAACATCTTCATCGATAAAGACCACCCGCTCTTGATTGATCACCAGAGGGACCGCGAGGGGAAGGCGTTCCCAGTGCATCAGCTCGACGGCCTGCACTGCAGCTTCCCATAATATTAGTGCGACGGTGAGCCCCAGGGTAGAAATCCGCTTCATGGCTCACCTCCAGGCAGGGCGATTTTTTGCGGCGTGCCCTGATAACAATCCAGTGCCAGCCCCCACTTATTGCGTTCGGGATCCAGGTCAAAACGCACCACGCGTAATGGATAACGCACCACCACTCGTTTCACCGGTTCGGCGGCGTAATACTCATCGGCGTTGAGGTCGAGCTTGACCAGCCAGCTGTCGCGATCGAGTTGCTTGACCCTGAGTTCCGGATCTTCGCTGTAGCCTCGGCCCAGAATTTCGTAGACGCCACGCACCCGCTGGCGCAACTCGCCAGCGGCCTTGCGGTACTCGTAGTCGCCATCGAGGAAGGCTTTGCAGGAGGGTGTCAGGTAGGACTGCAAGCCATAGATGGCGCGGCGATAGTCCTGCTCGCCATCTGAGGGCCAGCGGTTGAGCTGGCCAAAGATGTACAGGGCAAAGGCATAGACATTCTCTGAGGGGATATCCCACCACTTGCGCGTGCTGCCCGAGCGCAGATCTGGGGGGACATGCACGGTCAGATCGGTCGGTGCCGAACGCCAGCCGTACCAGAGCCCGGCACAGACCAGGGCAAGGATCATTACCGCCAGACGCAGGCTGAAGATATGCGCCTGTTGGGCATCGACCTTGTTTCGAAATCGGCTCATGGCTGCCACCGGGACAGGGCAGGGCGCAGTCGACGCGAACGGCGAACCGTCCAGGCGCCGGAGTGGAGAATCAAACTTCCGCGCCCCAGGCGCCAACGGCTGGCGAGTACCCATTCGAGTTTGCGGTACAACCAGGTATCGGGGCGGGCCCGTTTGGCCCGACGCAGTAGCGTGCCACCGGCCAATAACACCACGGCCATGCCTGCGATCATGCTGGTCGGCGCCACGGCAATGGAAGCGGTGGCGATCGTCAGAGGAACGCCCAGCAGCAGGCCAATGATTGCGCCGGTGCCAAGCGCTACCCACATCTCATCATTGGTCAAACCGCGTAATACGGCAGGATCGCGATTGAGCCGCTCCGGCAGAAAGACCAAGGTGCCGTCGGCAAGATGTTCGATTGTGTCGTTCATGCCGTCCTCACAGAATCGCGGCAGCCTTGGTCAGGAACCAGATGATGATCACCACCAACAGAGCACCGATACCGACCACCGCACCTAAGTCTTTCCAGGTCTTGCGTTGGTTCTGCACGTCGGCATAGACAGTCAGGGAATGCCAGGCCACACCTAGAAAAGCGAGTAGGGCGATTAGCAGACCGAGCAAGATGCCGCCGTCGTAGGCGTAGTTTTTGATCGTCTCGATCAATCCGGATCCTTCACCGCGCGAAGGGGCTTCCATGGTGGGGAGCTCGGCGAAAGCTAGGCTTGGGCCGAGTACCAGCAGCAGACCGATCAAGCGTTGGCTGGCACGATCTCGCAGATTTTTTTTCAGAGGGGTAAAGCACTTGAGCATGGTGGCGATCTCCTGGGTTAGGACAGGGTGAAGAACATCAGGACCAACAAGGTGAGCAGCACGCGTGCGGTACTTCCGCCAAGCGCGCCGAAGCGCACACTGCCGGTGGCCCAACCCCGGTAAGCCGTCCACATCACCCAGGCGCACCACAGCAAAGCCAGGACCAGAACCAGGGAAAGCCACAGCGTCGAGCTGCTTAGCACCGAGAAGCCGGACGCATTTTGGAAGGCAGAGATCTGAGCGTCAGTCATGCTCATGGCGACGGCTTCGCAATCGGAGTGTCGAGGCGGTAATCGCCGACCAGCTCATCGGGGTCGCGGGGCTGAGCACGGGACGGGGATAGGTAGTTCCGCATACCTTGGCGGATGCGCTGGATGTCCTCTGTCAGGCGGGGATAGTCGAAGCGATAGCGTTCGTTTGGTTCAAGGGTACGGGCTGCCTTCGCTCGCGTCGCAAGGCGTTCGATAATGTCGAGCTGCTGTTGGATCAGGCTGAGCTGTTCCTGCTCATGAGCCGATGCGGCATAGCCGCTGCCATGAACGATGGCCAGTGAAAGCAGTAACAAGCAGCGAAAGATGGTAGTTGGCATGATGCTGGCCCATATGGATCTGGGAGCAGAATCAAGTTAGAGGTCGAATTTTTCCGCAAGAAACCTGAGGTCTGATGAATCGCTTTTTCTGGGGAGGTACTGGAGATGTTTACTTACAGCTATGTGGTCCTTCGATCTTTGATGGAGAGAGTGGTTGAGGCTCTAGGGAAATTCCACTCTCGATGAGCTTAGTTGATGACGATATCGTCACAACCCATTTTCCGTGAACGTGAGTAACACCAACAGGCCGGGGCTATCTCCGGCCTTTTTGTTGACGTACTATGTCAGGATTGATGATAAATCAGCATCTAGAGTGAATAATGCCCAAAGCGATTGTTATCGAAGATGAGCAGCTTGAGCATGCTTTTCGGGTTGCGAAAGTTAGCAGCCCTGAGAACGGATGCCGGGATGCTGCCCTTCTGCTTACCTGCTTTGGCACCGGCATGACCGTGACGGAGATTTGCCGTCTGCGTGTGAGCGACTACTTGACGCAATCAGGCGCTGTAATGATCGACTCTCAGGTGCGGGCAGAGATTGCCTACAACCATCGTTCAAGGCCGTTGTGCTGGACCAGCAAGAAATTGACTAACGCTATAGATACACACCTTGCAGAACGCCTTGTACGCGGTCATGGCGTTTCTACCAGGGTGATGGCATATCGTGGCCTCGACCCGGACTCGCCCTTGTTCGTCTCCGGTCGAACTGGTGAAGGGTTGAAAATCAGTGCGCAGCGTCGAGACGGCAAGACCTACTACAGTGCGAATCAGCTCAGCCGGTTATATACGCGCCTGTTTGGCCTTGCGGGGATTGAGGGGGCCAGTGCGCAGTCAGGGCGGCGGACGCTCGCGGTAAAGCTCAAGCGCCGTGGCATCGACTTGAGGCATATCAGCGAGATTTTGGGCATCGAAAGTTTGGAGGCGGTCAAGAAGCTCTGTGCGGGGGATCCTGCCCGCTTGGGCGATATTGTGCGGAGAATTATTTGATGGGCATCAGGATGACACCGGACGAGTTCAAGAAAATACGGATGCAGATCAACAAGCCTTGGAAGGAGTGACCATGCTGACAAATATCATTATCAAGGGATTCAAAAGTTATCGGGAGCAGCGGTTACCGCTGTCGCCCTTGACGCTAATGATAGGCGCCAATGCCTCAGGCAAAAGTAACGCGCTAGAGGCCTTCCGCTTCCTATGCTGGCTGGGCCAGGGTCAGAAGCTGTCGGTGTTACGCCACCGGGTCGATGAGTCTGAGCAGATTCTCCGTGGTCAAATTAAGGACCTTCCCTACCACCAGGGCCGGTCATTCACCTTGGGTTGCGAAACCGACGACTTGGACTGGAATAGCCTAAGTGTTGAAATCGCCCTGCGAGAAGATGAGTTGCACATCGTTCACGAAAGTATCAGCTCGCCTCTCCAAAAATTCCCGCTTTACCGTATCGAGCAGTCCTCTAGCGGTTTGAGTACTGACGTACGCGTTGCATACAATAATTTCTCCACAGGTGGTAAGAAGCCACAAATCACATGCACTGACCAGATCGCCATCCTAAACCAGCTCGCCAGTTCAGCTTTGTTCGACTCAGGGCACAAGAAAGCACAGAAAGTCATCCCGCAAACGACTGAGCACTTCCAGTACCTACTTGCTAATACCTTGTTCCTTGATCCCGTGCCTGCTCTGATGCGTGGCGATAGTTATCCGGACAAGAAGCTGCGTGGTGACTGCTCTAACCTGTCCGGTGTGCTTTATACACTCTGGCAGGACGAGGAGGCCCGTCCTGCGATCATCGAGTTCATCAAGAGTTTGCCCGAGCAAGACGTAAAGGATGTGAACTTCTTCGAGGATCGCCGCGGACGCGTATCCTTGGAGCTGGTTGAGAACTTCGGATCGGTCGAGCGTAATTGGTCCGTTGAACTGCTCTCTGATGGCACCCTTAGAGTGCTGGCTATCGCCGCTGCTCTGCTGTCTGCACCGGCGGAGTCGACGCTGGTAATCGAGGAAGTCGATAACGGTGTCCACCCGTCACGTGCGCGCCAACTACTGAAAACTATGCGTGAGCAAGCAGAGCTCCGTGGTGTGCGCCTGCTGCTCAGCACCCACAACCCAGCTTTGATGGATGCACTTCCAGATAGTGCATTGGGCGATGTGGTGTTTTGCTACCGTGATCCGCAGGATGGCGACAGCCGCTTGGTACGCCTTGCTGATCTGCAGGACTACGCCGGGTTGGTCTCTCAAGGGCCATTAGGGGAGCTCGTAACCAACGGTATCGTGGATCGTTTTGTGAAATCGCCCGTCACGGTCACGCAGAAACGGCAAAATGCGTTGAATTGGCTCCGGAAAATGCAGGGAGAGGCATAATGAGCTCAATCTGCTTGATCGATACTAGCGTGTTCGTAAACATGCTAAACGTGCCGGGGCTCAATCAGGACGCCGAGCGTGTGGGTGCCGATTTCCTCGAGTATGCAGACAACAGTTGCACGTTTATTCTGCCGATGGCCACTATCCTCGAGACCGGTAATCATGTCGCTCAAAACGGCGATGGAAGACTCCGCCGACAAACAGCACAGCGCTTCTGTGATGCAGTACGCGCCGCGTTCGCCGACGAGCCCCCTTATAGGCTCAGCGAGTTTCCCAACACGAGAGAAATTCTCGAGTGGCTGGCTGAGTTTCCGGACAAAGCTGGCCAAAATAAGTCTGACACTCGAATCGGTGAAGGTACTAGCTTTGGTGATCTCAGCATCATCAAAGAATATGAGAGGTGCTTAGCGCGGTTCCCCATGAGCGAGTTATTCATCTGGTCTTTAGATAGCGATCTAGAAGCGTACCATTACCGACCGAATCACCCTATTCGTCGATGATATTTCTCGGTGAGTAACCGTCCTGCTCAAGGAAGAGTTAGGCTCGATTCTTTTGGCCAAGGATCCATCTGCAAGTTGGTTTTTTACCCGAGGTACGGTATGGCGATCATCGGCAATCTTAAGCCTAAACCCGAAACTGAAGTGACCGAAGCCCTTCAATTGGCAAGTGATGACTATCGTCAATTCATCACTAATATCCTTGAGCCTGCAAAGGATGATCTCGAAGCGAAGGTCAAACTGAACGCGGTTGCGCTCCACCAAGTATTTGGAGTGAACCTACTTTTGGCACACAGCGTTGACTACTTACAGGCTGTGAGATCTGCTGATGGGATAAAAGAATCTCGTAAGGATCTGGTAAAAACTTTTGACGAGAGATTCTCGGTGGCCGGCGCATACCTCGGCAACCGTAAAATGGAACTTATTGACGCGATCAACAATGCCTTAAAGCACATCCGGCTCGATACCAAGCGATATGAGAGTGTAGAGGAACGGTATGGGGAAATTTCGTACCAAAGCCTCGCGGAGGATGAGGGCCGAGTTATGTGTCACCTTGAGAACTATCGATTCGACTACTGCCGGGTGGTGCTTTTGCCAGCACTGAAGGCATTATCAAACTGGCAGTTTAAGTGTGTTGAAGATGTTTTGATGTTTGCGAGGGGCGATTTCATAGTTATGGAAAGCTCCTACTACCCTGATATCTATGATCCCGATGACCCTTCAACAGCTATTGATCAGATGATCGAGCTTTGTAATCCCCCATGCAAAAACTGCGAGCAGTCAGCGGATGAATGCCTGTGCTCAAAGTACGTGTTTGCCGGCGCTAGCGGCCAATTTGAACCCGCTTATAGTCCCACCTCAGGTGAACTCGATGAGCTGTTCAGCCACATATCTCCCTCATACCGAAGATCCTAGGGAAATCGCACTAGGGACACCCAAGCCCCGCCGTCAAACGTGGGGCAGGTGCATAGAAGGACGCCCAATTTTGGGTCCGCGAAACCAGCACGGAAAAGGACCATGAACATTGAGACTATGTCAGCAGCCGTCGCGAAATGGGCCAGCTCCGAGCCGCTAATTCGAAAGGCGTATCTCTTTGGCAGCCGAGTTCGTGGCGCGCATAAGCCAGACAGCGATCTGGATGTTGCGGTCGAGATTTTCACCTTGCAGGGCGATAGCAGTCCATTTACTACCTGGACCTGTGAAGCGCAGCGCCTCAAGGCCTCGATAGCCGGAGTTGTTCCTGTGATCATCGATCTTGATTGGTATGGAGGTGAGGTAGAGACGCCCCGCATCCATCAGGCTTTAGAGCAGTCAAGTGTCGTGGTCTATAAGGTTGAAAATTCCACCTCAACCATCCCGACCAACTGATCAGGGAAAATCCTTCCCAGGTGCATGCCAAGCCCAGCCGTCAAACGCTGGGCAGCGGCAGTAGAAGAGGCGCGGTTTTCGCGTCCCGCAAATGACAGGGAATCAACATGGCCACCGGGGTTACCAGTGAGTTTGCTATTCATGCCCAGACAATCTTGCAGCAACCGCCACTGCAAGCGTTCGTATTGCACCTTTGGAACGCCCAAAAATATCCATTCGACATAGGCTCTCAGCTACGTGCGATGGATGCCAGAAATTACAATTTTATGCTGACGTTGCTTTCTGCGTTCAGACGTAATGGACCAGATGATCGATCGTTCCAGGACCTAGCTCAAAAATTGGCCGAAAGTCGATAGGAAAAGACTGCCACTCACTGCCCGCGCTTGCGGGCTTCGGCAGTAGGAGAGGCGCGGTTTTCGCGTCCGCGAAATCGTTGAGGGTCAGCGGCAGATGAACCAGCTCGAAAAAACCATTGTTGACTCAGCGCGTACCCAGCTCATTGAGCTACGGCACGCTCTGGCGGAGTCGGAAGGGTTTGAACATGGCAGATGAACTGGATGATCTGAGCGCCGACGAACTGGCGATTATTGACCTCAAGTCCTTGACCCCGGAACTGGCAAAGCAGATTGTACTTTTCCGCAAATACGATGAAGGGGAGCTGACTGCCCGTGAGTATTTGCAAGCAGTGGCATCCCTTCGATCAAATCGACCCAGTGGCAGCGTGCCAGATTCGGCCCCTGCGAAAAAGCTGACTGGCTTAGTTCCTATAGCAGCGATTGCCGCTATTGCCTTCGCTGTTGGTCTAGCAGTGGGGCCGTGGGCTTCAAAGAAGGTCTACGGATATTCCTCTGTGGAAGAGTGCCTGCTTGATGCGAAGAATCGTTATCAGGCGAGCGCATGTGACGAATTGTTTCCACGAACGGCCAAATAGACGCTGAACACTATCGGGGCGATAGCCTGAAAATTAGGCTCAAGTAATCACGGAAACGCGGCTACCGCGCCCAGGGCTTCCGTGCTACATGATCATTTTTTTGTGAGCTGGAGCGGAAAATGGATGAGATTTCGTTGGAGCAAGATGGTGTCCACTGCACAGCTGAGTACGAGGTACATGGTGAGGAGCTGTATGTGTATCTGCCTGACGGTGAATGCCGCCAGACGACATTGAATGGCATGAGTGCAGAGAGTGCGGCACTCACGCATCTACGCTCGTATTTGAAGAAAATAGCTAAGCCTGCATGACGTAGGCCTCTTATTAGGTGAGCCACAATCGGACATACGGAAGTGAAAGAAAAGGAGGAAAAAGCATGGCAAATTTTTACCCGCCAGGGTATTGCCCTGACAAATGCAGTGGCGGTCAGTCTGATCGCCAGGTGATTGTAGCGGAAAGGCTTCAAAGTGAATTTCCAGAGGCGGTTCGCGGTGAAATCACGGCTCACGGAGGGGCTAAGCGTTGCAACTACTGTGGTTTGGTTTACCTGCACCCGATTCGCGCAATTGATGGGCGCCTCGGCTTTTGGGATTCCGGGGTTCGAGGGACAGTTTGGAATAAGTAAGTAGCGTCTCTCACCGCACCCCAAGCCCCGGTCTACTGGGGTTTAGGCAGTAGTTGGGGGGCGATTTGCGCTTCCCTGAAGATCGTTACTGAGGAAGTGCATGAGCACCGAAATGGGTTCTATTGATCGGGTGAAGCTGGATGTCGTTGTGAAAGCATGTCGGCGGGGGCTTGAGACCCTTTCGGATACAGCTGGATCGGCATTTAAGCAGTTTCCGACCGGAGCATGCGGAATCGCCTCAGACATCGTTGGCCGCATCTTGTGGGAAGCTCTGGGGTACGAGGGGGTTTATGTGTGTGCTACGGGACATCCACTCCTTAGCCAAAATGCCTCTCATGCCTGGTTCGAAGTCGACGGTTTGATTATCGATATCACGCACGACCAGTTTCATGGTACTGAACTCAACGGCTGGGTCTTCGCGCCAGAGGACGGGTGGTACACCCTGTTCGAAGAACAAGAACGTCGTGATGGGTACAGCCCGCCATGCGAATGGCTAATTTATCCAAGTGACGGATATGACGTCGCGTGTAATGAGGTGGTTGCACAAGGGATCACTGTCGCAGATCTACAAAGCTACTGAACTGTTCCGGGAAATGTTCGCAGGCTGATCACCAGCTAGAGGAAACCACGGCTATGACCATGCGCACATATGAATACTTTGCTTGCCCCAACGGCCACCAGGGCGAAGAGAAAACCACCGAGAACGATCAGCCATATTCGAAGTGCTGGGAGAGTATTTCGATCAAGGGCCTCAGAAACGGGCCAGATGGCAGCTATTTATGCGAAGTGTGCGGGTTGCTGATGTCTCGCGTCCCGAAGCCATCCGCATAGGAAACGACCATGCCATTCCCAAAGATCCACCAGCACAATTCACACGTCACGGCCGATCCGATCATGTCGGACTATGTTCGCGAGCAGTAGCAACGGCTTCATATCGAATGGCTTACTCATGTTCGACCACCAATGTAAGTCGATAACAGGTCGATAAGGCCGAGTCCCAACTCGTAGCTGATTTGCACTCGGGCATCCTGATCTAGGCGTCGGTCGAGTTGGTAGCAACGGCCACCGTTGATGGGCGCAAGATGATGAGTGCTCTGTTCATAGCGTTCGCACGCATAGGCGGCCCGAAGCTCGTGGAAGCCTTTGAGGTTGTGCGAATGGAGCATCTCTCGTGCGGGGCGGACGATTTGCCGTTGTAAATCGACATAGCTTTCGTTCGGTGCAAGCAGATTGCGGCTACCGTTGGGTGAAACCTGTTCGGCAAATTTCAGCGCGTCACGAATAGGATCATTTACCGTAATCCAACGAAGCGCCGACGCACGTGAGCGGCCACCTTGGATGCCATCTCGGATGTTGATTTTGCCGTAGTGTTCGGTCTCATGTTTTAGGCGCGGTAGGTCGGCCAAAATGGCCTCGCGCAAGCGCATGCCGGTGGCTCGCGCCAACTGAACGATGGCCGCCGCGCGTGGCATTTGGTGTTCGCAGAGCACGTCGACGATCCGCTTCACCTGCTCATGGTCTTGGCCTTGCGGCGTCGAGCGACGAACACTGGTACGCCGCATTCCCAAGGCCTTACTCGGGCTCGGCACCGCCACAGACTGATCGCCGCGAAGCGCCGCCATAGTCCGGTTCACGCTGGACAACCGGTTTTGCGCGGTGGCGATGCCGATAGCGCCTTGTTCAACTAGTTGGCGCAGATGCCCTGCGTAGTCCAGCAAGGTCTGCCGATCTATCTGTCGCGCATCGTTAAACCCCGGCCCATCCTCCGAACGACACCAGCGGACAAACGCCTGCCAGCGATCACTGTGCGCCTTGACCGTGGCGTAATGCCCACCACCAAAAAGATCGCGCAAGGCTTGCGGTCCGGCATAACTCAGTTGTCGGCCATAGCCAAAATTGCGCCCATCTCGTCTACCAACCAATGCCATGATCAAACTCCTCTCGAAGCCAAACACCTGTGAGGGTTGTCCACTAACGCGAGACTGGCGGCTCCTTACGACCGGGAGCTTGGGCCTCTCAAGAGCTGGCCTCCTGAACACTTCCGCAGATAAGCATTCGTGTCGCACTCAGAGATATTTTTTGAATGTCGCCGTCGTGATGGCCATGGCGACCCCGAGCATCACGGCGCAAGGCAGAAGTACCGCCATTGGGTTGAGCGAAAAGGGTAGGGACAGGTAAAGAATCCAGGGCACGATCAGCAGTGGGATGACCGCTCGCTTGGCCCGATGATAGACAAAGCTGCTTTCGCGCCCAGCGCCGAATTTCCGCAGGTCGCGGCGCATCAAACCATCGATGAAGCCGGTGAACATGGCCAGCAGAAGCAGGGGGGTCGCCAAGACCAGAATGGTCAGACGCACCACGAAAGTGAAAGTGACATACACCGCCGCCAGTACAAAATCCTCGATGCTCACATACAGCTGATTGAGCCCGCTCCAGAAGCGGTTGTCCTGGCTAGACGCCCGCGCCTGCTGGGCGAAATCCGTAAAACCGGTCTTGACCAGTAACCACTGCTGGAGGAAATCCAGCCACTGGACAATCGTCTGTCCAGGCTGTTGGATAATCAGTGAGGATGTGAAGTGCTCACTGAGCCAGCCCAGTTCGCTGCTCAGCATCGCCTGACTGTGTCGCCGGCCTTGATCACCCCAGAACAGCAGCAGACCGGCCCACTCGATCAGAATCGAGAACAGCAATGAGGCGATCAGCAAACCGATGACGTGCAGGACCAGGTTAATCGCCGAGACGATTAGCCCTGGGCGCTGGATGGGTTGCGGTGGAGGGTTCTGAGCTGAAGTCATCCTTCTTGACTCCGCGAGATGCACTGCAGGGCTGACGGTGTCATGGGGCCTCCTGAGCAGGAACACTTGCATCCACCGCTGAAGAAGTGCGTGGAGGCGTAACCCGATCTGGATCGAAGTCGAGCGTCGGGCCGCCACCGCTTGCGCTCCACCATTGTCTCGCCTGCTCGTTGTAGGTCGCCCGCATCCGCTGAGTGAGTTCCTGCAGGTCCTTGGGCATGGCATCGTCGTTGGAGGGTTTTGGCAACGGCATGCGGACTTTCCAGAGCTGGCCACCGGCCTGGAAGGAGAACATCTGTCCCTTGGGTAGACTGACGATATGCGCTGGCTCGATCAGCGGCACACTGGTGCTGCTGACACGGTCCTGCGAGGAGGAGGTGAAATCCGTGTTGGCTTCAGGATCGGAGGTGTCGGTGGCGCCGGACACCAGGGTCTTGGTCAGCACGTTAACCTTGGGCAACTGCTGGGTGAGCAGTTCAGCAGTGGCGGTTTCGCGCACCCGCAGCATCTGCAGGGTGTTGAAGTTGCCAATAACCTGGCCAGCTTTGGCGCGGTTGCCGATTCGCGCTTCGATATCGCTGAGGGTCTGGGTGTAGGCCGTCACCTGGATGCCGGCCCCGCCGCCCTTGTTGATCAGCGGGATGAATTCATCGCCCATCAACTCGTTGAACTCATCGGCGTGCAGGTTGATCGGTAGCTTGTCGGCGCTGCTGCCAGCGGTAGGCAAGCCATGGTCGATGCCGTGTTTGTAGATGTGTCCGGCGACCGAGACCAGATCGGCGAACATGGAGTTGCCCACGGCAGCGGCGACCTCGGCATCGGTCAGTGCATCCAGGCCGACGTAGACGATGCCGCGCTTACGGATGATCTGTATCCAATCGAAGATCGGTCGTGGGTCATTCAGGTCGGTGTAGTTGGGGGCCAGCAGTTGAGAGGTCTTGCCGGTGGTGAGTTTCTCCAGCAGCGGCAGTAGGGAGGCAACGATTTTGTCGAAGTAAGTACGGTCATATCGCACCGCCGAACGCAGTCCATCCAGTACCGGATCAAATACCCGCTTCACCGCCAGGTACTGCTCGATCGCCACCACGCGCTTTTCGCGCCCGATCATATGCCGGGGAATGTTTTTCTCGGTGAGTTTGCCTTCAAACTGGACGATCACTTCCCACGCCTTCGGGTCAGTTTTGGCGAAAAACTGCTGGGCGTATTCGATGAACAGTGCGTCGATGTTGACCACATGCCGTTGGATCTGCAGGTAGTCTGGACGTCGGCCTAGCTCGATCAGCGCTCGGGCGATGATGTTGACGAAACGCCAGGCGAACTCGCGAAAAGCCGCAGAGTTACCTTCACCGCTAAGCTGCCCGGCGATGCGTGACGCCACTTCCGAGATACGACCGAAACGTCCCACGGCGTTGTAGCGGGCCGAGATTTCTGGCCAGCCCAGATGGAAGACATAAAACTCCTTCTCCCGACCGGCACGTTTGGCTTCGACGTACATCCGTTTGAGCAGGTCGGCATCGCCCTTCGGATCGAAGACAATCACTACCTCGTGTTCAACGCGGTGTATGTCCTGGGTGATGTACACCTCGGCGAGTCGCGTTTTGCCGACACGGGTCGTGCCCAGCACCAGGGTGTGTCCGACCCGTTCGCCCAGCGTCAGGCTGACTTCCGTTTCGTTGGGTTCGACCCCATGCAACAGCGGCGAACCACCGACCGGGGGCAAAGGCCGCAACGGATTGAAGGCGCTGTCCCAGGCCGTGACACGCGCCAGTGACGAGAGCGGAAACGGTGCATGCTCCAGGCGGCGTTCGAGTTCACGTGCCAGCCGGTAACAGGTCGGTTGGTCGACATAGTGGGCGACCGCCGGATCCTGGGCTTCGACCAGGCGCTGGGTGTGCAGGTGTGTCCAGCGAAAGCCGCGCCCCATAAACAAACGCTTACGGCTGACTGGAATCTGTCGGCTGGTCAGTTCGTAGCGGGGCAGCCGACGGATATTGCGCCGATAACGCAGCACCTCCCAGGCTTGTCGCAGCCGGATCAGGCCGAACAGGGCATAGGCCAGCGCCGCAACCAGACCGATCTCGGGTGACAGGGCCACAGCCCAGGGCGAGTACACGCACAACACCGTGGCAGCGATGCAGATCGCTACGGTGTACAGCTCCACCGCTGGCCGGAGCTTGGACTCCATCGCATGCTCGGCCATGACCTGGACTCACTGTTCCAGTGAGGTGGCAGTGATCAAGACGGGATAGTGCTCAATCTGCAGGCGGGTGGCGATGTCGTTGCCGTTGACCGGCAGGATGGTAATGCCCGGAGCGGCTGCTCGAATCCGGGCCAGGGCTTCATTATCGGCCACTTCGACGGCGAGGCCAGCCGCGCCCATTTCCTGCAGTTCAGTCGCGCGTTGACGCAACCAAGCCAGCGACTGGGGATCGTCACCGACCAGGACAAATGGCCGCAAACCAGGCATGCTCAGGGCGCGAGACATGATCTGGCCGGGGCTCAAGTGAAAGCTGCGGACGGGCAGTATCCAGGCTTCATCGGCAAACGTGGACAGGTCCGCATGCATGACCCGATCAGGCTGGATCTTGTTGTTTATTGGCGGCCTGGAAACTTGAAAATGGGGCCGGGTGACGTCGCTCGGCTGATCCTCGGCAACGCTCAGTTCCGGCTGGGCGAAAAGGTGCCAAGAGCAGGATGAGATAGCAGGTAAGGGATATTCGCTTCATGGTGGTGTGCCTTGTTCGAAGGAAACCAGCAACCGTTCGAGTTGCCGGGAAAAACCTGCGCGGTAACGCGCGGCGGGCGCTCCTCCTGCCGGGCGGTGATAGCGTCCGGCAGCTGACACCCAATCACCGGTGGCGGCGTGATGCTCCTGCAACAGCGCGGCGGTTACGGCGAGATTTCGGTAGGGATCGAGGGCTTCGCAGGGACTGGAAAAACGTTGCCCGTGGTAACCCAGGTTGGTTTGTCCAAGACCGACATCGACCCGCTTGGCGTCATGCAGGGCGAGCGCCTGAAGCAAGGCGTGACAGGCGGCCTGGCGAGTGGCGAAGTGGTAGGGTGTTCCGGCGATGTTCAGGGTCCAAGGCCAGGGCAGCAGTCGACCACGGACGCGGATACCACTCTCCTGCAGGGCAATCGCGAACAGCACCGTAGAAGGGATGTCGGCGTCATGCGCCGCCAATTGGTAGGCAGGAGGCGGAAGTTCGTCAGCCTGGACGGCGAGCATTGTCAGCAGGAGCGCAATACCACTCAGTCGAGGCGTTGCCATTGTCCATTCACCTGTTGAAATGTGGCAGGCAATGGCCCCGGGGCACCCAGGTTGAACCAGCGACCACGGTCATGGTTCAAGGTGATCTGCCGGCGTTGGACCTTGACCGGATCGATGTCCGCTTGCCGAGCCCAGCGACGGACGCGTTCATCCTGGCCTTGGCTGCCCACCAGGTAGATATCGAACGCCGTGTCGCTGCTTTGCAGACGCTGCGCTTCGTCGGTGCACGTCTGGCAGTGGTCCTCCACAAACAGGGCCTGGCGCGACATGACCGATGAGCTGGCAGGGGGTGGGGACGCCATGCCCTGGATCGGCAGCAGCCCGGGAAACAGCTTGGTCCAGGCCGCGGTGTAAGCGTTTTGGTAAGCCAACTCGCGCTCGGCGCGTTTGGCTTCCAGCACTATCTGTAATTCGGCATAGCGCTGGCGCTCTTGGTCGGTCTGGGCTTCGACCCCGAGTGCGGTCAACGGATCGAGGTTCGGGCTCCAGAAACCGCGCGGGCCGGCTTGGATCTGTTCGAAGCGCGTCCACTCCTGCTCCGTCAGACCCCAGCTCGTCGCCTGTTCAGAGTCAGAGCGCCCCAGGGGAGCGGACTGCGTGTCCTGGATCCGTGACTGTGTCGCGACGGGGTTGCCCACCGCAGCGCCCATGGCCAGTAGCGAAGCGAGACAGACAACGGTGGGCAGTAGCGCTCTGTTCATGATCACTACTCAAGGGAGGTGCACGGTCTGATCTGGCTGAGCGGCCACCGCGAAGATGGCTGAGTTCGGCTCCAGCACTTTCAGGTGCCAAGTTCCGAGATGCTCGCCGCTATGCAGCAGCCGGACATCCGTGAGCGAGCGACTGTCATGAGGTGCGATCGCCAGAAAGCGCTCACCACCGCGGGACTCGACACTCAATACTGAAAACGGTGGCGAGAGCGGGGTGGGTTTGGGGCGAGCGGTCTTTTTCGGTTTGGTCGCAGAAGGCGTCAGCGGTGGGGGGGATGGCTGGGTCTTGTGCTCCAGGAGCTGCTGCTCGACCTGTTCAAGGCGTGGGCGCAGCGCTGTCAGGTCTGCCTGGGTGGCGCGGGCTGCCAGACCATCACGCAGTTCCTGTATCTCTTGCGCCCACTGATCCAACATCGGATCGAGGGTCTTGACCTGTTGCTCACCAGTATCGACCATCTGCTTCAGGTCTTTCAGCGCGTACTGCAGCTTCTCCTGGGCATCCTTGAGTGCGCTTGAATCATGTTGCAGGGTGTCCAGGGTTTGTAGGTGTTGGGTGTTCGTGCTCTGCAGTTCGGCCACGCGTTGATACTGGTTATACAAACCACCGCTCAGGCCGGCGACCGCCAAGCAAAGCAGCCCAATGATGAGGGTTTGAAACGTCGAGGCTCTCATGGGCGTGCCTCCAACAGATGGGGCGAGACGGGTGTGATCAGCGCGCCGCCGGCCTCCGTTTTCTGCTGTTCGAAGCAGACCGAACGGCTGACTTCGTCGGTCGTGAGTTGCCAGGCGGGGCCAGCGAGCACTTGCAGCGCGCGGCGCAAAGAGATCGGGCCGAGCCGGTAATGGGCCGCGGGCAGGGGCCGAGTAAACAGCACCCTCACCGACGCGGTAACGGGGCAGAGAGCATAGCCCGAGCGCTGCAATACGTACTGCAATGCATCCTGCACTGAAGGGTTCAGGCTGGACGGGATGCTCACGTCAATGATTTGGGCAAGAAGATCGCGTTGTTCCGTGGTGGGCTCGGTGCTAACCAGCGTGTAGCGGCCATAACGAAGCTCTGCCGGATAGCTTTCTTCGGCTATGCCCTTCGAGTGCTGGGCCCGATTGGAGCCACTGTCTATCTCTGGATTGGTCGGCAAAGGATCGGGGATTTGCGCGGTGCAGGCGCTCAACAAACCCAGCAGGCAGACAGGCGTGAAAAAACGCTCCATGGAAGAAACCTCATGTCAGATTCAGTGCAGAACCTGACATGAGGTGAAGGAACGATTCAGTGAGAAAGTTGATTCAAGGTGGGTCGTGTTAACACTGAACACGTTGCTATTCATCGAAAATGGCGAGCCCATCCAAGACGGCAGCGTCGGGGTCGAAGATCAACAATCGCACATCCGCCAATGCCGCCAAATACAGTACGTTGACCAAGGTTTCCGGTGTGCCTGCGTCGAGTTGTTCTTGTCTCAAGCTCGAATAACGATTGCCCTCATTGTTCAACAAGTTATCGTCCGTCCATGGCGTGCCGATCAGTTTGCAACCGATACCGCAGCAATCTGGAAGCGTAAAAAGCTCGAACAAAAGGCCGGTCTGCCGCAGAGCGAAGTTACTGACCCACTCTTTCAGATAAAGCATCGCTGCTTCGGGAAGGTGTGCGGTGCTGATTTCCCAGGCTCGACTGTAGTGTCCCGTTTCGAAGCTTAAGCGATGTACCATGGCTTGTGCCTCTTCCAGGGAGTACAGATCTCCGAGGTGATGCCGCTCGTTGAGCATTTCGCCCGTCACAGCGTAGATTACTTGGCGCACTAGCCCGGTGGACTGGCAGCGTTCATCCAAATCATCCGAAATGGATTGGCCTTCGCTGATCACGGCGAAATCGTCATTGAACAGGCAGGGGAACAGTTGCAGCTCGTCGTCGGGCAGATGGGCCTGTGCGTCGTGCACGGGTCGACAGCAGGGAGGGCAGTCGTCTTCGTAGGTGATCAGTAGCAGCCGTTCGATATGAAGGTTGTCGTAACCGCGAGCAAATGGGTTGGAGGCCGTCAGCAGGGCTGCAGCTTGGTGCGTGGGGTTCATGAAGGATCTCCAGAATGATAATGGACAAGGCGCCCGAAGACGCCTGTGAGGATTAAAGCCAGCCATGTTCGGCAAGAGAAAGTGGACGACCTTCACCCACGATGAAGTGATCCAGTACGCGCACTTCGATCAAGGCCAAGACCTCTTTCAGCCGTGCCGTCAAGACGCGATCCGCCTGGCTGGGTTCTGTACAACCTGAGGGGTGGTTATGAACAAAAATGGCGGCCGCGGCGTTATGCGCGAGGGAACGCTTAACGACTTGGCGGGGATAAACGCTGGCGCCATCAATGCTGCCGTGAAAGAGGACTTCGAACGCCAACACCCGGTGCTGGGCATCGAGAAATATCACACCGAAGACTTCATGCTCTTGTTGCACAAGATGCAGTTTTAGGTATGAAGCCACGGCGTCAGGCGACATCAGGTTAGGGCCGCGGGCGAACAGCCGACGATCCAGAATATGCAGTGCTTCGTCGATCACCTGGTTTTCTTGGACGATACGATCAGCCTCGAAATCCGAGGTCTCAATCAGTGTGAGTTGGGTGCTCATGGTGGTACCTCCGAAGGGAACAATCAGGGGTACACACCCGAGGGGAGTGGTGTCCCCGAGGTGGATATAGAGTTGTGGGCGTTAGCAGGTGACGCGCTGTTTACAGCCGAGTGAATCGGTGGCGTTGACCGTGTAGGTGTGAACCACAACCGTCGCAGGGCAATGGGGAAAAAGCCTTTATTCCCCAGCCAGTTTCGGGATCGAAGTCGGCACTGATGGGCATTAACCGAACCAGTCCACGATGGATACCGGCGATGCGTTTCTCAATTTCATCCGTCGTGTAATAGAGCGATAACGTGCTGTAGTCCTCGTAAGCAGTAGCGAACAGGCAGTCGTCGCAAAGCCAGAACGATTCCATGATGGTTCCCTTGTGCGGATTGAAGAAAAGGCGCTCGAGGGAGCGCCTTGATGGGAACATCGTGGACTGTTCAGGCGGACTGAACGGTACGTGTAGCATCACGGCGAGCCGTGCGGGGAGCGGGTGGAGATTCAGGTTCGACCCGAGCCTCTGTTGGGTTTGCGGTCTCCTCAGCTTCGGTATCAGCCGATGAAGGGGATGGCTCACTGTTTGGCGCTTGCTCAGCAGGTGCTGTTACTTCCTGCCTGACGGGCGCTTTGTATTCGAACGTGCCGTTGACCTTGATCCAGTCAATGAACAGCAAACGACCTTTCAGGCTGGCGCCCGGTTGACCTTGTTTATCGCCTTTCTCGTAGAGAAACGGATCGATCCACAGGTCGCCGATACGGAACGACAGCAAGACCTTTTTCTCGGCTTTGACGGCGCCCATATAGAGACGAATCAAGCGTTCAGCTTCACCCCCAGCGACTTTGCAGTCGAAACGGGTGTACTCCACCGCATCGGTGGCACCGTGCAGGGCTGCGATATCGCAAGCCATGAATGGCTGGCCGCGGCGGACTTGTACTTCACGAACACGGTTGAGATAACCGATACCGACGGTGTGCAGATTGAAGTAAGTGGTCGCTTCTTGGGAGTGGTTGGCGTGGGCCATGGTGTTTCTCCTGTTTCAAGGGAAAACGGCGACGCACAGCCCCTGACGGGGAAGCGAGCCCCCGTCAGGGTGGGTAAGGTGAAGGCGAGCGATGAACGACTCGGCACCGGCAAGCCGATGACGATCAGAACGATGCGTCTGGGGAAATAGCGGTGCAGCAGAGGAGCATCTGCGGTGGTGATCCGCAAGCATAGGGTAGTGGGCATTCATTACCGCTGAAGCGGTAACCGCGCGAGCTTCCGAACGCTGATCGCACTTGGGTAAACCACCACGAACGTGGCGTAGCCTTGAAGGTTCTGGCTACCTGGGCTGGGCTGTCAACGACAGCGAACCACGCCCTTTGTATAAGCCTGTCATAGGGGAGCGTCAAGACGCTGCCACCCGATTTTTTATGGCCGGAATATAGTGGTAGTCACTGGACTGAAGAAAGTGAAGAGTGCGCCTGGCGGGGTGCCAGGCGAAGAAGAGAAAAGCCACCTTTGACGGTCGTACGCAGTCGACAAGCTCCTCGCAAAACTGTATTCACTGCGTCACGCTTCGCCAACCGACCCTTGTCGTGGCCCGGGTCGGAACATGCTGGCACGCATCCGCGCACAAAGGGTGCCCAGTGTTTCCCCGGTGGGCTCCGGAACTGAATACGATCGCTGAAGCGGATGACCGCTATTGCCTGGTAGAGGCAACAGTGGTCATCCGCCACAGTGATCAGGTCGAGCACAAATCAGGAATGAAATTCCGCAGAAAGAGAAGGCTCCGAACTCAAGGAGTTCGACCGACCTGCCCGGAGCGATTCGGTCTTGGGTCGCCGTTGGCGATGATCCTGAGACACTACAGCAGAGAGGGTGGGATCACGTCAAGCCAGTGGGCGATCCCGCATAAGCCACTACATTGAGCACGATGAAAGAGGTTACTTACTGCCGAGATGAGCGGCCAATTGTTCGACGGTTGCCAGGATAAAGGCGCGGTCACTTTCTTTGCCTTGGCCCGTGAAATCGGACAACACTTTATCGACTTAGAGAGGGATCAGCCGCCGTTGATGATGCACTGATCAGCACATCACCCCAATACTCATGCCGATCTACAGTGAAGCGTCATGAGCGACGCGTATCTTTTCTGATCGGCACTGTTCCCTTACAGTCGGGGTAGTGGGAGCATGACCAGAACGGTCCTGATTTGCCCTTTCGTTTGAGCATTGAGGCGTTGCAAATGGGGCAGGTCGGGCCGGCTTCGACCGGTACCGCCAAGGTGAGTGCGCCACAGTGTTCGACCAATTGTGCAATCCAGTTCGCCTGCTTGGCAACGAACGCATCTAGGGTCAGGCGTCCCGCTTCGATTTCGTCCAACGCCTGTTCCCAGATTGCGGTCATACCCGGATCTGCGACTGCTGCTGGTACCGCCTCGATCAGGGTATGGGCCGCGGCGGTGGCCATCAAGGCGCGTTTTTTCTTCAGCAAATAACCGCGATCAATTAACCCTTTGATAATGCCGGCTCGTGTGGCTTCGGTTCCGATACCGGTGGTGTCCCGAAGTTTCTGTTTCAGGCGTGGGTCGTTGACAAGCTTGGCGACGTTTTTCATCGCCTTGATCAGATCACCCTCGGTGAGAGGTTTAGGAGCGGCCGTTTGCATGGATTTGAGTTCGGCATTGTCCACTGCGCACTGCGCTCCCTTTTGCAAGATGGGTAAGACTTGGGATTTGTGACTGGGCTCATCCTCCTCGGTGTTTTCGGAGAGTAAGCTTTTCCAGCCCTGGACCAAGATCAGTTTGCCCACAGCGGTCAATCGTTCTTCGCCACGCGCCAGTTCGACCTGGGTCCGATCAAACTCATGATGCGGAAGAAACTGCACTAGGTAGTGGCTACGGATCAGTTCGTAGACATGGCGTTCTTGTTCGGACATCCGCACCAGGTTTGCCGGTTCGATGGTGGGGATGATGCCGTGGTGCGCAGTGACCTTGGCATTGTTCCATGCGCGGGAGCGCAATGATTGATCGAGGTCCTCGAATGCAGGTCTGAGTGCAGGATCCGTTTTGAGCAGGGCGTCTAGTACCGCGGGAGCCTCGTTGAACATATTCTCTGGCAAATAGCGGCAATCGCTGCGCGGGTAGGTGGTGGCTTTGTGGGTTTCATACAGGGCTTGGGCGATGTTCAGGGTTTCCTGGACGCCGAGCCCCAGCTTACGCGAGCAGACTTCCTGCAACGTGCTTAGGTCGAAGGGCAGGGGCGGCGGTTCTCGGAAGTGCTCAGTATGTAACGAGATTACCGTGGCGGACTTCTCGTCGGTGATTGTTTGGACCGCGTGATGGGCAAGCACTTGTTGTAGGCAACGCCCCGACTCGTCCCGTCCTGAGCATGGCGGTAACCACGCCGCGATGAATCGCTGGCCCATCGACGATAGGTGTACCTCAATGTTCCAGTAAGGTACCGGGACGAAGCCGGCAATCGCACGATCCCGATCGACCACCAGACGTAAGGTGGGTGTCTGGACGCGCCCCACTGACAAAACGCCGTCGTAGCCTGCCCGCCGACCAAGAAGGGTAAACAAACGACTGAGGTTCATGCCGATCAGCCAGTCGGCACGGCTGCGGGCGAGGGCCGAGTGATAGAGCGGGAAGGTCTCCTGACCAGACTTCAGCGAGGAGAGGGCTTTGCGAATCGACGCCTCGTTGAGGGCGGACAACCAGAGGCGCTGAACGGAGCCTGGATACTTGCAGAGCTCCAGCAACTCGCGGGCAATCATCTCACCTTCTCGGTCGGCGTCGGTTGCGATGACAACGGTGGTGGCTTCGCTGAGCAGGCGTTTGATGATTTTGAACTGCGCGGCAGTCTTGGGTTTGACCTCGACCTGCCACTGCACGGGAATGATAGGTAGATGATCCAACGACCAGTTTTTGTACTGAATGCCGTAGGTTTCAGGCGGGGCCGTCTCCAGTAGGTGGCCGATACACCAGGTGACAGTTGTCTCGGGGCCGATTAGGCAACCATCACCACGCCGAGTGGCTCCGAGAACCTTGGCGATGTCACGACCCTGGGAAGGTTTTTCGCAGAGGAAGAGGCGCATATAACTACTCCGGATTGAGTTCGGAGCAGCGTTGTTCGAAGTAGCAGGTGCGAGATATGAGAAACCCGAATGGCAGGTTCCTCATATTAGTCGGTGAGGGCGGCTTTGAATGGGCTGAAGCTGCTACCTTATTGGAGCGTTTGCAACTGGGTGGGGGGCTTCATGAGCCGCGAGCAATGACAGGCCAGGAACTTCGCGCAAAGGCGCAATTTTTATGCCTGAAGTCGTTCAGGCCTTAGGTGATTGCCCTCTGTGTTTCCTGGGTTTCGAGGTCGGCGAGCTGGCCTGCTCAGTATTTTGAGCGGCCGTCGGTTCACTGGAGCGTTCCCGCATGACCACGCTGTGCACCCGGTGAGGCAGGATGCCGACTCGACGGGCCTCGATCTTGAAGGTCACCCGCGCATTGTCTTCGCTGTCCTCCCACTCATCGCGCACCGTACGACCTTCGACCAGTACGCGCATGCCTTTCTGGTACAGGGTGCTCCAGTGTTCAGCCTCACGGTGCCAGAGCTCAACCGGCGCCCAATAGCCGCCCCGATCTTCATAGCTGCCCTCGCGTGGGATGGGGTTGTCAAAGTACACATTCAGCCGTAGCAAACGCCGCGGCTCGTCATTGCCAGAGGCGAACTCCTGGAATTCTGGCGCACTGCCGATGTTGCCTTCGCCGACGAAAAAAGTACTCATCGTGATATCTCCGCTGCGGTTGTGAACTGGCGCAGCAGCCGTTCGGCACTGGCCATTTTGATCGCGCAGGTCGAGGCCTGGCGGTAAAGCGAATGCACCACGCTCATCTGTAGGTTCAGTGCAATGCGCTCGCATTCGAAACGGTGCAATCCCTCGCGCACGACCTGGGACAGGGAGTTGTTGCGGACCTGGCGTTCCCAGACCGCAACCCCCATACGGGCAAAATCACGGGTGCGCCAACGCAAAAAGGTGCTGCCCGCGCTGGTGTTCTGCAGCACCAATCGAATGTCCAGCAGTGAGTAAGGAGGCTGTCCGGCCTGCTGCACCACAGCCACCATCAGGTGACACAACTGCGCCTCGATTTCCCTCGCCACCTGCGCCAGGTGCTCCAATTCCCCCTTACCCTTAAAAGGTTTTAAAAGGCCTTTTAGGGAGGCTGCGTGTTCGAGCTGTCGATAGGAATCCTGTGTCAACGTATCGAAGGGCATTGGGTGAGCCGGATTCATGGGATTCATGCTTCGTCCTCCGGATCATCCACTGTCGTAGGCAGCTCCTCCGCGTCTTCTAACAACGCGTCGGCATCATCCACTGCCGCCGCACCACGGCGAACGATTGGCGGCGCGAACTGGGAGCGGCGATGACCCTCAAGAATGTCCATGGGGGGCAAACCCAGTTTATCGATGGCCGCCAGGGCACGCGCGTTGTTCGCCGCCATGTCATCGCGTGTGACGCCAGCATGCCGATAGCGTTGCGCCTGGCCGAACAGGCTGCGCAATAGATGGGCGCCGTCGTCGATCCAGGCTTCCATGTCGACGCGGCCGATCAAGGCGGTGTGATGGGCCAATAGGGTCCGGCGCACCAGGGTGTCGTAGTCGGTCAGCAGGTAGACCGCCAGAAAACCCAGCTGGCTGCCGATGTACAACGGCAAGGTGACGGGGTGGATGTTGAGGTTGTCGCTCATGTCGATCTGTGTCGGCAGGTCCTGCCTGATTCGATCCAGCTGTTGGGTCAGTTCCAGCATTCCGGTCTTGGCCTGCATCAGCTTTTCTTCGAGTTGCACCATGGCCCAGTCGGCATAGGGATCGTCCTGGGCCGCGGTTTGTTTGATCAGGTTGGTGACACTGATGTAGCCGGCCATGCCCATGATCGAGTGGACGCCTTCGCGTGCGGTCCGACCTTGCCAGATACGGGCGGCGTGGTGGGTGTGCAGGGTCAGGGTGATGCTGCTGCGCAATGAACCCAGGTTGAGTTGATAGTGATCGGCCACGGTGTTGTCCTCGCATTCGCTTGGACGGGAACGTTGCGACAGATGAGGGTCGAGGGCAGCCAAAAAACTGAATGCGGTCTGTTCGGTTTGGTTTAAGAGGGCTAATTATGGAGACGTCAGTAGATTTGATGCCACCGGCATCAAATCTACTGACGTCTACGTTCATCGAAAGAGATGTCCCGGCTTTTCCCTAAGAGTTTCATAGTTTGGTCCGATGTGTTCGTAGAGTGGAACACCATGGATTTGATGCCACTGGCATCAAATCTACTGAGGTCCACCGCGTTTGCCACGCAGTTGGCGCAGCTCATTCAGGCACGCTTGTGCGAGGGCAGACGCGGGTTCGCCCTGTTGTCGAGATGGCCGCGAGGGAGCGGGTGGAGGTGATTCTGCAATGGGTGAAGGTTCGGCCTGACCTGCCCAAGGACGAAAGTCACCTTTCAGTGCGCGCTGGATCAGGCCCATCAGATACGCCGCTGGCTTGCGGATTCCACCGGCCGCACAACGTGCTCCCGCTTCGTTGAGCACCGCCTGCCGATCCGCTGGTTTGAGCTTGTTCAGCGCCACGGCGACGGCCTGACGCTCGCTTGGGCTCAGGTGCAGCGCAGCGGGCCAGTGCAGGTTATCCACCGCTGGGGTCGCGCGCGGTACTGTACAAATACTTTCTTTTAATACAGTACAGGCGGCGTTCGGATTCCGAACGGTGTCTGAAACATTGACGTTCAGGCCCGGTTCGGAATCCGAACGAGGGCCTGCACGATTCCGAACGCGGTGATCTTCCTCCCGTTCGGAATCGTGGAAGGCATCAACGGCTGGCTGATCCAATCCTTGCTGCGTCCAGTGTTCGCCCCAGCTGTCGAGCCGCGTCGGTAACCGATCACGATCGATATTCGTGTCCTGGCGGACTTCCTCCACAACGTGCTGAGCGACAATACGCACCGCCTTCGTCGCATGGCCGAGGGCATGCCCGACCAGCGCCAGGTAATCCTGATCCAGTTCCATGGCTTCGGCGGGGGTTAACGGCTCATCGTGCAGAACATACAGCGAACCTTGAAGACGTCCGCTGAGCTGATCGCGTCCGCGACTCACCAAACTGAGCCAGCGCGTCAACCTGAGCATCGTCAACACCCGAGCAATGGTTTCACGGGAGGCTGACGCACCGTAGGGCACGCTCGACAGGTAAGGCTGCAAATCCTCATAGCGCGGCGTGACCACGCCCTGGCCTTGCAGCATGAGTCGAAACACCTGCCAGGCATTGCGTTCCAACGGCGTCAACCGACTATCCAACAGCAGCCGACGTGGCACGACTTCGTGAGATTGGCCACTAAACAGAAAGCCAGCCTGTAGAGCCTGGTTGGAGGGCTGCTCAGTGGTTGGGCGTGCAGGCCAGCGCTCATGCAGCTGCTTTGTGCATTGCTGCAGGACACGTTGCCAGCGTCCGGAAGGAACAGCATTCATGTTTTGTTGCTGTACTGGTCGATTTGCTGCCAAACGATGGTCAAGCTGATCTGCTGTTCTTCGGCAAGCATCATCATGGCGTCGAGTTTATCCTCGGTGCCGTCCTCTGTTCGTATTTGGCACCAACGTTGCCACAACGCATGCTCCTGCGCTTCGCTCAAATGTTGGGGGCGGCCTTTACGGGTTTCTATTTTGAGTAGACGCCGGCGCATGGCTGTTTCCGAATGCGCCAGGCCGAAGCACTGATACATGATGGTGCTGCTGGCGCCGAGCTTGAGCGCTCGGTTGATCAACCGTTCGTTCTGTTCATCACGTTCAGCTTGTTCGATCAAACGATGCAGCACCGGCGAGTCAATCTTGACCTCAAGCCAAGGGACAGTGGCATGGGCCAGGCGCGATAACGTGGTCGGTGGTAAGGATTGCAGCATGAAGATGTCATCCTCACTCAGTCCAAGTGCCTTGCAGCGTTGCAGGTTGCCCAGGCGTAGTTCGTGCAGTACCTGGGTTAGCATGGCTTGATTGAGCATATTGAAGGACAAGTTCATCTCAGCTCCTCCGGTGAGTTTTTGTCTTCAAAGATGAGTGTTAAGTCGATTAGGCGCCGGGCCAAGCGGATCAGGCGAAACAGTTTGATTAGCATACTGTCAGGCAGTCGCTCCAGACCCACGTCCGTGACTGGTCTATCTGGTAGAGGGAGTTGATAGACCCCCAGCAACAACTGCCCGAACAGTGCGGAGGGGATTTGCTTGCGATCCTCCCAGTTCACCTCGTCTTGAGCCCGTAACAGGGCCAGGAGCATTAGGTGAACGCCCGTCGAGCGAGGCGCTGAAAGATCGAGTCGCTCAATGTTCAGGGCGAAGCCCAAGCCACGCTTTTGATCAATGATGCTCTCGGCATCTCCGGCATAGGCCGCCATTTCTCGAGCCAGTCCAGCAATGGCTAAACGCAGTTGTTCAGGTGTATCCAGCTGTGGTGTGATGATCCAAATGTCGTCGATTGGGCAGGTTTCGACTGGAGACGTCGGCTCGGTGGAGATCTCGCGATCGATTTGCTCACGAATCTGTTGAACGCGTGATAGATGACTGACCGCAGGTGAAGTATTTTTTTCGGGGGCTGTGAGTCGTTCTTCTGAAATTGGCTCTATCTTGCTCTGGGCATCAGTTGATTCGGGGTTAGGGTCGGAGGAGGGCGACTCTGCCGCAGTTTCATGCCCGCTTGGCCGATGGCTGTTTTCTGAAGGCGTGGTGGTGACAGCCCTAGGCGTGGCGACGACCCGTTGGGTATCGCTCAGCTCCAGGGCCAGCATACGGTAGGACTGTCCAAGCAGGTGGCTCATGCGTTCGAGCAATTCGTCCTGGATCTGCTCAAGATCAAAAGATTCAGGATCGCCATCGAAGTAGCTCATGGTCTCTAGCCAGAACTCTGCAAATGAAACGGCAGCGGTTGGATAACGGTTCCAGGCTCGCTCAGCCTGACTACGTAGACCGATCAGGCGCTCTATCTGAGGCTTACCCAATCCGGCATACAGAGTTTGTGGAATGGCAGGCAATAAGTGTTCGAGGGTGTCCATCATACGGCTGATATGCGACTGCGAAATCGGATAGCCTCCAGCGGCAAGACGTCGAGCCAGCTCCCGTTGTGAGAGATCTGCGCCATCGGACTCAAGCATGGTTTTGAGTTTGGCTACTGCCAGCGCCCGTTCGATGAACGTGAGTTGACCGTGCAGGTCGCTTTCCGCCAAATGGCCGAGTAGGGCGGTGATTTCATTGCTCCAAGGTCGGAACAGGCAGTGGATCCGAAAGAAACGCTCGTCGCGAGTTTCCTGCCACAGTTCGCCGAGAATGGCTAAGCGCGTATTACCGCCGTTGCGGATGATGAAAGAGGCTTCACCCGGTCGGCGGGTTATCGGTGGCGGTTGATCCAGCCCGCGTTCACGGATCGACGCCTTGATATCGTCATAAACCGGGTTACGAATGAAGCGTGGGTTGTGTTCGTAGGGACGTAACTGTTCCAGAGTGACCAGCATGGGAGTGTCGATGACGGGATCGGACAGTCGCTCCAGTCCAGGACCTTGAGTGAAGTGGTCCTGGTGCAGCTTGTCGGTGATTTCCTCCTGACTGAGCTTCTTCATTGGAACCGCCTCGGTTAACGTCGGCTACGTAAATGGTCACCGACCTCGAATTTCACGATTTCGGCAGTCCCTGAACCTTCGAAATGTTGGGAGAGTTCTGCGAGGAAACACACCATGGCCGAGCGCCCCCCTTGCAAACGAAAAGCCACGGTGCAGTACTTCTCGCAAGCCGCGTCGCGTGGTCGAATGGAAGGCTGAACAACGATAGGAAACTGATCCAACATTAGAAAACTCCTTACCAAGCTCTATTGGCTTCAAGGTCGATCAAAAAAAAATCGGTGAAATGCTGATTGGGCGATTTTTTTATCGAGGCTCCGCACACCTCATTACCGAAGAGATCGCTTCACGCCATTCAGGGAATAATTCGATGGCCAGCGCCTGCATGATTTCTAGCGCAGACTGCGAGCGCCGGCGTTTACTCGACGGGCGAGCGTCTATTCGGTGGACCGGTAAGCCTAGGGAGGCGGCATTGAGATACGCCACCCGATCCGGGATTACGGTGTCTAGAACCGAGATCTTGGTAGCCTCTGGGAAATTCTCGCGCAGGCTTCGGATGATCATCCGGGTGTCCAGCCGATTGACGTTCACTTGGTTCAGTAAGAGCCGCAACGGCGGCGGGTCGATGCCTAGATGACGAAACGGTTCGAGCTCACTCAGTAGTTTTAAGGTGCCCCGACGCATTTCGCGGGCAGCGAGCATTTCCGGCGTGATGGGAGAGAGGGCGAGATCGGAGGCCAAGATGGCCATTTCCAGCAGCACACTGCGGGCTCCCTGAGTATCAATCAAAAGCAGGTCATAATTGAGATGCAAATCGTTGAGCAAATTGTGTAGGCGTAGTCGTCCGTCAGGGGCATGTAGCAACAAGGTGCTCAGTCGACCTTGATCGTCATTAGAGAAAATCAGGTCGAGACCGACGACTGCAGTCCTAGAAATTATTCGTTCAGGTATTGTTAGATTGAGTGCAATGAGCTCGTACGCACCTGCCTGCGCTTTCTGGCTCAATGAATAATAACTGGAGAGGGTGGGTTGGCTATCCAGATCCAAGAGCAGAACACGGAGACCAGCATCGGCCAACAGGCCGCCGAGGTTCGCCGCTACTGTAGTTTTGCCTACACCACCCTTGGTGGAAACCACCGAGACCACGTGCATCACCCTCACTCCTGTTGTGAAAGGCGTTCTGCAATCCAGTGTTCGATTTCCAGAGAGTCCCAGCCGACCGCGCGCAGCCCGATACGCTTCGCCCGCGGGAACTTGCCTTCCTTCATCAGGTTGTAAATATGCGCACGTTTGAAGCCGGTTTTTAGTTCAACCTCTTCACGTCGCATGATGTGGCGTTGGGGTTGAGGCGCTTCGGGTTCGGGTACCGATGGGTTGGACATGCTAGTCACTCCTGGCGCCTGTTGGCGCGTGGTGGGAAGTGACTTGGATTGAATCGCACTAGCGCGGCTGAGTCATTGCACTGCAATCAAGCCCATTGCAACGCAATTGACTGGATCAGTTGTTTTTCTTGAGGCTACGATTGGCCACAGCAAACTTTTCATCCAGCGTCCGCTTGCTGAGGCCGGGCACATCTTTGTGACGGGCGACAATGGCGTCGACGATGGCTGCTTGATTCGTGAATACCGAAAGAGGTTTTCCGGCGGGCGAATGGTCCAAAAGAAGGCTGACCAATGCCCCGATCATATTGTGATAGGTCAGTTCACTACGCTCGCTGAGTTGACCATTCGTTTTGGCCAAGGCTTTGAGATCATCTCTTTCAAGTCCAATCGACTGGAGTTCTCCCAAGATTTCTTGAATGTGTTGCTGTTGCGCTTTCAACGCTCTCGATAACTCGTCTCGATCTGCTTTCACTGAAAGAAACGTTCCGAGACTGACCTTTGCAGATGTATCCTCACCGGACTCGAATAAAAAGCTGGGCTTATGGTCGGGATAATGAATTTCCATCCAGCGGCGTAAGTCTGAATGGCGTATGGTCAGCTGATAGGGCTCTACGTAGCTTCCCAAAGGAACAGAAACGCCGAGGCAGCCGTACGGCAGTTCTCCATTGCGTATGGCGTCTAAAATCCTTTCGACAGCGATGTGAAGATTGGGCCATCGGGGAAAGAGGGTTGCAAGGTTCTCAGGACGAGACCAATCCGCGTGCATAATTTGGGCTTCGTAGCGAGTGAGATTGCACCAGCGCAATGCTGCATCTATAGGGCGATAGAAGCTTTTGCTATGCGAATTAAAAACATTAATAGCCATAGCGTGACGGACCTCCATTCCTAATGGATAGGCCTCTCACCGACTATCAATATTCAAACTAGCGATTCATGCTAGCTGTTTCCTCCATCGACCAAATCGGTGAGGTCATTTAATTTCGAGTGCTACCAGAAAGCAATACCCGAGTAGCAATCGATTTTTTACGCGATCCAGAGCCACAATCTCGGTCTCTTAACCAAAAATTCGGGTTCTGATTAGGTATCCTCCACATGACCCAGAGGTGCAGATATCATTAATCAATGATGCAGATTCTTGATGTTTGGAACTTCTTGATCAATTGAACCGCTCTGGATGTTAATAGCTAGGGAAGATTGATTATATTGTGCTCAGGCCCAGAGCCTAATTTCGTAATATTTTCCGCACCCCTGTCATTTACAATGAGCACGCTGCCCTCTCGATATCCGCCAGCACCTTGCGTACCTTCCGGTAGCATTACCATTGGTGTCATCGATACCACCATGCCCGTTTCTAGCACCGTCTCGATATCTTCGCGTAATTCGAGCCCAGCCTCCCGTCCGTAATAGTGGCAAAGGACTCCATTTGAGTGACCGTAACCGAAAGTGCGATAATTGAGCAGATCCGCTTGTAGATAGATTTCATTTAGCTCTGCCGCAATATCGCAGCAACGAACCCCTGGTCTAATTATCTCTTGCCCGCGTTGGTGTACTTTGCAGTTGATTTCCCATATGCGACGCTGCTGGGCATTTGGCTCACCCAAAAAAGCCGTTCGTTCTAATGAAGAAAAATAGCCTGCGATCATCGGAAAACAGTTAACTGAAAGTATATCGCCGGATTTAACTCGACGACTGGTAACGGGATTATGGGCGCCATCAGTATTCAGGCCGGATTGAAACCACGTCCACGTGTCACGAAGCTCACAGTAAGGCATGCGCTTAGCAATTTCCCTGGTCATTGCAGCCGTCCCTGCAAGTGCTACCTCGTATTCAGGCACACCTTCAGATATCGCCTCTAAACAAGCCGCACCTCCTACGTCCGCTACGGCTGCACCAATACGAATCAGCTGGATTTCTTCGGTTGACTTGAACATGCGAATACGGTTGGTGCCAGGCGCGATGCCAATTAGTTCCGCATTGTCAAGAGCGGCTTCTACCTTGCGAAATTTATCGAGGGATAGATGATCGAACTCTACGCCTATACGGCGAGATTTTAATGGGATTGCTTTACGTAGAGCAACAAAATAGTTATCACGCTTCCAGTCTGTATAGACAAGATTATCTCCCCAGCTGCGGCGATAACCTTGGCCTCCATCAATATTGGTCGTGATAAGAATGGAGCTATCGTGCGTTACTACTAATGCGTAGCTACGCCCAAACTCGCAGTAGAGGAAGTCGCCAAAATAGTTTATGTTGTGTATTGAGCTCAATACAATGGCGTCCAAACTGGTGTTGGTCATATGCTGACGTAATAGTTGAAGGCGTCGGGACATTTCCTTCACACTGAAAGTAGACCGTGTTTTAGGTCCATTTTGAAGTGTAATGTAATTAGGCATGCTCATGCCGAGGTTCCTGTCTAGTGAAGGCAGCGCGTAGCATCTCCTTCACGCCCAATAGGAACAAATGACGATTTTTAATTCCGTACTATTAGCAGAGCTTATGGCTCAGGCAGATATCTAGCTACCTAGGTTCAAGCGCCGCTGTGACAGGTGCTGCTCCACCTCGCTCTTAATCCACTTCTTCAGCGCCTGAACCCTAGGGCGGTCTTCATGGATGCTAGGGTGCACTAGCCATACTTGGCCATCTTGCATTACCTCAGGGAACGGCCTGACCAAAGTACCGTTTGCTATCTCTTTGGCACACAGCGAATGCCGCATTAACGCGACCCCCTGGCCATCACAAGCCGCCTGCAACACAAGGTCTGCCCGCGAAAATGAGCAGCCTCCACGGGTATTGATATCGTAGCGGCTGTGCCGGGAGAAAAAAGCGTCCCAGTTGGTGCTGTAGGCAGCGTGAGGCATAGAGTCATGTAACAAGATCGTCTGACACAAATCACCATAATCTTTGATTTCTAATCGTGCCAACAAATCCGCGCTGGCTACTGGATAAACGAGGTCATCGAATAGGTGTAGCTGAGAGAGCTTGGCATTGTCAGTCCAAGCGCAGCTGATTGCCAAGTCGACGCCGTCGCTATTGAAATTAGGGGTACTCAGATCCGCTTCTACCTCCAACTGTATGCCAGGGTAGGCTTGATTGAAGGATGGCATCCGCGGCAGCAACCACTTGCTAGCGAAGGAGGGCATCACGCGCACTTTTAGCGTGCCACTTAGCTCTTCATCTCCAATTTGGTGCAAAGTCGTTCCTAAAAGCCTCAACGCTTGGTCGACTCCGATGTGCAAGCGTTCACCGCGGTGCGTAAGCCTCAAGCCCCTAGGCAGGCGATAAAAAAGCTCATAGCCCAGTTCCTGCTCAAGCGCTTGAATCTTCTGGCTTACAGCGCTTTGTGTAAGGAACAGGTCTTTTGATGCGCGAGTGAAGCTCAAGTGCCGTGCAGCAGCATCGAAGTAGCGCAATCCCTCAAGAGAAGGTAGGGCACGAGACATGACGAGGCTCCAGCAGTTGGGATTTTACCAGTACAAGCATGAGTCATGCCGACATTAGTAAACCTAATGAGTCGACGTTAAAAATAGCCGTTTGTTCATGATTTCGGTTGTGGACATGCTGTGTGAGCGCCAACCGATTCGCCCACTTCTACTCGTAACTCATCGAAAGGATCGCGTCATGAGACCACTGTACTCGCTGCTGACTCCATTGTTAGTTGGCACTTTAGCGTCCTTTGCAGCTGCTGAGGCTAAGGCTGATTTACTTTCTGACATCAAGGGGCGTGGCGAGATTGTCGTCGCAACCGAAGCACGTTATGCGCCTTTTGAGATGATCGAGGACGGTAAAATTGTCGGGTACGGGAAAGACTTGCTCGACGCGATTATGCTTGATTTGCCCGGGGTCAAACTTAAACAATTAGATGTGCCATTTCAGGGCATACTTCCTGGATTATCCAGCAAAAGATTCGACTTCGTTGCCACGTCACTTACTATAACTAAGGCGCGAGCAGAAAGTTTTGCTTTTACCTTGCCTTTTTCCACTGCTAGTGTGGCAGTATTGAAGCGTAAAGGAGACGCTCGGATCAATAGTGCCGAAGATTTGATTGGCATGGTAGTAGGAAGTCAAGCTGGAGCCCCACAAATCGACGTGCTCAAGGAGTATGAGCGGACTGTACTGCAGCCTACGAAGAACTCGGGCGTGAAAGAAATCAAGGCATTTATGGACTATAATGAGGCTTATGCGGCTTTGGCCTCCCGTCGCGTCGATGCAGTCGTTCAATCCCTACCCAATCTCGCGCCTTTAATCAAGGAACGTGGAGATGTATTTGAAATTGTACAGCCTCCCTTCGGACCGCCGACATACTATGCGTGGGCCGGTCGTAAAGATGCTGACAGCGCCTCTCTTGTTAAATTCTTCAGTGACGGTATTGCAAAGCTGAACGCAAGTGGTGAGTTAGCCAAGCTCCAGCGCAAATGGTTCGGCTTCGAAATGCCTCTACCTACTGATGCTGTTCCAGCACCGATAAACTGAATGCAGTAATGCTAGTCGGGAAAATTAGGTATGTTTGATTTAACAGCTACAGCCCACTATTTGCCACAGCTTTTGGCAGGCCTGTTTACCACACTATGGGTATCTTTGACCGCTATTGCGTTAGGGCTGGTGGTGGGCTGGGCTGTTTGCCTTGGTCTGATGGGTGAGCATAGGTGGCTCCGGATGTTCTGCGCTGCTTATGTAAGCTTCTTTCGAGGCACGCCTTTGTTGGTACAGCTTGTTCTAGTATTTTATGCACTGCCTTCTATTGGGATAAGTTTACCTCCACTGGCCGCCGCGATTGTCGCGTTAACTTTGAATAGTGGAGCCTTCCAGGGTGAAATATTGCGCTCCGGTTTCCAGCTTCTGCCATACGGTCAAACTGAGGCGGCCAGAGATCTTGGTCTGTCGCGCTGGCAAGCATTGATTTATATTAAAACACCCCAGGTGTTGAAGGCCATGTTGCCTGCTCTTGTAAACGAAACTATCGATATCATTAAAAATTCCTCATTGATTTCTGCTGTCGCTGTACATGAGCTTATGAGGACAGCTCAAACCCTTGCCTCAACTACCTACCGCCCCATCGAATTCTTTATCGTGACTGGACTGCTTTACTTGGCCCTAACAATGGCGACTGGACGGGTGGGTAACTGGCTGGAAGCTAGGCTAAAAATTGCATAGGAGGTGCCTTTGATTGGCATTGGTCTGTTTGACGAGTACGGTGGCTCAATCCTAGCCGGGATTTGCGTTACGCTGAAAATGAGTATTGGGGGAATTGCGCTGGGGATGGTTTTAGGCCTGGCGTTACAGAGTTTTTACAAGCCTAATAACAAACCAGCTGCCTTTTTATATCAGCTGTATTTAAATGTTTTTCGGGGTACGCCGCTTCTTCTACAATTATTTTTGGTTTTCTATGGGGGACCATACATAGGTATTGACTGGACTGCAGAAACCGTAGGATTGATAGGTCTAGGGTTGTATGGTGCAGCCTATTTTGCAGAGATATTTCGTGCTGGACGTGAGTCAATTCCAAAAGGTCAACTCGAAGCTGCAAGAGATCTGGGACTGACAGGTACCCAGGCATTTCGAGTTGTGCTGTGGCCGCAGATGATGGCTCGGTGCGTACCAGCAGTTGTCGGGCAGACGATAATTCTACTAAAAGAGTCGTCTGTTTTGTCGATTATAACAGTCGCTGAGTTAACTAATGTGGCGATGACAATTGCTGTTCAGAGCTACTCGATGCTGGAACCATATACGATATTGGCGTTGACGTATTGGGCTATTGCCATTGTACTAGCTGGCATTGGCTCCAGAGCTGAGCGTCATTTTAAAAACTATCTGCAGCGCTGAGGTTATGCATGTCCAATTCATACGCTATAGAAATTCGTGATTTGCAAAAAAGCTATGGCCAGCATGAAGTGCTCAAAGGCATTTCACTCACCGTCGCAAAAGGCGAGGTTGTTAGCATCATCGGAGGTTCTGGATCTGGTAAATCAACGTTGCTGAGATGTATAAACTTTCTTGAGGAATATGACGGTGGTGAGGTATTGGTAAATAACCGCCTTATTGGTTACGGAAGCTCTGTTACTGGAGGTTTGTACCAATTACCCGAAAACACAATCCAGAGTTCGCTTCGCAAGGTGTGCATGGTTTTTCAACAGTTCAATTTATGGCCGCATATGCGTGTTCTTGATAATGTTGCCACCCCCCTGAGGCTTGTAAAAAAAATGCCGAAACTTGCGGCATATGCAATGGCGGAGGCCCAGCTTGAAAAGGTCGGTCTCGCTCATAAGGCTTCCAGCTACCCGAGTCAACTCTCCGGAGGTCAACAGCAACGGGTGGCAATAGCCAGAGCGTTGGCGATGGAACCCAGCATTATGCTGTTTGACGAGCCTACCTCAGCTTTAGACCCCGAATTAGTAGGAGAGGTGCTCAATGTCATTAAGGACGTTGCGAGTGAAGGTATGACATTAGTTATCGTGACGCATGAGATGGGATTTGCGGCAAAGGTATCGGATAAAGTCGTCTTTCTCGCTGATGGTCGCGTAGAGGAACAGGGACCTCCTAGCCAAATATTTGGGGCTCCCACCAGCCCTCGCTTACTTCAGTTCCTTACGTCATGGAATGAGCGGCAGAATGGTGGCAGTGTAAATTGAATTGCATTTACATCAATATGGTCTTACTTTGTGATCAAACTATCATTTGATCTCTTTCCAGAAGCATTAGATGCTAAATATTATCTTGTGCGGTGTTGCGTTTAAGCATGGTACTGAGGATGCAGAAAAGTGTCTAAATTCCCTGGCGGTGAGTTGCATATTGTGAAATTTGGATTCTTGCTCTCTGAGGGGTTTGACCTATATTCATTAGCGAATGCTATACAGCCATTACGATCCGCTAATCATGTAGCAGGCTTTCAGCTTTGTGAGTGGCAAATTCTCAGTTTAGAAGGGGGCACGCTTAACGCAAGCAGCGGCATAGCTACCGAGACTACTCGGCTGGACCATGCGCAGTTATTTAATGTGTTGATCCTGTGTACCGCGGAGAATCTACATTCCGATGCGGATTACGATGCTGTCATGCAGCGGCTGGACCATTGGATCACCGAGCCTGTTAATCTGGGGGCCTTCGGCGGTGCGGGCTGGTTGTTGGCAATGAGTGGCGCGCTAAATGGTTTTCGTTGCAGCCTACCTGAAACAGGGTATTCCCAGCACCTCGGTATTTACAAAGACATCAAATTTGTTACCGCGCCATTCTGTGTCGACCGTGGACGCCTGACATGTATTGGCCGCCAAGCTGTTCAAGGGCTCATGTGCGAATTTCTAGCACAAGAGTATGGGCGGTATATTATGTTAGAAGTTGAAAAGAATCTGGCAGTCAAATCAGGCGCAAGTGGTACGATTCCCCAGGTCCGAACTTAATTCCAGATAATCGTTGTGAGCTGGCTTATCGATGTAAATTAAGAGACAGAACCCTGGGTTTTTTTGTGTGGCCGATTCGAAAGTGCTCAACCGTTCGCATATCAATGTTATTTACTTCTCGACCGAAATTATCCATCACCAAGCTTGTTTCGGTAATCTCTCTAGCATCGTGGCCACCCTTGTCCCGAGATTGATCGGGCTAGAATGAAGATCTGCCTCGGCAAGAATGTTATCGTCTATATCATGATATCCGCTGATGAATTGCATCCCTCGCCCATTCTGGAAGCCGGTCTGCACATCTGAGATGTGTTGGGCTACTCGGAACTCAAGCGTTTTTTCGCTCTGATCACCGATAACAGCGCAAATACGCTGCACTTGGCAGACCCCTACAGGCTAGCGGTTAGGCGGCCTGCTCATGTTTGATCCTGTCCGCCCCAGGCGACTACGTAATAATCTGTAGTCTGATGTCGCTCCACAAAGCAGAGTCCTGATGCAGCGCAGCTCGGCGCGCATGGAGTTATTCTCCGGTTGAACCGTTTGTGTCAGTAAATGTTGCATCTCCTTCCCCTATGACCGCTCGCCTCACCCAGAGAAGACCCATGCACTCGAACTCGCTCGCTTCGTTGCGCTGGTCACCTATCGTCAGCATCTAAGCTGCGTTTATGACTCGATATCGACGGTCGAGATCGTCCATGGACATATGTCATCCAAAACATCGCGGTGTGTAGCGCTTTTTGATTAGCCCTGAGTTCCCCTTCGAAAATAGCGGGTCTGGTCAATTACAGGTCGGATTCGCACAAAAAATCCTACTTCGCATCTGTTCGAATGATCTTCAGCGGCCAGCCAGAGTGGCGTCTTACGTCGCTGAATCAACGACAAGGATAAATGACATGCAAATGCCTAAAACCATCCAGATCAAGAACGGCGAAAAAGTGAAATCGACGTTTTCGGTTGAGGAATACGCCAATCGACAGGCCAAATTGCGAGCGTATCTATCGCAAAACAATATTGATGCGGCAGTTTTCACGTCCTATCACAACATAAACTACTACAGCGATTTCCTGTTTTGCTCCTTCGGCCGCCCGTACGCGCTGGTCGTTACCCAAGACAGTGCCGTTACTATCAGCGCCAACATCGATGGCGGTCAGCCTTGGCGCCGCACCGTGGGTACTGAAAACATCGTTTACACCGACTGGCAGCGCGACAATTATTTCGTCGCGATCCAGCAAGCATTGCCGAAAGCTGGACGCATTGGCATCGAATTTGACCATCTGAACCTGCTCAATCGCGACAAACTTGCCAGTCGTTACCCGCAGGCCGAATTGGTGGACATCGGCGCACCTTGTATGCGTATGCGCATGATCAAATCCGCCGAAGAGCATGCAATCATCCGCCATGGTGCCCGCGTGGCAGACATCGGTGGCGCAGCAATCGTGGAAGCCTTGCGTGATCAGGTGCCGGAGTATGAAGTCGCCCTGCATGCTACCCAGGCAATGGTGCGAGAAATTGCCCGCACCTTCCCGGACTCGGAACTGATGGACACCTGGACCTGGTTCCAGTCTGGCATCAACACCGACGGTGCACATAACCCGGTGACCTCGCGCAAGGTTAACAAAGGCGACATCCTGAGCCTCAATTGCTTCCCGATGATCGCTGGTTATTACACTGCGCTGGAACGCACAATGTTCCTGGGCCATTGCTCCGACGAGCATCTGCGTTTGTGGGAAGTGAACGTTAAAGTGCACGAGGCCGGCCTGAAACTAATCAAGCCGGGCATGCGCTGCTGTGATATCGCCCTGCAACTTAACGAGATTTTCCTTGAGCACGATCTTCTGCAATACCGCACTTTCGGCTACGGCCACTCCTTCGGTACGCTGAGCCATTACTATGGCCGCGAAGCTGGGCTGGAACTGCGCGAGGACATCGACACGGTATTAGAGCCGGGGATGGTGGTTTCTATTGAGCCGATGATCATGCTGCCTGAAGGCCTTCCGGGTGCGGGCGGTTACCGCGAACACGACATATTGATCGTCAACGAGCAGGGTGGGGAGAACATCACCAAATTCCCGTATGGCCCGGAACACAACATCATCAAGAAGTGAGATTACGCGCCGCACAGTGAACCTGTGCGGCGTTCTCTTTTATTAGTGGCAAACGTGTAGAAAAAACCGTCCCGGCGGCTGAGTTAAACGGAAAAAGCAACGTATGCACGATAATATCGCGCATCATTTACTGACCCTAAACCCTGCCAAGTAAAACAATAGAGGGTATTTGTCATGTTCTACGTCATGATTCCGGCCACTGGCTCAAACCAAACCAACTTCCATACCGCTTCAGGTAGCGATACAGCGTTGCCTCTTCATTCCGATAATTGCACCTCTACCACCGGAGGTTCGCAATGAGCACCTGAAGCGCAAGTCTGACGCCGATCCTGGACCAGCAGCTTGAACAGGTGTCCGAGCGCAAGGCACTGCGGCGCGCGGCCAGTGCCAGTTTCATGGGCAACTTCGTCGAATGGTTCGACTACGCAGCCTACGGCTATCTGGCAACCGTTATTGCACTGACGTTTTTTCCTCAGACCGACAAGGCGACCGGTCTGCTGGCAACCTTCGCGGTGTTTGCGCTGTCGTTTATCGTCCGACCGCTGGGAGGGCTAGTCTGGGGGCACTTCGGAGACAAATACGGGCGGCGCAGCGCATTGTCATGGTCGATTCTGATCATGTCAGTCTCGACCTTCTGCATCGGTATCCTGCCGACTTACAACCATATTGGTCTGTGGGCATCGGCTCTGTTGTTCCTAATCCGCTTGTTTCAGGGCTTTTCCGCTTCCGGAGAGTACGCCGGTGCATCAGCCTTTCTGGCCGAGTATGCCCCCGAGGGTAAACGCGGTTTGTATACCAGCATCGTGCCTGCGAGCACTGCTGCCGGCTTGTTGTTCGGAGCAGTGTTCGTGGCCGGTCTGCATTCGTGGATGAGCGTTGAGGATCTGCACAGCTGGGGCTGGCGTTTGCCCTTTCTGTTGGCGGCACCGTTCGGTCTAGTCGGGCGTTACATTCGCATGAGTTTGCAAGACACACCCAAATTTCTGGAGATGGAAAAACGCCTCGAGGCCAAGGAATGCGCGACCCACGCTCCAGTTCGCGAACTTTTGACCTTGCACCGGCGTAGCGTGATTACCGGGATCGGTGTGACATGCCTGAATGCGGTGGCGTTCTACCTGTTGCTCAGTTATATGCCGACCTACCTGTCCACCGAGATGGGCATGAGCGAGAGTGATTCGTTCATGGCGTCAACGGTGTCGTTGGCGACCTATATCGGGCTGATTTTCCTGATGGGCAAACTGTCTGATCTGTTCGGACGAAAGACCATGTTGCTGACCGCGTCGGTGCTGTTCCTAGCCCTTACATGGCCGCTGTTTGGCATGCTGAACAACCAGCCGCTGGTCGTCATTCTAATGATCCAGATCGCTTTTGGCGCGATCTTGGCGATGAATGATGGCACCTTGCCGTGCTTCCTCGCCGAGATATTCCCGACCCGCGTGCGTTTCAGCGGTTTTGCCTTTAGCTTCAATATCGCCAATGCGGTTTTCGGCGGCACTGCGCCCTTTATTGCGACCTGGCTGATTCAATTGACCGGTAACAAAATGGCGCCAGCCTGGTATCTACTGGCGGCCGCTGCCGTTGCTTTGATTGCCATGCTCGCCAGTCGCGAGACCGCGCATAAAGCCTTGCAGGATTGACCAGCACCATCACTACCCTGTATAGGCCGAGCATGCTCTGATCGCGTCCTTGAGGTCGCCGTGACGAACAGGCTCGGCTCCTACAATCAATGCACGGCAGCCACTTTTTTTCGTTCACTTATGGGCGATATGCCGAAGAAACGGCTGTAGCATTTGGAGAAGTGCGCTGGGGAGACAAATCCGCAAGCTAGGGCAATGTCGCGCACTTGCGACTCGCTGCGCAATAGCAATTGCCGCGCTCGCGAAAGACGCAGCTCCAGGTAATACTGACTCGGTGTGCGTTGCAGGTGCTTGTGAAATAGGCGTTCCAATTGCCGCACCGATACTTCGTTCAACCGCGCGAGCTCCTCAAGGCTCAATGGCTCATCGAGATTGGCTTCCATGATTGCCACCATCTGGCTGAGCTTAGGTTGGGACGTGCCCAGTTTCTGTCGTAATGGGACGCGTTGCTGTTCCTGTGCGCCCCGTACCCGATCACACAGTAGCAACTCGGCCGCATGTGCTGCGATGTCCCGACCACCGGGTTCGCGGGCAATCAACTGTAGTGTCATGTCCATAGAGGCGACGCCACCGGAGCAGGTGTAGCGATCACGATCGAGCTCGAATAACTGGTTGGAAATAATGATCCCCGGAAAACGCTCCTTCAGGGCTTCGATATCTTCCCAGTGAATCGTGCAGCGATAACCCTTGAGCAAATTAGCGCGCGCCAATAAGTGGCTCCCAGTGCAAATACCACCTAGTGGCACCTGATCATGCGCCAGCTTGCGTAGCCAGTTGAGTAACGGTTGACTGCTGTGATTAGAGACGATCGGGTTTGATCCGACAACAAACAGAATATCTAGTTTTGGTGCATCGGTGATGGTGTAGTCGGGCAGGATGCGCATGCCGTTGCTGGCCGTGACCGGGTCCATGTTCGCTGCGATGATAACCGTGCGGAACATCGGTTGACGCGCCGCCATATTGGCTATGCGCAATGTTTCCACGGCGGAGGCGAAGCCGATAGTGGTGAAATTTGGTATGACCAGAAAACCTACGGTTTTCACTGGCCGTGGTTCATTAGCCGAACGTCCCGCCGCGGGGGGGAGCGCCGCCTGGAGTTTCGCCATTGTTCGCACTCCTCAACTGCATAAGTGACGCGCTTTGCGGCAATATGCCGACGTTCGCAACATCATTTTGTTTCTACGAGGGTTAACCCCGCTTTCAGTCTTAGGATCTTACTCCGAGTGTCCGATCAATAGACAAAGCGATACCTGCTTGCACTCAAGGTTTTCCTTGGGGGTCGATTTGAAGCCGGTCGATCCGACCAAATGGCTACGGAAGGGAATGTCCATCGCATGTATGCAGTTACCGAGCAAATCCCACCGCCAGTAGGGCCAAATATCGAGCAGTGTATACGGAATGCTGCTTCATTCTCACCCTGGCCCATCGCCAATCTATATCGAGACAAAATTTGTGGTTTGGTGCAAAGGCGAGCTTGCTTGGATGCGTCGCTTGCTTCCTGCGGGGGGCACTGATCTAGGTGTCGTCCCCTAGCATTACCTGGAAACACGGAACCTTCCCCCGACGCTGGCCATCGACACGCCGGGTTGCAGGCATTCCTGGACTATCTGGGCTTTAAGGGGTTTGGGCTAAGACGTTCTTCGGCGCATGGGAATCCTGACGATAAGAGTGATGGTGTCCACGTATTTTTAGGTGGAGAACATCGCCCTTTGCTGGGATCGGGTAGGTGACTTTGCCGGACGGTTAGAGCGCCAGTTAAAGCTGGCAGAGGATAGTCGATGAAAGTTCGATACTGGTAAGAAATGGCGAATCAACCAGACCCCGAGTCATGCATGTTGCACCGTGAGGTGCAGGGTGAAGCGTTGACAGGGGAAACCGATGGGCCAGCCATTGAGCCGCGTAATCAGGAATTCGGGATGCCGATGCTGTTAACCGAAGCAGAAGGCAATACGGAGCATGGCGTTATACGCCAGTCATGCTCTGATCCCGCGCGGTCGGAGACCCTGTGCACGTCGGGAAGTCCTTTGCACAGAAACTGGGAGATCTCAGCGGTGCCCGGTGCGCAAGCACCGGGCGGAGGAGGAAAGGCCAAAAGCCGTAACCCTGCTGCCTACGTCGCTGAGAAGTCGGATACGTCCGTAGTACCTGAGAAGCCATCGAACAAGGGGCCAAGCCCTGCGGAGATAGTGGAGGAAAGGGACGTAGCCAAGGGAAACACCGACACGTCCCCCGCGCCCCGGACACAGAGTCGGATCAGTTGCGCGTCGATGGGACTTGAAGGTGTACGTGAAGCAGCCCGAAGGAACAAGGGCATGCAGTTCACGGCATTGCTGCACCACATCACACCGCAGTTATTGGCGCAGAGCTTCTATGCCTTGCGCCGCGATGCAGCGGTGGGCGTGGACGGCATGTCGTGGCGAGAATATGAGGAAGGTCTTCTCCAGCGGGTGACCGATTTGCACGCAAGGCTCCACAGTGGAGCCTATCGGGCAACGCCATCGCGGCGGGTGTACATTCCCAAAGCCGATGGCAGGCAGCGCCCGTTGGGCATTGACTCTTTGGAGGACAAGATTGTACAGCAGGCGGTTATTACCGTTCTGAATGCGATCTATGAAGAGGACTTTCTTGGATTCTCGTATGGGTTTCGACCGGGCCGCAGTCAGCACGATGCGCTGGCTACGTTAACGGTCGCGCTGAAAAGCCAAAAGGTGAACTGGATACTTGATGCGGATATCACGTCGTTCTTTGATGAGATCGACCATGAATGGATGCTGATGTTTCTGGGACACCGAATTGCAGACCGGCGCTTGCTCGGGCTTATCTGCAAATGGCTTCAAGCGGGCGTTGTGGAGGATGGCCGTAGGGTGGCTGCGACCAAGGGGACGCCCCAAGGCGCAGTGATATCGCCGCTGCTGGCGAATATCTATCTTCACTACGTGCTGGATCTATGGGCAAGGCAGTGGCGCGAGCGCCACGCCCGTGGCGATGTGATTGTCGTGCGCTACGCGGATGACAGTGTGGTGGGGTTCAGGACGAAAGTGCAGGCTCAGCAGTTTCTGGTGCAGTTGCAGGAACGGTTGGCCAGGTTCGGCCTATCGCTCAACGCCTTGAAAACACGACTGATCGAGTTTGGTCGTTTTGCTGTGACGAATCGCAGGAAACGAGGTTTGAGAAAACCGGAGACTTTTGATTTTCTGGGTTTCACCCACTGTTGTAGTGTCAGCCGACGCGGTGACTTCCAAGTACTGCGACTGACTGTCAAAAAGCGTATGCGTGCGACGCTTCTTGCTATCCGTGAGGAGTTGAGTCGCCGGCGTCATGACCTTGTCCGGGTTCAAGGGCAATGGCTCAAACGTGTGGTGAGCGGTTACTTCAATTACCACGCGGTACCGGGGAACCTGATACGTCTTAGCGGTTTTCGTTTGGCGGTATGCCGTCTCTGGCGGCAAGCCCTTAAGCGACGCAGCCAGCGTAATCGGCTTCAATGGTCACGGTACGGACGCCTTGCCGATCTCTACATCCCGAGACCTAGAAATGCACATCCTTACCCTGAGGATCGCTTTGCGTCACATACCCGAGGCAGGAGCCGTATGCGGTAGTTCCGCACGTACGGATCTGTGCGGGGGGCGGCAGGTAACTGCCGTTCCTACCGCGACCGCTCTTCCGCCCCTTCGGGCACACCCGGCGTGAACCGCAACGGTCCGGCGAGTCACCGCAGCCGCCCGGGTGCCACAGCCATGGCCCAGTGGTGCGCATACGGCGCTGGCTCGGCCGCACCAATCGCGGCCGGCGCCACAACCAGCACTCCATAGTACGAGGTACCTGCACCGGGAGCATCGGCAACGGCCGCTGAAGACGGTGCAGTGCTAGCTTGCACGCAAGGGCTGTCTGGCTAAAGAAGGCGATCGGTTAGCAGCCTGATCCGAGCAAGTGAATGCAGGGGAAAAGTCCACCGCATGTATGTTTTAACCTGCCAGGTCACGCCACCAGCTGTGCTTAAACACCAAGCAGTTTAGGCGGTATTTTGCTGGAATTCTCGCCTGGCCCTGCGTCGGACGATATAAAGAGCGATTTTCGGTCTCGCCCAAATATGAGTTTGCGTGGGTGTACTGCTTGCATCCTGCACGGGTGGCTGATCAATGCTCATACCGTTAGCCTAACCCGTTAAAATTCTACCTCACACAAAGCCTTGAGGTCGTGCAGGGACTCGCAATACGTCAGACATCCGTCTCACCTCCGTCACTGGCGTTAGCCCATGCCCATGCCGTTACTTGTCGTAGGGGTTGTCAGAACAATGCCTCAATGGAGCGGGTGATCCTGGTTTGAAAACTGAGGGTATCGGTAGTGGGGGTACAATATCACCAAAGAGACGGAGAGACATCAATCTCGATTTGATGCATCGCTATAAACGGGTTCGCCCAAACGAGCTAAATCGTTGCCTTGCTACAAGCTCAGTCAGAGAAAAGACTTAGTGTTGGGTCGGTGAACTGTCGACAGCCATATTGACGGACTTGAGGGCCCCTGCAAGATTCTCAGCTATATGCTGAGCAAGGTATTTGCTACGCCGGGCTTCGTACCTAAACAGTGCGTTCGCGCTACATAAAAGGGCGTCGTGCATACGCAGCCAAATTAATTGCCTATAAAAATGTGATAGATGCACATTACCTTGTATTCGCTTCGCACGCTTAATTCTTAATTTTCTAGCGTTTGAGAACAGGCCCAGTATTTGCTCCAGCCCTTGCAGGCCTGTCCATCAACGCTTTCGATCTGGAGAAAAAAGACATGAGTGCATCTGGCGATTTTCCGTTAAGCGAAGCCCCGCAATCTGCGCGCAAGGGGCTTCTTTCCATTTCCATGGTTCTGTTCAGTTTCACGTTCTTTACCGGCACAATGTTCGCCGGTGGGAAGCTGGGCATGGCATTTTCGTTCACCGACATGTTATGGATTGCAACCATCGGCAATAGCCTATTGGCACTCTATGCTGCGGCCCTGGCTTTCATTGCTTCGCGTAGTGGCCTTAACACCGTCCTGATGGGACGGTTTTGTTTCGGCGAGGCGGGTAGCAGGCTGTCCGACTTTCTGCTGGGCTTTGCTGAGTTGGGCTGGTACGCCTGGGGCACCGCGACGGCGGCTATTGTTCTGGTAAAAATGCTTGGCTTGTCCGAAGGACTGACGATTCCGTTGATGATCCTGTTCGGCTTTGGTTTCAGCATCACGGCTATCGTGGGCTACAAAGGCCTGGATGTCCTGTCGCGTGTTTCTGTACCGCTGATGTTTATTTTGCTGATCGTTTCCATGTACATCGCCACCCGCGATATTGGAGGCTTTAAGGGGCTGGCGGCTGTCATTCCCCATGAGACCATGACCTTTTCGGCGGCGGTGACGATGGTGTTTGGCACCTTCGCCAGCGGTGCTACTCAGGCGACCAACTGGACCCGGTTGTCGCGTACCGGTCGCGTGGCAATCATCGCCAGTGTCGTGAGCTTTCTGATAGGTAACGGCTTGATGGTGGTCGCCGGAGCTTGGTGTGCAATCGTCTATCAGCAGGCCGATATCGTTGAGGTAATGATCCTTCAAGGCTTGTCCTTCGCAGCAGTCATCATGCTCTGCCTCAACCTCTGGACCATTCAAGGTCCGACCATCTACAACGTCGCCGCTGCGTCTTGCCATCTGCTGCGCAGCGAGCGACGACGCACCATGACGGTTGCTGCCGCGGGTGTCGGTGTGCTGTTGGCCATCGGCGGTATGTACGAAATGCTGATCCCGTTTCTGGTGCTGCTGGGCTCGATCATTCCTCCTGTGGGCGGTGTAATCATGGCTGATTTCTGGTATCGCCACCGTGGTAAATACCCGCTGTTAGCGAATGCCAGCTTGCCTCGCTACAACCTCATGGGCCTGGGCGCCTACGCCGTGGGGGCCCTGGTCGCATACTGCTCGCCCTGGGTCGCTCCGCTGGTGGGTATCGCTGTATCAGCCGTCTGTTATATAGGATTGCTGCAGTTCAGCGGTCGTCGTGTCGCGGTGAGCGCCGCACAGGGGGAGTAGTGAGTTTGACCGTTGAGGAAGTCCTCAAACTGACCGGCCTCGAGGAGCTGAGCGTGCGTGCTGGTGCGGGTCAGCTGCATCGCAGTGTCCGCTGGCCCTATGTGGCTGAGAACGAAGGGATCGCCGAGTGGGTGATGGGGGGCGAGCTGGTGTTTATTACTGGTGTCAATCACACCAGGAACGAGGCTAATCTCCTGAGAGTAGTCGAAGACGGTGTGGATATGGGGATTGCTGGTCTGGTGGTTCTCACCGGGGGAACGTTCATTCAAAGCATCCCCCCAGCGGTTATCGAGCGGGCCGAGGTACTTGGCCTGCCTCTGATTGAGCAGCCCTATCTTCTAAAGATGGTCTTCGTCAGCCACACGATCGGCACGGCGCTGGTGCAGACCGCTCAGGCGCGGCGTTCACGTCATGACATCCTCAGCCAACTGCTGACCGGCGACTACCCGAGCCTGGCTATCGCGCGCCAGCGTGCCGAGCACGTGCAGCTTCCTCTTGAAGGGCCACGTCATCTCGTGGCCTTGCGGCTGTCGTCGGTCAGAGGTCTGTTCGAAAACCATCCCCCGGCCCAGGCTGAGCAATTGTTGCAGCAGACGCAACAGGCACTGCAAGACTACCTGGAAGCCTGGAACCGCCGTTTACCTGAAGCATTGCCGGTAATCCTACAAGGTGATTTGTTCATCGTGCTACTGGCGAACCGTGCACAGCTGCGTGACGATCTTTTGTATCTGCACCGCGAACTCAGCAGTTTGATTGGAACCATGACGGTTTTCATGGGGCTGGCAAACCGGGTCGAGGATTGTGGCCAATACCGTCAGGCCTTAAGCGAGGCGCGTCAAGCGCTAGACGTTGCGGAAAACCTGCGACCGGCCAGCGGCCTCTGCGACTTCAGCGAGCTGGGAGTACTGCGGCTGTTGCAGGGCATAAGCGACCGTACGGTGATTGATCACTTCGTGAAGCAGACCCTCGGCGCCTTGATCGAGCCTACCCGCAAGCACCCGTTCACTCTGATTGAGACCCTGGATGCGTTGCTGCAGGAAAACGGCAATGCCCTCAAGGCCGCCTCCCGGCTGGCGATCCATCGCAACACCATCACCCAACGTATTCAACGCATCGAACAACACAGCGGGCTGTCGCTGGATGACCCTCTATTTCGCATGAATGCCTCGGTCGCGCTGCTGGTATGGCGCATGACCGACGTCAATAGCAAGGAGTAAGTATGAATATCATAAACGCGCGACTGCGCGGTAAAAACGGCCTTTTTCGAATCGAGCTCGATGAGGCGCATATTGCGGCCATTATCCCTCAGACTGATGTGCTTCAAACCATTGACGCAACCGACCTGGATGCCGGACAGAATCTGGTTACCGCACCGTTTGTCGAGCCACACATCCACCTGGACGCCGCGCTCACCGCCGGCGAGCCGAAATGGAATATGAGCGGTACGCTGTTCGAAGGAATTGAACGTTGGGCCGAGCGCAAGGCGCTAGTGACCCATGAGGACACTAAAGTACGTGCGCGCAAGACCATCGACATGTTGGTCGATAACGGTATCCAGCATGTGCGTACCCATGTCGATATCACCGACCCAAGCCTTGCCGCGCTCAAATCCATGCTGGAGGTGCGTGAGGAAACCCGGCACCTCATCGACCTGCAAATCGTTGCGTTCCCTCAAGAGGGTATCGAATCGTTCAAGAATGGCCGTGCTTTGATGACCGAAGCCGTGGCCATGGGTGCTGACGTAGTGGGCGGTATTCCGCATTTTGAAAATACCCGTGAGCAGGGCGAATCCTCGGTGAAGTTTCTGATGGACCTGGCGGAGCGGACGGGGTGCCTGGTAGATGTGCACTGCGATGAGACCGACGATCCACAGTCGCGCTTTCTGGAAGTGCTGGCCGAGGAGGCGAGGGTGCGCGACATGGGTGAGCGGGTAACCGCCAGCCATACGGTGGCGATGGGCTCCTATGACAATGCGTACTGCTACAAGCTGTTTCGATTGCTCAAGCGTTCGCGCATAAATTTTATTTCCTGCCCGACCGAGAGCATCCATTTGCAAGGTCGTTTCGACGGTTATCCCAAGCGTCGCGGCCTGACTCGGGTTGCGGAGATCGACCGGGCTGGCATGAACATCTGCTTCGGTCAGGACTCAATCGTCGATCCATGGTATCCGCTGGGGAATGGCAACATTCTGCGCATTCTGGAAGCGGGTCTGCACATCTGCCATATGCTCGGCTACGAGGACCTGAAGCGTTCTCTGGATCTGATCACCGATAACAGCGCCAAGACGCTGCACCTGGGTGATCGCTACGGGCTTGAGATCGGCCGACCGGCCAATGTATTGATCCTGTCCGCGCCAGACGACTACGAAATGATCCGCAGCCAGGGGCAAGTGCTGATGTCGATCCGCAACGGAAAGGTTCTGATGCAGCGAAGCCCTGCGCGCGTAGAGCGATTCACAGGTTAAGCCACTTTCGCCAGCGAATCATGCTGGCCTTCCCTGGTAACCGCTTGACTTGCTCAGGGAAGGCCGGTGCATTCGACATCGCTTCGGTGCGCTGGTCACCTCTCGCCAGCTTCCTAGACTGCATTGTTGTCTCGGTCTCTTCGACGGCCGGGAACGTCCGTGCCCCCATTTTAATTGATGCGTTTTTCGGCAATAAACCAAGTTGATATACGAATTATCAGAATGAAAAATCACCATTAGACTCGACCACATCGCCGCATTGTTCACGTTGCGAAAAGAGAAAGGAGTTACGTGTTGCATACTCAAAAATCATCCAGGGACACCATAGGCCTACGGCGCGTTGTAGTGACCGGGATGGGCATTGTCTCCTGCCTGGGCAATGACCAGGTGGAGGTTGTGCGGGCATTGCGTGAAGGGCGCTCGGGGATCGGCTTCAATCCGACCTACGCCGAAGCAGGACTGCGTAGCCATGTCAGCGGGCTGCTGAACGTGGATTTGCTGCAGATTGACCGCCGCCAGCGGCGCTTCATGGGCGATGCCGCTGCCTATGCCTATCTGGCGATGCGCGATGCGATTGCGGACGCCGGGCTTGAGCCAGAGCAGGTGTCCAATCCCAGAACGGGCTGCGTGATGGGATCCGGCGGCGGCTCCAGCGAAGATATTGTCCAGGCCAACCAGTTGCTGGAACAGGGCATTCGCAAGGTCGGTCCCTATCGAGTGCCGCGCACCATGACAAGCACTGTCTCGGCTTGTATCGCCAGTTTCTTTGCCATCAAGGGCCTCAACTATTCCATCGCTTCTGCGTGCGCGACCAGTGCTCACTGCATCGGTCACGCCTTTGAGCAGATCCAGTTCGGTAAACAGGATGTCGTATTCGCTGGCGGCGCCGAAGCCGAGCATGTCAGCCAGAGCTGTATGTTCGATGCCATGGGGGCTTTCTCGACTAGCTACAACCGTGTGCCCACCCAGGCGAGTCGGCCATACGATGTTGCACGCGATGGCTTCGTGATAAGCGGTGGGGGTGGCGTGCTGGTTCTTGAAGAACTGGGGCACGCCCTTGAGCGTGGTGCGAAGATCTACGCAGAGGTAATCGGTTATGGCACCGCCTCCGACGGCCAGGACATGGTGTCACCCAGTGGCGACGGAGCACTGCGTTCCATGCAGGCGGCATTGAGCTCCTGTGATGAAACTGTGGATTACCTCAACACCCATGGCACCAGCACCCAGGCGGGCGATTTGGTCGAGTTGCGCGCTGCCTTGCTGGCGTTCGACGGCAACTTGCCTGCGTTCAGTTCTACCAAATCGTTGACCGGTCATGCACTAGGCGCGGCCGGCGTTCATGAAGCGATCTATTCGCTGTTGATGATGCAACACGGGTTTCTCGCCGCGTCCCACAACATTGAGCAACTTGATCCTGAAGTCGAACCGTTGCCAATCATTCGCACTACGCGCCTGAACCAGTCGGTGGATTGCGTGATGAGTAACAGCTTCGGTTTTGGTGGCGCAAACGCCAGCCTTATTTTCAGCAAGCGCGCGTTCCAAGCGTGATCTGAGGAAGCGATTGGAGTGACATCGCAGCGACTTGGTCGGTAAGAGTCGTGTCGTTGCGGGCGGCAACCAAGGTCCGCCAGAGACCAACAGCCCCGCTGTTCTTTTTTTTAGTTAGCTTCTGCCCATCGCTTGTTCCGACAACTGACAGTGAGGTGGATATGACAACTAATTCGCACACGCCCCAGCAACCAGTGGAGTTGAAAAAAGTAGTTTGGGCGGCTTCAATCGGCAACTTTGTCGAATGGTTTGATTTCGCGATCTACGGCTTTCTTGCGACCACGATTGCGCAAATTTTCTTCCCCAGCGGCGACACGACGACGGCGCTGCTCAACACTTTTGCGGTGTTCGCCGTGGCGTTCGCCTTTCGCCCGCTGGGCGGTTTGGTCTTTGGCATGTTGGGGGATCGGCTGGGGCGCCGTCGGGTGTTATCGATGACCATCCTGCTTATGGCAGGTGCAACTACCCTGATCGGTCTTTTGCCGACTTATGCAAGCATTGGCTTGATGGCTCCGGTGCTGTTAACGCTGATTCGCTGTGTACAGGGGTTCTCCGCCGGAGGTGAATACGCCGGCGCGTGTATCTACTTGATCGAGCACGCTCCATCCCACAAACGTGCCCGATACGGCAGTGCCGCACTGGTTTCAACGTTTGCGTCCTTTGCTGCCGCCGCCATCGTTACCTACCTGCTCAACACCTTTCTGAGCGCCGAAGAAATGGCCAGCTACGGTTGGCGTCTACCGTTTCTGATTGCCGCCCCCCTTGGTCTGGTGGGTTTGTATCTGCGCTGGCAGCTGGATGAAACCCCGGCATTCAAGGCCATCGCAGCCACCGAACGCGGTGTCCATGCGCCGCTCAGAGAAACCTTGCGCGACCAGGCCGGCGCGATGTGCTGCCTGGGTGCATTCATCTCGTTGACGGCCTTGTCCTTCTATATCTGCACAACCTACTTTGTAACTTATCTGCAGCTTCAGGGGGGCTTACCCCGGCCTACGGCTTTGTTGATCTCGGTACTCACGCTGGTATTCGCCGCAGGGCTCTGTCCGCTGGCGGGAGCTTACTCGGACTACGTTGGCCGGCGTCGCACCATGTTGACCGCCGCTTTATGGCTACTGGTGACGATATATCCAGCATTTCTGCTGGCCGGTTCAGGGACGTTTGTTGCGAGCCTGATGGGTGCGTGTCTACTCGCGGTCGGCGCGGTGCTTTGCGGTGTCGTCACAGCGGTGCTGTTGTCCGAAGTCTTTCCGACCCACACCCGCTACACGGCCTCTGCCATCACTTACAACATGGCTTACACCGTGTTTGGCGGCACCGCGCCGTTCATGGCCACCTGGTTGATCGAGCAGACCGGTAACTCCATGGCACCGGCTTTCTATCTCGCCGCGATTGCGATCTTTGCCCTCGCCGGAGGTCTTTCCCTGCCGGAAACTTGCGGGCGCGCACTGGATGGGCGCGAGCTCGAATCACAGCCCCGCTTAAAGCCCTTGGCCTGACCGTACAATCATTGAAACGCTTGCAACATAAAAACTAACTGGCGAACTTGCCCCGGACGCCCGGTTTGAGGCATTCGCGATAATGCAGGAGCATCATGACATGGCACGCATTGGCGTAGATGTTGGCGGCACCAATACAGACCTGATTCTGGAAACCACCGAGCTGGATTCCATTGGCCGCAAGATTTTTTCCCATAAAGTTCCTACCACGGTCGAGGACCAGTCCCTGGCAGTCATGCGCGGGATCATGGAGTTATGTGCCAAGGCGAAAATCGGCTTCGACGAAATCAAACAAATTGTCCACGGCACCACTGTCGCAACCAATATTTCCATTGAGCACAACGGCGCTAATGTTGGGATGCTGACCACCAAGGGATTTCGCGACATCCTGCACATTGGCCGCCACAAGCGCCCGTTTAACTTTTCCCTGCATTTCGAAGTTCCGTGGCAGAGCGCGCCGCTGGTCCGTCGGCGCAACCGCATCGCGATCAACGAGCGCGTCCTGCCGCCCCATGGCGAAATTCAGACGCCGCTGGACGATGAGGAGGTCCGTAACGCCGCGCTGACGCTCAAGGCTCGCGGCGTCGAGGCGGTGATCATCGGCTTCATGTATTCGTTTCTCGAGCGCAGCCACGAGCTTCGAGCCAAAGCCATTGTTCAGGCGGTAATGCCGCAAGCGTTCGTCTGCTGCTCCAGCGAAGTGGTCGATGTCATGCGCGAATATGAGCGTTTCTCCACTACGGCCATGAATGCCTACGTCGGACCGCGCACCTCAAGCTATCTGACCCATTTATCCACCCAGCTACGAGACAACGGTATTCATGCGGACCTGCGCATCATGCAGTCCAACGGCGGCGTGGCCACCGTGGAAAGCTGCTGCGATCGGCCTGTGAACATTTTGATGTCCGGCCCGGCAGGCGGTGTGATGGGCGGGCATTACTTCGCGGGTCTGGATGGCGAACGGAACATCATTACAGTGGACATCGGTGGAACCTCTGCCGATATTTCGACGCTGGTCGACGGACAGATCAAAATCATGAACCCACGGGACTCTTACGTCTCCGGGCATCCGGTGCTGGTGCCTATGATCGATCTGATCACTATCGGAGCAGGGGGCGGTTCGGTGGCGTTCATTGACGCGGCGGGAGGCTTCCAGGTCGGCCCGCGCTCGGCTGGCTCCAACCCTGGCCCTGCGTGCTACAACCGTGGCGGTGTGGAACCGACGGTAACGGACGCCAACATTGTGCTCGGGCGGCTCGACCCCGATCAGATGCTTGGCGGCGATCTGCAAGTGGACCCGCAACTGTCCTATAAAGCTATCGAAGAGAAAATTGCCAAACCACTGGGCATGGATGTCCATCAAGCCGCGCTGGGCATTCTCAAGATCGTCAATAACAACATGGCCTTGGCGATACGCTCCAATTCCGTCGCCAAAGGGATCGATCCCCGGGATTTCGTACTGATGCCGTTTGGCGGCGCAGGCCCCGTACACGGTCCGGCGCTGGCGGATGAGGTTAACGCTAAGTCGGTGTTGATTCCCCCTGCACCGGGCATCACTGCCGCGGCCGGGCTGTTGACCACCGACCTGCAATACGAAGCGCTGCGGTCGCTGCTGTGCAACCTCAACGATATCAGCGAGCTGAACATGGCGCGCATTGAACAGGCATTGCAGGGGCTGGAGACGGACATCCGCAAACAGCTGGAAAATGATGGTGTGAGCGCAGCTGATATGCAGCTGACCCGCATCGCCGAATGCCGCTATGACGGGCAGGGGTTCGAGTTGCGCTCGCGGATACCCGCTGGGGCAGTTGACCGTGCGGCCATTGCCGAGGTCATGGCGCAGTTCCATCGCGAGCACCAAAAGGACTACGGCTATTGTTTCGACGATGCCACGGTCGAAGTGGTCAGCTTGCGGGTCATCGGTCATTCACAGTCGCAAAAACTGGCCTGGTCGGCGCTGCCGGAAGCTCAGGACAGCGATACCGGTGACGCTTTCCTGTACGAACGAACCACCATTTTCGATGACGGCCAGAGCTTGTCAACGCCGCGATATGACCGCAACAAGTTGCAAGCAGGACAATACATCGAGGGCCCGGCAATGCTCATGCAACACGATTCGACCTCATTGGTGCCGCCAGGCTGGGTCGCGAAAGTGAGCGCACATGGCAACTTGATCATTTCCCGTTCGTAATCTTTGAGGTCCGCGCCATGAGCCAGCAAAAAGTAGATCCGATTACCCTGCAAGTCATCAACGGTGCCTTAAAAACCATCGCCGAAGAAATGGGCCACGTGCTGTACCGCATGTCGTTCTCATCGATCATTCGCGAGTCCCAAGACATGGGCGCAGGTCTGTTCGACACCCGATATCAGACCATCTGTGAGTCCGAATCGACGCCCATGCACATCGGTTCCATCCCGGCGTATCTGCGCGGAATTGAAGCGACCCTGCAAGGCGGCGCTTGGCATGAGGGCGATGTGGTGGTGCATAACCACCCGTACCACGGTTCGAGCCACAGCCCGGATCTGGCCATTATCATTCCGATCTTTCATGAAGGGGAGTTGGTCGGCTTCTCCGGTAACACCGCGCATCACATTGACATTGGTGCGGCGACACCGGGCTTGATCATCGATGTGGGTGATGTGTACGCCGAAGGCATGCTCATGGCAGGTCTGAAGCTGTACGAGAAGGGTGTGCGCAATGAGGCGCTGGTGCAGATGTTCAAGTACAACAGCCGCGCGTCCACGCAGTTGATCCGCGACATCGAAGCCCAAGTGGCCTCTGCGCATTTGGGGGTCAAGCGATTCAAGGAGTTGCTGCAGCGTTACGGTAAGGACTTCACTTTCGATGCGATCAATCAACTGATTGACTACTCGGAAACCATCATGCGCCAGAAGATTCAGGAAATTCCTGACGGCGAATACCGCGCCGAAGGCTTTCTCGACGACGACGGTCGCCATAGAGATCAGCGCTTACCGGTGGTGGTGACGGTGAAGGTGCAGGGCGATTCGGTAATCGTGGACCTGACCGGTTCCGCGGCGCAAACCTTGACTGCGTACAACGTACCCTTCGAGGGCTCGTGCAAGGTCGCGGCATTTGCTGCGTTTCGCAAGATCCTGCTGGATGCCTACACCACGCAAAGCCCGGTACCGTCCAACGAAGGCTCGTTCCGACCGATCAGCGTGCTGGCGCCGTTAGGGACTATTTTCAACCCGATTTTCCCGGCAGCGGCCGAGGCGCGTTTCACCCAGTGCAACCGCATGATTGACCTGATCATCAAGGCCCTGGCGCCGGTACTGCCAGAGCGGATCATTGCCGGCAGTTCGGCGTCGATCTCTTTTGCCGCCTATTCGGGCATCAAACCCAGCGGCGACTATTGGGTGTTCCTGGAGGTCAACGAAGGCGCTTACGGCGGGCGGCCCCGGTCTGATGGTCCCGACGCCATCGACAACCTCATGGCCAATACCCGCAATAACCCGATTGAAGACCTCGGCATGCACCTGCCGATGATTTGTGACCGTTACGAGTTACGCGATGACGTCATGCCCGGCGCCGGAAAATATCGCGGTGGGATCGGCGTGGTGAAAGCGCAACGGGTGTTGACCAACGGGTTCATCACCCATGAAAGCGAACGCCATTACGACGTGCCGTGGGGTATTTTCGGCGGCTGTGAGGGCGTGGTCGGCAAGACTGAAATCTACAATGTGGCAACCCCTGACGATATCGTTTCGATGCCATCGAAGTTCTCCGGCTACGCCTCCCGGGCCGGTGATGTCATGGCGTACTACTCGCCTTGCGGCGGTGGTTACGGCAATCCGCTGGAGCGTAGCGCCGAGCAGGTGCGCGAAGATGTCCTGGATGACTTCTGCAGCCTGGACCAAGCCTATGAAGTCTATGGCGTGGTGCTGGACGAGCAGGTTCAGCTGGATCTAGCCGCCACTGATAAGCGACGAGCACAGCTGACGGCGCAGAACGGCTGACCTTCGATCGGTCCCATTGAGAAGTCCGACAGATCACCCAATGGTTTGTCGGGCTCCAGATAAAGCGTTGAATTCCCTTATTTACCCCTGCACGGCCTGGCCTCCTCAAAAAGGGCCAGCGTCGCCGTGCGCCTCGAACTTACCCAGAGGTATTGTCAATGACTCTGAACACACCCGATATCGCCAGCGATATCCCAGCAGCGGCAAGTCCTGTCTCGGTGTCTCGCCATAATTTGCTGGAGAAGACGATTTTGCCGATAAAGCGCCAGCAGCGTTCGATCGGCACACTGGGGTTCACCTGGATCTGGATTGGGATCGCTTTCATGATTGCCACGTTCCAGTTGGGCGCCACCGGCGTTTCCGGCATGTCGTTGACCCAGGTCGTGCTGATTATCCTGCTTGCCAATTTTGTCCTGGCTTTGTTGATGACCCTGACGGCCGATATTGGCACCGAGCATGGTCTTTCGTTTGCGGTTTACCTGCGCGCGCCTTTCGGTATTTATGGCACGCACATTCCGTCTCTGTTTCGTGGGGTGATTGCGGCAATCTGGTTCGGTATTCAGACGTACCTTGGAGCGCTGGCCTTCAATGGCATCATTGAATACCTGACCGGTTTTGATAACTGGCCGCTGTGGTACGTGATTTTTGCTGTGGTCCAGATCATCAATACCGCCATGGGGATCAAGGCAGTGGAGTTTTTGTCCTCGATTGCCGCGCCGGCAATCATTGCCATTTCGGTCTGGATGTACATGACGCTGGACGTACTGGCGACTACCAAAGGCGTGAATATCTGGACGTTCGTCGGCGACAAACAACTGAGCTGGACGACGCTGTTCCTGGCTAACGTAGCGTTCTGGTCGACACTGGCCATCGATATTCCCAATATCACCCGTTATCTGAAGACGCCATTGGATTCCCGACGGTTTATCAAACGCAACAAGCACGCACTGCTTGCTCAGTTACTTGCACTGCCATTGACCCAGACATGGATTGCCCTGATTGGTGCGGCATCATTTATCGCGGCAGGAGACTGGAATCCGATCAATGTGATTCAAGTGCAGAGCACGGGTATCAGTCTGGTCGTGCTTATGTTGCTGGTGGTTCTGGCGCAATGGTCGACCAATACAGCGGCCAATCTGATTCCGGCAGCGCTGACCTTCGTCAACGCTGGCGCGCCCTACGTTAAGTATCCAGTGGCGGTCGTCATCGCGGGCATCATCGGCACGCTGTCCATGCCTTGGGCGATCCTCGACAACCTCTTTGCATTCCTGTTTTCCTACGGATCCTTTCTGTCGGCTATCGGCGGAATCATGATCGCGGACTACTACCTGCTCAGACGCCGCCACCTGAATGTGCCCGAACTTTATCAAGTGCAAGGACAGTTCTATTACTGGCGTGGGTTCAATCCCGCGGGGTTGCTGGCCTGGAGTCTGGCTAGCGTGCTGGCGTTCTTCTCGGGTGACTGGGCCTTTGTGGTCGGCTTTGTGGTGGGACTGGTGGCCTATTTTGTACTGATGAAGTTCTGGGTGGCTAAACGCTATCCGCAACGTGAACTGCTGACGCCGGACAATGAGTCTTTGCTCGCCACCAGCGTGGGGATGAACTGGAGCTACGACGGCGAAAATGACAGCTTTCACCGTACACCCATCAATCGCCTGGATTAAGCTACGCCGCTAGGCGGTCAGGTCCTGCAACAACGCCCTGAACCTGGCTGCCGTGGGCGTTTCGTATGCGTCGTTCCAGGCGGCGATGGTTTGCACACAGGCATGCTCGTTTTCCAGGGGAATAATGGCTACCCCTTCGCGCTGGATCTTGTAGGCGCATTCCGAATAGATCGACACGCCCATATTAGCGGCCACCAGCCCGAAGATACCGATGCTGGTGGTCGCCTCCTGAATGATGTTCGGCGTAAAGCCAAAGCGTTGGCAGAGCTGAAATGACTGTTCCCGAAACAGGCTCCAGCCGCTGGCCGCGCCGAAGATGAAGCGCTCGTCTTTGAGTTGTTCGACCCTGATGCTGGTGTTGCCAGCCAATGGGTGTCTGGCGGGAAGAATGGCCACCATTCTCTCTTGCGACACAGGCAGGGATTTGATCCCTGGCATCGACACCGGGCCCAAAAGAAATCCTACGTCGATCAGACAATCATCGATGGCTTTGTACTGTTCGTGCGACGGCATGTAGAGCAACTCTACCGTCACGTTCGGATGGAGTTCCTTGAAGCGCTCAAGGATCGCGGGCAGGGCGCCGTTGATTGCAAAATCGTTGTAGGCAACCGTGAGGTGACCAATATCACCCGCCGCTGCGCTACGCGCCAACTCGATTCCGCGCTCTATATGGCGAAATACCTGCTGGCACTCATGGAGAAACAGGCGACCGGCCTCGGTCAGCGCAACCTGTCGGGTGGTGCGCTGGAATAACTGCGCCTCCACTTCTTCTTCCAGAGCTCTAATCAAACGACTTAACGCAGGCTGGGTAATGAACAGCACGTCCGCCGCGCGCTTGAAATGAAGGTGTTCGGCCACGGCGATAAAGGCTTTCATCTGCTTGAGGTCGAAACGGATATTGATGCTCATACTGGTATCAATAATGTCAAATAATGAATTGGATGTTATTTATACCACGGATTACCGTGAGTATCAGGTCAAGGCAATTTCTAATGCCAACCTTCATTACCTAGACTGGAGAGACTCACTATGTCGCAAGAACTGATGATCATGCTTGAACGCGCGTTCGAAGAATCTACCAAGCTCTACAAGGAGCGAGGTTTTCAGCGCCGCATCGGTTTTGGTAAGCACCCGGCGCTGATCAATGTCGATTTGGCCAATGCCTGGACTCGCCCGGGCAACCCGTTCACTTGCGATAAGATCGACGACGAAATTATTCCGGGCGTCCAGCGCCTGATGAAAAAATTTCGCGCCAAGGGCTTTCCGATCGTCCACGTGACAACGTGCTACCAGAATACCGATCGCAATGATCCGAACACCGATATGGGCCAATGGCACAACAAAATTCCAGTGGATGTGGTCAACCAGAGTGACGAAAACCTTTGGGCCATCGACTCGCGTATCGCCCCGATTGAGGGTGAGTTCGTGCTGATCAAGAAGCGCGCCAGTTCGTTCAGTGGAACGTCGCTGGCAGGCTACTTGCGTTCCGCTGGCGTCGACACAATTTTGGTCACCGGTGTCACAGCGTCTGCATGTGTTCGCACGACTTTATGTGACGGCCTGGCTGAAGGTTTTCGTACCATCGCAGTTAAAGAATGTATCGGTGACCGTGTCCCGGGCGCAGTAGCCTGGAACCTGTTCGACATCGACGCAAAATTTGCCGATGTAGAAACTGTCGACACATGCCTGGATTACTTGGCGACTGCGGGCCAGAAGTAATTACGAGAACGTGACTGGGTCCTGTTTGGTTAAACAAACAGCTGACGAAGAAGGGGCCGTGTGTCTATGCGTCACGGCCCTTTTGCCATTTGTTATTTCGGCCATGGTGCGTCTATCCCTTCACCTATGTGCCAGGGCATCCTAGCCGGACTGTAATTGGGGTGGTGCTGCGCAGTACCGACTCGTTAAATCGCTCGATGCAATAACCCCTTCCATGCAGAGCCCAGTAGGGCCAGTGCTGACGTGCGCTACTGCGAATTCAAACATCTGGCATTTGAGTCGATGCCATTTCTATGCAGATAAGTTAACGACCCGTCGCCGAAACTCACATGGGCGAATACGCAATAATTATCCAAATTAGTATTTAGAGGAACTGGTTCTAGTAGTGAGGCGGTCGCCCGTTGGCGACCGCCATTCAGCGTTTTGGCTAATATTTGTCGAACTTGACGGGACCATCGTACGGCGGCATACGCTCCACCCGCAGATTTGTCGAGCCTTGGTCATGTACTTGACTTACATGCGCGGCGATTTCTTCCAGCGTGGCGAACCACACTCCGCCTTTGGCCTGCATGTATTCAATGAAGCGCACCGTCTCATGCCAGCGGGCGAGGCGGCCGCTTACGAAAGGATGCCAGACTGCAACCAGAAGCCCGCCGTATTCCCACATGGCATCGAACTCAGCCTTGTAAACGGAGATAGCCTCCTGGGGTGAACGGATCGGCATGCTGTAGTCGATGTCACTCATGTGTACGTAAGGCGGCCAATCATCCATGGCCCAATGGGTCGGCAACTCGACCAGTTGCCCAGTTTTGCCTTGCAGGATGTATGGGGTATCGTCGCCCATCAACGACGCGTCGTACTTGAAGCCTTCGACAATCAACAGGTCTGTGGTCGCGGGGGAGAAGTTGTACAGCGGGGCGCGGAAACCTCGGGGTTTCTGGCCGGTGTGGCGTTCGATGATGTCGATGGATTTACGCAACCAGAACAGCTCTTCCTCTTCGCTGATTTCGTTGACGTGCTCATGGATGTAGCCATGGTGCCCGATCTCATGACCGTCCTTGACCATCGCCTCGACCGCAGCCGGATATTGCTCGATGCACCAGGCCGGGACGAAGAATGTCTGTTTCAGACCCAGGTCCCGGTAAGACTGCAGGATACGCGGTACGCCGACTTTCGGTCCGTATTGCAGCGTTGAAATGGTGCTGACCCGCTTGTGGCTGTCTGCGGGACGATGCAAGTGCAGGAAGCTGTCGGCGTCCATGTCGAAGGTGATCGCCACGGCGCAGCGCGCACCGTCCGGCCACGCAATAGGGCTCTTGATCATGCTTGCAGGTTTGCTCATGTCGGTACCTGTTGAAAAGCTGAAAGTCGAGGCTAGGTGTTATTTGCCACCGCGCTTGAAGAATTCACCTACAGAGGCCGGAGGCCTGATTTTTCCAGCGAAGATCACCAGTGCGGCAATGGATGCGACGTAAGGCAGCACCACGAACAGCTGATAGGGCACATCCGGATGACCAAATTGCAAACGCAGTTGCAGTGCATCGGCCAGGCCGAACAACAGACAGGCAGCTAGTGCGCCCACTGGATTCCATTTACCTAGAATCAATGCGGCCAAGGCAATGAAGCCTTTGCCCGCGCTCATGTGCTCGGTGAACATGAACACTTGTGACAGCACCAGATAGCAGCCGCCCAGTCCGGCGATCACGCAAGAGCCGACAATGCTTAAGAAACGAATCCGGAACACGTTCAGCCCGGCACTATCGGCAGCTCTTGGATACTCACCGGTGGCGCGCAGGTTCAGGCCCCATGAAGTGCGGAACAGAAGCCACCAGGCAAATGGCACCATGGCGTATAGCAGATAGACCAGAAGATTCTGCTTGAACAGAATATCGCCGACCACCGGGATCGACGCCAGCCCCGGAACAGGCAATGTCGTGAAGCCCGGCAACAATGCCGAAGCACCTTGTTCGCTGAACGCCATGCGTGCAAAGAATGAGGTAATGCCAATGACTAGCATATTAATGGCGATACCCGCGACCATTTGATTGATTGCCAGGCGCACGGTCATGGTTGCCAGAAGCAGTCCGATCAAACCCGCCGCAAGTACTCCACCCAGCAAACCTCCCCACACGCTGTGCATGAAAAAAGCAGCGACAGCCGCACCAAACGCGCCGCCCAAGATGCTGCCTTCCAGTGCCAGATTGAACACCCCGGCACGTTCACACCAGATGCCACCCAATGCCGCGAAAATCAACGGGACGGCGAGGCGCAGCCCGGTGGCAAGAATATCCAGATAACTAGCGTCCATCGGTCAAACCCTCCGCTGTGTTTTTCTGGCTCGGGATGCTGGCCGCTTTCGCCAACGGGTTGTTACGCTTTTGCAGGTTCAGTTTCCAGATCAACCCGGCGGCGACAAAGATCACGATCAGCCCGCGCAATGCTTCAATCGCTGTCACATCCAGGCCGATGGCGCGTTGCATGTACTGCGCACCAGTGCTCAGGCCTGCAAGGAAAAACGCCGAAAATGTCGCCAGCAAAGGATTCAGGCTGGTCATGAAGGCAACCACGATGCCGTCGTAGCCATAGCCGGGGCTGAACAGGTGATACAACCGGTATTTGACCCCGAGTACTTCTATCGCTCCCGCCAAGCCAGCGATGGCTCCATCTGCGATCATGCTGCCGATCAGGTTGCGGTTCACGGACATGCCAGCGTAGCGCGCGGCTTGCGGGCTTTTGCCTACCGCCGTCATGGAAAAGCCGATCGTGGTGTATTTGAAGACGACAAAGGTCAGCAGGCTTAACAGCGCTGCGAACAGCACGCCAATGTGGGTGTCGGTGTCCGACAGCAAAAGGGGCAGCCATAAGTCTTCGCTGATTTCTGCTGAGTAAGGGTAGGGCGCGCCTTCCTGCATCATTGGACCGCCTGCGAAATAGCTGACGATATTGATCGCAACGTAGTTCATCAGCAGCGTCACGATGACTTCATTGATGCCGCGTTTTGCCCTTAGATACCCCGGAATCGCACCCCACAGGCCACCGCCCAGCATGCCTGCCAGCAGGCACAGCAGGCACAGCAGCACATGCAGCATCGCAGGCATCTGTGGCAGATACAGCGCGACGGCTGCCGCTGCCAGGCCACCGATATAGATCTGCCCCTCGGCACCGACAATGAGCAGCCCGCAACGCATGGGAATGATCACCGCAAGCCCGGCGAGCAGCATCGGGCACATTTTGACCAGGGTATTGGCCAGGCCGTGATAGTCGAAAAAGGCTCCCTTAAACAACGCTTGATAAGCCGCCATGGGATTTTTGCCGGCCGCTAGGATGAGCAGCGAACCCAGGGCGAAGGCTGCAAGCACCGCCCAGACCATTCGCAGGCGATGCAGCCAGCGCCAGACTTCATTCATGACAAAACCTCTTGTGAAGCCGTGCTGGTCATCAGTGAACCAATCAGGTCCGCCGTGGCGTCGGCGCGATTCAGTACACCAGTCAGATGACCAGCGCACATCACGCCAATACGATCAGAAATCGCCATGACTTCTTCCAGCTCCGTCGATATGTAAAGCACCGCTTTGCCCGCTTGCCGTTGCTCGCGCACGACCCCTTGCACTGCTTCGATAGCTCCAACATCCAAGCCTTTGCATGGCTGCATGACGATCAGCAGGTCAGGGTCGCATTCGACTTCCCGGGCAAAAATCAGTTTTTGCTGGTTGCCTCCGGAGAGGAATCGCACTTGCTGGTCAACCTAATGCATGCGCACGTCGTATCGGGAGCACCAGTCTTGGGTAATCTCCCGCGCACGTTTTGATTTGAGCAGGGCGAAACGCGAAAACGGTGAGCGTCGGTGATCGCGCAGCATGGCGTTTTCCCACAGCGTGAAATCCAGGACCAGCCCGGTACTGTGGCGATCTTTGGGAACATAGCCGACCCTGAACCGTTTCCGGCGGCTGGCGACATCGTGGCCAAGCATCGACTGGCCGCGCATGCAGACTTCCCCGGACTGCGCATGGCGCATTCCGGCGATCGTATCCGCGAGCTCCGCCTGGCCGTTGCCGTCAACGCCGACGATACCCAGCACTTCCCCCGCTCGGATCTCGAAGCTGACAGCATTCAACGCCTGAATGCCGCGATCATTATTGGCTGACAAAGCCCGGACCTTGAGCACAACCGGACCCTGTACAACCTTGGGAAGCTCGACGGGCTGGGCCAGTTCGCGGCCGACCATCAGCCGGGAAATTTCCTGTGGCGTGCTCTCACTAACCTGCGCGTGTCCGACGACATTGCCCCGGCGCAGTACCGTCACCCGATCATAAACCCGAAACACCTCATCGAGCTTGTGCGTGATGAACAGCATGGTTTTGCCCATTGAGCGCAAGTTCTCCAGAATTTGCAGAAATGCGTCGATCTCGGTAGGGGCCAGAACGCTGGTGGGTTCATCCAGAATGAGCACTTCCACGTCCCGATACAGCGCCTTGAGGATTTCCACCCGCTGATGCATGCCTATCGGCAGTTGCCAGATCAGGCGGTCAGGAGCTACATTCAGGCCGACCTGAGCGCTGAGTTCGATCAGCTTGCGACGGTGATCAGCGAGTTTCAGGCGCAGGCGGCCCGGCAAGCCAAGGATGACATTCTCCAAAACGCTCAGATTATCCACGAGCATGAAATGCTGGTGGATCATGCCAATACCTTCAGACAGGGCCTGACGGGGCGAGTCGATTGACAGCTCCCGACCATCAAGGCGAATCACGCCCGTGTCCGGTTGGTAAAAGCCGTAGAGGATGTTCATCAGTGTGGTTTTACCCGCACCATTTTCACCTAACAGCGCATGGATACTGCCTTTGCTTACTCCCAGAGTGACGTCCTCCAGGGCCGTGAAGTCCCCGAATCGCTTGCCGATTCCCTCCAGTTGTAAATAGCTCATCAGGTTTTTACCGCCACCGCTGCGACTGCTGGCTGGCATTGCGCTGCTTGATGGTCTCGATCAATGCCGCGGCATCGGTCTTGGTCTGCTCAGATACTGCTTTGCCATAGCTACCGAGGCGGAAGGCCTTGGGCGTTTCAAAGCCGTAAACATAAGACTTACCGCCTAGTGACGAACTTTGCGCCTGAGTGAGCACCGTCAGCAGCGCCCCGCGCATATCCAGCACGGCTGATTGCAGCAGGTTATCCGGCCAGTCACTCAAAGCGTCGTAGTAAATGCCGAACCTCTGTTTGTTTTCCTGACGGACTGCTTGCAGGCTGCCAAGTACAGCGTTATCCATGGTCGGGAACACCACATCGGCTTTCTGCCCAATCAGATTCAAGGCCGCTTCTTTGCCTTTGGCCAGGTCATCCCAGTCGTTGGTCCATGCACTCAGGACCTGGCCCTGTGGTCGGGCGGCCTTGAAGCCTTCGACGAAACCGTCGTTGAGGTCGGAGTACGCTTTGATTTTTTGCGCACCGACAAAACCACCCACTCCGCTCAGTGACGTTTTGCCGCCGATATAGCCAATGACATAACCCATGTCCTTCATATCGAACGCCAGCGTCGAGACATTGCCGCCGCTTTTGGTGCCGTTTACAACCAGGAACTGGGTCTTGCTGTTGCGTTTGGCAACCCGGTCCACTGAATCCTGAAACTCGCCCCCATAACCAATCACCACGTCATAGCCGCGTCGGGCATAGTCTGCCAAGGCTTGAGTCTGGTCTGGTTGCGGGACCTTTTCGCTGTAGGCCACTTCGATCTTCAGTGCGTCGCGTGCCTGAATTACACCCTCATAACCGGACTGGTTGAAGGAACGGTCAGTGATGTTGCCGGCTAGCACAATGGCAACTTTCAACGGATCCGCAGCAACTGTCCCCGCGTAGACACACGAGAAGCAGATGGTAGTTATCGCTGCAATGCGAGCGAGCAAGGTGAAGGGAGTCGTGACTCTGGATTGGGTCATACGTTCCCCTGATTATAGTGGCTTACATTAAATTCAAGTTACTTTAATAACGTGAAAGCAATGTTCATGCCTAATTCGCAGACGCGATCTATTGCCATGTAGCACCACAAATCAAAGGTCTTTCGCCAACCTAAGTTGCGCTGGTTTGATGCGTTGGGACGGAGGTTGCACTAATAGAGGACGGGGCAGGATAAATATTCAAGGTGCTTGATTAATATTGCCAGTTATGACGTTGAAGGCACGTCGAGGGCGTTGTGGTCGGATGATTTCCATCTATGCTGACATCGCCTAGAGCACCGCAAATGCAACACCTGTATGAGCTAACGGCGTTGCGAGGCGGCGTGCTGACAATACTTTGCCAACAAGGCTGCGCTCCTGGTTTTCACAGCAGAAGATGCATTTCAGATCAGAGCGGTGCATGTTGTTGGATGTTGGGCGCCGCTGTCAGCGGCGGTGTCGACGAGGCGGACGTTGCCGTGTACCGACAGCAGTTTATTAGAACGTTGCGGGCGTGTTGATCCAAAGTATACGGACGACACTCTTGGTCGAATTGCGATAGCCATGGGGTACGTTGCTGGGGAAGTGAAAGGAATCGCCAGCATTCAGCGTGTAGGTGATCTCGCCGAGAGTCAGGTCGAGGCTGCCCTCGATCACATAACCCATCTCTTCACCCGCATGCTCGATCATGTCGCTGACCATGCCAGGAGAAACGATATGGATATCGCCTTGCAGCAGCCCGCCTTTTTGCAGATGAGTGATGCGTTCCAGATCGATATAGCCTTTCGCGGTGCCTTGTGCGAAACGACTCACTTGTCGACCGCCGGCGCGCAGCACGGGCTCTTCAGACTCCCAGTCTTCAGACGTCAGCTCCGACACGTTGCTGCCGAGCGCGAGTGCCAGGCGGTGCAGCATGGCCAGTGAAGGCGATGCTGCGTCGTTTTCCAGCTTGGAGATCAGGCTTTCGGAGCACTTGGCAGCCTGGGCAACTTGCTTGAGAGTCAGGCCTGCCACCTTGCGCGCATGGCGAAGACGAACGCTCAAGCTCGGCAGGCCATCGGAATGCTGGGATTTGGCTACTGGCGTTTTGCTGGGTGTGGACATGCATCCCTCGAAAAGTTTGTACGAAGTGAGCGACAGGCATCCTAGGGTTACGGAGGCCTGTCGTCTACTGGGATATTGACGATTAGCCGTGAACCGAGAAGGTAACTTCCACCGGGTTAAGGTCATTGATAGGCACGATGTCCTGAGGGCAGGCGGACATCACCACGATAACGTCCATGTCTGCACGGATTTCAACGTAGTCCCCTGCTTTGGATACCGGCGGCAACCATTCAACAGTGTAATCAGGCTTGACCGGAATATTCATCCACAGATTGAAAGGCTGCGGAACTTCATGGGAGCGCAGACCGATAGCCTGCAAGGCCAGACGCATGTTATCCGCGCAGCTGTCGTGATAACCCTCTACTCCCAGGTTGGTGTAGCGGTGCAGATCACACGCAGCCATCAAGGTGTCGTGAATGCCCGGTGAGGTGTCGGTCAGCAGGGTGCCGATCGTGCGGCGACGGTTACTGAACAGCGTGTCGCCAGCTTTGGGAATGATGCTGTTGCAATGCGCGCGAGCATGTTCCATCGACAGGAATTCGCTCATGTCTTCGCTGTTGAACAACCAGGTGTCACATACCTGGGTGCCGTGAGTGTTGACGATTTTGATGACCTGGCCAGCTTTCAGGCGGACGGCGCGGCCACAACGGGCAGGCACTGTGTAGCTTTCGCCCAGGACTGGAGTGCCATCGGCCGAGATCGGTTCTTTCAACGTGGCGTTGATGCCCAGCGAGGAGCCGTTGTCGGGCTGGCAGCAGGCTGGATAGTCATGGCTATGTGTGATGTTGGTCATATGAGTTCCTATGGGTTCAGGGTTGTTCTGCAAGTGCAACCAAGCTCCAGGCCAATGCCTGGGCGCCTGCTTTCAATTGCGCGGGATCTGTGAATTCCTTCGGGTTGTGGCTTATGCCGTCCCGGCTGGGTACAAAAAGCATTGCTGTAGGACAGTGCCCGGCCAAATACATGGCGTCGTGGAAAGCGCCAGAACGTATCGATTGCCAGGCCAGTCCTGTGGCGTCGCAGGCGTTCTCCAACACATTGATGACCTGATGATCGAACGCGGTCGGGCTGTGGCTGAACAGGCTGGTCAGTTCGGCGTCGGCAGGCAGGCAGGCACTCAGGGCGTTATCGAAGGAGTCGAGAACCGCTGGATCGGCGTGGCGGAAGTCGATGCTGAAGGTTGCTTCGCCGGCAATCGTATTGATTGCATTGGGCGAGACGCTCCAGCGGCCGAATGTCAGGCGCTTGTCGTCACCGGCGAGTTGTTCGGCCAGTGCGTCAATGCGGCCCAGGGATTCCATGGCGAGCAACAACGCATCGCGCCGCATGTGAGTCGGCGTGGTTCCTGCATGTGCCGAAGCACCTTTGCAGCGCACTTGATACCAGCGCACGCCCTGAATACCGGAAACCACTCCTAGCGGGACATTGGCTTGCTCCAATACCGGGCCTTGCTCAATGTGCAACTCGACAAAGGCGTGTGTGGCGATTTTTTCGCGCAGTGGCAGGTCGGCAAAGCGCAGGGCGTGAGCGTCCAGTGCCTCTCCGACCGAGATACCCGCAACGTCAAGGTTGTTTCGATAGGTCTGCAGCCGTGCCGGGTCCACGTAGGCGCTGGAGCCCATCGCTCCCGGACTGAAGCGGCTGCCTTCTTCGTTGGTCCAGACCACCACTTCGATTGGGCGGCGGGTGCTGACGTTGAGTTCTGCCAACGCATACAGGCATTCAAGCCCGGCCATTACCCCGTAACAGCCGTCAAGCTTGCCGCCTGTGGGTTGGGTGTCGACGTGGCTGCCGGTCATCACTGGCGGTAAGTCCTCACGGCCTTCGCGGCGGATGAACAGGTTGGCACCGGCGTCGGTCCACACTTTGCAGTCAAGTTTTCGGGCTTCGTCAATCAGCCAGGCGCGGGCCTGGAGGTCTTCTTCGGACAACGCCTGCCGGTTCATTCCGCCATCGATGCCGGGCCCGAAGGTTGCCAGGGTCTCCAACAAACGCTGCAATCGTTCCGATGAAACGGCTTGCATCACTTGATCGGCAATCATGGGGTCACCTGCACGCGTGGAGTGAGGCTGCGGTCAAACCAGGGGCTGAGAAACTGCTGTAAGCGTTCCGTCTTTGGTGCCTGGAACAGTGCCTGCGGAGTACCGGTTTCAATTATTTTTCCTGCTTCCATAAACACCACCTGACTGGAAATCTGTGCGGCGAAACTCATTTCATGGGTCACCATCACCATGGTCATGCCATCGTTCGCAAGGCTGCGAATGACTTGCAGCACTTCCTCGACGAGTTCCGGGTCCAGCGCCGAGGTCGGTTCGTCGAGTAGCATCAGCCGCGGTTTTACTGCCAGGGCCCGGGCAATGCCGACGCGTTGCTGTTGTCCGCCGGAGAGGCGAGCCGGGTACGCATCCGCCTTGGCGCTCAAGCCGACCCGTGCCAATGCCTGATCAGCCAGGCTGCGGGCCTGCTCCTTGGCGATTTTCTTGCCGAGTACCAGGGGCGCCATGACGTTCTCGCGCACGGTCATGTGGGGCCACAAATTGAATTGCTGGAACACCATGGACAGTGGGTTGCGCACCTCATCGATCTTGGCTTTGCTGTCGCGGTCGGTTTCACGCCTGCCCGAGCCGCTGTAGCCCAGCAGTTGACCATCGATCCAGATCTCACCTTCGTCATAGCGTTCAAGGAAGTTCATGCAGCGCAGGGCGGTGGTTTTTCCGGAGCCTGAAGGTCCGATCAGCGATACGATTTCTCCGGCCTGCACGCGCAGGTCAAACCCACTGAGCACGCGGTTCGAGCCATAGGATTTACCAACACCACGCAAGTTAAGAAGCGGTAGGGTAGTCATCTGTTCAGCCTCGTAGATGGCGTGTCATGCGCCGCCCCAGTGCGCTGGCGACAGCGGCGACCGTTGAGGTCAGCAGCCAGTAGCTCAACACCAGCAGGGCGTACGGCAATACGTAGGAAAAGGTGGTGGATACGATGCGTCCGGCTGTCATGGTCAGTTCTGGCACAGTAATAATCGAAGTGACGGCGCTTTCCTTGATGGTCAGGATCACCTGATTGCCCAGTAGCGGGAGGGCGAATGCCAGCGCTTGCGGCGCTTGTATGTGCCAGAACACACGGCTGCGTGAAATACCATGCACCCGCGCCGCTTCCACTTGACCGTTGGGCACGCTTGCCCAGGCAGAACGGAACAGTTCGGCAAAGTAAGCAGCACTGTATATGGCCAGCGACAGGATGCTTGCCTCAACGGCTTCCAGCCGCAGACCGATGACGGGCAGCCCGAAATAAATAATCGCGAGTTGGGCGAGAAAAGGTGTCCCGCGGATCAGCCACACGTAAACGCGATAGATCGCTAGAAATCCTGGGACCGCCATGCGCAAGGCGTTGAGCCCAAATCCCAGCAGTAAGCCCATCGCAGCGGCAGTAAGGCTAATACCTAGCGTGACCAGCAGTGCATTGGCAAAATCTGGCAGATAACTCAATAATTCTTGCATCACTTGAGCTCCTTCCAGCGACGTTCCAGCAGGCTGCCGAGCACGCTCAACAGGCTTGTCAGCGCGAGATAAAACAAGCCCGCCACCAGATACACCTCAAGCGGGCGGTAAGTCTGTGAAACCAGTTGCTGGCTGACGCGCATCAAATCAGTGATGGAGATGACCGAAACCACCGCTGAAACCTTGATCACATCGATCAACTCGGAGATCAGCGCGGGTGAGGTGAGGCGCAACACCTGTGGCAGTTGGATATGAAACAGCGTTTTGTATTTGCCGATGGCAAACACGGCCGCCGCTTCCATCTGTCCCTTGGGGATTGCGGCGAAACCGCTGCTCAATATCTGCGACTGATAAGCCGCCGTATTCAGTGCAAGTGCCGTAGCAGCAGCCACCATTGGTGGCACATCCAGACCCAGGGCCGATGGGAGATAAAACAGAAGCAGCAGCTGCGCCAGCATTGGCGTACCGCGAAAGAAACTGACATACACCCTGGTGAATGCTCTGCCGGCACGGCTGCGACCATTGGCAATTAGATGAATTACTACGCCGAGAATGAAACCCAGCAGCATGCCGATGGCGCACAACCACAATGTGGTTATTGCACCGTCGATCAAGGCAGGCCAATAGAGCGCGAGACGGCTGCTGAAATCATTCATCATCAGCGGCTCAGATGCTCGGTACTGGCATGGCATCGGCAGGCAAGTCCATGGTGAAACCGAACCACTTATCCTGCAGCGTCTTTAAGGTGCCATCTTTCGCTGCGCGGGCAATGCCCTCGCTAAATAGCTTCACCAGGCTTGCGCTGTCAGCATCCTTGCGACCGACCCAGCCGAAATACGTCACTGGACCCGCCATCTCCGGCAGCGTTGTGAAAAGCCCCGGACGGGCTTTCATCAACGGGCCTAAGTTGGAAAGCGACTGTGCCACGCCATCGAGACGACCATTGGCCAAATCCGCATAAGCCTCATCGAAGCTCACATACTCTTTGATCTGCTTGAGGCCCGGTTGGCCCTGAGCTTTGAGCTTGGTATCCAGTGCTTGTAGCACTGCCAACTGCCCGGAACCTACTTGAGAGCCAATCACCCGGCCGTTCAAGTCAGTCAACGCCTTGATATTGGTGTCGTCGGCGCGCTTGAGCAGTGCAACGGTGGACTCGGCAATAGGGGCGGTAAAAGCGAATTGCTCGAAACGCGCCTTATTGACTGTCACCGATGTCACAACGAAGTCGAATTTGCGGGTATCCAGGCCAGGCAAAATCCCTTGAAACGGTAGATCGAGCTGGCGCACCTTGACGCCGGGCAAGTCAGCATCCAGTACGTAATGCATCAGGTCTGCGCCATAGCCGACAATCTTGCCATTCTCGACCGATTCGAACGGCGCAAAACGCGCCTCGGTGGCAACGACTATCTCGTTTTTCTGCTTGATGCGCTGCAGCAAATCGTCTGCGTGCGCTAGAGAAATACTGCACAGCGTGACGAGCGACAGCGACAGCGCCTTTAGAGTGAAACGCGTCATTGGTATTCCCCTTGAAGTACTTAAATTTATATTCAAGTAGCTTGAATAATATTACAAAAGCATGATTCGTGCCAGGAGTTAGCTCGAGGGAATTGGGGCGTAGGACAGGATAGAAAGACGGGGAAGTGCGCTAATTGCGTGCGATAGCCGGTGGTGCGCATTGATGTGGTGCGTGGTGTGTGAATGGTATCTGTAGTGCTTGGATGTGCCGGCGCTGCTCGGTTGCTTGTTCGTGGGGCGGGGGGGGAGAAACGCAGTGCTTACATATGCCCTAACGAGTAACTATTCAGAGCTCGAAAGCAGTCGGTCACGAATGGCAGCTTTGGTCAGCTTGACCGCCTTGGCACGCTTTGCAGGGGTGGCGAGAGCCGGAAGTTTGAACTCTGAGACGGCAGGCTACGATTGCGAGGCATTCGATTGAAACCGAACGCATGATCATTGACCTACAATAATTAGCACGGAACGGCCGCAATTGGCCGATTTCTGGCTTTAGTCAACTGCTTTACGTAGAGCCGCTGCAACGGTAATGGGCAATGCTACATCTGGCTGGGATCAGTTGACCACTACATAGCGACTGGGTTCCGGCTCCGAGGTTTTGACGTTACCAAGACGTATCAGGTGCTCGCGAACGTCAAGCTGGTCCAAAGTAATCTAGTCGGGCCATTCAGAGAGTCGCTGAGCATCGTAATTCCCAACTTGAAATAATGAGTACATAATTAAGTCCATCAGCAGTATGCTGAGCTACAGAAAGCTGAAGCTTTCAATGATTTAGAGGATGAGTTATGATCCCGTCCGCTGCGCCATATCTGCCTCAAGGCCCACTGAACGCCTTGAAGCACAAGGAAAGCCACTGGCTCACCTTGATCCGATAGCAAAGACCCTGGTCGAAAGGCCGGGGTTTTTTGTGTCTGGGGTTTGAAAAAACCTCATCTTCTTCGCTGCCAACAGCGCTCATTATCGGCAAACGGCCGACAGATCATTTCGATTCTGTCGGCCGTTTTTGCGTTCTTGTGTCAAAAAATTTCAATGTGGTTATTTGCCGCAGGCGCAGAAACCTTTAAAGTTAACCCTTCGGTCAACTTTGCACTGTCATCATGGCCTTTTGATTCGTCGAGAAAGGTTTCTGCAAGTCTCCAGATTCGGTGTACTTAACCATAAGGGCGGATTTATAACCGCTCAGAGGATGATCCATGTCCAACCGTGAATTAACCCGGCGCTCGTTCCTCCAGGGCGGGCTGGTGGCGGGTGTGAGTGTCACGCTCACGCCGCTCAGCACCCAGGCGCTGGCTGCCTTGATGGAAAACAGCGTGACCGTGCCGTCTGAAAAGTGGCTTGGTCATAACGGCAAGGCGCGCCAGCGTAACGATGCCTTGTCGAAAGTCTGCGGCAGCAAGGTGTTTGCCCGCGACATCCGTTCCAAGGACATGCCTGGCTGGCCCCAGCAGCAAGGTCACGCCATGTTGCTCAAAACCATCAAGGCCGACCACATCTACGCGGGCTACGACCTGTCGTGGCTTGGCGCCGAGCTGCAGCCGGACCGTATCGTCACCGCTGCCGACCTGGACAAAGACGGTATCGTCTTCCCGGAAGAACATGCGCCGGACCCGTTGTTGCCCGAGGGCAAAGTGCCGATGTTCATCGGTCACCCGGTGGCGATCCTGATCTGGAACGACTTCGAGCGTTTCCGTCAGGCCAAGAACAAGCTCAAGTTCAATGACAAGGCGATTCGTTACGGCGCCAAAGTGCCGTATTACGAAGGTGACCCCTACGGTAGCTTCCGCTACGTGCGCGTGGGTGGCCAGACCTCGGCCGACGAAGACGAATTCGCCAGCCTCAAGGATTCGATCCTGTTCCCGATGCTGAAAAACCGTCGCCCAGTGTGGAATTCCCAGCCAAACCTGCACGGCAACCTGACCGAGCGCGGGCTGTTCTACGCCGAGCGCATGAAGAGCCAGATCAACACGCCACCGGACAACTGGCTAGTGTTTGACGAGCGCTACAAAACCCCATCGATCGAACCGGCCGCCATGGAGCCGGACAACGGCAACGGTTGGTACGATCCAGCAACCAAAACCCTGCACTTTGTGGTCGCCACCCAGTGCCCACTGGAAGTTGCGACCGAGACCGCCAAGATGATCTCGCCGTCGCGCTTCGGCCTGGCTCATCTGAACATGCACCCGGGTTACACCGTGGGTTACGGTTCCAAAGATCACAACATTTTCGTCTACTACGCCGCCCTCGCTGCGTTGTATGGCGCTGGTGTGCCGGTGCGCCTGGCCAACGACCGTTACGAGCAATTCCAGAGCGGCATCAAGCGTCACCCATTCGATATCCGCTATCAGTTGGCGGTCGACAAGAACGACCACAGCTTCAAAATCTTCCTCGCCGACATGAGCGTCGACGGCGGTGGCCGTATCAACTACAGCCCATCGGTGGCTGCGGTCGGCGCCACGGCGGCGCAGTCGATCTACTACATGCCGCAGAACGACCTGCAAGTCACCGCGTACCATTCCCGTGGCGTTGAAGCCGGTTCGATGCGGGGCTACGGCACCCTGCAAAGCATGGCGGCGACCGAAATGATGGTCGACGAAATCGCCGGCCGCCTTGGTGTGGATGCCATCGAGCTGCGGCGCAAGAACGCATTGCGTTCGGGCATGAAGAACACCCAGGGCGCGATCCCTGCCGGTGCGTTGCGGCTGCACGAAATTCTCGACAAGGCCGCTGTGCACGACGTGTGGAAAAACCGTGACGCGATCAAGCAACAACGCGAAGCCGCAGACCCGGATAACTGGTATGGCGTCGGTTTTGCCATCTGCCAGAAAGACTTCGGCACCGGTTCCGAAGCGCCGATGGCCAGTGTTGAATTCAGCGCTGACGGTCGCATCAGCCTGCGCCACATCGGAATCGAAATCGGCACCGGCATGTCCACTTCGCAGTCGCTGGTGGTTGCCGACTTCCTCGGCAGCCCGGCCCACGAAGTGAAGACCGGCGAAACACAATGGCAGGAAATGCAACTGGTCACCGGCGGCAACCCTTACACCATGAGCCAGGCCGAGCAGGACAACCTGCTGCGTAACCCGCGTTGGGTGGGCAAGCTCGCGTCGGCGTCTTCGGCGACCAACTCGGCGTACTACTTCAGCCACGCCACCCGTGAAGCGGCGCGCGTGCTGTTCAACCACGGCTTGTGGCCGGCAGCGCTGGAGATCTGGCGCCAGGGCCCGTTCGGCGGCCAGGCCAACCCCTATGTGGTGCGCCGCGAAGACGCGCACTGGGTCGATGGCAAACTCACCGCCAACGGTATGCAGCCGCTGAGCTTTGAAGAACTGGCCAAGCGCGCTCATGAGCGCGGCCTGGTCACCGCTGCCACGGTCCACGGGTTCAACCGCTGGAGCTGGGCCGAGGCTGAGTACAGCATCGACGGTGTGCGCGAGCGCCTGCCGCTCGACGGTCTGGCGGTGAAATACGGCGATGGCGCACCGAAAGCCAAGCAGGCGCTGATGAGCACTGCCGGTTTCCACCTGCTCGATCGCCAGAACGTCAGCTATCCCGCCACACAGTTGAATAACGCTGCGGTGACGTACTACAGCCCCGTCGCCACGTTGGTCGAGTTGAAGGTCAACAAGGGTTCGGCGCAGGTCGAAGTGCTCAATCACCATTCATGGGTCGAGTGCGGGCGTGTGCTGGTTGAAGAGTTGGTCAAGGGCCAACTCGAAGGTGGAGTGGCCATGGGCATCGGTCACGCCTTGATGGAAGAAATGCCGTTGTACGAAGGCGGGCCGGGGGAGGGTGACTGGAACTTCAACCGCTACCGTCTGCCGATGGCGCGTCACGTTGCCGTGTGGGAACAGACCTCGGAGATTCTGCCGGCGCTGTCGCCAAGCGACCCGTCCAAAGGTATCGCTGAAGTGGTGATGATCCCGATTGTCGGGGCCATCGGTAATGCGGTGGCACACGCCATCGGTAAACGTGTTCGCGACCTGCCAATCACGGCTGCACGCATCAAGGAGGCCCTCAATGGCTAACCGTCCGCTTCAACTGACCCTCAATGGTCAACCCGTCGGCCCGGTGGACATCCCTGATGACCTGCCGATGATCGACTACCTGCACGAATACAAAAACCTCACGGGCTCGCGGCTGGGCTGCGGCCAAGGCATTTGCCACGCCTGTGTGGTGATCGTCGACAACCCGGACGGCACCAGCGAAGAAGTGCGCACCTGCATCACCGGCGCGCATTACTTCGAAGGCAAGCAAGTGCGCACTATCGAAGGCCACGCCAAGCGCGATGAGTCGGGCCAGGTCACTGAGCTCAACCCGATCCAGCAGCGCTTCGTGGATGAGTTCGCCTTTCAGTGCAGCTATTGCGCGCCGGGCTTCGTTAACGCGGCGACCGTGTTGGTGGAGAAACTGCAACGCCAGCCGACCGTGCACAGCAAGCTGGAACAAGTCATCGAGGACAGCCTCGGTCATCACGTCTGCCGTTGTACCGGGTACGTGCGTTATTACAACGCCACCCGCAACGTGCTGACCGATCTCGGCCTGGTCAAGGAGGGTTAAGCATGAAGCTTTTTCTGACCCGCCTGGCCTTGGCGGTCGGCCTGGCCGCGCCGGTATTGTTTGCCCACGCTGATGATCAAGCCAAGCGCGGCGAATACCTCGCCCGCGCCGCTGACTGCATGGCCTGCCACACTGCACCGGGCGGCGCGCCGTTTGCCGGCGGCCTGCCGATTGTCTCGCCGTTTGGCACCATCTATGGCACCAATATCACGCCAAGCAAAGAACACGGCATCGGCTTGTACAGCGATGATAAGAGTAAGTTGTATAGTGTGGACGCATAAGCTATTGAGTTCTATCTATGGACATTGTTAAGCGTCCCAGGGGCGTTGAATGGCGACGCTAGAGCGCATTCATTTCGTGCCCCATTACCTCGTG
>NZ_JAAQWI010000015.1:0-129785 GCF_012985385.1 Pseudomonas sp. WS 5503
CAGTGAAACGATGCATCGCCGATGGTAGTGTGGGGTTTCCCCATGTGAGAGTAGGTCATCGTCAAGATTAAATTCCGAAACCCCAATTGCGAAAGCAGTTGGGGTTTTGTTTTGGGCGCTCGAAAAGCACGCCAACTTCCAAAGCCTGCATAGCGTTCCATTGAAACCTTTTGTACAGATACCCGAATACCAGTCGAACCTTGCGTGTTATCAAGGTTCACAGGTGGTGCGCCATGTATTTATCTCCACGGTTATGTACCTCGCAGACACCCACGTAGCGTCTGAGCTGTGAAACAAAATAATCGCCGGGAACAGGCCCTGCTGCCTGTCCGGATCCAACCGCCCCGGACTATCATGCTGATAGCCCTACCCCTCACCGCAAGGAGCCGCTCGGAACGCCGATGCGCCAGATCTGGAAATCTTTTCGAGCCCTTTATTTCGCCTCTTTGATGATGCTGATCGGCTCCGGCCTACTTAGTACTTATCTGGCTTTGCGTCTGGCAGCAGACAATGTCGACAGCCTGTGGGTCGGTGCGCTAATGGCCGCCAACTATTTTGGCTTGGTGCTGGGCGGCAAGCTCGGACACCGCCTCATCGCCCGGGTCGGGCATATTCGCGCCTACGCCACCTGCGCGGGCATCGTCGGTGCAGCGGTGCTGGGGCACGGTTTGATTGATTGGCTGCCAGCCTGGATCGTGCTGCGGATGATCGTGGGCCTGGGGATGATGTGCCAGTACATGGTCATCGAGAGTTGGCTCAACGAGCAGGCGGATGCCAAGCAGCGCGGTGTAGTGTTCAGCGGCTACATGATTGCGTCCTACCTTGGGTTGGTGCTGGGCCAACTGATCCTGGTCATGCATCCCCATCTTGGGCTTGAGCTGTTGATGCTCGTGGCGTTGTGCTTTGCGCTGTGCCTGGTCCCGGTGGCAATGACTCGACGCATTCACCCGGCCCCACTGCACCCGGCCCCGATGGAGCCGCGCTTCTTTATCAAGCGTGTGCCGCAGTCGCTCAGCACCGTGTTAGGCGCTGGGTTGATCGTCGGTTCGTTCTACGGCTTGGCACCGCTGTACGCCTCTCAGCAGGGCCTGACGACCGAGCAAGTCGGCCTGTTCATGGGTAGCTGCATTTTTGCTGGATTGGTCGTGCAGTGGCCACTGGGCTGGTTGTCGGACCGCTATGACCGCGCGCTGCTGATTCGCTGCTTCGCCTTGTGCCTGGCGGTGACGGCCTTGCCGTTGGCAATCATGACGCAGGTTCCGCTGGAAGTGTTGTTCGTGGCAGGCTTCTTCTGTTCGCTGGTGCAGTTCTGCCTTTACCCTTTGGCAGTGGCCTTTTCCAACGACCATGTGGAAGGCGATCGTCGGGTATCGCTGACGGCCATGTTGCTGGTGACCTACGGGATCGGCGCCAGCGTGGGGCCGCTGTTGGCCGGTGTGGTAATGAAGCTATTCGGCAGCCAGATGCTCTATGCGTTTTTCAGCCTGTGTGCATTGATCCTGGTGTGGCGCATTCGCCCCAAGGCGGTGACCAACCTGCATCAGGTCGATGACGCGCCGCTGCATCACGTGGCGATGCCCGACAGCATGTCCAGTTCGCCTTTGGTGGCTGCCCTTGACCCGCGGGTGGATGAGCAGGTGGTACAGGATCAGATGCAAGTCACTGTGCCCGAGCCAGAGCCTGCCCCTGAAACCGATGAGCCGACGAGCGAAGAGCCGCACGAGCCACCAGACCCGGACGAACATCCCCATGACTTGAGCAGGGCACGCCCCTGAACGAAAAAACGGGCAGATCCCATCAGGATCTGCCCGTTTTTTTATCTCAGCGTCTAACGCTTAAAGATCGTCGTCTTTATCGAAGCGCCGAGCTTCACGCTGTAATTGGTAGACAAAGCGTTCCACTTGTCGCTGCACCAAGCCACTCATGTTGTGAAAGCGCACGCCGGCAAAGGTGGTGTTGATCTTGTCTTCGAAGTGCAGATAGCGCAGTTCCACGGAGGTGGACATGCTGCCGAAGGGCAGGGCGGCGATAAAGCGATCATAGACCTGGCCCAACTGCAGACGCTCGGAGATGTCGCCTTCAAAGCGCAATTTGCAGCCGGTTGCCGAGATATCCAACAGCTTACCGCTGACAGGGGCCTTGAGCTTCTCGCCACCTAACTGAATATCCACCAATTGCGCGAGTTTCAGTGCGGCGCGGAAGGCATTGCGTCTTTGATGGTAAACCACTTCGCCGGGCAGGCTGCCGCTGTAGATGCGGTGGCCGCCTTTCTCGCTGATGGTCAAGGTGCCGTTGCTTTCCCAGGCAACCCGCACGCCCTCATGGAAGCCTTCGATACGGAAGGCTTCGCCATTCTCAAGATAGCGTTCACCGTCGCGGGGAATCATTTCGTCCAGTACCAGCGTCTTGCTGTCCCGGTCGATGTCCACCAGGTAGCTCTGGAAGCGCTGGCTACGTTCGTGGAAAGTGATGATCAGCGGGTCATGGCTTTCTTGCAGCATCCGCAACGTGCTGGCGATTTCCAGAGGCGTGGTGAGCACCTTGGGTGGCTGCGGTGCATCTTCCGCATTAAGGGCGTTGAACACGGTTCTTCCATCTCCAGGCAAAATACGACTACACGCAAGAACCGGCATTTTGCCAGTATGTAGCGCGCCTTGGATAGGTCGCGCTGTAAACCGGCGTCAGGCTTGGCTGCGGGTGCTTGGTTTGATCAGGCGTGAGGTGGAGCCTTGGGCGTTATACAGGGCCGGAGGTTCTCCGCCGTGCAGTATGCGCAACTGATTGGCGGTGGTGGCTTGCTGAAGCTGGATCGACTGACCGTTGAGCAGGTTGGCTTCCTGGCACTGGGCGAGCAAATGATTGAGTTCTTTGCTTTGTGCCAGCAGTTGATCGCCGACTGAGGAGTGGCTGGCCAGTTGTGCCAGGCCATCATGATCGGCGGGCAGGCCCAGGCTGATCAGAATCTCGCTGCGTTTCTTGCCGTGCTGTTCGAGCAAGACAATCAGCGACTGTTTGCGCGCCAGGATTTCTTCCAGCAAGGGCATATCCCGGCCGTACAAGGCCAGTGATTCTTCCTTGAGCAGCTCGAGCAATTGTTGCGTCGGCGCCAGATCATCAATGATCAGTTGGAGCAAATGTTCGTCGTGGTGCATGGCTGGCCTTGGGTTTTAAGCGTCCAAAAGCCCTGCGCAGGCTTTTGCCTAGCGCTCGGCTTCGAAGTTGAGCAGCTTGCTGGCTACACGGTTGCTGTCGACTTTATAGCTGCCATCGGCGATAGCCTGTTTCAACTCGGCCACGCGGGCTTTATTGACGACGGGTTGATCGCGCAGCGAGTCAGTGACCTTCTGCAACTGTTGAGCCTCATTGCTCAGGTGTACCGATTCCCCACTCTGGCTGGCGGCGGCCTGTTCTGCTTTGGCAGGCAAGGGCTGCGGCTTGGCCTCTACGCTGTCCTTGGTACCGCCGGTGCGCGTATTGCCGGGCAAAGCCGGGGCGTTATTCAAACGACTGAAATCAATGACCATGTTGAAAAACCTCTGGGTATTTGGACGCTTGCCATGTTTTCGGCCATACCCGGGCAAACTTTAGGCTCGATTGACAATAAACCTGTTCGGCTCAATATCCAGCACACAGTGTAGGAAAAGCTGGCATTTGATTCCAGTCATCTATAGCGCCACCTCGACCTGGCCTGGTGCCGTGACCCGCGCCTTGATCACGCGATTGGAGTTGAGGTTCTTGACGCGGATCTGTTCGCTCATGCCGCCATTTGACAGCGCCTCGCCCGGCATCCTGACGTTCAGGCCGCCGCTGCTGGCGGAAATTACCACCTGGTCACCCTTGCGAATCACTTCGGCCTGTTCCAGATGAACCAGCGTGAGGACTTGGTCGGTGACCACTGGCCGCGTGAGTTTCTGCCCGACGGCCTGGTCCAGCGACGTCAGGTAGCCCTGGTTGATCAAGCTTATATCCCGCTCGCGCAACGCCACGTCGTCGTAGCCGATGATGCCCGTGCGCTTCAACGGTCGCGCCACTACCACCACATCGCGATACAGCTTGACCTGAGCTGGTACGAAAACCGTCCAGGGCGAGGCGCCCTCACAGCGTACCTTTACGGTCACACGACCGATGGGCTGGGCGGGGCTTTCCAGAGTGGCTGTCAATTCCTTGTCGCACATTGGCATGCGCAAGCGAGGGTCCAACTGGTTGACCTGAATTTCATAACGCCCCGGCGTCTGGGTAGTCGCCAGATAATCTTCTACAGTGAACTCAAGAAAGCCTTGGGTGACGCCGATAAGTAGATCAGGCAGGGTGACGTTGTCGGCACGGGCCGTGACGCCCAGGCCCGAGACAAGCAGTGCCATCGCGGCGCAGAGCAGTCTACGGTAGCGTGAGCGGCCAGGGTGTCGGGAAACTGTCGTTTTAATATCCATACTCAGTAAATAGCAAAGCTCGTGCCGTTTAGTGTTGGGTACGCGTCGTACCCCTAGGATTTAGGAGTCTGGGCATGGCAGGTGTAATGGATTCAGTAAACCAGCGCACACAGCTGGTAGGGCAGAATCGCCTGGAGTTGTTGCTTTTCCGCCTGGATGGCAAACAGTTGTATGGCATCAACGTGTTTAAAGTGCGTGAAGTGCTGCAATGTCCCAAGTTGACGATCATGCCCAAGTCCAGTCCAGTGGTGTGCGGCGTGGCCAACATCCGTGGCGCGACCATTCCGATTCTTGACCTGGCCATGGCCACGGGGGCCGCGGGTTTGCAAGACCGCCAGAACCCCTTCGTGATCATCACCGAATACAACACCAAGACCCAGGGTTTCCTGGTGCGCTCGGTGGAGCGCATCGTCAATATGAACTGGGAAGAAATCCATCCGCCGCCCAAGGGCACGGGGCGCGATCACTACCTGACGGCGGTGACGCGGGTCGATAACCAGTTGGTGGAAATCATCGACGTGGAGAAGATCCTCGCCGAAGTGGCCCCCACCTCGGAAACCATTTCCGTCGGGGTGGTGGATGCCGAAACGGCACACAAGGCGGTTTCGCTGCGTGTGTTGACCGTGGACGACTCTTCTGTAGCGCGCAAGCAGGTCACGCGTTGCCTGCAAACGGTCGGGGTTGAGGTGGTAGCGCTCAATGATGGCCGCCAGGCCTTGGATTACCTGCGCAAGCTGGCAGACGAAGGCAAGAGGCCTGAAGAAGAATTCTTGATGATGATCTCTGACATCGAGATGCCGGAAATGGATGGCTACACGCTCACGGCCGAAATACGTAACGATCCACGCATGCAAAAGTTGCATATCATCCTGCATACTTCGTTGTCGGGGGTATTCAATCAGGCAATGGTCAAGAAGGTCGGTGCGGATGACTTTCTGGCCAAGTTCCGTCCTGATGACCTCGCATCCCGGGTAGTCGACCGGATCAAGGCAGCAGATCACGGCTAGGGGATTTCCCCTGGCGGTCACACGATTTAAGAGGCGGCATCATTGTCTACGGGTAATTTGGATTTCGAACAGTTCCGGGTCTTCCTGGAAAAAGCCTGTGGCATATTGCTCGGTGAAAACAAGCAGTACCTGGTATCCAGCCGTCTCAACAAGCTGATGGAACAGCAGGGCATCAAGTCCCTGGGTGAGTTGGTCCAGCGGATCCAGGGGCAGCCGCGCAGTGGGCTCAAGGAAATGGTGGTCGATGCCATGACTACCAACGAAACCTTGTGGTTTCGCGATACCTATCCCTTTGAAGTGCTCAAGAACAAAGTCTTGCCGGAAGCCATCAAGGCCAGCCCGGGCCAGCGCCTGCGTATCTGGTCGGCGGCCTGTTCCTCGGGGCAGGAGCCGTACTCGATCTCGATGTCCATCGACGAGTTCGAGCGGACCAACATGGGCCAGTTGAAAGCCGGCGCGCAAATTGTGGCCACGGACTTGTCCGGCACTATGCTCACCAACTGCAAGACCGGTGAGTACGACAGCCTGGCGTTGGGCCGAGGCTTGTCCCAGGAGCGCCTTCAACGTTACTTCGATCCCAAAGGGGCGGGGCGTTGGGCGATCAAGGCGCCGATCAAGAATCGCGTCGAATTCCGCTCGTTCAATCTGCTCGACAGCTACGCCAGCCTGGGCAAGTTCGACATGGTGTTCTGCCGCAATGTGCTGATCTATTTCTCCGCTGAAGTGAAGAAAGACATCCTGCTGCGTATCCATGGCACGCTCAAGCGCGGAGGTTATCTGTTCCTCGGTGCTTCCGAGGCGCTCAATGGGCTGCCGGATCACTTCCAAATGGTGCAATGCAGCCCGGGGATCATCTACCAGGCCAAGTAGCCTGGGTGTATGCAATAAAACTGTGGGAGCCGGGCTTGCCCGCGATAGCGTTTTGTCAGTCGACGAATAGGTCGGCAGGCACTCCGCCATCGCAGGCAAGCCAGCTCCCACATTTGTTTTCTCGGCAAGCTGGCGTAAAGCGGCAACTGCCCATTGCCGCTTTACTGGCACTACGCGGAAATCGCTTGCCGCTTTTCTGGCATAGTCGCCGGCAACTCCCTTCGAAACCCTTGATATACGGGGCTCTCGCAAGTTTGGCATACACCTTGCTATAACCCTGCTAACGAACAGCAGGTCAGCCTAAAGGTTTCCGCCATGAGCATCAGCTTCGATAAAGCGCTCGGTATCCACGAACAAGCCCTGGGCTTCCGCGCCCAGCGTGCCGAAGTCCTGGCCAACAACATCGCCAACGCCGACACCCCGAACTACAAAGCTCGGGACCTGGACTTCTCCGCCGTGCTCGCCGCACAACAGGACAAGACCAAGAACGGCACCTTCGCCTTGAACATGACCAATAGCCGTCATATCGAAGCGCAAGGCCTGGGCAATGGTGACGAGTCGCTGCTGTATCGCACGCCGATGCAGCCGTCGATCGACCAGAACACCGTTGACGCCCAGCTGGAGCAATCGAACTACGCCGAAAACTCGGTGAACTTCCAAGCCAGCTTCACCCTGCTCAACAGCAAATTCAAAGGGCTGATGTCAGCCCTGCGCGGAGAGTAAGCCATGTCCCTGTCCAGTGTTTTCAATATTGCCGGCAGTGGCATGAGCGCGCAGACCACGCGTTTGAACACCGTCGCCAGTAACATCGCCAACGCCGAGACCGTCTCCTCGAGCATTGACCAGACCTATCGCGCCCGCCATCCGGTATTCGCCACCATGTTCCAGGGTGGCCAGGCAGGCGGCAGCGAGTCGCTGTTCCAGAATCAGGACGCAGCTGGCTCCGGCGTGCAGGTGTTGGGCGTGGTCGAAGACCAGAGCAACCTGGAGGCCCGTTACGAGCCCAACCATCCTGCCGCGAACGAAAAGGGTTACGTCTACTACCCCAACGTCAATGTGGTCGAGGAAATGGCTGACATGATTTCCGCCAGCCGTTCGTTCCAGACCAACGCGGAAATGATGAACACCGCCAAAACCATGATGCAGAAGGTCCTGACCCTGGGTCAGTGATAAGGGGCGCCAAATAATGGCCATCGTTGATACGTCAAACAACACGGCTGTCCAGGACCTGTTCAACTCCAAGGTCAAGGACGCGTCGAACAATGTCTCGAATGTTTCCAAAGCGGCCACGGGTAACCAGGCGCTGGGCAAGGACGCATTCCTGCAGTTGCTGGTGACCCAGCTGAAAAACCAGAACCCGCTGTCGCCCCAGGACAACGGCGCGTTCGTGGCCCAGCTTGCCCAGTTCAGCAGCCTGGAAGGCATCAACACCCTGAACGACTCGGTGAACAACATCTCCAGCAACTTCAGCTCTTCTCAAGCGCTGCAGGCTTCGTCGCTGGTGGGGCGGTCGATCATTATCCAGACCGACAAAGCCATGGTGGATACCAGCAAGAGCATGAACGGTTCAGTGGCGGTGCCATCGGCGGTGGGCAACGTGTCCGTCAAGATCACCGACAAGGACGGCAACGTCGTACGCACCGTGGATATGGGCGCGCAGAGTGCCGGCAGCCAGAGCTTTATCTGGGACGGCAAGAACGACAAGGGTGAGGTCGCCCCAGCCGGCACCTACACCTTCAATGCCTCCACCAAGAACGACAAAGGTGACGCGGTGGCCCTGACCACCTCGCTACCAGCCACGGTCACCAGCGTGACCCTGAGCAAGACCGGCGGCGAAATGCTGCTCAACCTTGCAGGCGGCATGGGCAGCGTCAAGCTGTCGCAAATTCAGACTATCGGTACATAGAGCCGGCTAAATACGGCAGAGGAGAGAAACATGTCTTTTAACATCGGCCTTAGCGGCCTCTATGCGGCCAACAAACAACTGGACGTGACCGGCAACAACATCGCCAACGTCGCGACCACTGGCTTCAAGTCATCCCGTGCGGAATTCGCGGATATCTACGCGGCCTCCAAGCTGGGCACTGGCCAGAACAGCATCGGCAACGGTGTGAACCTGGCGGCGGTGTCCCAGCAGTTCACCCAGGGCGACGTCAACGGCAGTGGCGGCATCCTCGACATGGCGATCCAGGGTGGTGGCTTCTTCGTGCAGAAGGGCAGCGACGGTTCGCTGGAATACACCCGTAGCGGTGCTTTCCGTGCGGACAAAGACGGCTATATCACCAACAACACCGGCACCTCGCGCCTGCAAGGCTATGCCGCGGACGAGAATGGCAAAATCACCAAAGGCGGCCTGGTTGACCTGCAGCTGAACCTGGCGAACCTGCCGCCGAAGGCGTCTACCAAGGTGGACTCTTCCAGCAACCTGAACTCCTCGTCGCCGGTGATCGATCAGTCCAAGAACCCGTTTGATCCAACCAAGTCCGAAAGCTTCACCACGCAATACAGCACCACCTTGTACGACTCCCAGGGCAATGCGCACCCGATGGTGCAGTACCTGGTCAAAACCGATGCCAACCAATGGCAGGCCTACACCTTGATCGATGGCCGCAATCCTGATGGTTCGGCTCCTACCGGTACCGGTGCTGACGTGAAGGCGCCTGTGCCGTCGACATTGAGCTTCGATGGTGCTGGTAACCTCAAGAGCATCGTGACCGGCGGTGTTGCCGGTAACACCTTGACCATCAAGGATTGGATACCTGGCACGGTGACCGATGGCGTATGGAAAGCTAACGATGCGACGGCTAACAAGGACGGCATCGCCATCAACATGGGCACCGTCACCCAGTACAACTCGGCCAGCTACCGTAACCCGCCGGTCACAGATGGTTACGCCACCGGCCAGATCACCGGCCTGAAGATCGATGGCAGCGGCGTGCTCTTCGCCACCTTCAGTAACCAGCAGAGCAAGGCCATCGGCCAGATTTCCCTGGCCAGCTTCAACAACGAGCAGGGCCTGCAGCCCGCCGGCGGTACGACCTGGAAAGAGACCTTCGCGTCGGGCCAGCCGGGCTACGACGCCCCGGAATCTGGCACTCTGGGGTCGATCAAGGCCTCCTCCCTAGAGAACTCCAACGTCAACTTGACCAACGAGCTGGTGGACCTGATCAAGGCCCAGAGCAACTACCAGGCGAACGCCAAGACCATCTCCACCCAAAGCACCATCATGCAGACCATCATTCAGATGACCTGATAGGTTAGCGCTTTAAAATGTGGGAGGGGGCTTGCCCCCGATAGCGGTGTATCAGCCAAGTATCCATTGACTGACACCCTATCGGGAGCAAGCCCCCTCCCACATTTGCATCTGCTTCACGCTGTCCATCCAGGTATTGACCGAACAGCAATACAGCAACAAGGGCTTTATACCCGCCCAAGAAAAAGCCCCCGATACACCCTAGGTGTATCGGGGGCTTTTCTGCCTCGGGTGGTTAAACCCAGGGCAGGTTCAGCTTATTGGCAAGCTTCGCAATCCGGCTCGTCAATCGCGCAGGCCTTTGGCACAGGTGCCGGGCCGGCTGGCGCTGCGAGTACCGAGTCATCACCGTGGTTGCCGCTGGACACTGCGTTCAGCTTGCCAGTGTTGATGGTCGACTTCTCGGTGCTGGTGGCGGCCAGCGCACGGAGGTAGTAAGTGGTTTTCAGGCCACGGTACCACGCCATGCGGTAGGTCACGTCCAGCTTCTTGCCCGAGGCGCCGGCGATGTACAGGTTCAGGGACTGGGCCTGGTCGATCCACTTCTGACGACGGCTGGCGGCGTCAACGATCCACTTGGTGTCCACTTCGAAGGCGGTCGCGTAGAGCTCTTTGAGTTCTTGCGGGATGCGCTCGATCTGCTGCACGGAACCGTCGTAGTACTTCAGGTCGTTGATCATGACCGAGTCCCACAGGCCACGGGCCTTCAGATCGCGAACCAGGTACGGGTTGATCACTGTGAATTCGCCCGACAGGTTCGATTTCACATACAGGTTCTGGTAGGTCGGTTCGATCGACTGCGACACGCCAGTGATGTTGGCGATGGTGGCGGTCGGTGCGATGGCCATGATGTTGGAGTTACGAATACCTTTCTGCACACGGGCACGTACCGGGGCCCAGTCCAGGGTTTCGTTCAGGTCGACGTCGATGTACTTCTGGCCACGGGCTTCGATCAGGATCTGTTGCGAATCCAGCGGCAGGATGCCCTTGGACCACAGTGAACCCTGGAACGTCTCGTAGGCGCCGCGCTCGTCGGCCAGGTCGCAGGAAGCCTGGATCGCGTAGTAGCTGACCGCTTCCATGGACTTGTCGGCGAACTCGACCGCTGCATCGGAACCGTAAGGGATGTGCTGCAGGTACAACGCGTCCTGGAAGCCCATGATCCCCAGGCCAACCGGACGGTGCTTGAAGTTGGAGTTCTGCGCCTGTGGCACCGAGTAGTAGTTGATGTCGATGACGTTATCGAGCATGCGTACGGCGGTGTTGACGGTACGCTCCAGCTTGGCGGTGTCCAGCTTGCCGTTGACGATGTGGTTCGGCAGGTTGATCGAGCCCAGGTTGCAAACGGCGATCTCGTCCTTGTTGGTGTTCAAGGTGATCTCGGTGCACAGGTTCGAGCTGTGGACCACGCCCACGTGCTGCTGCGGGCTGCGCAGGTTGCATGGGTCCTTGAAGGTCAACCATGGGTGGCCGGTTTCGAACAGCATGGACAGCATTTTGCGCCACAGGTCTTTGGCCTGGATGGTCTTGAACAGCTTGACCTTGCCTGGGTACTCGGTGAGGGCTTCGTAGTACTCGTAGCGCTCTTCGAAGGCCTTGCCGGTCAGGTCGTGCAGGTCCGGCACTTCGGATGGCGAGAACAGGGTCCACTTGCCGTCATCGAAGACGCGCTTCATGAACAGGTCAGGGATCCAGTTGGCGGTGTTCATGTCGTGGGTACGACGACGGTCATCACCGGTGTTCTTGCGCAGCTCGATGAACTCTTCAATGTCCATGTGCCAGGTTTCCAGGTAGGCACATACAGCGCCTTTGCGCTTGCCACCCTGGTTCACGGCAACGGCGGTGTCGTTCACCACTTTCAGGAACGGTACGACGCCCTGGGACTTGCCGTTGGTGCCCTTGATGTACGAGCCCAGTGCACGCACTGGGGTCCAGTCGTTGCCCAGGCCACCGGCGAATTTGGACAACATGGCGTTGTCGTGGATCGCGTGGTAGATGCCCGACAGGTCATCCGGCACGGTGGTCAGGTAGCAGCTCGACAGCTGTGGACGTAGGGTGCCGGCGTTGAACAGGGTCGGGGTCGACGACATGTAGTCGAAGGACGACAGCAGGTTGTAGAACTCGATCGCACGGTCTTCTTTGTTCTTCTCTTCGATCGCCAGGCCCATGGCCACGCGCATGAAGAACACTTGCGGCAGTTCGAAGCGGATGCCGTCCTTGTGGATGAAGTAACGGTCGTACAGGGTTTGCAGGCCCAGGTAGGTGAACTGCTGGTCACGCTCGTGGTTGATGGCCTTGCCGAGTTTTTCCAGGTCGAAAGTGGCCAGGATCGGGTTCAGCAATTCGAATTCGATACCTTTGGCGATGTAGGCCGGCAGGGCCTTGGCGTACAGGTCGGCCATCTCGTGGTGAGTGGCGCTGTCGGCGACTTTCAGGAAGCCCAGGCCTTCGGCGCGCAGGGTGTCCATCAGCAGGCGGGCGGTCACGAACGAGTAGTTCGGCTCACGCTCGACCAGGGTACGGGCGGTCATCACCAGCGCGGTGTTGACGTCGGTCAGGGCCACGCCGTCGTACAGGTTCTTCAGGGTTTCGCGCTGGATCAGGTCACCGTCGACTTCTTCCAGGCCTTCGCAGGCCTCGGTGATGATCGTGTTCAGGCGGCCCAGGTCCAGCGGGGCAAAGCCGCCATCGGCCAGGGTGATGCGGATCGACGGGTGCGCTTGTACGGCGGCTTCTTCGGCCGGGGAACGTACGGCACGCTCCTTGGCGCGCGAATCACGGTAGATCACGTAGTCGCGGGCCACTTTTTGCTCGCCGGCACGCATCAGGGCCAGTTCTACCTGGTCCTGGATTTCTTCGATGTGGATAGTGCCGCCCGATGGCATGCGACGCTTGAAGGTCGCGGTGACCTGTTCGGTCAGGCGTGCAACGGTGTCGTGGATGCGCGACGAAGCGGCAGCGGTGCCGCCTTCAACTGCAAGAAACGCTTTGGTGATGGCGACGGTGATTTTGTCATCGGTATAAGGAACGACAGTGCCGTTACGCTTGATCACGCGCAGTTGGCCAGGTGCGGTGGCGGACAGATCCAGGTTCGAATCAGCGGCCTGCGGCACGGAGCCCTGCGGGTTCTCGCGAGTTGTGTCGGTTTGCATGAGGGGGTGTCTCCACATTCTATATTTATTTGGGCACCATCACGGTGCCCACCGTTCCGTCCTGAAGCACTTACAGCAGGCCTGGGCCTGGCATAACAACTTCGGGACAGGAGGAAGGGAGCTCATCGCGCCGCTTCCATGCCGAAGTCTTTGGTTCGGGGCCGGGGAGCCCTTCGCCGTATTCCTGGTGGGTGACAGTGGCCCCATTCAAGCCCTGCAACACCCGTACCGTTTTCTGCCAATCGGGTTGGAAAACGGCCGCCATCCGCGTGCGCGGTTTGGGCTTTCAAAAAATGCTTTGGTTCAACCAAACGCGAGCAAGAAAGCGCTTGAGTTTCTTGTCTGATCTGTGTTTGGTCTTTTCGCTGAAAACCCTACATGTAGGGTTTTTTTAGCGCCGAGGTACAAGATAATGCGTTTTTGGGGGCTTAGCAACGCACTACCTGTGGATAACGCTGTGGGTAAAATGTGTATGAATCATGGAACACCCGTGTAGGCCGCATTACTGCTGGATTACACCGTTTGTCACCGAATATTCCCAGATAGAAACTGCCGGCGGGAATTTTGAGGGCGCGAACCCTACCACAAAAAATCGCCATGACCGAATGGATTTCCCGGCTTGTGTTCAAGGGCCGGTGCATGGCTACAATCGGCCTTGATCAGGGCAATAGCATGCTTGCTCCATATGACAACTGTAGGAGCGAGCTTGCTCGCGAAAATCGTCAACGATAATGCGGTAAACCCGGATAACCGCGGTGCCCTTGCGTTCTTCGCGAGCAAGCTCGCTCCTACAATAGAGAACCGAGGTAGCGCATGGAGCAAGAAGCCTGGCAGATACTGATCGTCGAGGACGACGAGCGACTCGCCGAATTGACCCGTGAGTACCTGGAAAGCAACGGCCTGCGTGTGTCGGTGGAAGGCGATGGTGCCAAGGCCGCGGCGCGCATCATCGCCGAGCAGCCGGACCTGGTGATCCTCGACCTGATGCTGCCCGGCGAAGACGGCCTGAGCATCTGCCGTAAAGTGCGCGAGCGCTATGACGGCGTGATCCTGATGCTCACCGCGCGCACCGACGACATGGACCAGGTGCTGGGCCTCGACATGGGCGCCGACGACTACGTGTGCAAACCCGTGCGCCCGCGGTTGTTGCTGGCGCGTATCCAGGCGCTGCTACGCCGCAGCGAGCCGGTGTTGCCGCCCGCAATGGAACATCAACGCCGCCTGCAGTTTGGCCCACTGGTGGTGGACAATGCCTTGCGCGAAGCCTGGTTGCATGAGAGCAGCATCGAACTGACCAGCGCTGAATTCGACTTGCTGTGGCTGCTGGTTGCGAACGCCGGGCGCATCCTGTCCCGCGAAGAAATCTTCATAGCGCTGCGTGGTATCGGCTATGACGGCCAGGATCGTTCCATTGACGTGCGTATCTCGCGCATTCGGCCAAAGATCGGCGACGATCCGCTCCACCCACGCCTGATCAAGACCATCCGCAGCAAAGGCTACCTGTTCGTCCCCGAAGCCGCTGCCGATATGCCGCTGTGAACTCGATCTTCCTGCGCATCTACGGCGGCATGTGCGCGGCCCTGATCCTGGTGGCGTTGCTCGGCGCCCTGGCACTGCACCTGCTTAATGACGTGCGCAGCGGCCAGTACCGTGAGCGCCTGGCCCACGGCACCTTTGCGTTGATGGGCGATAACCTGCAACCCATGAGCACCATTGAACGGCAGCGCGCCTTGGCGGTGTGGGAGCGCTTGCTGGGCATCCCGCTGGAGTTGCGCACGTTCACCGATGCGCAATTGGACCTGGGCCAGCGCAACCGCCTGCAACGCGGCCAGGTCCTGGTTGAGCAGACCGGGCCTCATGCGGCGCGGGTGCTGCGGTTGGTCAGCGAGCAAGAGCAATTGGTGCTCACCGGCGAAGTGCAGCAGATCAGCGAGCAATTGGCCCGTGCGACTATTTACCTGCTGGCCGACGAACTGGTGCGTTTCCCGGTGGCCGAACAGCCCCAGCGTCTGGCCGACATCAAACACGCCAAGGGTTTTGGTTTTGAAATGCACCTGATGGCCCTTGACCAGGCCGATATGGACGACGACCAGCGTCGTCGCGTGGCGGAGGGCGATACGGTGATGGCGCTGGGCAAGGGCGGCGATTCGATTCGCGTGTTTGCCGGCATGGTCGGCACCCCGTGGGTACTGGAGATCGGCCCGCTGTACCAGATGAACCCGTACCCGGCGCAATGGCTGATCCTGATCACCTTGATCGGCCTGACTCTGATCGGCTTGATCGTCTATTTGCTGGTGCGTCAACTTGAGCGTCGGCTCAAAGGCCTTGAGGCGGCGGCTACGCGTATCGCCAAGGGCAACCTGGAAGTGCGCGTACCCGCTCGCGGTGCAGACTCGGTCGGACGGCTGGCGGCAGCCTTCAATGGCATGGCCGAGCACCTGCAGCAATTGCTGGCGATTCAGCGTGAGCTGGTGCGCGCGGTCTCCCACGAGCTGCGCACACCGGTCGCGCGCCTGCGTTTTGGCCTGGAGATGATCGGTGACGCCGCCACGCCCGAGGCGCGGCGCAAATACCTGGAAGGCATGGATGGCGATATCCAGGACCTCGATGGCCTGGTGGACGAGATGCTCACTTATGCGCGCTTGGAACAGGGTGCACCGGAGCTGAATTTCCAGCGCGTAGACCTTGATGCATTGCTCGATCAGGTGATTGGCGAATTATCGCCATTGCGCCCGCAGGTCAGCGTCACTCGGGGTATTTGCCTGTCTTCGGCACATTGGGATGACGCCTGGGTCGACGCTGAACCGCGCTACTTGCACCGTGCCCTGCAAAATCTGGTGAGTAACGCCATGCGCCACGCCAGAGGCCAGGTGTTGATCAGTTATCAGGTGGGGCAGGTGCGCTGTCGCATCGATGTGGAAGACGACGGCCCCGGTGTGCCGGAAAGCGCCTGGGAGCGGATCTTCACGCCGTTCCTGCGCTTGGATGACAGCCGTACCCGCGCTTCTGGCGGGCATGGCCTGGGCTTGTCGATCGTGCGGCGGATTATCTATTGGCACGGCGGGCGGGCGCTGATCAGCAAGAGCAATAACCTGGGTGGGGCGTGTTTCAGCCTGAGCTGGCCCAGGGATCAGAATAAACCCTGAAACCGCTATCGTAGGCAAGCCAGCTCCCACAGGTGAATGCGTTCCCAATGTGGGAGCCGGGCTTGCCCGCGATGGTGGCCTACCAGGCGCTGATAGCCACCAGGCTCAACAACTGCTCCCCTTGCACCACAAACTGCCCTTCCAGCTCTTTGCCATGGCCCCACTCTTGCGAAAGATCGGTCAGCAACCGCAGGCGCACCTTCCCAGCCGCTGACCACTCCAACACCTCGGCATGCTCGAAATAAAAGCGCTTGTGCACGATCGGATAGAGCGCCTTGAACAAGCTTTCCTTCACCGAAAACGTCAGCGTCACCAGCAAGGCGTGTTGCTCACGGGGCAGGGCGGCCATGCGCTGGAGCTCATCGGCCGTCAAAATTTCCCCGGCCAGGCGTTCGGCCCGTTCCACCGTCAGCAGATGCTCCAGGTCCATGCCCAGCCCGCGCCATTGCGCCTTGTGCCCGACAATCGCCGCAGCGTGCCCGGTGCTGTGGGTGATGGAACCACTGATATGTCCTGGCCAGACCGGGGCACGGTCTTCGCCGATGGCCGGGATGCAGTGCAGATGATCGAGTCGTTGCAGCGCTTCGCGCGCGCACAGGCGGCCGGCGAGAAATTCCGCCTGGCGCTTGGCGACCGAGCGTTGGATGCTCGCGGGCGGCGGCACATCGCAGCGCTGGAAATCGCCGTGGCTCAATAAAGCCGGGTCGAATCGCGTGCTCAAAAACACCGTGCCCGGCAAAGAAACCGGCAACGGCCAATGATCATCGAGTGGGGTGCAGCAAGCGGGTAGGGGCGTCATGCGCGGTATTTTGCCGAGTTGGTGCGCCAGTGGATAGCCCGATTCGGTTCAGCTGCGGTTCAGAGCCTGTTCAGGGGGAGTTCAGGGGCGCCTGCGTAGTCTGGGCCCCACAGCCTAAATGCGTATGAGGTAACCACCATGACTGCGATCAAAAAGCTGATGTTGGCCTTGACCATGCTCGGCGCCACTGCCGGCGTGCAGGCGTCCGATGGCGCCTTTGCGGCCTTTGGCAGCGAGAAAACCAAGAAATCCAGCAACCTGATCCATCGTGTCAGCTTCGAAGACGCCGGCACCCAGGCCGCGCCGTGGGGCCAGGCCCTGGGCGCTACCCCTGCGCAACCCGACTATCGCAGCGGCTACGCGCACCTGACTGGCCACTACAATGGCATAAAACTGCGCCCCCAAGAGCTGCAGGGCCGCTATGATATCCCCCTGTCGGCTAGTTGAATTGCAGTGGAGAACCTTATGAAATTGCTGGTGGTGGAAGATGAGGCGCTGCTGCGTCATCACCTGTTTACCCGCCTGACCGACAGCGGGCATGTGGTCGAAGCCGTGGCCAATGCCGAAGAAGCCCTGTACCAGACCGGCCAGTTCAACCATGACCTGGCGATCATCGACCTTGGCCTGCCCGGCATGGGCGGCCTGGACCTGATTCGCCAGTTGCGCACCCAGACCAAGACTTTCCCGATCCTGATCCTCACCGCCCGCGGCAACTGGCAGGACAAGGTTGAAGGCTTGGCGGCCGGGGCCGACGACTACGTGGTCAAGCCGTTCCAGTTCGAAGAGCTGGAGGCACGCATGAACGCCTTGCTGCGCCGCTCCAGCGGTTTTACCCAGTCGACTATCGTTGCCGGGCCGCTGCTGCTGGACCTCAACCGCAAGCAAGCCTCCCTGGACGAGCAACCCTTGGCGCTGACCGCCTACGAGTATCGGATCCTCGAATACTTGATGCGTCATCATCAACAAGTGGTCGCCAAAGACCGTTTGATGGAGCAACTGTACCCGGATGACGACGAGCGCGATCCAAACGTGATCGAAGTGCTGGTCGGCCGCCTGCGCCGCAAGCTGGAAGGCCCGGCCGGGTTCAAGCCGATCGACACCGTGCGTGGCCTGGGCTACCTGTTCAATGAGCGCTGCCGTTGATTCGTTCGCTACGTGTGCGCCTGATGCTGGCGGCCGCCACCCTGGCCGTGCTGTTTATGCTCGGCCTGTTGCCGGCCATGCAAGGCGCGTTCAGCCTGGCGTTGCAGGATTCCATCGAACAGCGCCTGGCGTCGGATGTGACCACCCTGATATCTGCGGCGCGGGTCGACAATAACCGCCTGCTGATGCCGGCGCAGCTGCCCGATGAGCGTTTCAACCTCACCGACAGTCGGCTGCTGGGTTATATCTACGACCGTGAAGGCCATCTGGTATGGCGCTCGCGGGCGACCCAGGAAGAAAACATCAACTACAAACCGCGATATGACGGGCGCGGCAACGAATTTGCGCGGATTCGCGAGGCCAATGGCCAGGAATTCTTCGTGTATGACGTCGAGGTGCGCCTACTGGGAGGCAAGAGCGCGGCGTTCAGCATTGTCGCCTTGCAGCCGGTACGCGAATACCAACTGACCCTCGAAGGCCTGCGTGAGAACCTCTACCTCGGGTTCGGCGCGGCGTTGCTGGTGCTGTTGACGCTGTTGTGGCTGGGCCTGACCTGGGGCCTGCAAGCCCTGCGGCGCCTGAGCCATGAGCTCGACCAGATCGAAGGCGGCACCCGCGAAAGCCTCAGCGAAGAACACCCCCGTGAGCTGCTGCGCCTGACCGGCTCCCTGAACCGCTTGCTGCACAGCGAGCGCGAACAGCGTGCGCGCTACCGCGATTCTCTTGATGACTTGGCTCACAGCCTGAAAACGCCACTGGCGGTGTTGCAGGGCGTGAGCGAAGACATGGCCCAGCGGCCTGAAGAACGTAGCCAGGCGTGGGTGCTGCAATCGCAGATCGAACGCATGAGCCAGCAGATCGGTTACCAACTGCAGCGTGCCAGCCTGCGTAAAAGTGGCCTGGTGCGCCACCAGGTCCGCCTGGAACCGGTGGTGCAAAGCCTGTGCGATACATTGGAAAAAGTTTACCGCGACAAGCGGGTCACCGTGACCTTCGATTTACCGCAGGCCTGCGAAGTGCCCATCGAGAAGGGCGCGTTGCTCGAAATGCTCGGCAACCTGCTGGAAAACGCCTACCGCCTGTGTCTCAAGCAAGTGCGTATCAGCCTGGTGGAAAACCTCGATGGCATTGAGCTGTGTATCGAAGACGACGGCCCCGGCGTACCACCGGACCAGCATGCACGGATCCTGCAGCGCGGCGAACGGCTAGATCGCCAGCACCCGGGGCAGGGGATCGGGCTGGCGGTGGTCAAGGACATCATCGAAAGCTATCACGCGCGGTTGACGTTGGGGGATTCAGCGTTGGGTGGGGCGGCGTTCAGGATTCACTTTCCTGCCTTGTGATCTGCACTGGCCTCATCGCAGGCAAGCCAGCTCCCACATTTTGATGTGTGAATACATTCAACTGTGGGAGCTGGCTTGCCTGCGATGAGGCCCTCCCAGCCAATACACCGCTAACTCTCCTGCGCTCTGTAGGCCCCCGGCGTCAGTCCTGTCCACTTCTTGAACGCCCGATGAAACGCCGACGGTTCGGAAAACCCCAACTGCTCGGCGATCTCCTGCAAAGACAAATCCGCCCGCCCCAAGTGGTAAATGGCGATATCCCGGCGTAACTCATCTTTCAATGCCTGAAAGCTCGTGCCTTCTTCGCGCAGGTGCCGACGCAGGGTCTGTGGGCTGATGTGCAAGTGCTGGGCGACGGCTTCCAGGTCTGGCCAGGGCGTGCGGTCGCGGCTCAGCAGGCGGCGCAACTGGCTGCTCAGGCTGTCACCTTCATCCGGCCGGGACAACAAGTCGGCAGGGGAGCGCTGCAAGAAGTGCTTGAGGGTGCGTTCATCCTGCAACAGCGGCAGGCTCAGGTAGCGGCTGGGAAACACCAGGCTGCTGGTCGGCGCGCCGAACACCTGGGGGCAGGGGAACAGCAGGTCATATTCACCGGCATGGGCCGGCATCGGGTAACTGAAGGTGGCCTGCTGCAGCCGGATACGCTGGCCGATCAACCAACTGCCCAGGCGATGCCAGATCACCAGCAGGCATTCACTGAGGAAGTGGTCCGGGTCCCATAGCTGTGAGTCGTCCAGGCTCAGGCGCGCCATGTCGCCTTCTTTGGTCAGTTGCCAGCGTGGGCCTTGGGGGAACAGGCTATAAAACAATAAGCCGCGCTCCAGCGCCTTCTCCAGCGTGCGGCAATGGATCAGCGCGTGGCACATCATGGCGAAAGTGCCGCGTTTGCTCGGCGCTTCGGCAAACCCCAGGTATTCGTCATCCAACCCCAGCCAGAGCATTTGCAGCAAGCGGGTAAATTGCTCTGGAGCGATGCGGGCGCGGGGTTCGGTCAGTAGTTCCGGGGTGATGCCCACCTGCTGCAACACCCCCGAGTAGTCGAAACCGGCTCGGCGCGCACCGCCGAGGGCCGCTCGGGCGTAATGGCTGGCGATGGTACGTTCACGCATGCAGGGGCCTCATCCATGGAGTGGCGGATGGTAGCCATCACCCAGTGGCGCGACAAGGCGGATATCCGCCAAATTGTAGGACGAGACAGGATGAGTGGGCGGAAATCCGCCACTGTGTTGCACTCTCCGGAGTCGCCCGTGAACCCAAAGCCCTGATGTCTAAAGGCCTTCAGCGCGTTTAAGCAAAGTGGCACGCTGTTTGCGATAAGGATTACAGCGCAGGCTTGCTCCTACAGGCTTCGCAAACAACAAATCCCTCCAGTGCAGGAGGGTTCGCAATTCAAGTGCCGTGGGCAATGGCGGATATTTGCCACACGGGACGATTGAGGAACTTTGCAATGACGACTCGTCAGCCAATCTACAAATCCCTGTATTTCCAGGTGATCGTTGCAATCGTTATCGGTATCTTGCTCGGCCACTTCTACCCGCAGACCGGCGTGGCACTCAAGCCACTGGGTGACGGCTTTATCAAGCTGATCAAAATGGTCATCGCCCCGATCATCTTCTGTACCGTGGTCAGCGGCATCGCTGGCATGCAAAGCATGAAGTCGGTGGGCAAGACCGGCGGCTACGCGCTGCTGTACTTCGAAATCGTTTCCACCATCGCCCTGCTGATTGGCCTGGTCGTGGTCAACGTGGTGCAGCCGGGCGCCGGCATGCACATCGACGTCGCGACCCTGGATGCTTCCAAAGTGGCGGCCTACGTCACCGCCGGTAAAGACCAGAGCATCGTCGGCTTTATCCTCAACGTCATCCCGAACACCATCGTCGGCGCCTTCGCCAACGGCGACATCCTGCAAGTGCTGATGTTCTCGGTGATCTTCGGTTTCGCCCTGCACCGCCTGGGTGCCTACGGCAAGCCCGTGCTGGACTTCATCGATCGCTTCGCCCATGTGATGTTCAACATCATCAACATGATCATGAAGCTCGCGCCAATCGGTGCCCTGGGTGCGATGGCATTCACCATCGGCGCCTACGGTGTCGGTTCCCTGGTGCAGTTGGGCCAGTTGATGATCTGCTTCTACATCACCTGCATTCTGTTCGTGGTGCTGGTGCTGGGCGCTATCTGCCGCGCTCACGGTTTCAGCGTGTTGAAGCTGATCCGCTACATCCGTGAAGAACTGCTGATCGTACTGGGCACCTCGTCGTCGGAATCCGCACTGCCGCGTATGTTGATCAAGATGGAGCGCCTGGGCGCGAAGAAGTCCGTGGTCGGCCTGGTGATTCCAACCGGTTACTCCTTCAACCTCGACGGTACTTCGATCTACCTGACCATGGCGGCCGTGTTCATCGCCCAGGCGACCGACACCCACATGGACATCACCCACCAGATCACTCTGCTGCTGGTGTTGCTGCTGTCGTCCAAAGGCGCGGCTGGCGTGACCGGTTCGGGCTTCATCGTACTGGCCGCCACCCTGTCGGCTGTCGGCCACTTGCCGGTTGCCGGCCTGGCGCTGATCCTGGGTATCGACCGCTTCATGTCCGAAGCCCGTGCCCTGACCAACCTGGTGGGTAACGCAGTTGCCACCATCGTTGTGGCCAAGTGGGTCAAGGAACTGGACACCGACAAGCTGCAAAGCGAGCTGGCGTCTGGCGGGACCGGTATCTCCGAAACCCGCGAGCTCGATGACCTGGGCGTGGCTGAAGGCCCGGCGCCTGTCGTCAAGTAAGTGGCTGCTGGCGTGAACTGACGCCAACGCTATCCGTAAACGCCCCGACTGGTTCGGGGCGTTTGCGTTTCTGGCGGGATACAACCGATATTTTTGGTTTACAGTGAGCGCGACAGTACTTACCGGAGGCCTGATGGACAGTGTGGATCTGAACGTCCTGCGCAGCGTGCTGCAATGGCGCCGCGCCGGGCAGCGCGTGATGTTGTACAGCGTGGTGCAAACCTGGGGCAGCGCGCCGCGCCCGCCAGGAGCAATGCTGGCCCTGCGCGGTGATGGTGTGGTGATTGGCTCGGTGTCGGGCGGTTGCATCGAGGATGACTTGATCGCGCGCCTGCAGGACGGCCGCTTACCCGCTGACGGCCCGCCCGTGCAGTTGGTGACCTACGGCGTCACTCGCGACGAGGCGGCGCGTTTTGGCCTGCCCTGCGGCGGCACCCTGCGGCTCACCGAGGAGCGCGTGGAAGAGTGGGGTTGGGTCGAAACGCTGCTGGCGCGTTGTGAAGATCATCAGATTGTCGCTCGCGAGCTGAACCTGGCCACCGGCGAAGTGATTTTGAGCGCCGCCAGCAAGACCGACGTGGTGAGCTTCGACGGCGAACGCTTGCGCGCCATCTATGGCCCGCGCTGGCGCCTGCTGTTGATCGGCGCCGGGCAGCTGTCGCGCTACGTAGCGGAAATGGCGCGCCTGCTGGATTTCGAAGTGCTGATCTGCGACCCCCGCGAAGAGTTCGTCTATGGCTGGGAAGACCAGCATGGCCGCTTTGTGCCGGGCATGCCCGACGAGGCGGTGTTGAATATCCATACCGATGAACGCACGGCTATTGTTTGCCTGACCCACGATCCACGTCTGGATGACATGGCGTTGCTGACGGCGCTGAACTCCACGGCGTTCTATATCGGCGCCCTGGGTTCGCGGGTCAATACCCAGAAGCGTCGGGAGAACCTGGCCGCGCTGGGCCTGTCGGCGGAGGCCATTGCGCGCTTGCACGGGCCGATCGGCCTGCACATCGGCAGCCATACGCCGGCGGAAATTGCGCTATCGCTGATGGCGGAAATTGTTGCGATCAAAAACGGGGTGGCACCGATGCAAAAAAAACCGATGGCAGTGGTGGCCGAGTGACGGTGACGGCGATTGTGCTGGCGGCGGGGCAGGGCAGTCGTTTTCGTGCCGAAGCTGGAGCTGATCAAGACAAATTGCTCGCCGCGTGTGTGGGGCTGGATGGCGTTAGCCGGCCGGTCATCGAGCAGGTGCTGCGCAACTTGCCTGAGCGTGTGGTAACGCGCTGGCTGGTGACGTCGCCGGAGCGCGGGGAGGTTATCCGCCTGGCAGAGGCTTATGGCTGTCAGGTTGTACTGCTGGATTCGAGCGGTATGGGCGACAGCATTGCGGCGGCGGTCAAGGCCAGCGGTGCAGCGGATGGGTGGCTGGTGGTGTTGGGGGATATGCCGTTTATTCGGTCATCGAGTATCGAACGGGTGATCGCCAGCGTGGAGGGCGTCACTGTGCCGGTATCTGCCGGGCAGTACGGGCACCCGGTGGCTTTCCATCACAGGTTTGGGTCGGCGCTGATGGCTCTGAGTGGGGATCGTGGGGCCAGGCCGTTGTTTGCACAAACTCAGGTGCGAGAGGTGCAGGTAGATGATCCTGGTGTGCTTTGGGATGTGGATGTGCCGCAACGGTTGAGTTTTACTGCAGGTTAAGTGTGGCAGCTGGCTTGCCTGCGATAGCCATAGGTATCTACTTAGAGCCGACGTTGGACCTGTGGCGAGGGAGCTTGCTCCCGTAACGGCCTGATAGCCGGCGCTTATCTACCTGACGCACCACCGTCCAATGTGGTAGCTGGCTTGCCTGCGATAGCGGCCTGACAGTCAACACAGTTGGATTGTGTACATATCCATTACTGCGGTAACGACCACTTAAGGTTCCGCCCTGACGGCGGCTAAACCGGCATCCCTGCCGGTTTACCCCCCAAATCCCTGTCGAATTCCGGCCAGCGTGGTTTGACGGGGCGCCTAAGATCAAAAGCAGATCAAGAGCGACTCGCTTCGCATCGTGGTTACCGTCTGCCGTTACAGCCCACAAAGTTGTGTAGATACCTCTGCTGCGATAGCGGTGTGTCAGTCACCGCCACGCTGGCTGAATCGACGCTATCGCAGGCAAGCCAGCTCCCACAGTGATCGCATTCCAGGTCGAGATAATCAGCCATAAAAAAGCCCCGCCTGATCACTCAGGCGGGGCTTTTTAGTGGCTTATGGAATCAGACGAGGGGTTTAGGCTCGTGCTCTGCTTCCTGGGCCTCGTGCTCTACCGCCTTGGCTGCGGCTGCAGCAGCTTCGGCTTCCTTGCGGCGACGACGCACTTCACGCGGGTCGTTCGGCGCACGGCCGTTTTCGGTGAGGGCGCTTGCAGGTGCAGCTTCAACCACAGGGGCGGCCACTTCGGCAACCACTGGGGCTTCAACTTCAACCACGGGCGCAGGCTCAGCAACCGGCGTCGGTTCAACCACTAGGGCTGGCTCGGCGACGACTTCAGCAACCGGTGCCGGTGCTTCTTCTACCACTGGGGCAGGCGCTGGCGCTTCAACCGGTGCAGCCGGTTCGGCGGTCCACTGGAAGGCGGTCTGTTCTTCGCGAACTTCACGCACAGCCGGGGCAGCTTCTTCGACCACCGGAGCTTCTACAGCCGCTTCGACTACTGGCTGAGGCTCAACCGATGGAGCTGGTTCAACGGCAACCACGTCGGTTTCTGGCTGTGCATCGCGAACCGGGGCAACTTCCACTTCCGGAACCGCTGGGGCTTCGACAGGGGTCGTGGCTTCAACGACTGGCGCTTCAACAACCGGCGCTTCAACCGCTGGGGTTTCGGCGGCTGGCGCTTCTACGGCAACAGTGTCTTCGACGGCAGCGGTAGCGCGTTCGGCTTGCTCGTGAGCCTGGGCTTCAGCAGGTGCGCTGATGACTGAGCTGGCAACGGCAGCGGTAACGGCCAAGCCGGCAGCCAGTTCGGCGCCTGTTGGCTCGTTGTTGGCAGCTTCTGGGTTTTCGCCGGTTTCTTCCGAACCTTCGATTACGTTGCCGTTGGCATCACGCTGACGCTCACGACGGTTGCTGCGACGACGCTGGCCACGGGAGCGGCGGCGTGGACGATCGCCTTCGGCGTTGTCCTGGCCGTCTTCCTGCAACTGCTCTTCGCCGGTCAGTACTTCTTCTTCGGTGGCAGCAGCGGCTTGCTCGGCGCGTGGTTGACGCTCTTCACGTGGCGGGCGCGGTTGGCGCTCTTCGCGTGGTGCGCGTTCTTCACGCGGCTGGCGGGCCGGGCGTTCTTCAGCGCTAACGGCTGCGGCAGCGGCAACGGCAGGTGCCGCGTCCAGAGGCTCACGCAGTTCACGCACGCGTTCTTCACGCTCGCCACGCGGCTTGCGATCTTCACGTGGAGTGCGTGGGGTACGTGGGGCGCGCTCTTCACGCGGTGCACGTTCTTCACGGGCTACGGTCGGGGTGTCTTCACGGGCTTCGCGAGGCGCACGTTCTTCACGTGGTGCGCGTTCTTCACGCGGGGCACGTTCTTCGCGAGGCTTGCGCTCTTCGTCACGGCGGCCATTGCGGTTACGGCTCTGCTGGCGACCGTTGCGACGTTCTTCATTGCGCGCCGGGCGCTCGGTGGCAGGTTTTTCAACCACAACCGGGGCAGCAGGCTCTTCCTTGGTGGCGAACAGGCTGACCAGCGACTTCACCAGGCCCTTGAACAGGCTTGGCTCAGGCAGGGCGGCCGGCGCGGCAACCGGTGCGGCAGCTTCGGTCGGTACCGGTGCGTTGGCACGGGCCGGTGCAGTCTTCACCGCGGCTTCCTGGCGAACCAGGGTGCGGGTCGCAGCGGCTGGCTGGACTTCTTCGACTTCGGCGGCAGCCGCGGCGATTTCATAGCTGGACTGCCCGCTATGGGCTTCCGGGCTGTCGTCACGCAGGCGCTGTACTTCGAAGTGCGGCGTTTCGAGGTGATCGTTCGGCAGGATGACGATACGGGCACGGGTGCGCAGTTCGATCTTGGTGATCGAGTTGCGTTTTTCATTGAGCAGGAAGGCGGCAACCGGAATCGGCACTTGGGCGCGAACTTCGGCGGTACGGTCTTTCAGGGCTTCTTCTTCGATCAGGCGCAGGATCGCTAGGGACAGCGATTCAACGTCACGGATGATGCCTGTGCCGTTGCAACGCGGGCAGACGATGCCGCTGCTCTCGCCCAGGGATGGACGCAGGCGCTGACGGGACATTTCCAGCAGGCCGAAGCGCGAGATGCGGCCGACTTGCACGCGAGCGCGGTCAGCTTCCAGGCACTCGCGGACTTTCTCTTCCACGGCGCGCTGGTTCTTGGCAGGGGTCATGTCGATGAAGTCGATCACGATCAGGCCGCCGATGTCACGCAGGCGCAGCTGGCGGGCGATTTCTTCAGCCGCTTCCAGGTTGGTCTGCAGGGCGGTTTCTTCGATGTCGCTGCCTTTGGTCGCACGTGCCGAGTTGATGTCGATGGACACCAGGGCTTCGGTCGGGTCGATCACGATGGAGCCGCCGGAAGGCAGCTCGACCACGCGCTGGAAAGCGGTCTCGATCTGGCTTTCGATCTGGAAACGGTTGAACAGCGGAACGCTGTCTTCGTACAGCTTGATCTTGCTGGCGTACTGCGGCATTACCTGGCGGATGAAGGTCAGGGCTTCGTCCTGAGCTTCAACGCTGTCGATCAGCACTTCGCCGATGTCCTGGCGCAGGTAATCGCGGATGGCGCGGATGATTACGTTGCTTTCCTGGTAGATCAGGAACGGCGCGGAACGATCCAGGGACGCTTCTTTGATAGCGGTCCACAACTGCAACAGGTAGTCGAGGTCCCACTGCATTTCTTCGCTGCTGCGGCCAAGGCCGGCAGTGCGAACGATCAGGCCCATGTCGGCCGGTGCGATCAGGCCGTTCAGCGCTTCACGCAGTTCGTTGCGCTCTTCGCCTTCGATGCGACGGGAAATACCGCCGGCACGTGGGTTGTTCGGCATCAGCACCAGGTAACGACCGGCGAGGCTGATGAAGGTGGTCAGGGCTGCGCCCTTGTTGCCACGTTCTTCTTTTTCGACCTGGACGATGACTTCCTGGCCTTCGCTCAGGACGTCCTTGATGTTCACGCGGCCTTCAGGGGCTTTCTTGAAGTATTCGCGGGAGATTTCTTTGAGGGGCAGGAAGCCGTGGCGCTCGGAGCCGAAATCGACAAAGGCAGCCTCAAGGCTTGGTTCGATGCGAGTGATACGGCCTTTATAGATGTTGGCCTTTTTCTGCTCGCGTGCACCGGATTCGATGTCCAGGTCGTAGAGGCGTTGGCCATCTACCAGTGCAACACGCAACTCTTCGGGTTGAGTTGCGTTAATCAGCATTCTTTTCATGTTGTACCGTCGGTTTCCGGGCTGCCGGAAACGGCGTTCGGCACACACGACTTCTCACGGTCGGTGTCAGGTGCGTCAAGAGTGGTTGGCCACTCCAGTGTCCAGCAAAATCGGCCAATTGGGCCGGTATCGCGACGGACGCGTCCTGCTCGTTAGCGGTGGTGACAAAGGCACCACTTCAACAAAAGCTAAGGTCAGGAGGAGGAATCAACCGGCGACTGTGGACGAGATGAAGCGTCTAAAACAAGCCTAGTGCTACACAGTCCGACGGTTGTGCATCTCCACCCTACACGTATCCCTGATAATTCGGGTGCTGCCGCGCGCAGAATCCGCAGCGGGTTGGCATTTACCGTGTTCTCCAATGGGGAGTCCACGCTCATGGCTAAACAAGACTAGGTGTGGGCGGTTGCGCTCTCACTCAGCTCTTAACAGGCGTTGTTTCCGAAGCATTCGCCATGGTCTGGCTCAAAACTGACTGCACTTTGTGAACTGGCCGTAAATATCGGCGCAAAAGGCGAGTATTCACTCTGCTTTCTGCACTCGCTTCAGGCCTCATGTCACCTGCGCTTGTTACAATCTTGAGCCTTCCTGGGTGGCGAAAGCCCCGTAGGACGGCCTCGCGTCCTGATGAATTGCGATGGTCAGGGCCGGCAGTTTGCCGCATGTCCTCTGTCCAGGCCGCTTTTGGCGGCGTTCGCGACTATAGCAGTAATGATTAAGTGCTTCAATTCCATAAAAAATTGTTATCATCGCCGCCATGACGACTACCACCCCCCCGACCCCCAGCGTCCAGCTGCTTGAGGTCTCGCCGGAATATGCCGGCCAACGCATCGACAACTTTCTTTTGGCCAGGCTCAAAGGCGTGCCCAAGACCTTGATTTATCGCATTTTGCGTAAAGGCGAAGTGCGCGTGAACAAGGGGCGCATCAAGCCTGAGTACAAGCTGCAGGCGGGCGATATCGTCCGTGTGCCGCCAGTGCGCGTGCCTGAACGCGACGAACCGGTACCGCTGGCCCAGGGGTTGTTGCAGCGCCTGGAAGCGTCGATCGTGTTCGAAGACAACAAGCTGATCGTGATCAACAAGCCCTGTGGCATTGCGGTTCATGGTGGCAGTGGCTTGAACTTCGGCGTGATCGAAGCCTTTCGTCAGTTGCGCCCGGATGCCAAGGAACTGGAACTGGTGCATCGCCTGGACCGTGACACCTCCGGCCTGTTGATGATCGCCAAGAAGCGCAGCATGTTGCGCCACTTGCACACCGCCCTGCGTGGCGATGGCGTGGACAAACGCTACATGGCGCTGGTGCGCGGCAACTGGGCCAGCTCGATCAAGAGCGTGCGTGCGCCGCTGCAGAAGAGCAACCTGCGCTCCGGCGAGCGCATGGTCGAAGTGGACGAGGAGGGCAAAGAAGCCCTGACCCTGTTCAAGGTGTTGCGTCGCTTCGGTGACTTCGCCACGATGGTCGAGGCCAAGCCGGTCACTGGCCGCACTCACCAGATTCGTGTGCACACCCTGCATGCGGGCCACTGCATTGCGGGCGACACCAAGTACGGCGACGAAGATTTTTCCAAGGAAATTCGCGACCTGGGCGGTAAGCGCCTGTTCCTGCACGCCTACATGCTCACCGTGCCGCTACCCGATGGCGGCGAGCTGAAACTGCAGGCGCCGGTCGATGAGATGTGGGCCAAGACCGTGGAGCGTTTGAGTGTCGCACCTTGACTACAAGCTGCTGATCTTCGATTGGGACGGGACGCTGGCCAATTCCATTGGCCGCATCGTCGAGTCCATGCACATGGCGTCGACCCGCTCGGGCTTTGAGTTGTGCACGGACCTGGCGGTCAAGGGCATTATCGGCCTGGGTTTGCCTGAAGCTATTCGCACCTTGTACCCCGACATCAGCGACGCCGAGTTGGTAGCGTTTCGCGAGCACTACGCCGACCACTACATTGCGCTGGAAGCTACGCCTTCGCCGCTGTTTGAAGGTGTGGTGCAATCGCTGCAAGCGTTTCGTGCCGAGGGCTATCACCTGGCGGTCGCCACCGGCAAGGCTCGTCGCGGCCTGGACCGTGTGCTCAAGGCTCACGGCTGGGAAGATTACTTTGATATCACCCGCGCTGCGGATGAAACCGCCAGCAAGCCTCATCCCTTGATGCTGGAGCAGATCCTTGCGCACTGTGGCGTTACGCCACGCGAGGCATTGATGGTGGGTGATGCGTCTTTCGACCTGATGATGGCGCGCAATGCAGGCATGGATAGTGTCGCCGTCAGCTACGGCGCCCAGTCTGCCGAGGCGTTGCAGCAGTACGAGCCGAGGCTGACGATTGATCATTTTTCCGAACTGCAGGTCTGGCTCAGCCGGGCCCGATAAGTCTTTGCTGGGGTTGATGGCATGAGTGACGAGTGGAAGGCGCCTGAAAAGGCCGAGAGCAGTGATGATAAAAGCTGGAAGCTTTTGGAGAAGACCCTCCTGGCCAGCGTCCAGGAACAGCGGCGTTCGCGGCGCTGGGGGATTTTCTTCAAGCTGCTGACCTTTGTGTACCTGCTTGGGATGCTGGCGCTGTTCAGTCCGCTGATGGACATGGAAAAGAGCGCCACCCGTGGCAGTCACTACACCGCCTTGATCGAAGTGCGCGGCGTGATTGCCGACAAGGAGCCCGCCAGTGCCGACAATATTGTCACCAGCCTGCGCGCGGCTTTCGAGGATGCCAAGGTCAAGGGCGTTATCCTGCGCATCAACAGCCCAGGTGGCAGCCCAGTGCAGTCGGGTTATGTGTATGACGAGATTCGTCGTCTGCGCGCCTTGCATCCGGATACCAAGCTCTATGCCGTGATCTCCGACCTGGGTGCTTCGGGTGCCTATTACATTGCCAGTGCTGCAGACCAGATCTATGCCGACAAGGCCAGCCTGGTGGGTTCTATCGGTGTGACGGCGGCCGGTTACGGTTTTGTCGGTGCCATGGAGAAACTGGGGGTCGAGCGTCGCACCTATACCTCGGGTGAGCACAAGTCGTTCCTCGATCCTTTCCAGCCGCAGAAGGCGGATGAAACCGCGTTCTGGCAGGGCGTGCTCGACACTACCCATCGTCAGTTCATCGCCAGCGTCAAGCAGGGGCGTGGGGATCGCTTGAAAGATAAAGAGCATCCGGAGCTGTTCTCCGGCCTTGTCTGGTCGGGCGAGCAGGCATTGCCGCTGGGCTTGATTGACGGCTTGGGCAGCGCCAGCTCGGTGGCGCGGGATGTAGTGGGTGAGAAGGAGTTGGTGGATTTTACGGTCGAGGAATCGCCGTTTGATCGCTTCTCCAAGAAGCTCGGTGCTAGCGTGGCGGAGAAGCTAGCCCTGTACATGGGCTTCCAGGGGCCGTCCCTGCGCTGAAATTCCAAGCTAGGTGTAGATCAGCTGTGGGAGCGGGCTTGCCCGCGATAGCGATGGATCAGTCGATATAAGTGTCGCCTGGTACATCGCTATCGCAGGCAAGCCAGCTCCCACATTGCTTTACGAAGGTTTCAAGGAATCTGTACGCCTTCGGTCAGCAGCATGTCCACCAGTCGAATCAGTGGCAGCCCAACCAGGCTGGTCGCATCCGGTCCCTCGGTGCTCCGGAACAAGCTCACACCGAGCCCTTCTGCTTTGAAGCTGCCCGCACAGTCATAAGGCTGCTCGATCCGCAGATAGCGCTCGATACGTTCTGCATCCAGTTCGCGCATGTGTACGGTAAACGGCACGCAGTCCACCTGGCAGCGCCCGGTCTCGCTGTTGAGCAGTGCCAGCCCGGTAAGAAAGCTCACACGCTTGCCGCTGGCAGCCAGTAATTGCTCGCGGGCATTTTCGAAGGTGTGCGGCTTGCCGATGATCCGGCCTTCCAGTGCGGCGACCTGATCCGAGCCAATGATTAAATGCCCAGGATGGCTGGCGGCGAGGGCGCGGGCCTTTTGTTCGGCCAGGCGCTTGACCAGTTCGATGGCGGATTCATCCGGGCGGTGGCTTTCGTCGATATCCGGCGAGCTGCAGGTGAACGGCAGGTGCAGGCGGCTCAGTAATTCCCGGCGATAAACCGAGCTGGACGCGAGTAATAAAGGCAGCATATACGTCTCCTCAAGGCAGTCGCCGATTCTAGCGACGTGACCGGCTGACGCACAGGGCTGAATTTCCTTTGACATGGCCGGGTGCATCCCTATAATGCTGCGCCTATGTTGAATGACCCGATTCCACCTCACGTTGACCCGCGCAAATTGGCTGATCGTGGCACCACCCTTCAAGGTGAAGTGCTGCTGGCCGATTTGGAGAGACTCTGCGACCCGCTTTCCGACACTGTCGGTACGGTGCAGGCGAAATTCGTTTTTGAACGAGATGAACGTAAATCTGTGGTAATCCACAGCGTTATCGACACCGAAGTCAAAATGGTTTGCCAGCGTTGTCTTGAGCTGGTCACCCTGCCGATCCACAGCGAATGCAGTTATGCTGTGGTGAAAGAGGGTGCGAATACCCAGTCGTTGCCGAAAGGTTATGACGTGCTGGAACTGGGCGAAGATCCATTGGATCTGCATGCACTGATCGAGGAGGAGCTTTTGCTCGCCTTGCCCATTGTGCCTGCTCATCATCCGGAAGAATGCCAGCAGCCGGAGGGTCTCGATGACGAGGCCGAGCCGAGCGAGGACGAGGTAACGCGGTCCAACCCGTTCAGTGTATTGGCGCAGTTAAAGCGTGACCCAAACGTTTAGGAGTTAATCAATTATGGCTGTTCAGCAGAACAAAAAATCCCGCTCCGCCCGTGACATGCGCCGTTCGCACGACGCTCTCGAGGCTAGCACCCTGTCCGTGGAAAAGACCACTGGTGAAGTTCACCTGCGTCACCACGTATCGCCAGAAGGCGTATACCGTGGCCGTAAAGTGATCGACAAGGGCGCTGACGAGTAATCACTTGTCTGCTCAAGTCATCGCGATTGACGCAATGGGCGGGGACTTCGGTCCCCGCAGCATTGTTCAGGCCTGCATTGCCAGCCTGTCTGCCACGCCCTCGCTGCATCTGACCCTCGTCGGTCAACCCTCCCTACTTGAAGAACTGATTGCCAGCCATCCGGCGGTGGATCGCGCGCGCCTGACGATTAGGCCAGCCAGCGAAACCATCAGCATGGATGAAAAGCCGGCGGTTGCCCTGCGTGGCAAGCCCGATTCTTCAATGCGGGTGGCCCTTGAGCTGTTGCGTGATGGCAAGGTGCACGCCTGTGTCAGTGCCGGTAATACCGGCGCGTTGATGGCCTTGTCGCGGCACGTGCTCAAAACCCTGCCGGGTATTGATCGGCCGGCGATGGTGGCGGCGATCCCGACGCAGAAGGGCTATTGCCAACTGCTGGACCTGGGCGCCAATGTTGATTGCAGCGCCGAGCACCTGCTGCAGTTCGCCGTAATGGGCTCGGTGGCCGCCGAAGCGCTGGGCGTGGCCCGACCCAGGGTTGCCCTGCTGAATATCGGTACCGAGGACATCAAGGGCAACCAGCAAGTCAAGCTTGCCGCCACCTTGCTACAAAGCGCGCGGGGCTTGAACTACATCGGCTTTGTTGAGGGTGATGGTTTGTACCGTGGTGAAGCTGATGTGGTGGTGTGCGACGGCTTTGTCGGTAATATCCTGCTCAAATCCAGCGAAGGCCTGGCAACCATGATTGCTACGCGTATTGAAGCTTTGTTCAAGCGCAACCTGGGGGCGCGTATGGTGGGAGCCTTGGCGTTACCCCTGATGCGACGCTTGCAGGCTGACCTGGCGCCAGCACGGCACAACGGTGCAAGCTTTCTTGGCTTGCAGGGCATTGTGGTAAAAAGCCATGGCTCGGCCGGTGTGCTGGGCTTTCAAAGTGCAATTGCGCGGGCCTTGATCGAGATTCAGGAGAACCTGCCGCAACGCTTGCACGGCCGTCTCGAGGATCTGTTGCCTTAGGCGAATTGGCCCGGGAGTGCTTAAATGTGACCGGCCAGTTCAATTGACCATCCAATCAGTCAGTTTCGTTCGCGCCCATCGTAGGCACGAGCATTTTTGACGACCAGATCATTAGGGGCTTGTTACATGTCTACATCCCTCGCATTCGTCTTTCCAGGGCAGGGTTCGCAGTCCCTCGGCATGTTGGCCGAGCTGGGCGCGCAATACCCGCTGATCCTGGACACCTTCAAGGAAGCTTCCGACGCCCTGGGGTATGACCTGTGGGCACTGACCCAGCAAGGTCCGGAAGCATTGCTCAACCAAACAGATAGAACCCAGCCGGCCATCCTGACCGCTTCGATCGCCCTGTGGCGCTTGTGGCTGGCTGAAGGCGGCGCACGCCCTGCCTTCGTCGCGGGTCACAGCCTGGGCGAATACAGCGCCCTGGTGGCCGCGGGCAGCCTGACCTTGGCTGAAGCGGTCAAGCTGGTCGAGCGTCGTGGTCAACTGATGCAAGAAGCCGTTCCGGCCGGGCAGGGCGGCATGGCCGCTATCCTGGGCCTGGACGACGCGGTTGTGATCGAGGCCTGCGCCGAAGCGGCGCAAGGCGAAGTGGTCAGCGCGGTGAACTTCAACTCCCCAGGCCAGGTGGTGATCGCCGGTGCCAAGGCGGCCGTCGAGCGTGCCATCGAGGGTTGCAAGGCCCGTGGCGCCAAGCGAGCGCTGCCATTGCCGGTGAGCGTACCGTCCCACTGCGAACTGATGCGCCCGGCGGCAGAGCGCTTTGCCGAGTCTATCGCTGCCATCAACTGGCAGGCGCCGCAGATCCCGCTGGTGCAGAACGTCAGCGCGGCCGTGGCCGCCGACCTCGACACCCTCAAGCGCGACCTGCTGGAGCAACTGTACAAGCCAGTTCGCTGGGTTGAATCGGTCCAGACCCTGGCCGCCAACGGTGCCGCCGAACTGGTCGAGTGCGGCCCGGGCAAAGTCCTGGCCGGCTTGAACAAGCGCTGCGCCGACGGTGTGTCGACCGCCAACCTCAATACCCCAGAAGCCTTCGCTGCCGCTCGCGCGGCACTGGCCTGAATCCCGTACTTAGGAGAAGCCTGCATGAGTCTGCAAGGTAAAGTTGCACTGGTTACCGGCGCAAGCCGTGGCATTGGCCAGGCGATCGCCCTGGAGCTGGGCCGTCAGGGCGCCGTTGTGATCGGCACCGCCACCTCCGCCTCGGGCGCCGAGCGTATCGCCGCGACCCTGAAGGAAAACGGCGTGCAAGGTACCGGTCTTGAACTGAATGTGACCAGCGATGAGTCCGTGGCTGCCGTACTGGCCCAGATCACTGCTCAGTTCGGTGCACCGGCTATCCTGGTGAACAACGCCGGGATCACCCGTGACAACCTGATGATGCGCATGAAAGACGACGAGTGGTACGACGTGGTCGATACCAACCTGAACAGTCTGTTTCGCCTGTCCAAGGGCGTTTTGCGCGGCATGACCAAGGCGCGTTGGGGCCGAATTATCAATATTGGCTCCGTAGTGGGTGCCATGGGCAACGCAGGCCAAGTAAACTACGCCTCTGCCAAGGCCGGCCTGGAAGGTTTCAGCCGCGCACTGGCGCGTGAAGTCGGCTCGCGGTCGATTACGGTCAACTCGGTGGCCCCTGGGTTCATCGACACCGATATGACCCGCGAACTGCCGGAAGCACAGCGCGAAGCCTTGCTGACGCAGATTCCGCTGGGCCGTCTGGGCCAGGCCCAAGAGATCGCGAATGTGGTCACTTTCCTGGCATCTGACGGTGCGGCATACGTGACTGGGGCTACAATCCCGGTTAACGGCGGGATGTACATGAGTTAAATTGTGACGGATCGCTTCAAAAAAATGTCATACGAGCTGTCTAAAATCCGTTATAAAGCTGCAACTTAATTTATAGGCAGGTGGCCGACCGGGTACAGGGTGAAGCTTTCAGTTGAAAAGCTGAAATGGCTTTCTATACACTTACCCACTGGCCAGCTGCCTGAATTTGTCCATTAGGAGTTAAACAAGGTATGAGCACCATCGAAGAGCGCGTCAAGAAAATCGTCGCCGAGCAACTGGGCGTTAAGGAAGAAGAAGTGGTCAACACTGCTTCCTTCGTAGAAGACCTGGGTGCCGATTCCCTTGACACCGTTGAGCTGGTGATGGCTCTGGAAGAGGAATTCGAGACCGAAATCCCGGACGAAGAAGCTGAAAAAATCACTACTGTTCAAGCTGCCATCGACTACGTTACTAGCCACCAGGCGTAATAGTTTGTAGTCGTCGCTTGCTGTCAGGGAAAAACCGCACTGCTGTAAAGGCGTGCGGTTTTTTCTTTAGCGGCGATGAAAAGTGTCGTCATTAGAAAAAGGAGAGTGCTGTGTCGCGTAGACGCGTCGTAGTCACCGGTATGGGTATGTTGTCGCCACTGGGTACGGATGTGCCGAGCAGTTGGCAGGGCATTCTGGCTGGCCGCAGTGGTATTGGTCTGATCGAACACACGGACCTTTCTGCCTATTCCACCCGTTTTGGCGGCTCGGTAAAGGGCTTCAATGTCGAGGAATATCTCTCGATCAAAGAATCCCGCAAGCTCGACCTGTTCATTCAGTACGGCCTGGCTGCCGGGTTTCAGGCTGTGCGTAACGCCGGCCTGGAAGTCACCGACGCCAACCGTGACCGCATCGGCGTGGCCATGGGTTCAGGTATTGGCGGTCTGACCAATATCGAAGAAACCAGCCGCACCTTGCATGAGACTGGCCCACGTCGAATTTCACCGTTCTTCGTACCGGGCTCGATCATCAATATGATTTCCGGCTTCCTGTCCATTCATCTGGGTGCACAGGGACCGAACTACGCAATCGCCACGGCTTGTACCACAGGTACGCACTGCATTGGCATGGCGGCACGCAACATTGCCTACGACGAAGCCGACGTGATGATCGCCGGCGGCGCCGAAATGGCCGCGTGCGGCCTGGGCATGGGCGGCTTCGGCGCGTCCCGTGCGCTGTCGACCCGCAACGACGAGCCGACCCGTGCCAGTCGTCCGTGGGACAAGGGCCGTGACGGCTTTGTGCTCTCCGACGGTGCCGGTGCGCTGGTGCTCGAAGAGCTGGAGCACGCCAAGGCGCGTGGTGCCACTATCTACGCCGAATTGATCGGGTTTGGCATGAGCGGCGACGCTTACCACATGACTTCACCGCCGTCCGACGGAGCGGGTGCTGCGCGTTGCATCACCAATGCCCTGCGCGATGCGAAGGTCAACCCCAACCAGGTGCAGTACATCAACGCCCATGGCACTTCGACCCCGACCGGCGACCTGGCGGAAGCAGAGGCCATCAAGTCGGTGTTCGGCGAGCACGCCTATAAGCTGGCGGTCAGCTCCACCAAGTCCATGACCGGCCACCTGTTGGGTGCGGCGGGCGCGGTCGAGGCGATCTTCAGTGTGATGGCAATCAGGGATCAGGTCGCTCCGCCGACTATCAACCTTGATGAGCCGGACGAAGGCTGCGACCTGAACTTCGTGCCCCACGAAGCGCAGCCCATGCCGATCGACGTGGCGATTTCCAACTCGTTCGGTTTCGGTGGCACCAACGGTTCCCTGGTGTTCCGCCGGTTCGCCGAGTGATGCACAGCTGGGTCGACGGTCAGCCAGCGGACAGCGTGCCCCTGAAAGATCGCGGCCTGGCCTATGGCGATGGGGTGTTCGAGACCATCGCCGTCAAGGCCGGGCAGCCGTTGCTGCTCGACCGTCACCTGCAACGCCTGGAAGAGGGTTGCAGGCGTTTGGCATTGGTGGTGGATCACGGGTTGATTCGCCACGAAGTGCTGAGCTTCGCCGCCGCCCTTGGCGACGGTATTCTCAAATTGATCCTCACCCGTGGCGACAGCTTGCGCGGTTACGGCATCAACCCTGGCGCCCCGGTGCGCCGCATCTTGCAGGGCAGCGCGCCCGCTGTTTACCCGCCCATCCATGAAGTCGAAGGCGTGCACCTGTTCGCGTGTGCCACGCGCTTGGCGCAGCAGCCGTTGCTGGCCGGTATCAAGCACCTCAATCGCCTGGAACAGGTGATCGCGCGTGCCGAATGGCAAGATACCGAGCATGCCGAAGGCCTGATGCTGGATATGTCTGGCCGGGTGATCGAAGGCATATTCAGCAATCTTTTCCTGGTGAGCAACGGCTTGTTACTAACCGCTGATCTGAGCCGTTGTGGCGTTGCGGGCGTGATGCGCGCCGAAGTTCTGGCCCAGGCACAAGCGCTGGGCGTCCCGGTGGCCGTGGCCGACATCAGTTTGGAGCAGTTGCAACAGGCCGATGAAGTCTTCGTCTGCAACAGCGTTTATGGCATTTGGCCGGTGCGAGGCTGCGCTGCGATGAGCTGGCCGGTTGGGCCGCTCACCCGTAAACTGCAGGGCATTGTTCGCGCGCTATTGGATATTTGAGTTGATACGAAAACTGGTGTTACTGCTGCAGATCAGCCTGATCTCGGCGGCTTTGCTCGTGGGCTTTTCTGCCTGGAAACTCGACTCTGCCCTCAAGCAGCCCCTGAAGCTGCCTCAGGAGCAGTTGCTCGATGTACCTGCTGGCGCTACGCCGACGGGCACCTTCAATCGTCTGGAAGCCGACGGCGTGCTCGACGATGCATTCTGGTTGCGTCTGTACTGGCGCTTCAACCTCGAAGGCCAGCCACTGCACAGCGGCGAGTACCGCATGAGCCCGGGCCTTACCGCCGAGGGTTTGATCGGCCTGTGGCAGCGCGGCGAAGTGGTGCAGTACAGCCTGACCTTGGTGGAGGGCTGGAATTTCCGTCAGGTGCGCACCGCCCTGGCCAAGCATGAAAAGATCGTGCAGACCCTCGCGGGCCTGACTGACAGCGAAGTGATGGATAAGCTCGGCCACCCAGGTGTGTTTCCTGAAGGGCGGTTCTTCCCCGACACCTACCGTTTTGTCCGCGGCATGACTGATGTCGAGTTCCTGAAAAAAGCTTACAACCGCCTGGACGATGTACTCGCCCAGGAGTGGAGCAAGCGTGCCGCCGACGCGCCCTACACCGACCCTTACCAAGCACTGATCATGGCGTCGCTCGTGGAAAAGGAGACCGGGGTGCCTCAGGAGCGCGGGCAGATTGCCGGTGTGTTTGTGCGTCGCCTGAAGATCGGCATGTTGCTGCAGACCGACCCCACCGTGATCTACGGCTTGGGTGAGCGCTACAACGGTAAATTGACCCGCACCCACCTCAAGGAAGCCAACCCCTACAACACCTACATGGTTGCTGGCCTGCCGCCCACGCCCATCGCGATGGTCGGTCGCGAGGCGATCCATGCAGCACTGAACCCGGTACCGGGCAGCAGCCTGTATTTCGTCGCCCGTGGCGATGGTAGCCATATATTCTCGGATAACCTGGATGCGCATAATGCCGCCGTGCGTGAGTTCCAACTCAAGCGCCGTGCCGATTACCGTTCCAGCCCGGCACCGGTGGTGAAACCGCCTGAAGATTCGGCACCTTCCAGTGATGCGCCTACCCCCGACGCTCCGATCGAGCCCGCGCCGGACACGACCGCGCCGCAAAGCCCGCAATGACTCTGACTAAGGACTGCCTGTGACTGGCTTGTTTATTACCCTGGAAGGCCCGGAAGGCGCCTTATATCTCTTTGGTATTCAGTGTAAACCAGTGTCGTTATAGTCTCTTAGATTCAAATGTAAACTAACTTGAGGTGCGAGGTCTTCTAGTTTTAGAGACCTTCCGCCCAGTGTGGCCTTGTGTTTTATTCCTTGACGACTACACATCTCCTCCCCATCATGTAAACCACTCAAGTCTTTCAGTAGTGGTGAATCTCAATGTCAAATGGATGCCTGATCGTCTGTGACGGTAACAACGGAGCTGGTAAATCGTCGGTGATCAAGCATCTCAGTGGGTGGTTGAGTGAGGCTGGTCATGACGTTGTAGTCACTCGCGAACCTGGTGGAACTCCGATTGGAGAGAAGATCAGAGAGGTGGTGCTTGATCCAATGACCCCTGAGCTCTGCGATACGACTGAGCTTCTCCTCTTTGCCGCCGCCCGGGCTCAACATCTCCAAGAGAAAATCATTCCAGCCGTCCAGCGTGGAGCGATTGTGATCTGTGACCGCTTCACACCCGCCACCATCGCGTTTCAGCACTATGGTCGAGGGCTGCCCCTGGATCTTGTGTTGGCAATCAATGAGATCGCCCTGGGTGGCTTCCAGCCTCACCTCAACATCATTCTGGATATTGATCCTACGGTCGGTATGCAGCGGGTTGCCGGAAGGGGGGAGGTTTTAGACAGAATGGAGCTGCAGAAGGCCGAATTTCTATCACGTGCTCGCGATGGCTTTCTCGCGCAAGCCCAAGACAATCCAGACACCTTTGCGGTAGTGGATGCCTCTCGAAGCTTTGAAGCTGTGTCCGCAGATGTAAAAGCGATCGTAGAGAATCTGTTGGCTCGTTCAGTGTAAGAGCGGGCCAGGCATGCGATACCTCTCCATGTATCACGCTGAGCTTTCAGCGACATCCGTAGATGCAAAGGTCATCCCCGCAAATTACATAGAGCATCCGCTGTTCAGTTTTACGGATGCTTTGTGCTGCGCTTTTCACTACGTGTTTATAAAGTATGTGCCAGATGTCAGTTATTCGAAAGGGTATGCTCTGCGTTCGGCGATAAAGGATTTTCTAGATTTCAGGCAAGATCACAATAATAAGCTCCACCCTGACCTTCATCTGAAGGGGGTTGGGGATATCGGTGTTGAACAGTTTAAGCTTTTTATGGATAGGTTGCGGCGCAATGGCCAAACTCTCTATCCTGCGAGAAGCATAAGATCTGCAGTTTTAAAAGTGGCAAACCACAACGATGATGGGCTTCCACTTTTAACGTTGCCTAGTGTGTTGATTAAAACTAAGGTGAGAGAGCCATTCGATCAAGCTGCTGACGCCAGTTTTTATGAGTCAATGCGGTCGGAAGTTGATGATATGAGACTCATGCTTGAGTTTCGCAAGCAGGTCGAGCTAGCTGAGCCATATCGCTTGGACGAGATCCGCCCATTGATCTCTGAGCTCTTGTTGATGAGTAAGAAATCCGAATGGGTTATTGATCCTGCTCGCGCGTTGAAGACTCTAATGGAGGATGGTTACCCATTCAAGGTGACCAAGTCCGACTCCTCAATATTGCGCAAAAAACTGCGGAAAACTCCATATGTACAATCAATTACCCGTCCTAGCGATTTTGTACTGAGTTGCTGTCTGCCTTATAGTTATTCGATTCTCAGGAAGCAAACTTCAGATTCAATTGCTTATGATGATCTGGTGCGTATGTATTATCCTACTGCACTAAATCAATCAACTTTGGGGCTTTTCATTCAGCGGCAGTCGGGTTGGAACAAAGAGACGGTTATCGCCACTGATAAAAATCACTTTCTGCATCCTATGTCTGAGGTTGCGCATTCTGATGTGGTTCTCGTTGTATCTGAAAAAAGAAAATCCCAGTCGGCCAAATACAGTTATGAATCGCCAAAACTGGCAACCGCCTCATCAAGCAGGTCAGATAAATACTCTATTTTTAATTTGATAGAGCTTGCTAAAGCACTGTCAGAGCCTCTGGCTGCAGTCGTGGATAGTTCGGAGAATTTCGCGTCGGATGATACGCTTAGACATACCGTATTTCTATGTATTTCTGAACATGAATCTGACTGGGAAATCACAGAATCTGGCCCTGATATTAGGATCAATTCGCTCAATAATCAGAAGTATTGGAACATTGGTGTCGCTGACTTTTTGGGGAAGCACCAGCTGGTTGACGCCGGTGCACAACTTAAAACCGCAATCGACCTTGAGGGCCGGCTTAGGGTCACGTGGGAATACTACGATGTCAAAAAGACCAAGCACCCTCTATCGCTTACCGCTCTGAAACTTGGCCATTCCAGCCTCGAAACTACCAGTGCTCATTACGATAGCTCGGCGATGGCTATCAAAGACAGAAAGGTTCGCTATCGCAGCATTCAGGAAGAATTGGTGGAAAGGTTTCGGAACAATAAGTTTCACGGAATCATCGGTAGCACCGGTCGAACGAAGCCAACTGATCCTACATTTCGTATCTTTACGATTATGGGTCATGAACGGGCTTTGTGGGCATGCACTGACTCAAGCAAACCAGACTATCCGGAAGCAACTGAACTTACTAAAAATGAGCGTTGTACGCGCCTGGATAAGTGCCTATTTTGCAGCCGTATCTATGTCCTTGGCGACTCACTGCCTTTCTTAATGGAGCGGTTGTCCACGCTTCAACGAGCGGTTGAGATGGACGAAGAACGCCTTGAGGTACACAAAGATGAAATTGAGATTCTGGAGTTCCTGATAAGGAATTGGGGAAATGAATCAGTCATTGCTGAGGCTCTTATCTACATGAGGGGCTTCGAAGCTTTACTCCCATTTGATATGCGCTCGCTCATCGCCTACATTGAGGATTAATCTCATGGCTAAAAAAGATAATCCAGCAGACGATGACTCTTTCCAATCACTTTTAGATGAAATAGAACGCGAAGCCTGTGACGCCGCTGATGCGTACTTCTCGGAGTTGTACGAGGCGTCGCATGGTGTTGTCGAAGGAACATCCAGGCAGCGGACGAGCGGATTGGTGGAAAAGCTCGCGGTATCCCCTGATGGGGGTTTCCCAGTTTCAGAGTATTCTAGTTATAACGAGATGCGATGGGTACTGTTGCGTGCTGAGGGCTTCAAAGATGTTGAGGTATTTATCGATCGCGCTCGGGAAGACCTGCAGGAGTTGAAGCGCGTCATCTGTTACCACTTCATACCCCACTTCCATCCAATTGGAACTATCCGAAGTTTTCGGTCAACTGATACCTATAGTGAAGGCTTTAAATATCTGCAGCGGCATGTTTTTGAACCTAATTTTCTAAATGCATCGCCAGAGCATATCGATCTAATCACTGCTGGTGTGCTGAACGCGGCGCTTGACGATGCGCGAGACTCTGGAGTCATGCGAGCTTATTGGCTTCTATTCTTTCATATTAACTTCTGGATATTTCTGTCTGCTGAAAGAATGATTCCAGAAAAATTCCGTCTGAAAGTGGATTTGAATGATGTTGATACGGTGTCGCGTCGAAAGGATATTCAAGACGTAATTCGTGCAACCGTTGTAGGCTGGAAGCCTTTTTCCGAAGATGAATTGCGTGATCTGCTAACCTATTCTTTCTTTTGGATTGATAAGGGGATTCCGGTAATTAACGATATACTGGAATATTGCAAAGTTCGGCCCGAAATTGAAAATAAATATTATAGTTACGGCAAGCGCGATCTTGAATTTGAAGCTGTTGTTGGTAAGAAAGTCGACGGCGTCGAAATCGTTGGGTTCTCCCATACTCCCCAAAAACTCAGACAAAAAGGTAGTGGTGGCAAGAACCTGTCATATTATACTAATTTGTACACTTGGCGTAGGGGGTTTCAGTACGCTGTTGATCGAGTGCGAAACGCCATTTTTATTCTCTTCGGTATAATGACGGGGCTGCGTAGGCGTGAATTAGCCGCACTAAAATTCGACGATGTTTACAAAAAGCAGAGTGACGGCCTTTGGTATGTATCGTTTGTTAGGTATAAAACGAGTGATGATCCGAATTATTTTGGGGAGGCTGATGAAATTCCTTTGCCTGACTACCTAGGGGAGGCGATTGAGTCGTACAAGAAGCTTAGAGAGTACGATAAGTACATGCTTAAGGGCTACCTATTTCAGCCTATTATCCCCTCTCATGAGATGAATCTGGCTGACAGGATGATTACCAAGCTCGCCATCAATCTCTCTGCTGAAGTAGGGGTCGATGGTCTACATATCCATCGTTTCCGGAAAACGATTGCTGAGATCTTGATCAATAAATCCGAGCGTAATATCGATATTATTCGGATGCTTTTTGGACACAGCAGTTACGTCATGGGGCTTCGGTATATCGCGCGCAACCCATTTTTGGTGTCGTCGGTTGTCGAAACTTTAAAGGAGCATTTCGCTAAAGATTTCGTTGATATTCTCCAGTCTATTAATTCTGGCTGTTATGCCGGTGAAGCTGCTCATGATCTCGCCGGACGCATGGTCGAAAGGCCCGATATATTCGTAGGTAAGCTTTTGAAGCTCACAGTGCTTGAGTATGTTAACCACATGTTCCAAGGCGGTGAGGCTTTTCTGGTTCAACGTACGACGCTAAGTACATTTTGTATGAGCGGACTTATTCATCTTGGGGAATCATTGCCTCCTTGTCTTGCTAGTCAGGAAAATCTCATCTATCCAGTAAGTCCTGACCTGACGAACTGTCATATCAGTTGTTCGCGCAACTTGGTGCTGGGTTCTGCTCAGAGTTCGATCGAACAAAACCTAAAATTCTATCGGACGATCAAGGCTTCCAATAAGAAGCTTAGTTATGCTGCCTTGTTTGAATTAGACCAAAAGATCTGCATCAATGAGAAGTTGTTGGAAGAGTTGTTGACCCCTAAACCTCCTGTTCGTGAGCGTGAGGTAGCGCGGCCTTGAATGTTCCTTGCGGTAAACGACCTAAGATAGGAGGTAAGACCTTATGACGGCTATCGATACTGAGCGGCGTCTCAAAAAAATTATTTGCGATCATTATCTCAGTGGCAATGCAGCGCGGCTGACAATCATAGAGGTTTGTGCTCGTGCTGACATCTCTCGACAAGCCTTTCATAAGTCTTACAGCCACTTAAAGCCGTATTTGACGGGTGCCAGGAATGTTGACGAACTGCTTGTAGGTGATCAGGCTGATGCTGGCAAGACCATCATTCAGTGTCAGAAATTGGTTAGAGAGGCACAAGCGGAGTTGAGACATATGCGGGAGAACCAGCAGAAGGAATACCAAAAGCTTGAGAATAATCTCGTCACCACCCTCATGAATGGTGACGTACTAATCCATCATTCACGCGAGCTTTCAAACGAGTTAAAGAAGAAGGCCTTGCATAATGAAATCCTCAAACGTCAGTTGACGGAAAAGGAGATACAGCTCTCAGGAATTGAAGAAAATGCAAGGCTTGGCCCACCTGGTGCTAAGCCAGAAACTTTACTCATGAAGCTCCAACCTAATCTGGCGGATGCCTGTACAAGATTTTTAGAAGCAGGGGATCTTGCTGCGTATTATTCTGCGAAAGCCACCGCCATTGCGAAGCTCAAAGAAAAACTGCAACGCATTCTCAGGAAAGGAGTTGTGAGGGTTGTACTTTTTCAAAATCGTTTTATCTCGTCATTTGATAAGTTTGTCGATAGCCATTACTCGGCATCAGAAGGCTCGTTAGTGGTGGTTGATCTACCCTTGGCAGCCAGGTCAGAAATAAGAGATTTTCTACGTGGGTTATCCGGCGCGAAGCCCCTTGAGATATTCGTTCCTCATTGTGATAGCGAGGCGACAATCAAAGCTCAGCGCGGTTTTCTATACGGACAAATACCCGTGCCGGAATTTCGGAGTTTTGATAAAGAATCCCTCCCGACAATTCAAGACGGCTTTGATCGGGTGGTTGTGCATAAAATCGCTCAAGGTGATTAAATGCTCGATATTTCTAGAAAGCTAATTACCTATACATGCCCGGTTTCGGGTAAAGAGACCACTCATTTCATACTTATTGCGGGGTTCGGCAAGAAGCATTTTTTGCTTAGTCATGCCAATCTGTATCTTCGTGCCGCTACATCTCAGTCCAAGGATACCTCTAGTAAATACTCAAATGTTATTTCGGTGTTTTATAGGTATTTAGCTACCTTGTCAAAATATGTGGGTGTTGATATTTCTCAATACCATGCTCTAGTCGATAATGACGATATTAAGAGTTGGCAAGTTCAACGTGAAATTGAACGTCAAGCCAAGCAGTCTTTGAAGCCAAGTACCAAAACAATTGTTGATGAGGGAAAGCTTATCTACGGTTTTTTTTATTGGCTGAGCTTGGAAGGCTATTCAAGTTGTTTGAATTTCAAACTTAAGACTTGGCTGCCGAATTTTAAAAATGAGGAGCTGCTTAGTTATATAAAGCGCGAGGCGCGCGTTGCGTTGGATGGTAAAGGTATTAAAGCGTTGGATCGGGAGTGGCGGCAGCAGCAAAGCTATTCGCTGATCACAAATCAGGAAATCAAGGACTTCTTGGGTGGTTTTCACGACGCTGTGTACGTTGCTATGTTCAAGCTGGCATTAGGCACAGCAATGCGCCCTATGGATCTATGTGATTTCCCTTATGTTGGTAATGGTGTTAATAAACATATTCAGCCCTATGACAACATGGAGTTTGATGATGCGACTACTGAGTATCGGATATTTTACAGCAAGGGTAAGAAACACCGTGACATTAGAATTCATCAAGGTGATCTAAAAGCGTTATCCGAGCATTATACCAACACGCTTTACCCTGAAAGGGCGAACCTCTACGCTGCGCGGTATGGTAGGCCTTGTCCGCCTTCTATTCTGTTCTTGAACGCTGCTGGCGAGCCCGTCACGCCTAAGATGATTTCCACTCGCTCCAATGCTGCGAAGGAGCGAGCTATACGAAACGGTTCACAGATGCGTGCTGATGTTTGTTTCTATGACAGCAGGCACTGGTGGCCGACAATGTTTTTGATCAAGCGGTTTGGGTCTAAATTGCTAGGTGAACTCAGTGAGGTTAAAGATGTCGCGGCTCAACAAGTATTGAAAGCTCAAATGGGTCATTCTTCTTTGCACACTACCTATGATCATTACGTTGATGTGGCTCGAGTGATTCTGCTCGCGCATGAAGGGTATGTGAACGAGCTCTATTTCAATGCTGATCAAACCGTAAGTGAGTTTCTCGAAAAGCCGGTATTCAGTGAGTAAGTTTCTACTCCTCCAAGGTAGCTAAACGGAAGCATTTTGGAGGCGGGGCAGGGCGTAGGGAATTCTATGTGGCCGGCAATCGACCCCGCACGCCTTCTTCGCCATGTCTTATCTGCACGCTAATCACGCTGACCATAGCCTATTGATCGTCGTCCATGTGTATCCGAGTTCGCGTGCAGCTTCAGACGGCTGTAGCCCTATGCCTTCAATAGCTGAATCTGTTCCTTCCTGCCCCGTGCTTCAGCAACTACTTGTGCTGCCTCAGTAATGATGCAAAGTCTGCTTCGCGAGACCTTCGGCGACTTTCCTGTCTCGCAGTTTGAGGAAGGTTCACATTGTCTCTGCTTTGGGCTTGCCCCCTTCGGGGTACGGCTGTCGTGAACCAAACCCTGACTACGCCAGATTTTGGCCCTCCGGGCGTTCATCCTCAAGCCTTTGGCCCGTCGTGGGCCGGCGCCCTCCGCTTGCACTTTTGACCACAACGTACGTCGTTATCTCGACGATTAGCCGTTCCATACAGTTGCCGCAATCAGTGATCATAGTGAGCGCACGCCCAGCCGCCTCACCACGTCAGAAGGGGCGTCTACATCGATTTGATCGACACCACTTTTACGTACTTGTACTTTTTCCTAGCAGCCTTCACTGCCTCTTGCTCAGCAAGCAACGAGCTCAACGTATCAGCCTCGTGAATCAACTCGGTCATTTCCCCCTCAAACTTGTTCCCAACCCGGAGCGTGACCCGGAGCCTAGGTGTAAACGCTTTTGCCGCTTTCTTCTTGGCGACTGGAGCTGCTACCGGCTTCGTGAAAACGATCTCTGGCAAAGGCTCCTGCACTAGAGGAGTAGACACCTGATCTTCGTGCTGAGGCGTACCGAATAGAGCACGACGCATTTCTTCTTCAGTTAAATCTGGATTCATAAAACATCTCAACGGGGTGGTACTTGGCTAAAAAAACTCACTAGGATTAATGTTCAACTACTCGTCTACTCGAATTATCGCCAGTACGCTCAAGAGTGTTAGCGGTAAACCTGCGCCATGCTCCTCATCCATCCACTCCAGGGTCGGTCGTATTAACCCTCTTCCAGTATCGATGGACAGTCGAAAGAGCTAGGCCGGTCTCACGTGCAATCTGCGATTGATTCATCCCTGCCGCCTTTAGCTCGCGAACGATGCTTTCGCTCTCCTTATTCTGAGGTTTGCCAGGCTTACGGTGGGCGACCTCTCCATCAGGAAGCTGCTCAGCAAGAGTCCCTAGACCTCCTTCTTTCTCAAACGCGCGAAGCTGCTTTAAAGCTGTCTCCATGAGAGCGGGATAGGGGGTATTTAGCCGTTTGGACATACAAAGAGCTAGCAGAGCTAGAGGATCTATGCGAAGGCCCTCGGCTAGGCTCTCGAACTTCTCAAGAGTAATGCTTGTTTCGCCTCGCTCTAGGGCGCTGAGTTTGGATTTTGCGGAGGCGTCGGAAAGGTCTTCGTGTCGAAGCTGACGCTGCAGGCGCAGCGCTCGGATTACGCCTGCGAGTGCGATTCTAAGCTGCATGGCTCACTCAAAAGTCAGGATATAGCCACACAGGAGGGTTTCCGTTAAATATCAAAATGAGGTAGTATTGCGCATAGTTTGGTTCGGATGGCAGAACAGGCTAGCCCTCCCAATGCGTCCGCCGAGTCGTTGTTGGCAATTTATGGAAATTACTGGAGAGCGGTGAATCGGCCTGGGTGCACAGGGCCGGCCGGCAAGTAAGCCCCAAATCTCCTCTAGTCGGTCTATCACTCGTCATAAATTCAAGAGGCTGCAGATGGTTGAAGTTTTCGATGAAGGGATTTTGGGAGACAGCGGCGCTTCTCTAGTCGGCTCAGAACTCAACCTCGAAGACGCGATGGCTGCGGCCCGAAAGCGCTACAAATGGATGCCCCTCTGCGCCGTCGAGGAATGGATCATCCTTGACGCCATAGTCACCGACGCCGAGCGAGCCAAAGTAATCGCTGCCGGTTGCCAGCCAATGTTCCTGTTTGCCCACAAAGTTGTGCATGACGAGCAGCGTCGTTTTGAGCCCGGTCATTGGGTGCGCTCAAGTATGGGCACCACCTTCAAAGATGGCTTCCTGTTCGCCACGCGGAACTCTGTTTACGTTTTGCTCGGGCCGGGCCATCGTAAGTCTTCGTCCATCGAAGCGATATTTTCCATCTTCTGATACCAACCGGTTTCTGCTGGGCAACTGATGTGCTCCAGCAGCTTGAGGCGACACATGTTCAGAACCATAGATAATGACCTTATAGGCATCCCAGGTATGTTCGGGGAGGGCGTATCCCATTGGCGTGGAGTGTCGAGGTTGCTGCGAACGCCTTGGTATCACCTCACCCTGAGGGTCGAAAACGAGGGGCGATTCACCGAGTGTGCGTTGATGGTTGATGACACGCGCAAGCTTCAAGAGATGTTGGTGAGTCAGGGAGCTGATTTAGCGATCACCGAGATAATGGCTGTAACGCCTTCTTGGATGAATAAGACTGCAGGTTGGCAAATGGAGAGGTTAACCAAAGTAACAGTAGGCGAGGACAAGACTGGCTCCGAGGTTTGCCTACTGGAAGTGGCTGAGGGGGCGGTTTACCACACCTCGCATCACTCAGATTTCAAAGTCGAAGCGCTGACTAATCTGACGCTCATCTTTCTCTCGAGCATGATCCAAGGGAATTGAGATTAACAAATATCCTGCACGGTATCTGCGCCATTGGTTCCGTGCGCAATTCCTGATAACGCCATACGGACTGCCCAATGGAGCGCAATTATGCTGGACACCTTAGATGTAAATTTCCATGGAAAACGCCATACAGACTTTGATCTCATCCGCATCATAAAAGCCGAAGCTCAAGGCTTCGATTTGCCGGTGACCGCTTACCTTTGCGGGGTTTCCATTAAAGCGCGCGCAGGCATCGGCGTAGTTTTCGGCCACAAGCGTAAAGACCAGTACGGTCGGTTTGGCGACGGCCATCTGATCCGGACTTCTGATGTGCTGAAGGTCGAGCGCGAGGGAAGATTTTGGGTGATGACAACCGTGAATTCGCGGTATGTGCTCGCTACTTTCCAACGGGAAAATGGACGTGCCAGCTTGCGCGACTACCTTCGTCTTGCTCAAACAGTTCATCAGACACCTCCGATACTGCAGTGATTTTCGGGAAGGCCATCATCAAAGGCGTTTTCCCTGTACAACTTGATCCTCGGGGCTGGTCATGATCGTCAAGAAAGGGGGGGTGTTACTTTGGCCTCTAGAATCTTTGATTCGTACAGCCGTGAAGGGTGGTTTGTTGCCCTCCAGGATTTCGATATTGAGGGATTCGTTGCCGAGAGGGCCTTTGCTAGCATGAAGAGGTTGGAGGTGGCTGAACTACTTGATGGCATCCCTGAAATGCTCATCAAGTTAGATTTTATCGCCGAGCTGCCTTGTCACAGGAACTTCCTCGGATCTATGGGCGAAATCGGAAGTAGGGTAGAGGAGTACGGCACTTGAAAACACTTCCTCTTTGAGCGGTCGAACCTCGTATTCGTGGTTCTCTCGGGTCGAGTTTTTCTTTCATCAGCGTTTATTGGCGTGCCCTGCGGGCTGGCTGTCGTGAACCAAGCCCCGTTCCGGGTCTTGGCCCTTGCAGGCTTCCATCCGCACGCCTTCGGCCTATGGCCTGCGCGCTCCGCTTGCGTTTCGCGAAGGGCGATGTAGTTCACCGCATATACAACCAACGACGTCAGGCTCATGACCAAGGCTGCGACCGAGGCAGTGACCCGTCTCTCCCGGCCAGGGTTCGGTACAGTGTTTTCCAGTAAGGCATCCTCACCTAGATGAATACTAAGTTCTGGTGTCAGTCGGCTTCAGCCCGAGCATTCCCGGATTCCATTCTGGAAAGTGCAAACGAGCTTGTGATGAAGACAGCATGCCTTTCGGGTCTTCACGCACCTGAGACTGCCGAGTGCCTGGTTGAGCTAATCCAGGTCACCAGCACCCATTACTCGAGATGAGTGACCGGCAGAGTTCGACCCACAGCAGGCGGTGAGGGTTGCCTACGAAATCTGGAGCAATTCAAACCGCCATAAAACACTCATGTCCCAACTAAGATGAAATGTGCACTCACAAACCTATGCAGGATTTCTAGCCGTGTATAGGAATCGTGGCCAGTTATCCGATTTAGCAGTCAATCGTGAAGCAAGCCGTGGCCTCCGCGCATCTCTGCGCTATGGTAAGTTTTCCGACATATAAGACTAAAGTCGTAGGAGGGCGGAGCATGCGAATTCGCGGGGATGTGTTTTGGCAATGGGCTGATCCGGCGCTTCACCATCGGACACACGACGAAACGTTAGACGACGGAACCTTCATTGATGTCCAAGTGAGGCTGTCGCCCTCGGGAAACACGCAGATGTTCATTGGAGTGTATTCAGCAAGCGGCATGGCTTTGCATGAAGAGGCGCTTGAGTCCAGGCCAGGTGAATCAATGACTCGTGCTTTAGCATGGGGCGTGGGGTGCGCAAGGCGACTCGCGATTGGTCTCAAACCTACTGAAAGGTATGTTGCCTAGACCTATATCTGCAGCTTGGTTGGGGGTGTGGTCGCCATACGAAGTATGTGATCAACCTGCTCGATCCACAAAATTGGCCGCCGTCGTGCTTCAGCTGTTGAGACCAAAGCCGCCACCGTAAGCCGTGCCAGGTGACGGCCTATAAGAATCCGCACACCGGCGAAGTCGTCGAAACCAAGGGCGGCAATCACAAAACGTTGAAGGAGTGGAAAGCTGAACACGGCTCCGCGACGGTCGAGTCCTGGCTGACCAAGTGATTTTGGTATGAGTACAAAAGGGCCAGAGAAGGAAACTTTTCTTGCTCAGCTTTCAACCCGGTTAAGCCGTCGGCAATACTCCTAGCGCTCTCGAATTTCACTTGAGCTTAATGATTACCTTACCTTTGGATCGACCTTGTTCGACATAGCTCAACGCCTCGGCTGTCGACTCGAAAGGGAAGGATCGGTCGATCACCGGTTTGATAATGCCGGACTCGATGAGAGCAGTGATTTCACCCAGTTGAGCACCACTCGCACGCATAAAAACGAAAGCATACCTGACGTTCCGCTTGCGAGCTTTTCTGCGGGTACTGCTGCTCAATAAACGCATCACCAAACCTAATCCCCAAAACAGCTTTTGCTCTTCAGCGAACAGCGGCGTTGGCGGCCCCGAGATGGAAATGAGCTGCCCCCCAGGCTTCAGAATGGTGAGCGACTTTTCGAGTTCATCAGCGCCCAAGCTGTTCCATACGACGTCGTAGTCCTGCAAAACGCTTTCGAAGTTTTGCTTCTTGTAGTCGATGACAACGTCGGCTCCCAGCGCTTTAACCCATTCAACATTGGTTGTGCTGGTGGTTGTCGCAACGAAGGCCCCCAGATGCTTGGCGAGCTGGATGGCGATGCTGCCAACGCCGCCGGATCCGGCGTGGATAAAGATCTTCTGGCCTTTTTTCAACCTGGCTGTTTCAACCAACACCTGCCAGGCCGTCAGAGCGACCAGGGGGAGGGAAGCCGCTTCTTCCATGCTGATATTTTTGGGTTTCAACGCGAGTGCATTTTCTTCCACCGCAATCAGCTCGGCGAACGTGCCTATGCGCTCTTGAGGAGGGCGCGCGTAGACTTCGTCACCTGGCTTGAAGCGCCGCACGGCTGAGCCCACGCCAACCACCACTCCAGCCAAATCATTGCCCAATATCAACGGAAATGAGTACGGCAAGATCAGTTTGAATTCGCCTGTACTGATCTTTGAATCAAGCACGTTGACACTTGTGGCATGCACTTGAACCAGGACGTCATGTGCACCCACTTCAGGGGCGGGCACCTCGCCTACACGTCCATTATTCTTGCCATAACGGTCGATTAGAAATGCCTTCATGTTGATTCAACTCTCATAGTTTCAAATGGGACTGGTTGAACACGCTCAGGCATCCAGGAATACCGTTGCCTTGGCCACGAAGTCGGCATGATGTTGGAAAATTCCGCCATGCCCTGCGTCTTCGTAAATGATCAGGTGTGAATTCGGGATCCGGTTCGCCAAGTCAGCAGAGTTCACCGTGGGCACCATGATGTCGTGGTCACCGTTGGCGATCAGCGTCGGTATCTGTATGCGACTGAGATTTTGTGGGGGTTGTCTGCCCCATGCGTGAATGGCTTTCAACTGGCGCAAAAAAGCGCTTGGCGTTGGATTTTTGTCGCGATCTTTCCTGCGCTCCTTCAGGCGATTCAGAAAATCCTTGGCGGCTCGCCGGCCATTGACCGTCGAGGTGAAGAACAGGTAGGTCTTCGGATCGCGCAACGTCAGCAAACCTTTAAGCATCAATGGCCATGACACTGACCAGACCTTGTCGATGCCAGTTCCGCCAGCAGGCCCGGTGCCGGTCAGAATCAGTCTGCGCACCAGGTCAGGGGCGCTCAGGGCAATTTCCTGGGCCACGAACCCTCCAAGTGAAAAACCCAGCAGGTCGACCTTGTCGAAACCCAGCGCACGAATCACAGCGATGGCATCGTTTGCCATTTCACCGACCGTCGCAGGGGCGGTGCCATCTGAGGCGCCGATACCCCGATAGTCAGTGGCGATGATGCGCCGGGTGCTTGCGAGCCCATCCATGATCCGTGGGTCGAAGTTGTCCAGCACTGCGCCCCAATGGTTAAGCAGAACGAGCGGCAACTCACCCTTGGGGCCTATGTCACGGTAAGCGAACGCTGTTCCTTCAACCTTGATCCATTGGTTCGCTGCATTGACGAACTGCGTGCGCGATCCGGGATGAGGTGTTGTGTCTTGAATATTCATGTTGGCCCCGTGATGCGGTTCGAAAAGCTGCAAGTGAGACTGTGTTGCAGGCGCTTTTAAATCGAGTGCTGCACACCAGCGCCTGCTGCACGATGATTAAGCCTTGGCTTGATAGCGCTCGGCGACATCGGATTGCCTGATCTCTGACAGCAAGCCCTGGCGTGCGGCCTGCAAGGCATCCCAACGGGCGGCGTCCTGCAAGGGGGGGATGGTCACGGGCTCGCGACGATCGAAACCCACCAGGGCCGCATCGACCAGATCACCCACTTCCATGATGTCACTGAGGGTATTGATGTCGATGCCCGCTCGCTCCCAGATTTCGGTGCGAGTGGCTGCCGGCAGAACGGCTTGCACGTAGACGCCTTTGGGCGACAGTTCCAGGCTCATACCTTGTGATAGAAACAGCACAAACGCCTTGGTCGCGCCGTAGACCGTCATCCCGAACTCTGGTGCCAGGCCCACGACCGAGCCTATGTTGATAATCGCTCCGTCCCCGGCTTGTGCCAGGCGTGGGGCGATGGCGCTGGCAAGCCGTACCAGTGCGGTAGTGTTGAGCGTGACCAACTGAGCAACGCTGTCGGTGGATAGTTCGATAAAGCTGCCCGATTGTGCGGCGCCGGCATTGTTCACCAGGATGCCGATACTGGCGTCGTCGCGCAGGCGAGCCTCGACCGTGGTCAAGTCGCTGATTTGGGTCAGGTCAGCCTGGAGAACATCGATGGCGACGTTGTGTTTCTCACGCAGCCGGGCTGCAAGTGCATCCAGCCGCCCTTTGTCGCGGGCAACCAGTACGAGGTCGTGCCCGCGCTGTGCAAAGCGCTCGGCATAGGTGGCGCCGATGCCAGTGGAGGCGCCGGTAATGAGAACGGTGGCAGGGATGCTCATGAATTGATCCTCAGTTTGGGATATCGACAGGCGAGTCATGCGCGGTGTCAGGAGGACATGCGCAGCCGTGATGTTTAGCCGTGCCGGGTACTGGATTCAGCAAGGGTGGGGTAGTCGATGTAGCCTTCTGCACCACCGCCATACAGGGTCGCAGGATCGAATGCCGACAAAGCGGCAGCGTTTTCAAGGCGCTCCACCAAGTCCGGGTTACCGATGAAGGGGCGTCCGAAGGCGATCAAGTCAGCTTTGTCATCGATGAGTTGAGAGGTGGCCAGATTCACGTCGTAGCCATTGTTCGCGATGTACGTGTTTTTGAAGCGTTGGCGCAGAGAACCAAAGTCGAAGGGCGCAATATCGCGTGGCCCGCCAGTCGCGCCTTCGACCACATGGAGGTACACAATGCCCAAGGCATCGAGTTGGTCGACAATGTAGTCAAACTGGGCCTGCGGTTCGCTGCTGGAGACACCATTGGCTGGCGAAACTGGCGAAATACGGATGCCTGTGCGTCCGGCACCGACCTCGGCTACTACCGCTGCCGTCACTTCCAGCAGTAGGCGAGCGCGATTTTCAATCGAGCCACCGTAAGCATCGGTGCGGATGTTGGCACCGTCTTTTACGAACTGATCCAGCAAATAGCCGTTTGCGCCATGGATCTCTACGCCATCGAATCCCGCAGCGATCGCGTTTGCCGCCGCTTGGCGAAAATCATTGACGATCCCGGGAAGCTCGCTGATATCAAGCGCTCGCGGCTCTGAAACGTCCACGAAGCTATTGTTGACGAACACCTTGGTCGCGGGGCGGAGAGCGGAGGGTGCTACCGGAGCGGCACCGTTCTCCTGCAGGTCAACGTGCGACACGCGTCCGACATGCCACAGTTGCAGGAAAATTCGTCCGCCTTTTGCGTGGACGGCATCGGTGACCTGGCGCCAGCCATCGATCTGCGCCAGCGTGTAGATACCGGGCGTATCCTGGTAGCCCTGTCCCTGCTGCGAGATCTGCGAGGCTTCGGAGATCAACAGGCCTGTAGAGGCTCTCTGGCTGTAATAGGTTGCAGCGAACTCGCTCGGGACGAAGCCTTCGCCCGCACGGTTACGCGTCAGCGGAGCCATCACGATTCTGTTGGAAAGTGTCAGCGAGCCGAGCGTGTACGGCTCAAACAACGTCTTATCGTTCATTTCGTTTCCATACTCGTTGATTAATGAGGACGACATGCGCCGTGCCAGGGAGGATTCGCGTTGGCGTATTTATGATGTCGATCATACTCAAAACTGTCAACGCTTTTGATTATGATCGACATCAGAGTATGATGAGGGCATTGCTTTGAGGTGCAGAGGCGCAGGAAATGAAGATCACCAAGGCTCAATCGCTTGCCAATAGAGCTCACATCGTTGAGACGGCTTCAGAGCTGTTTCGCGAGCGTGGCTACGATGGCGTGGGGGTGGCTGAACTCATGGCAGCAGCCGGATTTACCCAAGGCGGTTTCTACAAGCACTTCGGCTCCAAGGCTGATTTGATGGCTGAAGCGGCAGCGAACAGTCTTTCGCATTCGCTGACCAGTTCCGAAGGTCTCGACGTTGCTGAGTTCATCGATCTGTATGTGTCGAGGGATCACCGAGACGGCAGGGGCAGCGGTTGCACTATGGCGGCCCTTTGTGGAGATGCTGCGCGTCAATCAGATGAGTTGAAAGCCACCTTTGCCAGCGGGGTAGAACGCACGCTGGCGACGCTCGAAGAAAAGTACAAAACGAGGCAAGACGCGCCGCCGGATGGGGTACGGGCAAAAATGATCGACATGCTGGCGCATGCAATCGGTGCCGTCATGTTGTCGCGCGCCTGCCCAGATGATTCTTCTCTGGCTGATGAAATACTCGAGGTTTGCCACGCCGAGATAATTGCGTCATTGCCGTTGTCGCCAATCAGTGAGCCGCAGGGGAACACATAGATGGTCGCTTTCAGTTAGAGCGCTGATAGCGACTTCAAGGGCTAATTGATTCTGATTGGTTTTGAAGAGTAGGGAAGGAACTAGGTCTGCGTTCGACTTTGCGTTTCCTCCATGAAAAAAGGAAAGCGTAGCAGGCGGGGCAATTCCGATTCAAGCCGCCTGGCGCCTGAGAAATCCGCGCCCCCCAATAGTAACCAGGTATTCGGGCGGATCCGCATAGTTAGTGTTCAATCGCCACCAGAAATTAGGGTGTTGCCGCTGACCGAAAACTGACCCAGTAAAGGCTGTTCTGCCGACTGAAAACTGACCCAGGTGTTCAACTGCTTCTGCTCACTTTTCGAGCAGGAGAACACAGGGTGATCAGCATGGAAATGTTGGGAAAAATCCGGCGGATGTACTTCCGCGACAAGCTCTCGCTGCATCAGATAGCCAAGCGTACCGGACTGTCGAGAAACACCATTCGAAAATGGGTCAGAGCACCCGAAGCCACCCAACCGGCGTACCAACGGTGCGCAACCTTCAACAAACTCAGTCCATTTCACGAGACGCTGGAGCAGGTGCTCAAGGCCGATTCGTTTCGGGCAAAGCACAACCGCAGGAGTGCCAAAGCACTCTTCGAACAGATCAAGGCCGAGAGGTACGACGGCGGCTACAGCCAACTCACCGCCTTTATACGCTCGTGGCGCGGCGAGCAAGGCAAGTCTTTACGAGCCTTTGTGCCGCTGACCTTTGCACTCGGGGGGGCCTTTCAATTCGACTGGAGCGAAGAAGGTCTGCTGATCGGCGGCCTGTTCCGACGCATCCAGGTCTCCCATATGAAGCTGTGCGCCAGTCGCGCATTTTGGTTGGTTGCGTATCCCAGTCAAGGCCATGAGATGTTGGTCGATGCTCATGCTTGCCAAATATTACCGGTACTCTCCGAGGGTCTTTATGTTGGTTCAGCTTTTACTGCGCCGGCAGCGCTCCGAGCAGTAGCGCACTTCATCCCAGCAGCGTGCCCATTTTTTCCTCCATGTGAAGGGAAGGCCGCAAGTCAGGCAGGTTTTGACTGGGAGCTCAATCTTTTTCAAAACGACTCACCTTCATCTAATTGGGCGAGCAACAATTGGCCGCGTTGCCATAGCGCCTGCTGCTTGGGTTCAGGCATGCGGTCGAGGTTTTTATACATCATGCTCATGCGTTGATTACCACGCAGAAGGTCACCGTGACGCATCAGGAAGTGCCAATAGAGCGAGTTGAACGGGCAGGCGTCATCTGTGGTGCTTTCGCTAACCTTGTAGGCGCAGCCACGGCAATAGTCGGACATGCGCTTTATGTACTGGCCGCTCGCACAGTAAGGCTTGGAGCCCAGGTAACCGCCATCTGCGTGCATGACCATACCCAATGTATTGGGTAGCTCCACCCAGTCGAATGCATCCATGTAGATCGCTAGGTACCACTCGCATACTTGGCTTGGTGCGATACCAGCGAGCAGGGCGAAATTACCGGTCACCATCAGCCTTTGGATATGGTGAGCGTAGGCATGCTTAAGACTTTGACCTATTGCCTGGCGCATGCAGTTCATCTGCGTTTCGCCTGTCCAGTAAAACTCTGGAAGCGACCTGGTGTTACCGAACACATTTCCTTCGGCGTAGCCAGGCATCCTAAGCCAGTAGACGCCACGGACGTACTCTCGCCAGCCGATCAGTTGACGAATAAAGCCTTCTGCAGCGTTGAGTGCAATGCTGCCCGACCAATACGCTGACTGCACATCACTGCAAAGCTGGCGAAGATCCAGTAGACCAATGTTGAGCGCAGCGCTAATCCGCGCATGAAACAGAAATGGCTCGTTGCTGGCCATGGCGTCTTGATAGTCACCGAACGCTGCCAATCCCCAATCGAGGAAGTAATCCCACAATGCCTGAGCTTCAACGTGAGTTACGGGGTAGTCGAATGTGTCGAGAGCTCCATAGTGGCTGGCGAAGCGCTGGGCTACCAATGCAAGCACATCTTGGGTGATTGCGTCTGGTTTAAAACGAGCGGGTGATGGGGGCACAACTCCTTTGGGTAAAGCCTTGCGGTTGTCTGCATCAAAGTTCCAGGCGCCTCCGACCGGACTACCATCACCGTTGAGTAATAACCCGCTCTTGCGGCGCATCTCACGGTAAAAGAACTCCATGCGCAGCTGCTTTTTGCCTTTCGCCCAGTTTGAGAACTCGGTACGTGTGCAGAGAAAGCGAGCATCGCTATGCCACTGTATGGGTAAGCCACATTCCTTGAGCGATTGTTCCAAGCGCCAGTCACCGCACTCTGTCATGTGTATTTCACTTGGCTTCAAAAGTGCTTGCCAGCGATGCAACTCGCTCGGCACCGATCCACTGTTGTTCGGATCAGTCAGCGTGACGTAGTGCACTCGGACTCCAAGCCGGCGGAGAGCCTCGGCGAAATGTCGCATGGCACTGAAGATCAGGGCGATTTTTTGCGGATGATGGGGTACATGGCTGGCCTCCTCCATCACCTCGACCAGAAGCACTGTATCGCTCTCGATATCCAGGCCTTGCAGGGAGGCTAGGTCGAAAGATAATTGGTCGCCCAAGACAAGGCACAAACGCTGAGTCGCATTCATCAATCAGAGTCCATTTGATTCGGTCGCTCGTAAAGACCCAAAGCTTTACAACCTCAACCGTCAAGTAGCCGTTGATAGGGTATTTCAGTTGCGTTGAGCGGTGGGGGAGGCAAGTCGGATTTCATCGAGCTCGTTCCAAGGACGATATCCGGCCAGCATTGAGGGGCATTTGGGATTGTGAGGAAAATCGTTCCCTCTATCGAGCTCAGGCTGCATCGCCCTGCATGACCTGCACGTGATAGTGCCCTGTGATAGACACCAATTTTTGTGCCAAGTGACGAGTCGTTCTGAGGGAGTCATGGTGATCGAAAGGTCGAAGATAAGTTATACAACAATAGTATCTTGTATAGTTTTTTGCGAGCGTTGTTCATCGGGTTGATGACTTTTTCGCGTTATACGACACAATGGTAAGCGTCCGGCGAACACGCCTTTGCGTAGTTAAACGGACGCCCACTTATGCGGCAGCAACTCCGTAATCTCACTCGCCCGCTGCGGCGGCAGACGGGGCAGAACATCCTTCAGATAGGCATACGGATCATGCCCGTTCATGCGCGCCGACTGGATCAAACTCATGATCGCTGCCGCCCTTTTTCGCTGCGGAGCGATCTGGCAGCACATCGCTGCATCGACATACGTTTCCCCCACCTATGACGGCATGGACGCGTGGGAATTCGAACGCCAGGGCAAGAAACTGAAAGTGCGGGTAGACGGCCAACTGGTATTTAACTCCACCACCCATATCGCCGATGCAGCGGTGAGCGGGCCGGGCATCGCTGACTTGCCCGAGGACGACTGGCTCAAGGGCACCTGGTTCGGGTTCTGGAAGACTGGTGTGAGCTACCCCAGCCGCCGGCAACCTTCCTAGGCATTTTCGCTGGTCGTTGATGCATTACGGGTAGATCGCTTGCCACCAGATGACAGCCTGACTGCCACGGATGTGTGACCACGACGATTCGGGCGAGCACTCGGAGAAACGCCTGGCGTTTGCAAGAAATGCAAGTAATCAAGGCCATTCATGGGCGGCGCATCGCACAGGTAGAAGATGCAGTGGCCTCCGTAACGACCCGTTGCCAAATGGGTCAAGCACGATAGCGCAACGCATCCACAAGGAGGCTAAAAGCCTGGGTGGGCTGGCGTCGACTTGGGTCGTACAGATGATACCCAGAAAACGGCGGGCACCAGTCGTCTAGGACGAATAAAGCTGCCGTGTTCGATATCCAATTTCACCTGCTGCTCAGGGAGATGTACGAGGCCTTGACCTGATCGAGCACCCAACAAAATAAGTGAGGCAGTTCCAAAAACGAGCTGACCGTCCACATGGACGTTTACAGACCTACCATCTTTTTCGCATTCCCGAGCATACAGTCCAAACGTGACGATAGTGCCAAGCGCTCGACCAGGTGCTGCTGCCTGGTAGATAGTGTCGATGCGAACTGAGCCAATGTGGGTGTGATGATAGCCCGGCTTTCCGGTGCTTATCCATTGAATCAGATTAAGGCTTCGCGTTTTACCGGAGCGTCGCCTATTTATTCAAGTCGAGGACGCTCTATAGCCAACGGTTGGGGTTGGCCAATTCACGTTAGGCAGCGTTTCATATTCGGGCTTTGCGAGTAGATAGCCTTGATAGAAGTTAATGCCGAGGGCTAGTAACTGCTGTAGTTCAGCATTGGTCTCTACGCCCTCTGCAATCACGTCAATATTGAGCGCTATACATACACCGAGGATGCCTTTGACGATCGCCTGTCTTACCGGGTCAGTGCAGATGCTGCGTACCAGTGCCATGTCCAGTTTGATGATGTCGGGTTGAAACTCTGCCAGCAGATTGAGCCCCGAGTATCCAGCACCGAAATCATCTATGGCTGTCTTGAAGCCTTTAAGGCGATATTCTCGAATGATGCTTTTTAGATGTTCCTTGTCCACCAGCTCTTCGTTTTCGGTGATCTCAAAAATCAGCCGTTCGGTGGGAAATCCAAATCTGTTTGCGGCTTCAAGCGTCGCTCGAATGCACGTGGCTGCTTGATATACCGCATTGGGTAAGAAGTTGATGCTAACAAAGCACGGGATTTGCAAGCGTGAAGCAAGTTCAACAGCCTTTACCCGACAGGCTTGGTCAAAGGCATATCGGTTCTGTTCGTTCACCTTTCCAAGAATGGCAGCGGCACCACTGCCATCGCAACCACGTACTAAAGCCTCGTAGGCAAAAATACTGTTGTCGCGCAGATCGACGATTGGCTGGAACGCCATACTGAACTCAAAATCCAGTTCTTTGCCCTCCCTGCAGGCACTACAAGGAGGGACTGGTCGTGATTTTTCGTTCATTCAAAACCCATTTTTCAATCACTATGAAGGTGTCGATCAAACCAAGATTTCGTATATGCCGCAAGGCTGAATCATCGTGCTAGTGCCGACGAGAAATTGCTGATCGCGTGTACGACTTGGCGAGCACTATCCTGAATATCCAGGATCACTTGACCAGCCTCGCCGGCTAATTTGACGCCTTGTTCAGCCTTGTCTTTACTCGCCTCCATCCTGGTCACTGCCCCCTTGGCCAATTCACGATTGTGCTGCACCACCTCGACAATCTTGATGGTGGCTTGGCTTGTGCGCGAAGCCAGATTGCGCACTTCGTCAGCGACCACCGCAAAACCACGACCCTGCTCTCCGGCACGAGCCGCTTCGATGGCTGCGTTTAGCGCTAGAAGATTCGTTTGTTCGGCGATGCCACGGATGGTCTGCACGATGCTGCTGATTACTTCCGACTGCTGACTGACAGCATTGATACCTTCGGCTGCGTGATTCAATTCGCCAGCCAGGCTTTGCATGACATCCACTGTCTCCTGCACCACTCGTGCACCTTCGTGTGCTGTATCGTCGGTTTTCAGCGAAATCTCATAGGCCATGCGTGCGGCTCGTGACTCAGTTTCCTGCTGGAGAACCTGAGCAGTGATATCGCTCGCAAACTTAACGACTTTGTAAAGGCTGCCGTTGGCGTCGAACACCGGATTGTAAGTCGCACGTAACCAGACGGTGTGTCCCTGGTTGTTGAGGCGCTTGAAGTTACCGGAGAAAAAATCGCCGTGATTCAGGCGCTCCCAGAACTGGCGGTACTCGTTGGATTCACTTTCGCGACGCTCACAGAACAGACGATGGTGCTTGCCAATAATCTCATCCAGCCGGTAACCCATCACTGCAAGGAAGTTTTCGTTGGCGCTGACGACTTCTCCCTGCCGGTTGAACTCAATGGTTGCCATGGAACGGTTAATCGCCTTGATTTGGCTCTCCTGCTCTTGTTCCTTCTGCACCCGGGCAGTGACATCAGTCGCAATCTTGACGACCTTGATCACCCGTCCGGAGGCGTCGCGAACAGGGTTATAACTGGCCTCCAGCCAGATCTCACGTCCCTGCTTGTCCAGGCGCAGGAAGCGGTCGTTTATGAACTCACCATGACTCAGGCGTGACCAAAAACCTTGATAAGCGACGCTGTTGGCGTATGTCGGCGTACAGAATAAGCGGTGATGCCGAGAGTGAATTTCCTCAAGGCGATAGCCCATTAGTCTCAGGAAATTGTTATTGGCGCCGAGGATCGTGCCATCAGGTTGGAACTCAATCAGAGCCATGGAGCCACCTAATGCTGCGAGGGTAGCTTCGCAGTCAGCCAAGCGCTGCTGGCTGACTGCCAATTCTTTTTTGATTTGCGAGTTGAACATACGTACCTCAGTGGATATGGGGCTGCATGGCACGTCTATCAAGTTAACGCAAAACCTATACAAAGCAAGGCTTGCCGTACAAGAATAATTGATGTCAAGCACGAGGCATGCATGTTGATCGCGGGGTAATGCGTTGATCGGGTAGGGGGATTGAGCATCGGCAATTGACTGTCGGGTTACGCAGCTGTCACATAATCGGCAGAGCACTCGATAAGCGGCCTGCAATTCATGGTCAAGGATCAGAAGTTTTCTGTCACCGGCATCACCCCCCTGTAACGTGAGTCAAGCCTAAGGAGTGAGCGTGGCTATTGCTGACGGTTTTGATACCGAAAAGTTAAGCGACAGTGCCGCCCTTTTGAGTCGGGGCGGCTGTCACCTTCGGGCGGTATCCTTTGGTATCGCTTAACGATCAATTTCCTCGGTATGTGGAGAAACCATAGGGGCTGAGAAGCAATGGGATGTGGTAGTGCGGGACGGTGCCGTCCACCTCAAAAATGACGGGTACCTCCGGAAAGAAGCTGGACGTTTTGTGCGCCTTGAACCACTCACCGGTTTTGAAGGTGACACGATAGGTACCTTTCTCCAGACCCCGACCTTCCGGATACAGCCCGGTGATACGACCTTGCTCATTGGTTGCCGCGCTGTTGAGCATGTCCCAGTTTTTCCCATCCTGTTTTTCCAACGTGACATTGACTCCAGGGGAGGGCAGGCCATCCTGCAAGTTGAGTACATGCACGCTCAATGGATTTGCTGCCGCTGATGCAAGGGTTGAAAGGGCACTCAATACAGCGCCAGCGAAGAAACTTTTCAAAACAGTCATGGTGATGTCCTTAATTTTTAACGGCAGGTAAAACTTTGTTGATAGCGACCTCTGCACAACCTTCATCGTTTGCAGCGCCCCCTGCACCGGCCACTCCGATGGCGCCAATGACCTGACCATCGAATTTCAATGGCATGCCTCCACCGAGCAGTAACAATTCATCAAGGGTGTTGAGGTTTTCAGCATCCGGATTAGCGCGAGCGCGTTCAGCTAACAACCGCGTAGAAGTCTTGGTCGACAGGGCGGTATAGGCTTTGCGTTGTGCGGCTAACGTGTTGTGCGGGCCGACATTGTCATCGCGTTGCACGGCAACCAGATTGCCACCTCGGTCAACAACGGCGGCAACGGCTGTGCGGCCATCGGCATGACAGGCCGTCAACGCGGCATTTAGCAAATCGTTGGCCATTGCAAGTGACACGTCCTGGCGCTGCGCAACCTGATCCGGGGCTGCAACGGCGAACGCAGAGCTCATTGCAAGTGTCATCAGCAATGAAGTCGATAGGCTTGTACGCATTGTGTTTCCTTGGTTGGTTGAGGAGTCTGTCTGAGTCGTTGCCAGACATCATGACCAGCCCGCTCCGTCAGAATGATTGCCTCCTGATTACCAATATGTAATGTGAGAAATCAGCGAAGCGGGCTAGCCTGTGCTCCAGTCTTGGAGGAAAAAATGCGTATCCTGGTGGTTGAAGATGAAACGAAAATGGCGGATTACCTGCGCAAAGCCCTTACTGAATCGGGCTATGCGGTAGAGATCGCCCTTGACGGGCTGGACGGCCAGCATCTGGCGCAGGAGAGTGAGTTCGATCTGATCATTCTGGATGTCATGCTGCCGGGGTTGGACGGCTGGCAATTGCTGCAAATCATCCGGCGTAAGTGGCAGACCCCGGTGCTGTTCCTCACCGCACGCGATTCGGTTGATGATCGGGTCAAAGGGCTGGAGTTGGGGGCCGATGATTATTTAGTGAAACCCTTTTCCTATGCCGAGTTACTGGCACGCGTGCGCACTTTGCTGCGCCGTGGCCCGCCTCGCGAGGTTGAGCATTTTGTGGCTGGTGACCTGAGCCTGGACTTGTTGCGACGAAGGGTAACGCGCAACGGCGAGCGTCTCACCCTGACCAACAAGGAGTTCGCCCTGCTGCATCTGCTGCTCAGTCGTGAAGGGGAGGTGTTATCGCGCTCGCTGATTGCCTCCCAGATCTGGCAGATGAACTTCGACAGTGACACCAATGTGGTGGATGTCGCTATCCGTCGACTGCGAGCCAAGGTTGACGATCCATACTCACTCAAGTTGATACACACAGTGCGTGGTATCGGTTACATGCTTGAGGTGCAATCCTGAATCTGTTTCCGCGCACCCTGAGCCTGCGCCTGGCGATCATGTTCGCACTCGTCAGCACGCTGTTACTGGGCTCCATTGGTTTTTATCTTTATCAATCTTTGCAGCGAGAGATTGCCTGGCGTGATGACCAGGCTCTGCTGGGGCGCCTGGAACGAATGCAAGCCTTGATCAGCGATAGCGACAGCATCGAGCAACTGCGAGGTCGGCCCAAGCTCTACGAAAACATGTTGGGCAATCGCGACAATTTGCTTTGGATCGTCGATGACACCGGCAAGGTGCTGATCGAAATCAACCCAGTGGGGATGACGTTTCCAAAGTTGCCGGCGGCACCCCATGCTCGCCTCGTTGACGACCACTCTTCCGAGCCGGTGCGGTTTGCCTGGCAGGATGTCATGCAGGGTGATCGCGGCTTGACCCTGATCGCTGGCAAGTTGTTGACAGAGCGCGAGCAGATGATGGGGGTTTACCGGCTCAAGCTATGGCTGGCCATGTCCGTCGGTGCGCTGCTGGCTTTCGTATTCGGCTGGTGGGTTAGTCAACGAGGCTTGCGCCCTGTGCGACTGCTGGCCAAGCGCGCTGCCGCAATTGACGTGCAGCATCTGCATCTGCGGCTGGATGAGTTCAATGAACTGAATGAGCTCAAGCTGCTCTGTAGCGCCCTCAACCAGATGCTTGCACGCCTTGAGGACGGATTCGCCCAGCTTTCACGTTTCTCGGAAGACCTTGCCCATGAGATGCGTACCCCGCTCGGTAACCTGATGGGTCATACCCAGCAAGCCCTGAGGCGCAGTCGCTCTATCGAGGACTATCAGAACCTGCTGGTTTCCAATCAGGAAGAGTATGAAAGGCTGGCACGAATGATCGACAGCATGCTGTTTCTTGCTCGCACCGAGCAGGCCAACGCTTGCGTAAACGTCGAGCAAATTAACCTGCACGATCTGATTGAGCAGCTCTGTGAGTATTTCGACGGCGTGGCGCAAGAGCGAGATGTGCAACTGCTTAACCAGACTCAGGATCAGTTGATGGGTGATCCAGGCTTGATCCGTCGAGCATTAGCAAACTTGCTGGCCAACGCATTGCGCTACGCCATTCCCGAATCTGCAGTGACGATCAGCAGCAGGGTTACGCAAGACACGCTCGAAATTACGGTGCACAACCACGGCGAGCCGATTGCTGCGGAACATCTACCGCGATTGTTTGATCGCTTTTACCGGTGTGACCCATCACGCAATCAACCCGACGATTCCGGTGGTCTGGGATTGGCCATTGTTCGCTCAATCATGCAACTGCATGGCGGTCGCGTATCCGTTGACAGCACTGAAGCAGGTACGAGCTTTCACTTGGAATTCCCTCTTAAAAACGCCTGAACTCGAACCAAAAGAATTGCACCTGACACAGCGCATGATGGCAAATTGCCCTAGAATGAATTTCGTTGCAGTGGTGACCACGTAGCAAGCATGCAAATGTAGCTCGAAAAGTGGTCTTTCGGGCACATGCGAAAGGGGCAGAGGCAGTGCTGAGCATGAATCCGAAAGCCTGCTACGCCATTTTTAGGGAGATGTAACCGTGCCCAGCATCATTTTTGAATCGCAAATATGCGCATCAGATCTGATCCCTTGGGAATTGTTTTCAATACTCAATGACCTTCAAAACGGCATCATATCGGTCGCTCAGCCCCCATCTCGCTTGGCTTCAACATTGCTTGCCAAGGCACGGTTCTCCCTCTGTGCCTTGGAATCCCTAAAGTGATGTTTACTAAGCGGCGCAGCTCCTTGGCAGGGTTCATTATCCTCGCTGTCGGATTGGTTGGCTTTTCAGCCCTGTTACTGCTGAAGTCCGAGACTCAACGTACAGAAAAGCGATTCTCGGAGTACGTGCAGAATATTTCCGGCATTGTGCGCAAACAGCTTGATACCAATGAGGCAGTGTTGGCCGGTTTCTCTGCATTTCTCCAGGCTGTCGATCAAAGCGATACGGATGCGACGGCCCGCTACGCAGCAGCCGTTTTATCCGCTTACCCTCATATTTACATGCTCGAGGCGGCGAGGGCGGTACCCATCGGCGAACAGGCTGCGTTCGAAGATCTATTGCGGCGTACCTGGCGGCCAGACTTTGAACTCAAGGACTTCCCCAGTCTCACTCATCAACCTGCACAACCTCAGGTGTATCTCAACGAGACTTGGCCTGTATTGTTCATGTACCCATTACTCCCTGAATCCAGCTCGATCTATGGTGTCAGGCTGGAAACCGTCGCCTATCTCTCCTATGCGCTGGCTCGAACCCACAGTAGCCAGAAACCTGTGGTATCACCGGTTTTCTCAATGTACGAGGGCGGTAGCGCTTACATTCTGATGCAGTCCGTCAGTCGGCCTGAACAGGCGCGAGAGAATACCCGCCCCAATTTCTTTGGCAGCACGATGGTGTCTTTGCTTTTGATCAAGACGAGTGCGCTACAGGATGCGGTGAATTATGCGAACGTAGATCCCCTGGTTAGCGTCAGTGCTGTCCTGAAAACCGCTGCAGGATCTGAAAGCAATGTCTTTACAACAGAGATCAAGCAAGCCGGTATCCTGGATCGCCTCCTCTTGCCGGCTCTGGCAGACCGAGTAGCGATCACAAGTGCTTCACAACCGATGACCTTGTTGTTTGAGCGTCAGTTGCGATTAGGGGATATTCTCACTGCGGAAACGTTGATAATCCTCGCGGTTCTCGCGGGGGCATTTGTACTGATGCCGGTGGTGTTGATTCGGCATTTCAAATCGATCGAAAGAGCAGAGGTTGAACTCGAACGCTCGGCTTATCTCGCGACCCATGATGTTCTAACCCAATTGCCGAATCGCTACCTCTTCGCCGATCGTTTCGATCAGGCCCTCTCAAACTGGGCATCGAGCGGAACTGCGTTTGCCGTTCTGTTAATCGATCTGGATCATTTCAAGGAGATTAACGATAAGCATGGCCATGAGGTCGGTGACCAGGTTCTCACGGAAGTCGCCAATCGCATGCTTCAGGTTACTCGTTCTTGTGACACCGTCGCACGCTACGGTGGAGATGAATTCGTGATTCTGATCACGGATCTTGTCAACCCGGAGAGTGCTGAACTCAACGCTGAAAGAGTGCTGGAAGTCATTGCGCAGACAGTAGCGACAAGCGCAGGAGAGCTGTCACTGTCGTGCAGTATCGGTGTTTCTCTTTGCCCCAATCATGGCCAAAGTCTGGGCTCGTTGCTGAAAGCGGCGGATCAGGCAATGTACGGCGTTAAACAACTAGGGCGCAAAGGAGTCGCAATGACTGAGTCCCCTGAAGCTTGAGATGGTTAAGCCCTTTGGCTCAATGCGTCCAACCTAGCGCCCTAAGTAGGACAGTCCGAGCAGCGCCAGCCAGGCCGGCCTGAATGCCAATCCCCCAATAACGTCGGAAAACCAATGCGCACCGAGGTAGAGGCGCGAGGAGGCGATCAGAAATATCAGGATTGCTGCACTGAGAGCGACAACGAGGCGCCATGCCGGGTGGAAATCACGCGCGATGAGAAAAGCGAGGAAACCGTAGAGCACGACATTGACCGTGCTATGGCCGCTAGGGAAGGAAAATGCACTCCAGCCGGAGTAGAGAAGTTTGCCTGGGCGAGCTCGATGCAACGCGACTTTGATGACCGAGTTGAGCGCTGAAGCGCCAGCAATCGCAATCAGCCAGTAGGCAGCTGTACGCCAGGCGCGTTTCCACATTAGTCATAACTAGACAACCAGCGTGACCGCCGCCACGACCGTGGTATCACCGAGTTCCGTAATGGCGATCATCACTGCGTCGCTCGGTGCTGTACGAAGCTCCTGGATCACGTGGTATATAGCGCTGTCGGCGAGCAGCAATGGGTCACCAGTGACGACATCTTCGAGGATGCAAAAGAAGAGCCAGGCTGCACCGACGAGTAGGACAGCTGACAAGGCCAGTTATCCCGCCATGCTCTCGATACGTATTTGCCTGCGATAAAAAGCGTGAATAGCCCACACGACCCCTACGAATAGCAACCCTGTTCCAAGCGCCTCCATAGGAGAGGGCCAGCGTTGGTTGATAAGCAGGCCCATCGCAGTCGCGTAAAGGGTTCCGCTGGCAATCAATTGCCCGCTTAGAGCCAGAGGTAGACGCCGAGTTGCGATTGACCATGCCCAGGCACCTGCAAGGGTAGCCCCTAACCCCTGAATCAACCCACATACTATTAGCGCCTGAGTACCTGCTAACCCGCTCGGATGGCTAGCGAAGTGGGACAGGTTCAAGTGCAGACCAACGGGGATGAAGGCCAGCATTTCGACGCTACACATGAAGATCAGCATGGCCGACCAAAGCATGGGGGACATGCTTGGGCGTTGAGCCAAAGCACTTTCATTTAATAGGCCAAAACCAGTCCAAAATCCGATCGCCAACAACGTTGCGACCAGCCCAAATAGTATTGAAGTTGTAGGGCGCACCACCGTCGCGCTGCTAAAGTCAAACACGCTCAGGTTGACCAAGCTTATGCCCAAAGCCGCTAACATCAGCGGCCCGGCAATGGCGCGCCAGGGCACGCTGGAGCTTCGCATGTTGCCGGCAATCGCGAGCACGATCGGTACTGAGTCCTTCATTACCGGAGGAATCACCGGCCCAGCAGCCAAGACCTCAGTGGTGATCAGGAAGAAGTAGCCGCGCGGCGAATGCCCAATCGCTCAACCGCAATTGCCGCAATTCGCTCCGGTAAACAAACAGCACTAGCATCCTGCGGACAAGGCTGCTAACTGGCTCCGGTGCGGGAGCGCCTCGCCTTCTTCTTGGCGCTGGCTAGCAGGACGGTAGGTCTTGCTTACTGAGTGAATCTGCATGGTTAAACTCATATGCCAAGGCAGAGGGTTTGCCGGTTCAGTTGACTAACTCCTAAGTATGTGGCCGATGATTATGGTGATTATATGGCCAAGAGGATGCCGCAGTATCTGCCGATGTACTGGGTGATGGGGCGGCCAGTTCCTCCAGGTGGGTAATGATGTCGTCCGGTTTGAGCACCAGTACGTCGCTGTCCAGGGTGTCCAGAATCATCTCAGCGGTGTTGCCGATCAATGCGCCGGATAGTCCGGTGCGAGCCACGCTACCGATCACCGTGAGCACGGCTTCGAGCTTGTGCGCGATGTACGGGATCAGCACATCGGCAGGGCCTTCTTCGATGTGCAGGCGTTCGTCGCTGACGTCGAATTCGGCCTGGAACGTCTTGCACAGTTCGCGATAGAGCACCTGAATGCTTTCTTTGAGTTGGAATACGGAATCGGCCGCCGACAGCATGGGGTAGGGGTGGGCGCTCAACATGTGCAGAGTGCCGCCGGCCAGTGTGGCGATGTCATAACCGTGGCTGACGATGCCGGAATGCAGGACGCGATGTTCCATGTCACTGCTGCCAGCATCGATGGCTGCGAGAATGGTGCCACCGTTCCAAGGCCTTGCGCTTTTTACTATGAGCACGGGGCTGGGGCAGTATCGCAATAGCTTCCAGTCCTCGGGGGTGAGCAGGGCCTTCATCAGCGGGTTGTCGGGCAGGTGTTGCTTGATCACCAGGCCGCATCCCTGCTCTTGTTGGGCGGCGATGATGGTCTTGTGTGAACTCCCATGCCAGGCCTGCTGGGCGCTGACGCTATAACCCTCCTGTTCCAAGCCGTTTTGCATGTCGCTCAGGTAGGAGCAGTGGTGGCGTTCCTTGTCGCAAGCCAGCAGATGCAGGTGCGACTGAGTGGCCCTGGCAATCATTTTGGCTCTATTCAGGATCAGATCCTTAGGCTGCTTCGAATCCACCACCACCAAGGTGTTGCGAATGGTGTGCATGAGTGTCTTCCTGTGCATAAGTACAGTTTTTAGGTGCAACGCCGCACGCGACAGCGAATATCGAATTCTGCCCGCTGAGTCCGATTGTTGACGCTTGAATCGCGCTGGCGTAAATAACCGGAGCGGCTGCTGATCGCTCATGCAACTGTGCAAGTTGACTCCGTATCACTGGCGCTGTTCTTCCATGGCATCTATATTAAGTTGTAACGCGCTCGATACACATGGTGCCAGATGAACTGTGTACATCCTGTTGGTTGCGTTGCTGGGAAAGAAGCTCTTGAGCATCTGCTGCGTTCAATGCAATGCTTGCCTGCGCCTATCCGCCCGCGCCAATGTTGTGCGATTGCGCGCAGCGGATTACCTACCGACTTGGTGAAACAAATCGAGTTGCTTTGTAGCGCTTTTTCTGTGCGCTCAACTCGGTTGTTAAGTATGACGGCAATTTTGCTTAAAACTTAGGTAGTTGGTCGGCTGAGTTAGTTGATTTTCACCTAAGGAAACTCAGAAAAAAAACCATTCGATCTGATGAAAAAAGCACCGCTCTAGCTGGCTGAGACGCCTGAAGCAGATTATCTTTTTCGATGCAAAGTACGCCAAAACGCAAGAAAGTTTGTCGCGAGCGCTTTTCTGATTGTGATGCATCAAGTGGTGAGTTCTACTGGGATGGTTGCTTTGTTCAAGCCCAGTTACCCGGATAGATGTCACCGTCCGGCCAAGTCATCTACTCAGCCCTGCAAGGCCAAGAGATAGTGTGCACTTAAATCTAAGTGACCACTACAACACGTCATGTCCTCATGCACCTAGGCCTTCGTTTCGGGTATTTGATAGCGTGCATTCTGCAGGTCGGCCGACAGGTCATTTCTCAGATTATCGGCGTATCCCCGGCATCATGGGGGCGTTAAGCATACAAAGGACGTTTCAGTACAGTCGAAAGCGACCCCTTGAGCATTGATTGCTGTCTTTAAGTAAGCATTGACCCTGTTCGAGGACAACATCGCCGCTGCAACGGAGTGGATGAGCTTGCCGGTTTGAGGGCTGGATTCTAAGCGCCCACTGGACATGTTGAGGACGAGGGTGGAAACGAGAGCTGTGTTCGGCTTATCAGTCGACTGGAGAGGGGAGCGCCTGTAGAGGTTCATCAAACGGTCTGTCGAATTGGGTGTTTAAGCCACATTCGCTATTGCTGCTTCGGGCCGAAGCCCAAATCGACCTCACGTCTTAACGTTGTGTGGCCTAGGCGACTCACTCCGCAATTGTGCCTGCCATGAATTCGCTGCCTCATTTAAAGCATAGGGACTTCACTCTCAACTTTCATAGAATGCGTCAGCATTAGACGCTCAAACTCGATCAGCGGCATTGGTCGGCCGAAGAGGTAGCCCTGGAAGCTCCGGCAGCCGAGCTCCAGTAGAGCGATGTGTTGCTCTTGACTCTCCACCCCTTCGGCAATTATCTCGAGCTGCAGACTATTGGCCAAGGCAAAGATGGCTCGGACGATTGCAAGACTGTTTGAGTCCCCCGGCAACTCGCGAACAAAAGACTGGTCGATCTTCAATTGATCCAGTGATAGTTGCTGCAAGTAGGCCAGCGACGAGTAACCAGTGCCAAAGTCGTCGATTGAGAAGCGAATTCCATGGGCCTTTAGTTCACATATGCGAGCAATGGCACCTGGTAAGTCGTCAAGGAGTAGCGTTTCGGTAAGCTCAAGTTTCAGTCTGTGTGGGTCTGCGCCACTTTGCTTCAAAATTTGAAGCACTCGCTCAACAAAGTTTGTCTGATAGAGGAGCCGTGCACTAAGGTTGACGGACAAACTGAGTGATGCCGTGGCCGACTGTTGCTGCCACAACGCTAGCTGATGGCAAGCATTCTGCAACATTTGCAAATCCAGCGTCTCAATCAAGCCGGCGTGCTCGGCCACCTCAACAAAGGCAGCTGGACTAAGCAGGCCACGTTGAGGATGTTGCCAGCGTGCCAAGACTTCAGCTCCAACCAGACGACCTGTGTCATCTAGCTGCGGCTGCAGGTAGGGGATGAACTCTTCGGACAGTAGCCCTCGACGAATTTCCTGTTCCAGGTTTAGGCGCTTGCTAACAGCCTCCTGCATGCGCGGATCGAAGAACCGCACCGTGTGCTTACCCGCTGCTTTGGCTTCGTACATCGACAGGTCAGCACGTTGCATGAGTTCATCTATTGAGTATGATCCGTCGTTGAACAAAGTTACGCCGATACTCGCACTGCTGCGCAACTCTAGTCCGTCGATTTGGTAAGGTGCGGCGAGTGTCGCTAGCAGTGATGTAGTGATTTGCTCGACCTGCATGGCAGCCTGTTGTGGTTGCTTGTTGAGGTGCTCAAGCAGCACCACGAACTCATCGCCGCCAAGGCGTGCCACTGTGTCACTCACCCGTACTGCGCCGTTGAGCCGCGCAGCGGCTAGGCACAAGACCTTGTCACCAATATGGTGCCCATGCATATCGTTGATGTTCTTAAATCCATCTAGGTCGAGAAACATCAGTGCTGCACACTCGCCATTACGCACGCAACCATCCAGCGCGTGCTGCAAGCGATCGAGGAGAAGGCTCCGATTGGGCAGGTCGGTTAGTCCATCAAAAAAGGCAAGGCGCTGGATACGCTCCTCGGCCGCCTTACGCTCGGATGTATCGTCAATGGATGCAACGTAGTTGATAACCTGGCCCTGGGTATTTCGCACCGCGCTGATTGACAGCCACTCGGGGAAAATTTCTCCGTTTTTACGCCGATTCCAGATTTCACCCTGCCAGCGATCTACCGCCTTGAGCTGTTGCCACATGCTCTGATAAAACGCCAAGCTTTGGCGTCCAGAGCTGAGCAGGCTGGTTCGCTGTCCAACAGCTTCCTCGCGGCTGTAGCCGGTGATGGTGCTGAAGGCCTGATTGACTCGCAGAATGCGGTTGAACTCGTCGGTGATGATCATGCCCTGCTGCGTTTCAAACGCGGCGGCTGCGATGCGCAATTCATGTTCGTCATCGACCCGCTGGGTTACATCGCGGGCGAGTACCACCACCGCCTGCTTGCCATTGAGTTGAATATCCAGACGCTGGGCATGACCCTCAAGTATCTTTACGCCATCTGCGCTCTGCCGAGTGTATTCGATGAGTTGCGGACTATCGCTGGCCAAGGTCTGTCGTATGAAGTCCATGAAACGCTCAGCTTCGCTTTGGGGCAATACATCGTGCACGCTTTGGCCAATACGTGCGGTCAGGACATCGTTGTGCGCCTCTTTCTTGGAAGGGGTCACCTCAAGGTAGAGTCCATCTTCATCCAGCACCAATAGGGTGTCAGGGATCGCCTCGGTGATCGCGCGTAGGCGCGACTCTCTGAGTTGCAGGGCGAGCTCGGTTCGTTGGCGTTGCTCGATCTCTTTGAGCATTAAACCCAGTACAACTGTCGCAACTGGCATGACCAGCAGCAAGGGAACAGCTGTCTGTTCCAAGCTGGATGCTGCTTGTGCTGCGGGCAACAACAGCATATCCAAAACCTGCATTAACAGGCCTAAAAACCAAAGCTGCCAAGCGCCGATAGCGAGCTTGCCGCTTAAGGAACAATGCCGGTACAACAGGCCAAACAGTATGGATAGGCAGATCTCCGCTAGACCAAAAGCCATACCGCTGCCACCCATCCATATTCGGTAAATACCCGCGATCAGGCCGGCAACGCCGGCTACGAGTGGCCCGTTAAATAGTGCGGCCATGCTCAGAACTACGCTGCGGCCATCGAAGAATATTCCGGGCTCTGGCGAGATGGGATTTAGCATGCCAATCACGCAAATAGCCCCGAATAGCAGTCCCAAAATCAATTGTATGGCTGTGCTGTGCTTGTCCCAGCGGCGCGTAATGAATGCGTGCAGCCAGCACAAAGCCAAAAGCAAAGCCGCTCCATTAATTAGGCTGATAATCAAGAAGCCCCCCCTCCTTTTGGTCTAGTTACCGGTTGAAGCGTTCAACCAGCGCCCGTAAACCACGAGAAGTAGTTTCCAGTTCAGTGCCACGAGCGACTGCTGCGTTAGCATTTTTAACTGTTCGATCAACCGTCCCGGCGACGTTGTTGATTTGCCGAGCAATATCTTCGGCTACATGGGCCTGCTCTTCTGAAGCGGCTGCCATTTGCTGACTCATGCCACTGATGCGTTCAACCGCCTCGCGAATCCCTTGAAGGGCTCCCTGAGCCTCTATAACTTGTTGTACGCCGTGATCTGCCTCGCTGATACCGATCCTGGCAATGCTCACAGCCTCATCAGCACCTTTTTTAAGCGTTTCAATAACACCCTGAATTTGTTGGGTAGACACACGGGTTTTACTGGCCAAGGCCCGAACTTCATCAGCGACCACCGCAAAACCTCGGCCCTGTTCACCGGCCCTGGCCGCTTCAATTGCCGCGTTGAGAGCCAGCAAGTTGGTTTGATCTGCAATGGATTGAATCACCCCGGCAGCCGTCATAATCTGCTGCGTTTCATTGGCGAGGTTGTCCACTGCTGTGCTGATGTTAGTTACCGTGTTGGCCAGCAGCTGAATCGCCTCTCTCGTGGTGCCGGCGACTTTGTCGCCTTGTTCGGCCAGTTCATTCGCTGTTTGCGCCTCAGTGGCGGTCTGTTGAACATGTCCCGCCACCTCACTGATTGAAGCAGCCATTTCAGTCATCGCGGCTGCGGTCATGTCCGTTTCGGCTCGCTGTTCCAACAACGCCTGTTCAGTTTGGTTAGAGAGCAAGGAGGAATCTGCAGCAGCTTCAGCCACTTGGCTAGCCAGATCGCTGAGCCGGGTGAGGGCGGTTTTAAGACGCGCATCCTCACTGATCAATATCATTTCCAGTTGCGCCGAGGGGCCGTATATTTCGCTGTAGGTAAGGGCGCTAATCGAATCACTAAAAGCATCAGGAGCGCCTTTAATTATCCGATTGAGTTGATTTTCCTCTCGCGTATATGACCACCATCCCATAGCTATGAAGAGGATGGCGATTATCGTTTGGGCCGGCAGGTTCGGCAGCGTGTTAACCACACCGATAGCGATCAGCGCTGCAATTGCGGGTAGGGCCAGCCTGCCAATAACAGCGGCACAGTGGCGCCTTTTCGGAACGGCTTGTTTGCCAGCCCGCAACCGCTCATACAGTATTTGCGCACGCTCAATCTGCTCGCGAGTCGGCTTGACCCTTACGGACTCGAAGCCTACCAGATGGCCATTTTCGAGAATGGGAGTGACGTAAGCATTGACCCAGTAATAGTCGCCATTCTTGCAGCGATTTTTTACGATTCCCATCCAGCTTTTGCCGGCCTTCAGATAGCTCCACATCATCCCAAAAACAGCAGGTGGCATGTCGGGATGGCGAACCAAGTTGTGTGGGCTACCGACCAACTGCTCACGCGAATAGCCGCTTATTTTTGTGAATTCGTCATTGCAGTAGGTGATTTTACCGTTGAAATCAGTAGCTGAGATCAAGCGCTGCTGGGCAGGAAAAATTTGCTCAACAGACGTAATCGTTTGAGTTGCACGCAAGTTTAATTCTCTACAAAAAGGCAAACATTGTGGGCATTATGCCATCACTGCGGCTATTCTCGTATTTTTTATATGGTTATTGATCTGGATTGAAGGTTACCGGTTTCATTGCGTGGTTTTCCGGCAGGCTGCTATTAATCTGGAGTACGCCTCTGCTGTAGACCTTGGGCGTCTCGCAAGTCAGCATCAGTGATGCTGACTTGCCGGAGCTGATGGGGCGGATGGTTAGGCTTTACGATGACGTGGATCGACTCAAGGCGTATGCGTGCGAGGTGAGGTCTGGGTGGCTTGTTGGCTTGCCAGGCGTGGGTCAGGGCCTTGGTGCGCGAAGCTGATTTTGAGCATCAACCCACGCACGAGGAAGGGCGATGTATCAGCAATATATTTGGATGGGAATGGTACTGATCGTTTGCTGGATCGTAGCCGTGTCGCTGATCTTTTACGTAGTCGCCAAGTAGAAAGACAAAGCCCCGGAGGTTCGCGGCTCCAGGGCTTCTATTTTCGCCTCCATCCCTTAATGTTTGGCGAACGTGACGACGACATTACCAGCTTTTTTGGATATTTCATTACGACTATAGATGATAGTGTTCGGTCAGCGGAGCATGAGGAGAGTACGTGTGGAATTCGTACGCCATTTTAGTAACCTTCCTTTTCAGCCGCCGATGGCATTGTGAAACACGTATCTTTATCAGTCTGGGTAATCGTCGAACTCAAGGCTAGATTTACCTTGGTTCATCAGGTGGTGCGTCGGTTTATGTTCCGCACCGGCTGCAGCATCCGCGCGCATTTGATCGAGCTCTTTTTCAAAGGCCTTGTTTTAAACTTTTGGCTTGCTGGTGTAGGCCTTTCGTTCCGAATCGATCTTTGCGACATAGATGATTAGGAATCCGGAGCTCCCACCAGACGCACATGGCTGGCGGTGGAAAGGTCAGTGGCTAGCGATGGTGATACCTCGGCCAATGTGCTGGCCACGTGTGCCCGTACTGCCGCTGTGGCAGCGAGCGATGCCCAGCGCGAGATCGTTCGCCTTACTGCTGGTGCCGGTACGGGTCATGGTCATGTTATCGAACTGCGAGGGAAACTCGCTGAGCAGTTCTTCGGCGTAATCCACAACTGAGGGATGTAGATAGCGCGTGTGTTTATTCAGCCGGGCATTTTTCTCAGCAATGGCCGCCACCATGGCGGGGTGGTAGTGAAGGGAGCAGGTCTGAAATTGGCACTGTGATTCCTCCGAGGAAGAGGTCAGCGTAGCAATAGAATAATTTTTAGGGCTTGATGATCTCCAGCTGTGTCGTGAACCTCACATCAGTTTTTTGCGAAGCTGCGAACCATTCTTAGGCAGTTTGTACTTGTCATCGGAAACTGATGAAGATCACTTGCTGTAGTGGCTTATAGCCGCTAATAGTAATGAGGTTCGAGGAGAGGGGTTGAAGATGATTTCGAGATTTGTTGTTGTCCCAGCAATCCCGAAAGAAACGGGATCATTGCGCATCGGAATGAGCTTCTGCAAGAATGCGCCCATAGGGTTCGACATCTATGACAACGAAGAGAAACAACGTCTAACGACTACCTATCAAGCCCGAGAACTAGCGGAGGAGGAGTGTCAGCGATTGAACCTGGCGCGCCTTAAAAACGCACTTTCCAAATGAGAATCCACGACTGCGCTCTCGGCATTCATCACCCTCAAAAAGGCATCCGGTGCCTGGCGTTCCGAAACGGGTGGATCAGTTACTCAAGGGCATGCTACCTGCACCTCTCTGACGTGGATGCTCGGCATTCAGGAGCGAGCAAACGGCCTCTGCCTCTACCCTCGCCTTAAACACACCGTGCTTGCTAGCAGAGCCTCCCTCGACGAGATCCACAACCCGATACTGCTTGATGCCATTATCCATTCTGGTTGTTTCGATGACCCTGAATCTTGAATGCATGGTGCGTTCCCTGCTGAAACTGGTGCTTTAGGAGTACCGATATCACTCCATGATTTCAACCATTATGCAGGACTGAGCTGAGACAATTTATGACAGGGCGCAACGATTCTCTGCGTGAGGACAGAGACTTCGCGGGAGGTGGGTGAGAATGGAGCAGACTACGCGGTTGTCGTCGACCAAGTCATGCAGGGCAGAAATGGTTCTGAGCACCTCAACAGCATCGAGGTAACGATGCAGATTGATGTGAATTGGACTCGCTCAGGTTGTTCCGTCGTCATTAGCGGCACGCATGGGTAGGCAATTAATTGATAGGCTATGGTCTCGGAGGCGGTGGCGGACGCATTCTTTGGGCGAGAGCTCCAGGCTGTCGACCACACCGAGTGAAGAAGGCGCATTGTCTTGTGGATGATTTGCGTGAATGCCGAAATTACCCGGCCATTTGCTTCGCTTCCTTGGCCGTGTTGGAGCGACCTCTGGTGGGTCTGGCTCACAATACACGTCGGCGACTTTTGGCTGTCCGTATTCGTCAAAGAACCACGCGTGATCTAAGAAACCCATAATGCCAAGTTCAAAGCCGATCAGAATGTCGTGAGCATATTTTTGAAATAACCAGCCAGCATCGACGCACTCGTCTGCTTCTTCATCCTCGATCGCAAGCACCGACCATGAGTCACCCATAGCCTCGGCAGTAACTCTCTGCCATGCGGGCAAAAGCTTGTCATATTCAGCTCCATTCAATCGATGGTTGTAGACAATGGTGACCGTATTCTCAGACGCGTGTATTAGCATGACCGGGTAAAACTCAAAACTGACAATCAGTCTCTCAATCAAGTCGATAACGCAGGCGTTAACGCCGTCGGCCCACAGTACCGCGAATGTTTGGATGTGGAGACGATCAAAGCATTTGGTAAGAACACTCCGCGTCTGCTGGGTGCTAAGAACTGTAAAGGCACCATGGCCAGAGGCGTCGGCCGGCTGCTCGCACTCTGTGAACAGCAGTCGAGAAAGATTCATAGTTGTCACCACGTCGGTGTGGTTACGGCAAAAAATTCTTGCGGATCCCGTCAAACTGATTCAAGGCCGGGACGATTGCAAGAGCCGTCACGCGCCTGATTTTTATCCAGGTAATGCGCGTAGACCAAGGAAGGCCGGATATTGAAATGGCACGTGTAGTTTCCCAGATTTCCACCAACCCACATCTCTTCGCACAAATTTTGAAGTGCCAGGGATCCGCAAGGGACGAGGTGTCAATGTCCTGGCGGAATGTTCAAAAAACTTCAAAGTCGTCGATCATGTCATCTGAGTAGTCATCGCTGGAAATGACTTCATATTTTTCAAGTCCGAGAGTATTGGACTGAAGGATTTCTTTCACAGCCATCCAAAACACGAAGTCGGAGCGGCCCGAATAGACTTCATGCTCGTTGCCGAAATCTGCCATCAGCCGCTGATTCCAATCGGTATCGATGATCTCAAGCCACAATGACTCGATGGTGGCAAAGCTGCTGCCCGTCACCTCGCTGCTCAAAAATAGCTTGATGTTGTCTTTGTATGCTGCGACCACCTTGATTCCAGACAGGGCGCCTCGAAGGTACGCCCGTTCCAGGGTGTGAATTACAAAGGTCTCCTCCAACGGCACGTGGTACATAACCGCGAACCGCTGCTTGGCTGCCTCGGGCATCAGATCAAGGTTCGGGCTTTTCCATTGCGGGCAACTGAAAACCTGATAGCTGGTCACCTCGTCAAGTTCGACGGGGACAGACTCGGGATGAAAAAGGGTCGACAGGGGCATGGCGGTTCTCCTCCGTGGTGTGGAGAAGTCAAGATCACCTCTGGCAATCTGGCAAGGTGATCTTGAGAAATAATTCAGAGACAATCCTTTGCTATCAATGAGTTACGGTATGCTATCAACATACCGTTTCGAGATCTGTCCACAGTATACTCGGCAAGAGAACGTATTTTTATGCAGGTTTTCCGTGCAAAAAATGCTGACAGATCACCTCGTCTGAGCGACCTAGGTCTCGCTCGCACGAACCCTTTTCTCCGACACTTTTTCCATGCATGAGCCGGCCTCTGTCGCCGCTGCAAACGAGCCGGCTTCACGACAGCCATCTGCCGAAGGCAACACCGTAAAAACTGGCTTTGGTACTCGCTTCTTATTCATTTCCATTTCTGAGTTTCGGATAACATATGGAGGAGGTCGTGCCGCGCGAGCGGAGCGCGCAAGCGTGACGGATGAAAGCCCTCAGGGCCAAGATCCTGCGTTAGCAGGGGCGTGGTTCACGCCAGCCGGCCCCGTAGGGCACGCAACCACTCAAATGACGGATAGGCAAGGGTGCAAGTACATCCCACTCTGAAGCATCTATACGTTATTCAGCATTTGCTATGCCATCCCGCTCATCTTGATCTGCGTAATGCTGTTCAACGCGCGCTATCCTGAGGGCTTGCTGGGTTAAATATTCGGCACTCGTGATCTCTATCATTTTCGAAGCCAGGGCCATAGCTTGATCGGTCGTTAACCAAAACTTTTCATCGCCGATTTTCATGTATACCTTGTGCTCAGAATCTCTTTCTAGAAGAACTCCATAACTATTGTCGTCATCAGCAACTTTGGGTACTGGTAAGTGCGGCGATGTGAAGGAAGCTACTGATATTTCACAGATTGAATTTGTGATAGTAACGAAGGTATTTGGGGGTATTCTGCAGCTCATAGGCTAATCCATTTATAAAAATGCTTTAATATATAAAACGGAGGGAAACCCAAAAACTTGAGTGAAAATTTTATGGTTTTTATCCTCTGATAATAAATTCCTTTGGGATCTTCTGGTGAAGACAAGCGCAACGCTTGGGAGCGGATTACAAGTCCCTATGGTTCAATCACTGTGGTGGGCGGCGGCAAAAGCTGAGTGCAACGGCAACACCTGACCTTTCCAGTACGGTGCTGCCTCATTTCCTAGAACGATCTCAGCGTCTAAGAACGCGCCGCCATTCAAATCGGTCATGTCCAGGGCTTCAGCCAGGGTGGGATTACTCGGCTGATCGAATGATCTCCCTCGACCATCAGCCGGGAATTGCGCCGCAATCGACAGATCAGTGGTCGTTACTCAGCCCGTGTGGCCCAGCAACAGATGCAAGCCCGCGTCAAACCTGTCGACCAATGCGATAACTTTTGCCGGGTAGTGAACGCTTCGAGTTGGTGGCCCATATGCTGCGCGAGCGTTTGTCTCGCGAGCAGCTTGCCAGCAAGCTACGCAGCATGAACAGTCCCAGCCTTAGAGATGCTTACGTCTGCCGCGAGACGATCTATAACGCGATCTATGCCCTGCCGGTCGGCGAACTGCGCAAGGAACTGATCAACTGTCTTGGCGTGAACCCTGGATAGAATTGGGTAGAAAGCATTGCAACTACGGCACTATCAGTCACAACTTTGACGTTCTACATCGACTTCACCGAAACCACTTCCACGTATCGATATTTCTTCCTAGCCACTTTGACCGCTTCCTGCTCTGCCAGGAGCGTACTCAGGGTATCAGCCTCGTGGGTCATCTCGTGTGTTTTGCCTTCAAACTCGTTGCCGACGCGCAGGGTCACTTTCAAGCGTGGCGTGAATGTCTTTGCGACCTTCTTTTTCTGCGGCGGTAATACCGGTTGAGCTGGCGTGATCTCTGGCGGAGGAGCTTGTACCGGAGAGGCAATAATTTGTTCTGCTGGCGCGGGGCTGCCGAAGAGCGCTCGGCGCATCTCTTCCTCAGTCAATTCTGGGTTCATGTGATTTCTCGTGGGGGATGTGTAGCTGGCCTAATTCTACCAGTCGACCAGTGCTTTGAGAGCGTGGAAAACCTGGGGCGTCAGCCACCAAGTCGCTGAGACCTGAGCGCAGCAGGAATCTAGGTGCGCTTCGTGAGGCTGCTCCAGCAAGCGGAGCACGCAGGCGTGAGGATGAAAGCCCGGAGGGCCCAGACACCAGCGGGCACCGCTCGGGTTAGGTTTACGAGAGCCGACCCCAAGGGGGCACGCCCTGAACGCAAAGGAATTTCTCAGCGCTCCTGTCGCAAGCCACTATCGACGAGTGGCAGAGGGCAGGCGACCTACCTATGGGTTATGGGTCAGTCATCCAGGTGCTGTGACAAATAGTTAACCAAGTCTAGCGGAGTCCGGCTGTCGATCACCTTGTAGATCAGATCACGCTTACCGCCTGGTAATTTCTTCACCACATTTTTCGCGGATGCTCTGATGGCTTCGTCTGTTCCATGGATGCGTGCCGCGAGGAGCAGTACGAGCGTGGCATCAGTCAGATTCATAACATGGCGCTATCAAACGTAAAGCGCAGTATATCCGCGCGCTCTTGCCGAAGGCGTCGGAATGATTTCTGTGATCGTCATTCGCATCTCCTTGTCTGTAGGGACATCGACATTTTTTATGGATTTCGTGGCGTGCTTGAGCCCCCGACGTAGCTGGCCTACAGGCGTCATAAATCTTCTGATTTTTTTGCGCATTTTCCTTCAAGCATCCGAGTCAATCCAGCCTCAGACCTTCCTGGGCTGGATTGGGATACATCACTGCGCTAGATTAGTGCCAATGACTACGTTCAATGGAGAGAGCACATGTGTCACTTACGTGAAGAAGACTGGATCTAACTCATCTGGTTGTAGCTAAAGTGGGCTTCCTGCAAGCTGAGTGCAACGTTGCCGCACCCACTAGAAATAGCATTCAGAATCCAGGTGCTGCGCCAGATACCCTGGCCATGCGAGCACCAAGCAAGCGGAGCGCGCAGGCGTGCGGGATGAAAGCCCGTAGGGCCGAAACGTGGCTTGCCACGGTTCGGTTCACGACAGCCCTCCGCCAGCGGCGGCACGCCACTACCGCAGCCCAGCTTCAACCGACCTGAAAGAGACTGAAATGACCCACGATGAACTCCGAAAGCTTGAGCACACTAGGCGGAGAGCGCTATGGGAGATTGCCAGATTCCTTCCAGGTGACCCCGAGGCAGCTGACGCCTTAGCCATCCTTGATGACCTCGACGACCAGGAGCGAAGCGGCACGCCCTCAATGGGTGAGTCACTCGAACTCAATGAAGTTCGTGCCTCTGTCCCGGTGCAGCATCACAACTGCGGCATCGATATCGTCTTGGAAATAACCATTCCTCAGCCATGGAGAGAGCGTTTCCTGCAGGCGAGCATCGGATCTACCAGGATAGTTGACGGGCCTTACGCAACGGACTGGGATAAATTCCTGGCTAGATGGGAAGCTGAGATGCGGCACCTGGAGCAGCATAGGGCTGCGAGATACAAACGAGGAACAGATTGAGTGAGTGACGGGCATGGTAAAAGACGACGATGACACTGTGTACTGCGACATTCAGATGCCATTGGCTCGACGCTAGAGCCACGGGCGTCGTTAACTTTTGGTGAGTATCAGGACGGCGCAGGCTCGGATGTCGAGGTACGTGCTTATGCACCTGCCTGCGGGGTAAATGAAGATCCGGTGTGTGGAAGTGGTAACGGTGCGATGGCTGCATTCATTCGTCATACCAAATAGACTGAGTTTTTTGGCAAGCACATACAGGCGAGCCAGGGCGCAATCGTGGGGCGTGCAGGTGTGATTTACCTTTTGATTGAGGATGATTCAATCCAGGTTGGTGGTAGCGCAGTAACCTGCATCAGCGGTCAGATCGACTTAGACTGAAGGGTATTGCCGGATTAGGCCAACTGCAGATACCGGCAGTGGCCTGACATCTCAGCGCTCATTTCAACATACCGTACGGTTGGCCTAGAACGGATTTGCTGGTAGTCCCGCATGAGCCGAGCAGTGAAATAGTATCAGTAGGGGGCGATGGCCTGAGGTTAGACGCAATTCGTTACATTAATCATAGCGCTAAGCCACTACAGTTTCATATTGCTTGACTAGCCTTGAGGTATCCCACATAACCTCGTAGGTACCGCTATGCCAAGACCTGAAATAGAGGCTTACAGTCAGGAGCGCACAATACCCTTACTGCTTCACTTCACCAGGCTCGCAAACCTCCCTTCGATCCTGCAGCACGGTCTCCGCGCTGTAAGTGAGCATGGCACGCTACGAAGCAGCCCAGTGATCAACGACGAAAATCGTTTTGATGGGCATCTAGACGGCACGTCGCTGTCCATAGGTTTTCCAAACTACCAGATGTTTTATAAGTATCGTCAGCTTGCAAACACGGATTGGGTGGTGCTTGGCATTGATCAATCAGTGCTGTGGACGAAAGACTGTGGCTTCTGCCAGCGAAATGCGGCTACGAACGATATGTCTCAACAGTCACTCGATAACCTGCGGACGCTGGCAGCTTTCCAAGGTATGTTCGACGAGATCGAGGCGCTGAGTACCCGTCAACAGCAGGAGCTCAGGAGCTTCGACCCTACAGATCCTCAAGCTGAGGTGTTAGTCTTCAACAGGATCGAGCCAGAGCTGATCCGGGGTGTGGCATTCCACAGCCAGGTAACTCGAGACCACCATGCTGGTATTTGTGGTAATCGGGTATTGCTGGTTCAAAGCCCTACTGGCGGGTTCTTCGGTTCTCGCTCATATGCAAGGTTGTATTGATGGCATCCAGACCAGTCTTTATTCCAACACCAGGGGCAAAGACTCTTGCCCGAACTGCCTCTGTGGACTTCAAGTGGTTCCCAGGGATGTCGGTGTCTCAAAAGCAGCGGTCGATTGACTCGCTACACGCCGCTGCCAAGGAGGCGGTGCCTGCAATCGGTGACGTGTTGGAGGTTTCGAGTAAGTCCAAGGAGAAGCTAGGTGTAGCGCTAAGCGCCTTCAACTTAAGTTTTACTACCCTGAAACAGAATTTTACGATGAGTGTGGAATGCGCCTTTCAGGGTAGCAAGGTTTTTGAGCTTGGAGGCCCCTTTAAGGATTTGTTTGGAAAGACATCTCGCGAAGCAAAACTCGATGAGAGAATAAAGAACTCTGGTCGATTGGTGAAGTTCAGTTTCTACGGTATGGACTGGGATCTTGAACCACGTACGGCCTTCTATGACTGGTTGTATATTAATGCACTGAAGAAGCAGTCTGTGGAAATGATTGATGAAATCTTGTCGTATTCGGCTTTCACTGATATTGAGTTTAATCCTGAAAAGTCAATTAACTGTCAGGCATACTCAATAGCTTTGTTTGTTTCTTTGCATAAACAAGGCCTGTTAGATGAAGCTGTAGCTTCTAAAGAGTCGTTCTTGTCGATAGTTAGTAATGCTTTGGTTTCAAGTGCAAGCCAAAGCGAAGACGTACAAAGAGATATGTTGAAATAAGGGAGCTGGCAGTCCATCTCCTTTATGGATGTCAGTATGATTTCTCATCATGCCGTTTTGTGAGCCCTGAACGCTCAAGATACCTGCGAAGTAGTGGCGATAGCCGAGCAGTGTTGTATTTTTGTAGCCACTCCTCGAGATTTTCCACGTTTTTTGGCAAGTCGCCTCTGGTGGTAGGGTACTACCGATACCTAGACCAGCCTGGGCGGCCATCCAGCTCTTCCAGAAGATCATCGTCATCGTGTTTCGCCTGATAGCCATTCGACAACGGGCGGGGCTCGAGTTCTTCGAAATTCAGGATCGATTGAGTTTGCCTGGTCGGTGCGTGGTATGTGGCTTGCTCGTAGCATGCGAACCGCCGAGCATCATCACTGGTGCTCCAATCCGTCCCCTCAATGTCTGCTTCATGAAGGCCGCTGATTCCGGCCTTGTACGCATTGGCTGCAGCAGAGTTTTGAGGAAGGGGAATTCCTTTGCTGATCCACACTCTTGCATCGCGCAGGGCCTTAGAGCCAATGGAATACTTGACCACGCCGTCCTCCGCGACGACGAAGGCCAAGTGACCTTCTGACGCTTGAGCGAACTTGGAAGCAATACACGAGCGGGATGCCTGGAAGTGGTCTGCCAGTTCGACAATATGCTCCAGAGTGAAGTCCTTGTCCTCTGCAAGCGGCTGGATCAATGCCCAAGGAACCAGGCACTCAGCAGCGAAGATGTCGCATGCAATCTCTTCCTGAGGACGCCCAGTGAACCGTTCAAGCTCATCTGCAGGCACTTTCTCACCATGCTGGGACGGGAGCTCAAGGACATGGTGTGCAATCTCATGGAGGATAGTGAAGCGCTGTCGAACAACGCTGTCATTTTCGTTGACCCAGATATGCTTTTTTCCGCGCCTTTCAAAGGTGTTACCAGCTTCACCATCGGGGAGCTCCACACGTGAAACCTTGAAGCCTAAGTGGAGCGCAAGTGCCTCCACATCAACAGGTGCTGTGTTGATGCCTGCGTCCTTCAACAGTTTCCTGGCCTTTGAGATCACAACGTTTTCGTCCATGAAGTTTCTCACCGTTACATTTGCTGAATGAGTTCGATCCGTTTGAGCCAGGCCTCTTCGGTGTTCGGACGTTCACCTCTGAAGCTCATCGTTGCTACGTCTTCAAAATCTTCCCATGGGATGTCCGTGCGAGAGACCATCAGATGATAGAGAGAGTCCTCCACAGTGACCGACTTGGCCAGCAGCTTGAAAACATCACCCTCGCGGTCATCTAGCTCAAGCGCATGGCTCAAGCGCATGACAACGTCCTCTGACGGAGCTGCTCGATCACCCTTCTCCAATCTCCAGATGTACGCGTGATCCAAGTCGCCAGCACGTTTCTCCAAGTCACGGAAGCTCAGCTCTTTTCGTTCACGCATGGTTGCAATGAACCCGGCCAAATCCATTTATTTCTCCAACCTATTGCAATGCCCAGATGGGCGGGAGTAGTCTGTTGCCTAGCTAGACAACAGCTCGCGATTCATTACTCATGATAAGCGGCTTTTTTTTGAAGTCCACTGTTGTCTGGCAGGGCAACGACCCACGGGTCGTTTTTTAAGATCGGTAGTGTTGTCTGTGCAGGCAACAGCTCATTTGGTTCAGATACGAGGATTTTCCCTATGTCACAGTTGAACGATTTTGAGGTTGAGGACGTGGCCGCTGCCGTCTTGGCGGGCCGCGAGGTGCGGGGTCACGGCCCATACAAAATCCAGCTCGGCAACGATGCTCTGGAATACCGGCCACTGGTGATCGCTGATCCTGTTCCAACCGGGCAGCAAGTCTTGGAGGCTGCGGAGCTCCGACCAATGGACGAGTACCTGCTGTTCCAGGTTCTCACCAACGGCCACTTGGAGCTGCTTAGTCCTGGTGAGACCACTGACCTGCGCCAGGCTGGCATCGAGAAGTTCCTGGCATTCAAAAGTGATCGCACCTTCCGCTTCCTCATTGATGGGCGGGCACAGGACTGGGGGGCACAGCGCATTTCTGGGCGCACCTTGAAGTCGCTCGCCGGCGTTGATCCGAAGCTGTACGACATCTTCCTGGTGATCCCAGGTGATGACGATGAGCTGATCGAAGACCGCGACCTGTTCGATCTTGCGCGTCCCGGTGTCGAGCACTTTGCCGCCGTGGAGATCAACATCAAGGTGTTCGTGAACACGCAACAGGTGATCGTCCATTCGCGCAACCTTACCTACTGGGAAGTGGTGCGTCTGGCCTACCCGGAAGCGGTGCCGGATCCGAACGCACAGTTCACCGTTACGTTTGCGAAAGGCCACGAAGGTAACTCCATGACCAACTTGGTCGATGGCCAGCACGTCCGTATCAAGAAGGGGATGCACTTCAATGTCACACCAACTGATAAGTCGTAGTCCTCACCTCCTGCGCCTGCGTAACGAGGGGTACAACCTAGAGACCAAAGAAGGTTATCTCTTGGTTCGAGATGTGCCCTACGTGAACGCTCAGCGGCAGGTGTGCAAAGGCGTGTTGGTCATGGCGCTCAATCTGACCGCTGATGTAGCGATCAGTCCGAGCGACCATACGGCACATTTCATTGGTGACTGCCCTTGCGATTCGCAAGGGCGTCCCCTCGAGCAAATCATCAACAGCAGTGGTACCAATCAGCTGTTGTCGGATTTGGTCGTGAACCACTTCTTCTCGGCCAAGCCCAAGGCGGGCAACTATGTCGATTACTACGAGAAGGTCTCGATTTACATTTCGACTCTGAGTGGCCAGGCTCAGGCTATAGACAAGGACGTCACTGCCAAGACGTTTGCACCGTTCCGATCCGATGTGGAGGATACGGTGTTCGCCTACACCGACACAGCCTCGGCACGCGCTGGTATCGGAGCACCCACCGGGAGGTTCAAGGGGCTGAAGGTAGCAGTGGTTGGGCTGGGTGGTACCGGAGCTTACATCTTGGATCAAGTTGCTAAGACGCCAGTGGCGGAGATCCATCTGTACGATGGTGATGTGCTCCAGCAGCACAATGCGTTTCGCTACCCTGGCGCTGTTTCCTTCACCGACCTTCAGCGGGGAATGAAGAAGGTGGAGTACCTCAAGGAGAAATACGGGGAGATGCATCGCAGCATCAGTACCCATCCCTGCATGGTCACTGCAGGGAATGTCGCTGAGCTGGGAGCTTTCGACTACGTATTCCTCAGTGTCGATAACGCTGCCGTGCGGGATTTGGTGGTGAAGGCACTCCGAGGTACGCGAACCTCGCTTCTTGATGTCGGCATGGGTGTCCACCTGGTGGGCGATACGCAACAGGTCTGGGGGATGTGCCGCGTAACGACGCTCACGTCAGGGCATCACGAGCACGCGAATCGCACCATGCCGCTCACCGAGAACTCTGCAGAGGATGCCTATCGCTCGAACATTCAGATCGCTGACCTGAATGCCCTCAACGCGGTACTCGCAGTTGGCACCTGGAAACGGCTCTGCGGGTTCTACGTCGACCAAGTCCAGGCCGACCACTTCACCTACTCGACCAACTTGAACGAGATGGGCAACAGCGAGGAGCGCCCATGACCATCAAGAGCCTCACGCCTCAGTTCGTTGAGAGCTTTCCGCAAAAGCTGGAGCCCGGTGAGCTTTACCTGGCGATGGAGTTCGCAACTGCAGCGCACCTGTGTGCCTGTGGCTGCGGATACAAGGTGATCACCCCGTTTTCACCAACCGATTGGCAGATGTCATTCGATGGTGAAACAGTGTCGCTCAAACCTTCTATCGGCAACTGGTCGTTCAAGTGCCGCTCTCACTACTGGGTACGGTCTGGCCGCATCGAGTGGGCAGGCGATATGTCCCAGGCGGCGATCAACGCCGGGCGCAAACGTGATGCCGAAGCGAAAGCACGTCGGCAATCACCAAGGCCAGTGGAGGATCTGGTTCGTCAGCCTGTCCCTCCATCCCAGCAGCCAACCGAGGCAACGTCGCTGATCACCAAGATCAAGGCGTGGCTCGGACTCTGACGGCCTCACTCATTTACCTAAGGGAAGAGGGCCCGCAATGGACGCAATGGGCCCCTCGATCCCCTCGAAAAACCCTACCTCAGAGCTATCACGCAAAATGACCAGCCACCGAAGTGGGGCCGTGATACCTCCGATTAGCGCACCATTATGGTGCTAAAAAAAGTGGAACTTACACTTTAAGTGTATGATTGCCATGTGCCATACTCGGTTCATCCAATGAATTCGCCCTGCTGAGGCACCTCCCTGCGTGGAGGTTTTAGAGCTGCAACTCCCACAGCAGGCGAGCGCGGGCCAGATTTCCATGTGAATGCTGGTCGGTGGCTACGCTACCGTTCGACAGATTTTGAGACTGTTTTGTCGTGAACCTTGGAGCTTCTGCTCGGTCTGTTCTACAGTCGAATATGCCGCTGGTCGGCTGTCAAAAGGTAGTGCTTGTGAGCTAGGTAAGCGGACTCGATAATCCGCGCCGCCGCCGCAAGCGCCGAGCACCACGTCGCAGTCCAGTGGTCGCGCATTGGAGAGAGGCTGTAGATACAGTGAAAAATACCGACTTGGGGAGGGAAAGTATGGGCCTGGAGCGTCTGTTCGAGGAAACGCGTAAGCGTATGGGGGCCAATCGCGAAGAGCGACTGAAGGCTGCCCGCGTCCGTTCGGAAGAATTCAACCGCCGTGCAGCTGAAGATTTCGCTGCTCAGCAGATGAACCGCGAACTACTGGGCCGTACCTGCAGCCTGTAAGTCTAACCTTTTCAAGAAAGCAGCCTTCTAGGCTGCTTTTTTTTGCGCGATAACAATGACTCCATACCTCGTTTCCAAATTCGAAAAAGCAACGTTGAGTGCCTTGATCCGTGAAAGCTTCGATGCTGATTTCGCGGACATCTTTTCCAAACCTCAGGTTTCGTACCTTTTGAAGTACCTGAAGGAGCTGGGGGCAGAAGGTGTTCTGCTGGAGCCCGAGTACATTGACCGCGAGTTCTTGGAGGACTTCTCGAACTACTACGTCAAGCGCTTTGGCAACGATGGCTACATCTGCTCGCGCCTTCATTTCTTCAAGTGCCGCATCAGCCACAAGGACATGGACGATCTGCTCCTTGGACGGCCCAGCGCTACGCTGACTGCCGAATTTCTCCAAGAAAACTACCTAGGCTTCATGGTCGTAAAGCCGTTGACTAAGACTTTCGTGGGCAAGACGTGCCTGCGGGTAGTGGGTGAGCCCAACATGGGTGCGGGAGTCCGCAAAAAGATCGCTCGGCGTTATGACGTCAGTCTCTTCGGCATCGACCTTTACGTCGATTCCATTGCTTTCCAGGAGCAAGACAAGGTCGTTGCAGCCTGTGCGACGACCGCCGTGTGGACGGCGCTCCACGGTTTCCCCGGGCGAGATGTCAGAAGCGTCACTTCCTGCAGTCAGATCACTATGACTGCACTCGACCTTGAGGACAGCTCCGGCAACGGGTTCCCCAACCATGAGCTCAGCAATGAGCAGATCCAGCGTGCACTCGATGCCGAAGGGCTTCGGTACCATACGACTCAGTTGAGAGAGCGCTCTTCAGATTGGTTCGCTGACTACGTGGCCGCACATGTCGACAGCAACTTGCCCGTCATCCTCACGGGTATGGTTTACGGCCTAAATCGTACTCCCGACAAAAAGTGGGACATCGTGGCTCGGGGCGGCCATGCGATAACGCTGCTCGGGTATGACTTCCGGGATGGGGTTCGGTCGATCTACATGCACGATGACCGCCTCGGCCCGTATGCGCGTGCGCAGATCATTACCCTCAAAAAACTTCTCGGCAGGGACACGCCACCGGGGATGGCAGACACCTGGGTGATTGCGATTTCCAAGCGCAGTGACAGCGGCGTCTGGGAGAAAAAAGCCCACGAGTTTCTGCTTCCAGAAGTCTCCATTGCGTTAGCCGCGAAGAAGGCGCGACTGGCGTACACCTATGCTTACAAGACTGCTCAGCGGATTAACGTTGAGATCGACAAGTGGATGAGCAACATCAGCCGAGTGCTGGGTATCGAAAACCAACCCACAGGCCATACCATCCAGTTGGTCACCGTTTCAGAGGCGCGACAGGGGCTGCTTGCGTTCGATGCCACGAGCCAGTTGGGCAACTCGCTGGTGAATGGCGACTTCAAGCACGTCGTCGACGAGAAAACGGTGGAAATGTGGGAGCAGGACAAGATCAAGTTTCTGACCAGCCACATTGCTCGGTGGCAATGGCAGATCGACTTCCTGTGGGGCGACCACCAGACCTTCCGGATTTTGCTTGACGCTACAGACATTCCTTCGGGCAACGCCATCTCCGGCGTGTTCATCTTCGATCTGATCTACGGTCGGATCACGCTGGAGGCCTTCAAGGAGATCATGGGCAAGCTTGATCCACCTGAGCAGCCGCATTTCTATAACGCATTCCTGAAAAGCCTGAAGCGACGTGCAGATGACTACGCCGGTAATCTGCAGAAAAAGTACGGGGCGCTTCGGGCACCTAACTACTTGAAGGATGACGAAGTCTCGGACACTGGCGAGGGTAAGAACCGCACGACGAAGAGCTTCTACGACCCTTCTGAAAAGCTTCTTCGGACACTGTTCGGTGCGATATCGAAGGACAGGTACCGGAACCTGATCTGGGCAATCGGCAAGGATGGCATTTTCCACGTCGCTGAAGACATCACCCACCCAGTGGTGCTTGGCCATCCAAGCATGACGGGCCTCCAGCCAGCACGGATTGCAGGTGAAATGTGGTGTGAGTTTGATGGCAAAAAGCACACCTGGTACGTGAACTCTGAATCCGGTCGCTACAGTCGTGACTACAGCACGCCTGGGGTCTACCTGGAAAACGCGATTCGGAAGATTTCGTCCATCTTCCCGACTGAAAAGTTTGTTCTTGGTGGGAAGCGTCCCCGAGCTGTCGCCGTACCGGAAGTCCCGGCTGTAGCGGAGGCCTCGGCTCCAGTAGCAGAAAATGTGGCTACGGATCCGGAGCTCAAGCAGGCGGAGTGAGTGTCACGGCAGCACCTTCTGAAGCAGTAGAAGGTGCTGCTGAAGGCAGGCAAAACACTCGGCCAGCCAGCAGCTTTTCGCCCTGAGGCACTGTGTGCGTTTCATCCGTTCGTACCCCCGCAACTCGCGACACATCCACACTCAAGCGCATCGAATTATCGCCAGTTTCTGCTCGCACGGGCCTCTGCCATGCCGAGCGTGAGAACCATGCAAACCCCACCTCTAGAGCCTCTTTACAAGGGCTCATTATTGACCGCATCCACGCCGCTCAGGGGTAAGCGTCTGCCGAACACATCTTGCACCAGCCCGTTTGGTGCGGGGTCAGCATATGAGCGAAGCTGAGGGGCGCGCCAAACTTTGAGCATTCTGACAAGGCGCCAATCATCCAGGCGTTGGATCATATCCTGGGTATACCCGAGCAGTCCTTGGTTTGGCTGTACCTGAACAAAGGCACTGGACTTGCCCCTATAAATCTATGGTCACCCCCATTTTTGCAATGCTGATTAACGGGTGAAGTGGTTGGCTTGCTTAAATCTATCCGGCGTCTGTATGAGGCATGCCCCGCGCCATGATGAGAGTCGCGCCTGGCAATCCTGAAAACCGGAGCGGCTTCTAAAGCCGTTTCATAAGTCAGGTTCTTCGCCAGGCCGGTGTGCCGTTCACGTCATCCATTTTTCAGCTATCGCAAAACCTGAAGGTGCCTCGTGGTACTGCAATAACAGTAGGGTCAGGCCGCCATGGCGTCTGACCCTGCTTCAAACACTGTATGGTGAGCAGATATTGCCCAGGCAATTCGCGCCAGTTTATTGGCCAGAGCGCACGCCACGACATTGGAGTGTCGTCGCTGAAGCAATGAGCGCACCCAATCAGCCAGTGCCCCTTTTTGACTGTCGAGCCTTTGCATATAAACCCTGGCGCACTGTACCAACAGGCATCTGAGGCTCTTGTCTCCTCGCTTGCTGATCCCCTTCAAGTTAGACCTGCCACCCGTGCTGTACTGTCTGGGAACCAGCCCTATGGATGCGGCGAAGTCACGACTGCATCCGAATTGCTTGCCGTCTCCCATTTCGACAGCCAGCAGGCTGGCGGTGATCGGGCCGACGCCGGGCATACTCAGCAAACGACTGCCCAGATCATCGTCAGCCAGTTGGCCAGCCATCTCTTTATCCAGCTGCGTGATTTGCTCATCCAGATAGCCGAAGTGTGCGTGCAACCGCTGCAACAATGTGCTGAGCCGTATCGGCAACTCATGCTCGGCCAGAACGCTAGGCAGACGTTTTATGACCGTCCGCCCCAGAGGCAAGCTGATGCCGAACTCCAGCAGGAAGCCATGGAGTTGATTGATTGTTTTGGTGCGGTCACGCACCAGCGACTCACGCATGCGATGCAGTACTGAGAGCGTTTGCTGGGCCTCGGTTTTAGGCGAGACAAATCGCATCGAAGGGCGTGAGGCGGCTTCGCAGATCGCCTCGGCGTCAACGAAATCATTTTTGTTACTTTTAACAAAGGGCCGAACAAACTGCGGGGATATCAGTTTGGTTACATGTCCCATGGTAGCCAGTTCGCGGGCAACGAAATGGGAACCAGCACAGGCTTCCATCACGACAGTACAAGTGGGGCAGTTGCCGAAAAAACGCATCATCTGCACGCGCGAGAGCTTCTTTCGAAACATCTCTCGACCCGATACGTCCTGGCCGTGCAAGTGGAAAGTGTGTTTGCCGAGATCGATACCGACCAGTGCCAATTCGCTCATGATGATGGCCTCCAAAATAAAGCACCCTGCGAAAGCGTAGCCCTCGCAGGGTGTGGGGGTGACCATCTCATTACCGGACACCAACTCCCCGTTAAATTGATGTTCCCGCTAAGCGCCTGAACTCCCTCGGTGAACGATATTTCAAGGCGCTGTGCGGATGCTGCTCGTTGTAATGCTCGAAGGCAATTGCCAGGTTGCGCAGCGCCGTTTCTCGATCCGGCTTGGGCATGTGCGCCACATAATCACGTTTGAGCGTCTTCACGAAGCTCTCGGCCATGCCGTTGCTCTGCGGGCTGCGAACTGGGGTGGTCACCGGCTGCAAACCGATCTGTCGAGCAAACAGGCGTGTCTGTTCGGCGGTGTACGCCGAGCCGTTGTCGCTTAGCCATTGCACCGGCGTAGCGGGCAGTTGATCACCAAAGCGCTTCTCCACGCTTTCCAGCATCAAGTCGCGGATATCATCGCCGCTGTACCCGGTCGGGCTCGCGACCCAGCCGATGGCTTCGCGATCACAGCAATCGAGGGCGAAGGTCACGCTCAGTTTGGCACCGTCCTCGCAACGGAACTCAAAGCCGTCCGAGCACCAACGCGTATCACTGGTTTCCACTGCAATACGGCCTTCGTGCCGACGCGGCACGCCGGGCTGTTTGATCCGGCGTTCAAGCAAAAGGTTGTGGTCACGCATCACCCGGTAAATCCGTTTCACGTTGACCGCCGGCAGCGACCGCTTTTCACGTGCACGACGCAGCAGTCCCCAGACGCGACGGTATCCATAACTGGGCAGTTCGCTGACCTCTTGCTGGATTTCAGCGACCAGTTCTACATCGTTCACAGGCCTGCTTCGCCGCACTTTGGGCGATACCGATTGCTTGATTCGAACCGTTAATTGCGAGCGCGCCACACCGAGACATTCGCTGACCAGCTTCACTGGTCGTCCCCCGGCAACAAGGGTGAGTGCGCAATCCATTTTCGCGACCGGGCGATCTCCACGGCCTCTTTGAGGATTTCGGCTTCCATCGTTTTCTTGCCCAGCATCCGTTGCAGTTCACGGATCTGCTTGAGCGCATCGCTTAGCTCGGAGGCAGGCACCACGGCTTCGCCAGCACTGACCGCCGACAGGCTGCCGTCCTGATACAGCTTGCGCCACAAGAACAACTGATTGGCATTGATGCCGTTGCGCCGAGCGACGACCGACACACTTTGTCCTGGCTCAAGGCTCTCGCGAACCATGGCCAGCTTTTGCTCTGGACTCCAGCGGCGCCGCCGCTCCTGGCCCAAAAGCTCCCCACTCTTGTCGTTGCTATTAGTCATAAACATAACCGTTTGCCTATCCCTTATCGTAAGGGGGAAACGGTGTCCTGTCTTTCATGGGGCTCGTTCAGGCACCCATGAGGAGGCAAATCGCGAGGACTTCGACGTAGGCGTGGTTGAATTGGTGGTGCACACGCTTGAGTCGCTTAACGCGTTGCAACTGCGAGCCAGATAAACGTCCTAGCACGCCGCAGTTCTGATCAGAATGGAAAATCCAGTTTTTTCTGCACCGCAAATTCGCCTGGTGCTTTACCTCGTTCGAAAGCGATCAAATATGACATCTGGACGGTCAAGGGCTTCGCTTCTGACTGCTCGCCAGAAACCCTCAGATGTACTTTGCGAGTCGCATATTGAATTGATACCTCAAGCCCTTGCAGCTCATTGATCAGCTCCTGCATCTCGTCGTAAACGGCAAATTTGGCGCTTTCTGAATAATCGCGGGCGCAGTCCCTGTAGTCGCGAAAATAGTCCACGAGTGACGCAAACACCTCGTGGGCATCACGCTGCATTTCAAAGCCGGGTTGGGAAATATCTACTGTGGAGCTTTCTGCAAGCGTAGCGAGCTGGTGTCCAGTCGACAGAGGCAGCGCCGGTAGGGTGACGTAGTCGCGCTCAATACGGGCTTTCTCTGCTCTCAACTCCTCTTCTGAGGGGATGTCGAAGGGCTTGTTAAAGGCATCGATGTCTTCGATCTCGAAAGCAACTGCGAGCGCACGTCGAGTATCAGTGCTTGCCGACTTGGCATTCTCAACGCGCTGTACAGTCCGTACGTTCAAGCCTGCAAGCTCGGCCAGAGTCTCCTGTGACCATTGAAAAACCTCCCGCATTTTGCGGATGAGTGTGGCAAATTCTTCGAGGCTCAACACGCGAGGCTGGCTAGACGAGGTGTTTGTATTCATTTTCAAGCTCCATGAGATTGTCGGTACGGCTCATGATGAAGAAGCCGCTGATGACACAACACGACAGGAACCCGACAGAGAGCCCACAAGGCCTATAGCTTTGCTGAGGTCTCGATGAATTGAGGCCGGCTGCAGACACTTGCACGTCTTTGCTCAGCGTAGTCGTGATACCGTCCTCCAAGCCCGTGACCGAGTGTAGGCCGGGAATGACAATTATCTACCAGGACAGCGAAATGGACATTCGGTACTTCCTTGAACAGCGGCTGGCTTTTATCAAGCAGCTATATCTAAATGGGGTCAGCCCGTTTGAAGATCGCCAAAGGAAAATTGAGAACGAGGAAGAACCCTTCATCCCGCCCTATAGCGAAGATGAGGAGCCGGCATATTTGAATGAATGGCTGGAAGCTGATTCGTCATTGCAGGTACTGGGTAGCGCATGCTTATCAATGATCGCTGCTTCGCTACACTTATACTTCAAAGAATGGGAGCATCAGCTTGGGCCTGCTCCAGGGCCTTCACTTAAATCAGAATTCAAAAATGGCGGATGGCCAAATGGCTACAGGGCATTCTACCGGGCCCATGGTTCAGACCGGTTTGAGGATGGCCCATTCGATTTCGTTTTGATTGAAGAGCTCGTGCTGGCGAGGAATAGCATCCAACATCCCGACTCCCTGATCTTCGAAACATCTCGATATTCTGACGACGCGCTTCAGAAGATGCCAAACCCATTTTTCGTGAGTGATCGAGAGAAAAACTTGATTGAGGAGGCAGATGGTGAGAGTCGGCAATGGCTATATCGCCCCCACATTCACATCACTACCGAGAAATTTCTGCACGCTGTTTCACAGGTCTCTGCATTCGTGAAGTGGCTAGAGGATCAAGGGGAGACCATCTTGCATAAGCGTTATCTTGAGCGAAAGCGCCAACGCGAGATCGACGCTGGCTCCACTCCTATCTGGCCCCAACCAGATGCATTTTCCGATTGAGTTTGAAGCAATGGTTGGTCAGAACGAACGCAAATGACCGACAAGGTCGAATAAATGCCCAAGGGATCCTTTGTGCCTTCAACTTTAATAGACATTATTACCCGCGACTGTGGCGCGGAGGCCTATACCGATTACGCAGAGTTCCAAATTACCGATCCTGATGTAATCGTTAGCGCCGCTAGGCAAACGCTCGATTCGATCCCTCCATCATTTGGTTCTTGCGTCATGGTCAGTGCTGGCTTCACTGCCATTCTCAAATCTCAAGGGATACCCGCAGTTGTCGTTCTCGGAGACCTACTGATTAACGGCCACTATGCTTTCGAGTGCAGGGGGAACATTCCAGGGGCAACCTACGAGGGTGAGTTTGTGGACGCCAAGTGGGATGGTCACGCCTGGGTAATGCTCGCAGGTGTGCTCTGCGACCTATCGATCTTCCGAAGCGCCTACGCCACAAAAACGCCAAGCAACCTCAAAACCTTCGTCAGCCAGCAGTTCGGTGAGGGCAAGGGAGCACTGATGTGCCCCCACGATAGCTTGCCAGTCGGCATGGAGTTTGTGCCCAAATTTGCTCTCAATAACGCTCAGATTCTGGGGATTCTGGATGGTTTGTCCAGGCAAGCACTTGAGAGCTAAGTGACGAAATTCGAAGTGGCATTCACGGCTGAGCTGGGAGCTGAATACGGAATACGGCAAGTCATAGCAAAGTGCTGGTTCGACGCTATTGCTCCAGCATTAATTTGCGCCAGGCTATTATTGGAGGTGTTGGCAACGCTGGTTTGGAATGCAGCTCAATTTTTCCTGGCTGTGAAGCTGGGTTAATAAAGGGCATTTCTGATGAGTGATTTTCACGTATAACTAAGCCAGACGTTTCGTCCGGGAGGCTGGTTGAATTACCGATTAATAAGTCGACGGTGCATATTTGACCTTGACCTTGAGCTGATTCAGGGGGCAGCACGGATTTACGTGTATTAAAATTATCGACAGTCATTACCCTAATTTCCTAGCCTGCTCGCATACGTCTATCTGAAAACGATATGAACCCTTGTCCCGAGCTCCAGTTATCGAGTGTCAGTTGTAGTCATATGAGCTTGATGATCACTTTCCCTTTGGCTCTGCCCCGTTCGACATAGCTCAATGCCTCAGCCGTGGACTCAAACGGGAAGGTTTGGTCTATCACAGGTGTGATAGCTCCGGACTCGACAAACGCAGTGATTTTGTTCAATTGAGCACCGCTCGCGCGCATGAACACGAACGCATACCTGACGTCCTTTTTGCGGGCTTTTCTGCGTATGCCACTGCTCAACAAACGCATTACCCAACCCAGTCCCCAGAACAGCTTTTGCTCCTGTGCGAACTCTGCTGTCGGAGGCCCCGAGATGGAGATGAGCTGGCCACCAGGCTTTAGAATCCTGAGTGATTTTTCCAGCTCGACAGGGCCGAGGCTGTTCAATACGACGTCGTAGTCGCGCAGGACTTCTTCGAAGTTCTGCTGCTTGTAGTCGATGACAACGTCCGCACCTAACGCTTTAACCCAATCCACGTTACTTGTGCTGGTCGTGGTCGCGACGAAAGCGCCCAGATGTTTTGCAAGCTGGATGGCAATTGTGCCGACGCCACCGGAACCTGCCTGGATAAAGACTTTTTGCCCCTTCTTCAGCCGGGCTGTTTCAACCAGCACCTGCCAGGCAGTCAGCGCAACCAAGGGAAGGGCAAGCGAAACGCGTTTGAGATCAAAGTCGAACAACGGCACACTCATGGACGCTTTCTCTCCGAGCCAAATTGGGTCAATCTTATATTCATGCAAGCTCTAGGCAAGCGGAGCGCGCAGACGTGCTGGATGGTAGCCCGTAGGGCCGAGACGTGGCTTGCCACGGCCCGGTTCACGACAGCCCTCCGCCATGGGCGGCACGCTAGTACCGCTGCCCAGTTACACCCAACCTGGAGGCTGTATGACCCACGATGAACTCCGCAAGCTTGAGAGCACCAGGCGGAGGGCTCTTTGGGAAATTGCCAGATTCCTTCCAAGTGATCCGGAGGCAGCCGATGCCTTGGCCATCCTTGATGACCTCGACGACCAGGATCAGAACGACACGCTTCCCACTGATAAGCTATTCGAGCTCAGTGAGGTTCGTGATTCTGTTACAGTGGAACGTCATCACTCCGGCATCGACATAGTCCTAGAAAGGAATATTCCGCAGCCATGGAGAGAGCGTTTCCTACAGGCGAGCATCGGATCGACCCGGTTGTCGGATGGGCCATATGCCCATGACTGGGAAAAGTTTCTGAATGAGTGGGAGCGTGAGATGCAGCATCTTCAAAAGCACCGAGCCGCGTAGGCTGTACGCAGTTAGGACGGCTGGATCGAGCGATGGAAAAGCGTATGCATAAGCAGTTGAGCCGCCTTACAGTCCCTTGTGAGGGTTTGATATGGCAAGCGGCCTGCAATTTCTTCGGTCGCATCGGACTTGAAGAGCTCATCACCGAGTTACTCAAAAAACATGGCACAAAAACTCACCGCAGCTCCCTCGAATACCTGCGCCTAGAGTGGATAGGAGTTGATGCCATTGAAGCTCTGCGCGCAGCACAAGAAGCCGCAAAAGTTGGCTGGCCGGCATTTGATGAACTGCCATTTAAGGTCGCTATTTGGAGCTGCTACAGGCGCTACCTCGCAGATAGTTTAATTCAAGCACTGCCTGTGGAGCTCATTCCTGCTCCAGTCAAAGGGCTGCGACTGGAGCTAGACCTTGGGTTGTGAGTAGAAAGCGCTACGCGGTGGGCAAGCGGAGAGCGCGGACGTGCAGGATGGAAGCCCGAAGGGCCGAGACGCAGACTCGGTTCACGACAGCCTTTTCCCGGAGGGCACGCACCACCTCCACACGGTAGGCTACGAGGCGAAACGACCAGGCTAAGTGGAGAATTCGATGGGAATGACGGACGATGACGACACAGTCTATTGCGACGTTCAAATGCCCTTGGCTCAAGGCCGGGAGTTGCTGCAGCTTGTGAGCACACTGAGAGAGTCAAATGCCCACCCGGCTCTCAACAGAGTCTTTGAGCGCATGCAGGATGAGCTCAGCACATCAATTGATATCATTGAAAACCCACCGACATGGGCCCCGTGGTGCCAGTAAGTCGAGCTTCGTAGGACACCTTTATTTTGTAGTTCTGAAAGGATGCTAAAGGGCTGGGGCTGCAAGCAGGTTGGGTGCTCGCTACCGTTATTTTTGAACCAGGTCTTTGTATAACTCTCGGGCTTCAAGGATCTGATCCCTGATCTCCTCGGGGTCAATCCTCATGCCACCTCGTGGTGTCACCTGCAGTGTCTTCAGGGAGTTCGCAGCTTTGATGAACGCTCGCTCTTCTGCTTGAACCCATTCAGGACGTTTGTCTTTCCAAAATGACCATAACATCGGGCTAACTCCAACACTGATTGGATGGAAGCAGTATGTGGCAGCTTCAGGTAATGTCCAAGCCGAGAAGTGACTTAGGTCATCGTGCAAGCGGAGCGCGCAGACCAGGAAGGTCGAAGGCATGAGGATGGAAGCCCGCAGGGCCAAGCCCCGTCGATAGACGGGGCTTGGTTTACGACAGCCATCCCCAGAGGGGCATGCCCAAAAAATAGGATCTAACGGTTATCGAACCGCGCGCTGATCGTTCGTACGAGAAGCTACACCCATGGCGTAAAGATCATAAGTTTTTCGCAACAACACTTCGTCATCAGACGATACATGTGTGTGCGTGAAGACTGTCGACAAGAACCGCTTGCGTTCCCTATTGCCAACTTCAGACCAAACCCGTGGTTGCCCTTGAGCATCTGGGACTGCCAAGCGATCAAGAAGGTACTCCTCTAGGCTATGCAACCGCTGCAAGCCATCGATCAAAATATCGCTGTTCTTCGCCGTTGCTCGCCCCCCACCCGAGTCGCACCACTCATTCGTCATATAGCTCCCGAGATCCGCCCCCGACCACACCGAAACAATGAACCGAGACTTCTGACCTACATTCCACACCACTGACCGATGCCAAGACGGAATAGGAATGCCCATTACGAACCCCGAAGCCCAAGGATACTTCTCGTGAGCAGCAGATGGCTCTACCAGGTGTTTTTCCCAACGAGAAACCAAGATATCAATCGGATATTGGTTGGTGCTGGTTGCCAAAATTTGACGAGGCATTCGCAGGCTTGGATCTGAAATTTCGTCATCCGCGTAGCGCTGAAATTTGGAAGTCATGAATGTCCTTGGAGGAGGGGAGTGCTAGAGGTGGACGAAACATTTGAGCGGATGAAATGCCGCCGCCACTCGTTAACGATTGAAATGATCAGTAAGTCACGCTCTGTGGAAATTTCGATCTGCTCACCGTCGACGAGCGCCTGCGCATAGCCCTCAGCGAAGGCTGCAGCTTTGTCAAAGCCCGAAAGGGAGTCAGAGGACTGGATGTAGCTGACTAAACGTTCCCACGCCCTGCGTTGACGATGACCCTGGATGGTCTCGGCAAACGACACGGCGCCTTTCAGGCAGCGTGCAAATGCGATGGTTGGTAGGTTCAAAACTGGTTTCTCAAGATGTCATAGGTATGACAAACGGTTCGTTTTGAGAAACCTTGAGCCCGATCGGAAATTTTTTTCAGAAGCTCACCTGCCTGGGATGAAGATCTGTTGCCTCACGGCGCCATTCCCGCCAAGAGAAAGCGGAATTCATCCTTCATCACTTGATAGCTCGGTGAGTATTGATGCCAGCGCCGTCGCCTGCTGAGGCGTGAACCTAAAACGCGACTCATCGATTTTGATTGAAATTACGCCGTTGGATTCTGTATCCAAGAGAACTGCGTAACTGTTGTCATCGTCTATGACCGCCCCCTTTGAAGTGCCTGGGCTAGTGAAGACGGCAAGCCTGAACTCGTGCGAGTCACCCTTCAGGGAACCATACTTGAGCGTGAAGAATCTGTTCGGGGGCAGCTTTGTACTCATGGTCTCGATATTCCTCAGAAAATAAGTCGCATGACTATTTAAACGGAGGCGAAATTCGAAACTTGAGTGGTGGGTTAAAAAATAAATCTGCCTGAAAAATACTTTGCGCAGCGCTAAAGTTTTGCTCGAAATAATCCGTTTAAGTTTGTGTTTCACGGAAAAGCACTGTGTGGGAAATGATGAGAGAGCATAATTTTGCGGAAATTATTAGATTCAGGGCCGAGCGCGCATTTTCATCTAATGAAACCATCTGCCCAGCCTCATCTTTGATCGGATGCTCAGCAGTTTGTGGGAGCGGTAGCCAATGTCCAAGCAAGAGGGTGAGTCGGATCGCTCTGTAAGCGGAGCGCGCAGACCATGATGGTCGAAGAGCGTAAGGATGGAAGCCCGAAGGGCCGAGACCCGTCATCACGGGGCTCGGTCTACGACAGCCGCCCCCGGAGGGGGACGCCCGACTATTGGAAATGCAAAGATTACCGAACAGCTCGTTGATCGAATGACCGAGGCACTACGCCCAGCGCGCAAAGATCGTATGTCCTGCGCAATGCTACCTCATCGCCAGAAAGACACCCTTGCATGAGCAAAGACAGTCGACAGGAATCGCTTTCGCTCGCCATTGCCAAGTTCAGACCAAATCCTCGACTGTCCCTGCGCATCTGAAACGGCCAAACGGTAAGCTCCTGTACATGCTTGGCGAGCTCAGCTATAGCACGGTGCGCGTCATTCGGTTGTGCTTGGGCTACCTTTCGGCGGCGCCACTCATACCAGTCCCAGCACAGGCTTGGGTCAGCAAGATAAGCCTCTGGGTTAGCCAACCTTGGTGGGCCGAACCGCTCCTATATTCCCGTCAGTGCTTCTCGGAATGTTGGAATACCGCTCTCTGCTGAAGCCCTCGCACCTGTGAAAACCACGACGTGATTTGCGTCTGCTAAGCACTTCGCTATTTCGTCCATCGGCATCGGCTCATCTCCAGGCTCAGAAGCAAACATCATCCCCAATATTCTGAATCAACCAAGGCGATCTCGTCCTCGAGCGCCTCCAGTACAGCCTTCTGTTTCTGTCCGTGACAGAGGAGCTGGTCAGAGGTGTGCGGATTGGTGGCGTGGCTTCAATGATCGGCGACCGGCCCGGCGATTGCCTATGTGAAGCTAGGCCGGGCCGTTCGTGCTCCTCGGTTCTCAAGATGAGCAGCAGCGCTTATTTTAGCCACTCAGTTGTAATGTCATCGAAGCTGAGATCTTTCCATTCGTCCTTCCACAACTCCCAATATGGGATGTCGGCAGACGATGGCGCTGGATCACAGACGTCGATCTTTACCAGAGATGGCATCACCAGTGAATCGCCGATTAAGAGCGCTTCACCGGCGCCCAGGTTTGGCATTTTCTCAATCAGCTTGCCCAACGTGTCCGGCAGCAGTCGGCGAACATAATTCTGATCGCTTGGGTTCGTAAGGCGCATTGCGACAAAGTTGTTACATTGGGAGAAGATGGTTTCTGAGATCTCGGATGGACGCTGACTGGAAAGCAGCAACGTAACACCGTATTTACGACCTTCTTTTGCGATCCGTTCGATAGACTGTTTTGCTGCTCGGTACTTTGTGAGCTCACTGGTGGGTACGTATTTATGAGCCTCTTCATACACCAGCAGGATAGGGGCATCGTTATTGATGGTTTCCCCGTTTTTCGTCCGGTATACCTTATAGTGGTAGCCATGTTCAAAGATCAGCCGGGAGATCAGCGACACGGTGATGCTCAGTACCTCAAACGGAATTCCGCTCAGGTCGAGGACGGTTACGTTAGCGGTTTTACCTGGCATGTAACCTATTAGGTTGCGGAGGGTGCCCTCAAGCGAGGCAGCCTTAGCGTCAGGGCCAAACAGGAAGCGCAACCTCTCCTGAGAAACCTTAGACTCAAAGCGTGTGAAAAATTTATCCAGGGATCCATCAGCATAACTACCATTGGTAATGCTTTGAGGTTTTGTTGAGTGGAATTCTAGTTTTTCTTCAAAATATTTCAGGAGGCGTTGCTCATCGTTGAGTAGGATGCCTGTAGTTGGGTCGGTCTTGCCCTCACTCAATAGCTGGTAACTGCCATCGTTGATCATGTAGAGGTTGGAGTTCTTTGCGTTTGTTGTTTCATTCTTGATGTTGTAGAGCGCGTTCATGACCTCATGGATATCGAAGAAGACGGGGCTGTCGTAGAAAATCTTAGCGAAAGCCTTGTTGTGCTTCTTTTTATTTTCCGTTACTAGGTATCGGAAAACAGAGGACTGGTTGTAGTTGTCGCGTTCTCCGGTGTCGAGGAGTACCTCTTCTAATTCCTCACTGTTGAGTAACCAGTAGGGGAGGTTCAAGCTATTGATGTCGATATGGTTGGCATCAGGGAAAGCTGTTTTGTACTCGGAGTGAATGTCAAAAATAATAGCGTGAGAGTTGTTGGGAGAGTTGCTTGCGGTTTTTGCTGTAGAAGTTTGAATGATTCGGGTGACGGTATTCGACTTGCCCGCACCAGTTGAGCCCACAACGGCAATATGCTTGTTGAAGAACTTGTTTCCGTCAACAGGTACCCTGATCTCAGGATCTGCGAGCAACGCTGAGAACTCGAGTTTCTTGTGTTCGGGTACGGAATCCTCAAAGATTTTTTTGATGTCGTTTAGTGTGGCAGGCTCTACCCCGGTTGGAGGTATAGTCAGAGCATCTCCACCTCGAATGAATTTTTCATCCTTGATTACCCCCAGCGGTAAAGCTTCGATGACATGCCGGCGATCCGATTTATGGTCTACTTCAATCAGAAAGCTCTCGATGATGGCAATGAGAACGCAATCCTCATGGTCTGTCACTCTCAGGTAGGAGCCAACACGCAACAAGGGGTGGCCATCGGTAAAACTGCCTAGGTCATCTACGCAGATTCGAACTTTGTTAGGGTAAACTGCAATGACCTCAGCTTGCGGTTTTGCTGTCATCTGATCATCTCCTTGATGTCTTCGAGGGAATCAACCTTGATTGCTGCGTACAATGCTGCTTGGGGAAGATCCAAGCCGGCTGTAGGGGTTTCGTGGTAAAACTCGAACACCTCAATGGGGCGGCGATGCGCTGCACGCAATGTGCTATTGAGGTCGGTCAGTTCGTCAATCAGCTTCAGGCGTGTTTCCGTATGAGAAGTAGGCCCTTTCAAGAGAGAGTCGACGTAGAATTCTGATCCCTTGAAGTCATGTCCATCAAGGAAAAGGACAGTCGAATCTCGTAAAGATTTTTTCAGTTCTTTATGTCCAATTTCATCTGTATTGGCTAGATGAAGGTAAGGGCAAAATCTGTCGCTATCTCTGATTCTAGAGCTTGCGCGGTTAGAGAACTTTTTACTGAATTTCAGTGCCAAGTCTAGCGCGTTTCCCACGTTCAAGCTGTTGTGAGGAAGGTTTACAATGAAGAACCTTGCCTTGTTCTCAATTGATGTGGCAGCGCTCTGCTTGAAATATTTGTCTCGCACCAGAGTGGCATACTTTTTCGCGCCTTGATATTGCTTAAGCCAGCTGCTAAATAGCAAGTTCTTGTTGTTGATTTCCCTGAGAAACCTTTTTTTGTTGGTTTCTCGCGCCGCCTGATTTTGCTCGATTGCTAGGGCTCGGATGTTGTTGATCGATGCAGGGTAAAAAAGGTTTTCGGCGTCTTCTTTTGTGGCGCCTGGTATGGTAGAGGTCAGTAATTTGGTGATGCTTTCAAACTGGCTCTCATAGCTTTGAGCAAATACGTCGATTTCAAGTTGCCCCGCGAATTGGAGTATTTCAGCATCTGTGATGTTATTCTTCGCATGAACCAGTTCGGCCGGGCCTTCTTTCTTTGTTGTTGTCAGGAAGTGAGTTTTAATAAAGTCTACGGTTATTAAATGTCTTTCTGGCAGTTTTTCTTGGCCGCTATTGTAATGGCCGTAAAGTTTGTACTTTGGAAGAGGTGTCTTTGTTGAGCCTACATTCTTGAAGTGAACAATCATTGCTGCGATTGCAGGCTTGATCACGGAGTGGTTGTAATCCGTGGCTGCATAATATTTGCATTGAATGTACTTTTCGTTCGATACGTCATCAATGTCGACGTCTTCGACCCCCTCGACGGTTATACTGGTGTCCTCGTCGACTGCTTGCAGCAACTGAAGAATTGCGAAATCGAACTGGTAAAAGTAGCCCTTGATGGTCGCGTTGGCAGCCCGGTTAACCATTAATATGTCCTATTAGCAATGGCATCTAGATAGGCGGCGCGAATCAAATATTTGCACCTGCCGTTGAGAGGAGACCCATGAGACCGTCATAGTTTCGTCGTTATAGCCCGCCCTGGAGACAGAGTATCTATCACCAAAGTGGCATGGTGATAGCGCGTTAGGCGTGGTTGTTTCAAATTGATGCAATTCTAGATTGCAATAGGTTTCGCGCGGAATGTGCCAAGGCGACATCTGTCAGATGTGCGGAGGCGCACAAAAGAGTCGCGGGCTGCTTAACCTATTGGATTTAAATGATTTTTTTGGTGATCTTGATGTTGAACTGCTCATTTGTCTGATACCTCTAGGTTCTACTGAGAACATGCGACATCGAGTAATAGAGGTGGTCGGGGCTAAGCATTTCTACCTCCACATCCGACTTACAGGCAGAAAAAAACCACCGGAAGGCGGTTTAGGGGTCTTGCTCGGGGTCTCCGGCTCGAGCCAGCGGGCTTTGGGCGTGCTGCTCTCGATGTCATTTCCTCAAAGGGGGGGGGATTGGTGCCAGACACGTACCACACCAGCATATGACGACCCCCTCCCGCTAACAACAGGCACATTGGTAACGCACAGGTGATACAAGTAAGGCGATCCTCCCTAGGCTAATGCGACCACGCGCAAGACATGCGAGCGGAGCGCGCAGCCAAGGATGGCGAAGGCGCGAGGATGGAAGCCCAGCGGGACGAGCCCTGCAGGGGCTCGGTTTACGATAGCCGCCCCTCAGGGCGCGCCCAGATTTTGTTTCAGCCGGCGTTCTTCGCAAAGACTTTGTCCCAATCTCGTGTCACGAGGTCAGCACACGCATTTGGAGTCCCACCAAAGCACCGTTTGGATACCCGATGCATCTCCGCTTCCGTCTGATACTTGATAGGAGATCCATGCTCGTCCACTAGCACCCCCTTGGCGCCTATCAACAACGCATGACCGGCTACGACGTCGTGAGCCGAGACTGAGTAGAGCGATACACCGCACACTCCATCTCCAGCGGCAACCCGAGCCAACGTGTAAGCGATTGACGGCATCGGATGGAAATCTCCAGGGGAGCAGAGCTCTCGATTAGTGTTGGGCTTACCGGACGCTGCAGTGCTGACCATTACAAGGCTGCCTTCATCGAGATCTTGTTGCGAGAGATCGACTCGAATCGGGGTGTCATTGCGTAACAGGTGATCCATGCCGACAGCCCAAGCAATGCAATCGGACTCACCCTTGGCAGTGACCGGCGCGTGCACAACACCTAGTACCGGCATGTTTCCCTGAAGCAAACCTACGGACACCGCCGAGCCCGCAAATCCATGCAAGAAATCGCTAGTGCCATCGTTCGGATCAACCACCCAGCACAGGCTGTTCCCCGTCAGCACATGCCCCGTCTCCTCACCCCACCAATCACAGGGCAAAAGCTTCAAGAGCTCAGCTCGGAGCACTTCTTCAATCTCGAGATCGATATCCGCCTTATCCCCGTATCCCCGCCGACCAGCAGGCCGAACGTACTCCTGAGCTAGGAACCGCCCGGCTTGTTCAACTGTAGAGATTACTAACGGAAGGATTTGCTGCACGTCCAGGTTTTTCAAGCTAGCTCCGAACGCAGGGGGAGGGCACTTCTGAGTTCAGAAGGAGGCGCATCATCGTAGTATCGGTGTGATTCCAAGACCTGATGTTAGCATCATGAAAGCTAGCCAATCCTTAGCCGCATGCCGCCAATTCCACACACGTCCGCAACCTCCCTTTACAGTCTTACCGCTTTGGAGGAGCTGGTGGCGGAGCAGCTGGTGGAGCAGCCGGGCGCTGACTTGTTGTTTGCTTGCTTATGCCGTCATTAACGTGAATCTTGCCGCCAGTTTGATTGGTCATGCTGATCACCTTTTGCTTGGAGGTGGTGGCGCCTTGGGAGGCGTAGCTGGACGCTGGGAAAATGGCTTAGATGGACTTGATTGTCCAACGCTGGGCCGGCGTGGTTGGGGCGATATGCCTCTTTCTTCGTACATGATCAACCTCTTATTTTTTTGGAGCCTTTGGCGGCGCTGGTGGTGGTGCTTTAGGGCGGATATTGGTTGGTGCCGGAGGGCTGACGTTCATGCCATCGTTGGCAATCCGCTGCTCTAGTACATGCTGCCTAGGTTGGTTCTCGTTGCTCACTTTCGGTTACCTCCTCTAAGAATTCGATCAGGTAGACGTCGCAGTTGGCGATGAGATAGCTCTCGATCCCAGGCGTCTCTATCCACTGATTGTTTTCGTCCATCCAGCACGGCTGGGTGATCAGGAAATGACCTTCCTTGGGATCGGTCGGCCATACGGCGGGATACCCGAACAGCCGGCGACCATCGAGCAAGGTCAACACGACGGTCATACCTTCCCGTTTGCGAAATGCATATATCCACTCTGGGTACGAGGAGCGGGAGGTGAGGGTCAGCCATCTGGCGAACCTGTATAGGTAGTCATGATTCGACGCGAAGGCTAAAAGCAAGCCCAGCACCACCGCCAGGCCGATACCCCAGACACCCTCTACTTGGATCGTCCATTCACCCAACGTGAAGTAGTGCTCACCAACCCAGCTCAGGCCTGCCTTGATGCCTGCGACCATCATGGTGATCAGTCCGGTGCCGATCAGTGCTTGAACGGTGCGTTCGAACTGGCCAGGTTTTTTCACATCTGCCAGCCAGTAGAAAATCATGGCGGTAAGGAAGCCTGGGATCAGCGTCTGAACCAGCGGGATTATTTTTGTGGCCAGGTCTTCCATTACGTACCTCTAAATAAGCCACCAACTGGTGGAATCCCGGAATTGCGCTCAATGACCAAGCAAGGGTGTTGAAAGGTTACTCACCCAAAAACGTCCATGTGTGAGGGAGTTATCTGATTGGTGATTAGAAGAAGAAAAATTGCTGACCGGAGAGCTGAGACCAGGTGCTCCGATTCAACGATTTCAACGGCCTGAGTTGTCGCAACTGCTTAAGAGGCTTCAGTTGCTTCAACCCCTTAAGTGGCATCAGTCGAAGCATCGGCCTCGTTACGCCAAGTCTTGCACCATCGGTGAAAAAGGCGACATGGCCACTGTTGTCGCGTATGACTCCGTCAGCCATGAGGCCTAGGTGATGTCCCTGGTAGGAGTAAACGGAGCCATCATATAGGTAGGCTACGGGGCGACCGCTGATTGTGAAGATGTGCTCACCATCATCGGTATACGCGATGGGGGCACCGGCTCGATCGTAGAAATTCAATGACATGAAAACTCTCCATCCGAGAGGAGGGCAGGGCACCGATGTGCCCTGAGCTCTGTTAAGCGATCAAAATTAATTGGCCGCTTTAGGGCGAATTACGATGCGAAACGGCTGGCCGTTGGCGCGACGTATCACCTTGCCGTTGCGAGTGCGGATGGTCATGCGGTAGATGACCTCGCCTTCGGCTTCGGGCTTGTCGAACATTTCGAGCTGAGACATGGCTTGTCTCCTATCGAGGCGGCTCGAACACAGAACTCGCTACCCTTGCGTCAGCAGCCCACAAGGGCTACCATCGCAGAGCTTTCTGAACAAAAGCGCGAGAGATATCTGGAACCAGTTCAGATATCTTTTTCCTAAAGCCGGTCAAGGTGCGAACTTGATCGGCTTTTTCGTTTCTGGCTGATTGCCTCCATCCATGCCCCTTCCGATTCACGTCAGGTGCTGTAGATAAGGGTCTATCGAAACCATGTGCAAAGCCTATCATCATCAATTTGATTAGGTCAAGCGATCGTGTGCTACGATGCGACCATATAAAATGACCGGCCATGCTTTTGGTCGGACAGCAAGACAGGTAAGACGGTGAAAAGGCAAGACGGAGTGGATATGAGTAAATTGAGCGAATACAGCCAGGCCCAGCGTGAGCGCCTGGTTTATATCGATTTTCGCCTGTATTTCACGGGTGTGGTCTCGCGTAATGATCTGATGGATCGATTCGGTTTGGGCGCTGCGGCTGCTACTCGAGATTTTGCTCAGTATCGTGAAATAGCTCCAGGCAACACTGAGCTCGACACCGTCAGCAAGCTTTACGTGATCCGGGAAACATTTTCTCCGCTGGTAGCGCATCCGCCTGAGCGAGTGCTAACTGCTCTAACGCAGGGATACGGGTACAGCCTGGATGGTGAGAAGCCGCTCATTCTCAACGAATCCGTTTCGCTGCTCAGCCAGCCTAAGGTGGAAATCCTTGCGCCGATCTCGCGCGCGATTAGCCTGAACCAGGTGGTGAAAGTCAGCTATACGTCGGCCTCGGGTGAATCTGAGCGTGAAATTTTGCCCTTTGCCATTAGCTGTGATGGCCTTCGCTGGCATGTCCGGGCTTACGATAGAAAGCGCGAAGATTTCGTGGACTTTGTTCTAGCCCGAGTCGGCGCTGCTCAGATTCAGCAGGGGCAGAAGCCCTTGGAGAAAGAGACTCTAAAGAATGATGACCAGTGGAATAGGATGCTGGATCTACCCCTAGTCCCGCACCCTGATAAAAACTGCGCTCAAATCATGATGCGGGACTACGACATGCCTGACGGCGTGCTTAGGCTGCGGGTGCGCGCCGCGATGGCTGGGTATGTGCTGCAGCAGTACCACGTGGACTGCTCGACCGATCACAGCATTGCCGACGAGGCCTATCGGCTCTGGTTGAGCGACCCCTTGGCTCTCTATGGTGTTAAAAGCGCCAAGCTTGCGCCGGGCTATAAAAGTCCCAACTGACAGTCAGGTCGGGCCCTATCGAGATGAGTTCATCGGTAGGGAATCTGAGCGGGCGTAGAGGGGGAGCAGCGAGAGGCATCCTCCTGCCGAGGCTGCGCAAGTGCCAGCCATTTATTCGCGCAGAGGCGTTCAAGCTGAGTTGATGCTTGAGCGCCTTGAAGTCCTTACGCCGAAAAGCACTCTGGGCGCTGGCCCATCTGGCGCCAGGAGATCCTCGAACCGATCCCATCCTGGAAGTTCTTGAAGGGCTCGATCATGGCGATTCCAGCCCCCCAACTCGTGAATTGCAGGAGCTTGTGCGCCCAGAATCGCGCTCTGACGGGCGTAAAATCGTGCGAGATGAAAGTATCCCTCAGCCGTGGCGCCAGCGATTTCTCTGTGCAAGTCGAGGCTCAACTCGGTTCGTAGAAGGAGCGTACTTCGACGATTGGGAAAAGTTCTTGCGAGAATGGGATGCGGAAATGGCGCATCTAGAGCGGTGTCGTGTAGCCCTACGAACTTTCTGAATTTTATTCTTTAAGTGAGCTCAAGTTTCTGTGAGGCCATCCGTTTCAATATGGATGAGCCATTAATAATGCAGGTGCTTGATGTCTGATGCTGTAGAGTTTCTCGAGGTTTACCGGGATTTTATCTGCTGGAGAAGCAGAGAGTTCGCAGATTTTTATGGTTGCGTTGTGTCTCAAACTCCTGATGGTTACGTGAAGCTGGTTTTCGATGTCGGCGGATTTGAGGTTAGCCAAGAAACTGCGAGTGACTTGGGGCTGTGCTTGGCAGAAGAAGTGGCGACTTCCTATCTTGCTGATGGATTCGATATCTACCCTCCACCTCCGCGTGAGGAGGCAGTGTTCAAGCGGGGCGCGTGGGGCGGTGTAACGAGCAATGTAAGCGTGCGTAACGGCAGTCACGAGTTCTTTTCGAGCGGGAGTGGCGAGACGTTGATCCGAGTGAATGGAATTAAAGAGCGCGGCTTTGAAATCGTCTTCGAGCACATGTGCTTTTCGTTCTCGCGGGAAGATGCTCTGTGGCTTAGTGAGAAGTTATTGGCAGTGTGTGGGCGCGCGCCAGCCTTCCCGTTTGGCTAGTTAAGGACGCTTATTAGAAACTGGCGTCGTGGGCATCCATAGCTTCTTGGAGTGAGGAAAACCAGGCGAGCAACTCACCGTCTGCAGATGATTTGAGTCGCTCAGCGACCTGGCGGGTTGCCGAGCCTGATTCGGTTGCGTTGTGTGTGTTGGGGAAGTATTGAGTCGCAGCGACGGCAAAGTTCAACGCACCCAGGCTCTGTAGGCATGCATATTTTATGGAGGCGCTTCCGCTGAGATAACGCCAAGTAACCAGCTCAATATAGTCACTGTGCGGGTCGGTACTTTTGAGGTTTGGTCGCTTTGGTGCGGTCACGGATTGTGGGCCTTGGTTGTCTTGTGTGTCTTGGTGGTGGGTGGCGCGGCGATGAACAGGATCTACAAGGTGTATGTAAGCAGCTCGTGCCTCTGTGATTTGATCGCGAATTTCTTCGGGGTCAATCGACATTCCGCCGCGTTCGGTCACCATGAGGGTCTTTAGATTATTTACTGCTGCAATGAAATCCTTTTCTTGCCTGATTACATGTTCTGGCCGCTTGTCCCGAAGTAGGTGTCGAACGACTCCGGAGCACCACTTGATAACCTGCCTCATCTCTAGCACCTAATCTTCCTAAGCGCTCATAAAAGGGCGAGGTCAGGTGAGTAGTCCTCAATCCCAAGCTTGGCCCGTTGCATAAGCTCCTGGTTAAACATGTCCAGCATTCCGATTTCATCAAGAGGAGAGTGTACTTGGGTCTCGGTGAAAACCACCAAGCTCCAATCACTCCCGGCTACCTTTCGTATAAGTTTTTCCCAGGCAAATACGAAAGCTTTGAGCTTTTCGTCATTCAGATTCTGATCGACAATGATGTCCAGGCGCTCCTTGCTCAAGCGCAGCAACTTAATCGGCGAAAAGAACCTTACAGCTAAAGCTTCTTCAATCAGGCTGATAATCCGCAGATCTTGCTCTTGATCCCAAATTACGGCAAACCGCTGTAAGCCAACTGATTTTCGGAATCCCAATGCTGGAGTATGTGGTTGCGAGGACGAAAATATGGTGTAAGAAAGCACCTTGTCGTCGGCTGTACATGAGCTTTCGAGTTCAGTATGTAGGAATCGTGAATAAAGCATGGGGTCGGGTTTTCCAAATAATAAGAATTCACTACGCCCGGGGGCAGCTCATTCGGGCGTTTGCGTTGCTGTTTTGTCGTTCTATTTACTGAGATGCAATTAGGGGGCTGAGTCAAGGGTTTTTTGTGTTTGCTACTAGCTTTCAGATGAGCAAACAGTATTCTATAAGTATGTTTTGATGTTGTTTTTCTAATGGTCGATATATGTGTTTTGTTGTTGTCAATTTATATTCAATTTCTGAGTTTTTGGGGCGGGTAGGGCAGATGGTTGTTGGTTGTTGTGCGTGTGATTTCTCAGACTTTCCAAGCCTTCGGGGTCGGTGGATGTGGGAGGGATGCAGGAGGCGTTGATGCCCTGACCCTCTGAGTTGGGTGGGATTCAGGGCAGGCTTTTTCGTGCTGGCTTCTTCTATATATAGAAGGGTAGCGGGGCCGGATGATCCACGGTGGGGAAGTGGCTAGTTGCTCTCGGTCGTAGCGACTACGTCCATGATCGGTGCTTTCGGGAACTGGGTAGCAGATCGAATGGTGTAACTATGGTTGACACCCAGTGTGCAGCTGGGCCGAGTTGCCGCTGGTCGTTGTTGGTTTGCCAGGTTGGGCTGGAGAGCATCTCCCATTCCGCCAGACAGACGGGGTTCAAAGGTATAGAATCCGCGCTCGGCTCATGCAGGTTTACATTTCGGTCTACCATCGACCCCGCGATTATCCCTTGTTGGTGCGGTAGAGCGAAAAGCGGTTTACATTTTTACCTCTGCAGTGCCATGTTTACAGCGTGGTTGTCACGACCTGACGATTGCTGCCGATTTTTTATGATTTTGAAGGTGTTCAACCCTTTGAATTTAATAGGTTTTTTTATATTTATACTGGTTCAAATCCGAGTGTCTCTCGGGTTGACATTTGATGCGCGAGATTTATTTGGCGGGGGCAAAAGCACTAACCGTGACTACCTGGCCGAGCGCCTGCGTGCGCAGGGCATCGAGGTGGTGCTGACCCGTGAGCCGGGTGGTACGCCGTTGGCCGAGCGCATTCGCGACGTCCTGCTGACCCCGGGTGACGAGCCGATGAATCCGGACACCGAGTTGCTCCTGGTGTTTGCCGCCCGTGCCCAGCACCTGGCCGAAGTGATTCGCCCGGCCCTGGCGCGGGGTGCCGTGGTGATCTGCGACCGGTTTACCGATTCCACCTACGCCTACCAGGGTGGGGGCCGGGGGTTGTCCATGGAGCGCATCACCACCCTGGAAACCTTCGTGCAAGGCGATCTGCGCCCCGACCTGACCCTGTTGTTCGACCTGCCGGTGGAAGTGGGCATGGCCCGCGCCAGTGCGCGAGGTCGTCTGGATCGTTTCGAGTTGGAAGGCCAAGCCTTCTTTGATGCAGTGCGCAGCGCTTTCCTGCAGCGCGCCAAGGCTGAGCCCGCACGTTATTACCTGTTGGACGCCGCCCAGCCGCTGAGCCGCGTGCAACAGGCTATCGACGCGCTGCTGCCCACTCTGTTGGAGCGTAGCCGTGGCTGAGTCCTACCCGTGGCAGGACGGCCTCTGGCAGCAACTGGCGGGGCGCGCCCAGCACGCCCACGCCTATCTGCTGCATGGGCCGGTGGGCATCGGTAAACGCCACCTCGCCGAACGCCTGATGGGCAGCCTGTTGTGCCAACGCCCGGTCAATCTGGAGGCATGTGGCGAGTGCAAGTCCTGCCTGTTGCTCAAGGCTGGCAGTCACCCGGACAACTATGTGCTGGAGCCCGAGGAAGCGGACAAGGCCATCAAGGTCGACCAAGTGCGCGACCTGGTGAGCTTCGTGGTGCAGACCGCGCAGATGGGCGGGCGCAAAGTGGTGCTGATTGAGCCGGTTGAGGCGATGAACATCAACGCGGCCAACGCCTTGCTCAAAAGCCTTGAAGAGCCGTCCGGCGATACCGTGCTGTTGCTGGTGAGCCACCAGTCCAGCCGCTTGTTGCCGACCATTCGCAGCCGTTGCGTGCAGCAGGCTTGCCCGTTGCCCAGCGAAGCCATGAGCCTGCAATGGCTGGCGCAGGCGTTGCCGGAATGCAGCGCAGAAGAACGAGGCGAGTTGCTGACCCTGGCGGCTGGCTCGCCTTTGGCGGCAGTGAAGCTGCAGGCTCAGGGCGTGCGCGAACAGCGTGCACTGGTCGTGGATGGCGTGAAGAAACTGCTCAAGCAGGAATTGTCCGCCACGCAACTGGCCGAAAGCGCCTGGAAGGATATTCCGCTGTTGCTGTTGTTCGACTGGTTCTGCGACTGGTCCAGCCTGATCCTGCGCTACCAGCTCACCCAGGATGAGAACGGCCTGGGCTTGGCGGATATGCGCAAGGTCGTGCAATACCTGGCGCAAAAAAGTGCCCAGGACAAAGTGCTGAACATCCAGGACTGGATCCTCGCCCAGCGCCAGAAAGTCCTCGGCAAGGCCAACCTCAACCGCGTGCTGTTGCTCGAGGCGTTGCTGGTGCAGTGGGTCGGCCTGCTCGGGCGCCGTTAAATTCCGTGGCTGACGGGTGTATCGTTGGCCCTACCTCTTTTGTGACTTAAGCTCAGATTCCTATGCTCGTAGATTCCCATTGCCACCTTGATCGCCTCGACCTTGCCCAGCACGGCGGTTCCCTCGACGTCGCCCTTGAAGCTGCCCGCCAGCGTGGGGTAGGGCACTTCCTGTGCATTGGCGTCAGCGCCGACAACGCCGCCGACGTCAAAGCCCTGGCTGATCGCTACGCCGACGTCGATTGCTCGGTGGGCATTCACCCGCTTGACCTCAAGCCAGGCGAAGCGCCGGCTCTGGACTGGCTACTGGGCGAACTCAACCATCCGCGAGTGGTGGCCATTGGCGAAACCGGCCTGGACTATCACTACGAGCCTGAAGCTGCCGAGTTGCAGCAGGCCTCGTTCCGCCTGCACCTGCAAGCCGCCCAGCAGACGGGCAAGCCGGTGATCGTGCACACCCGAGGCGCCCGTGCCGATACCCTGGCTTTGCTGCGTGAAGCCGCGTTGTCGCAGGCTGGCGTGTTGCACTGCTTTACCGAAGACTGGGATATGGCCAAGGCGGCCCTGGACCTGGGGTTCTATATTTCCCTGTCGGGCATCGTCACTTTCCGCAATGCCGACGCGCTGCGCGATGTGGCCCGCCAGGTGCCCGCCGACCGCCTGCTGGTGGAAACCGACTCGCCGTACCTGGCGCCCATCCCCCATCGCGGCAAACCGAACTTGCCCGAATATGTACGTGACGTGGCTGATTACCTGGCGATGCTGCGCGGTGAGTCGTACGAGCGCTTTGCCGAGCAGACTACCGAGAACTTCAAGCGCCTGTTCCCGCTGGCCCACGTGGCCGGTTAGGGCGGTCGAATCCCAGGCAAAAAAAACCCGGGTTCTGGGGGGTGAATCCGGGCTAAGACCATTAGGAGTAAAACAAGGGCACGCAGTCCGTCGGTACCCAGGTCGACGCGTCACTTGGGGGAGATGTCGCGCCGACAGTTGAAGTATTGACCACTATCCCATTCAGTCCAGTCGTGATTGATCGTTTTTTAAACAGATTTGGAATACGCGGCCTTCGCTTGAGTTCTCATTGCGCTGATGGGCAGGTTCAGGTGTTGCGTATTATTTCTGACTGATAACGGCGAAATCGTTGGTGCATTGAAAGTTATGTGCCTGACGGGTTCACATAGACATTGCCCAACGACCGTTCAGTCGGGATAATCCCTCGCACCGGGTAAATCGTATCGCCACGTATCCATGGCCCTGCGCAACCCTCCCTATTTCCGACCTTTGCAGACTCTTCCTCATGCACAAAGAACCCCGTAAGGTCCGTGAATTTCGCCGCCGTGAGCAGGAAATTCTCGACACCGCGCTCAAGCTGTTCCTCGAACAAGGTGAAGACAGCGTCACCGTCGAGATGATTGCGGATGCCGTGGGTATCGGCAAAGGCACGATCTACAAACACTTCAAGTCCAAGGCCGAAATCTACCTGCGCCTGATGCTCGACTACGAGCGCGATTTGAACGAGTTGCTGCACTCGGCGGATGTCGACAAAGACAAGGAAGCCCTGTCCCGCGCTTACTTCGAGTTCCGCATGCGTGATCCGCAGCGCTACCGCCTGTTCGACCGCCTGGAAGAGAAAGTGGTCAAAGGTCACCAGGTGCCGGAGATGGTCGAGGAGCTGCACAAGATCCGCGCCTCGAACTTCGAACGCCTGACCCTGCTGATCAAGGGCCGTATCAGCGAAGGCAAGCTTGAAGACGTGCCACCGTATTTCCATTACTGCGCCGCCTGGGCCTTGGTGCATGGCGCTGTGGCGCTGTACCACTCGCCGTTCTGGAGCAATGTGCTGGAAGACCAGGAAGGTTTCTTCCAATTCCTGATGGACATCGGCGTGCGCATGGGCAACAAGCGCAAGCACAGCCCGGAACTGCCGGGCGCCGAGAAGAGCGGTGACACCCCTGCCACATAAGTCATTCGCCACAGTGATGGCGCAACGATTTACTGCCAGGCGCAGTAACCCAGGAATATACTCAGGCAAGGACCTTGCTAAAAGCTGAGTTATGAGTCAGCTTTTAGCGCGCCCGAATTATCCTCTGCCGGAGTGATCCATGATCGTTGATCGTCAAGGCAGGCGTTTTCGCAATTTGCGGATCAGCCTGACTTCAGCCTGCAATTATGCGTGTACCTATTGCGTGCCTGACGGCAAGCGGCTGGTGGCTGCCCAGGATGAACTGTCGGCCGAGGCCATGGCCCGAGGCGTGGCTTACCTGATCGAAGCGGCGGGTATCGAGCGCTTGCGCATTACCGGCGGTGAGCCGTTGGTCAGCCCCAAGTTGGAAGCCTTCATGGGGGCGGTAGGGCAGATGGGCCTGAGCGACATCAGCCTGACCACCAACGGCCAACTGCTGGCGCGTAAACTGCCGTTGCTGGTGGCAGCCGGTATTCGGCGCATCAATGTCTCCCTCGACACGCTGGATGCCGACGCTTTCCGCAGCATCGCCCGTGGCGGCGACCTGGCCACCGTGCTCGATGGCATGGACCAGGCCAGTGCTGCCGGAATCAAGATCAAGGTCAACATGGTGCCGTTGCGCGGCCAGAACCTGGACCAGGTGATGCCGTTGCTCGATTACTGCCTGGCGCGTGGCTACGAGCTGCGCTTTATCGAACTGATGCGCATGGGGCACCTGGCCAAAGACTCCAACGCGTTCCTGCAACAGTTCGTCAGCTTGCAACAGCTGCTCAGCTTGATCGGCGAGCAACATGAATACCTGCAAGCCAACGCACCCGTCGATGCGACGGCGGTACGCTACGAAGTGCCGGGCAAAGGCTTCTTCGGCGTGATCGCCAACGAGAGCGTACCGTTCTGCCGTACCTGTTCGCGGTTGCGTTTGTCCTCCACCGGTTGGCTGCATGGGTGCCTGTCGTCCAGCAATCGCCATTATGTCGGTGACTTGCTCGATCAACCGCGTCACCAGGCGTTGCCGGCGTTGCAGGGCTTGTTGATGAAGGCCTTGGCCGACAAGCAGGAAGTGGCGTTCTCCGGCGGTGCCACGATCATGAAGATCATTGGTGGCTAAGCTAGATATTGCGGGTTCACACATTTGATTTGTAGCGCAGCTGAATGGCGCGGATTCTGCATCCCACGCCCCATTCGCCGGTTTCCTGTCACCGGCCTCTGGAGGATTAGGATGCGTAGTCTGGTTTTGCTGCTGGCGTCATTGGCCCTGGGCGGTTGCATGACCGTCAGTGATATGGCCGAAGGCACCCGCTATCAGATGAGCGATGCCGGGCTGCTCGATCACAGCGATACGCGCCGTACCGCCTCGGTGCGCATACAGCCGGATTCCTTTGTATTTATTGCCCAAGGCGCCTTCGTGCCGCCGGGCAGCGCCTATCCGCGGCCCAATGTGGTGGCCGAGGAAGCATTCAATGGCTTCGTTGAATATTTCCCCATGGTGCGTCGCGCCCGCCAGCCCGAAGGTCTTGAACAGGCCATGGCCGAAGCCCGTGCCGTCGGTGCTCACTACCTGCTGTATTGCCGTTTTGCGGCAGCCGATGACCGCATCGGCAACGCCGACGAGTGGACCGACCAGCAAGCCCTGGACCGCCTTGGCCTGGACAGCGGGGTGATCCAAGTCATGTTGATCGAGACCAGCACCCAGTATTTGATTGATACTGCACGTATTCGCAGTCGTGGCGGTTTACTGACGTTCCACGACACATCGCCACAAGATTTGATCGCTCGCCCCCTGGCGCAATATGCCCGCGGTTTGCTGGGTATGAGTGATCAGTAGGACAGAGGAGCCCGCCATGACCGATTCCGCCAAGGCCAATGATTTATTGGCCCAATTGCCCAAGGGCAAGGGGCCGGCACCGGTGCATCTGTGGAACCCGGATTTCTGCGGCAACATCGACATGCGCATCGCCCGCGATGGCACCTGGTTCTACCAGGGCACACCTATCGGGCGAAAGCCGATGGTCAAGTTGTTCTCCAACATCATCCGCCGCGATGGCGATGATTATTTCCTGGTGACGCCCGTGGAGAAGGTCGGCATCCGTGTCGATGACGCACCCTTTGTTGCAGTGACACTGGAAGTGCAAGGGCAGGGTGAAAGCCAGGTATTACGCTTTACCACCAACGTCGACGAACAGGTCGAGGCAGGTCTCGAGCACCCGCTGCGGGTGGTGACCGACCCTATCACCCAGGAACCCGCCCCCTATGTGCGCGTTCGCACCAACCTCGAAGCCCTGGTGCATAGAAACGTTTTTTACCAGTTGGTGGAGCTGGCGGTGAGCCGTCCGATCAACGGTCAGAACTGGCTTGGCGTCTGGAGCAGCGGGGAGTTTTTCCCCATCGGCCTGGAGCCCTGAGGCGGTTTTTGTCTTCAGCCTGAAATAATCCTCTTGCGGTAAACGCGCGCTTTCGGTTATCAATTTGTACATGATTAGACATGTTCGATTTGATAAGAAAAAACGCGTCGTCGATGAGCTCATCCGCCGTATCGAAGGTGGAGTCATGGCCGACGGCTTTCTGTTGCCGGGCGAGCACCAACTGGCCGAGGAGTTTGCGGTCAGCCGCGGCACGCTGCGCGAGGCGCTGGCCGAGCTCAAGCGTCGCAACTACATCGCCACCCAGAGCGGCGTCGGTTCGATTGTCACCTTTGACGGCATGGTGTTGGACCAACGCAGCGGTTGGGCCCAGGCCTTGGCCGATACGGGCGCCCATGTAAGCACCGACGTCCTGCGTTTCGAAGCCGTGACGCGCCCGGATCTGTTCAGCCGTTTCGGCACCGACCAGTTCATTACCCTCGACCGCCTCCGGCGCACGGCTGACGGTACAGCGGTGTCGCTGGAACGCTCGTTGATGCCGGCCGTTGGCGATCTGGAAAACCTGCCCCACATTGGGCTGATCGATAATTCCCTGACCATCACTCTGGCCGCCTACGGCTACGTCGGGGCCGACGGTGACCAGTGGATCGGTGCTGAACCCCTGAGCGATGAAGACGCCGAATTACTCGGGCGCCCCAGCGGTACGGTATTTCTCAAGGCGTCGCGCACCACCTATGATCGTCGCGAGCGTTTCATGGAGCATGTCGAAAGCCTGCTTGACCCGTTGCACTTTCGCCTGCATCTGCAGTTTGGAGCGTCGAAATGAGCCGAGAAAATCGCGCACTTGGCGCCTTTTATGGCCTGGCCCTGGGCGATGCCTTGGGCATGCCCACCCAATCCTTGAGCCGCGAGCAGGTACAAAAGCGCTTCGGTGCTATCACCGCCTTGGAAGATGCCGACGCGGACCAGCCCATTGCGCCCAACATGCCTGCCGGTTCCATCACCGATGACACCGAACAAGCCATCCTGGTTGCCGAGTTACTGGTGCAAGGCCAGGGCAAGATCGAGCCCACCGTGCTTGCCCAGCGCCTGATCGACTGGGAAGCGGGGATGCGCGCCAAGGGTTCCCAGGACTTGCTCGGGCCGTCCACCAAACGCGCAATCGACATGATCCTCGCCGGTCATACTCCGGAGGAATCCGGGCGCTACGGCACCACCAATGGTGCGGCCATGCGCATCACCCCGGTGGGCATCGCCGTCGATGTCAGCGACCCGGCGCGGTTTATCCAGGCGGTGATCCAGGCATGCCAGGTCACCCATAACACCAACCTGGGTATTTCCAGCGCTGCGGCCGTGGCGGCGGTGGTCTCGGCTGGCATCAATGGCGTGGACCTGGGGGAAGCCCTGAATATCGGGACCCAGATTGCCCGACAGGCCGAAAGCCATGGTCACTGGATCGCGGGCGGACGCATTTCTACCCGCATCAGTTGGGCTCGCACCCTGAGCGTCGGCAGCGGCGACAAAGCGTTGTTTGCCGACCTGCTTTACGAGTTGATTGGTACTTCGGTGGCTTCTCAGGAATCGGTGGTGGTCTCGTTTGCCTTGGCCCAGCAAGTGGCGTCGGGTGATATGAACGCCTTCGAAGCCCTGTGCCTGGCGGCCAGCCTGGGCGGCGACACCGACACCATTGCCGCGATCCTCGGCGCCATGCTGGGGGCGTGCCTGGGTATGCAGTGCTGGCCTGAGGCGTTGGTTGAACAGGTCAAGCGGGTCAATGGCCTGGACTTGCAGCCGCTGGCCCAAGGGTTATTGGCCTTGCGATAAACACGGAACCAAATGTGGGAACTGGCAAGCCAGCTCCCACATTCAAAAGCGTTGGGTCAGGAAGACCGGATAAAGATTCGACTCGCTGCCACAACCACAACAACAATACAGGCATAAGGAGCCCCCCTTAATGAGCAGCCCCTCTTCCGGCCAAACCGCCGGGCAACTGGAAACACGCGGCATCGAGCCGGTCCCGGAAGGCGAGTGCAACGGTCATCCGCTGCAACTGTTCTGGGTGTGGTTCGCGGCCAATATCAGCATCCTCGGTTTGCCCCTTGGTGCAACGCTGGTGGCGTTTCGTGGCCTGGCCATCTGGCAGGCGATCATCGTCGCGATTCTTGGCGCCGCGGGCTCCTTTGCCGTAGTGGGCATCATCTCCATCGCCGGTCGCCGTGGTCGTGCGCCCAGCCTGACCTTGTCCCGCGCCATTTTCGGTGTGCGCGGCAATATCGGCCCGACATTGGTGTCGCTGATGTCCCGCCTCGGTTGGGAAACCGTCAACACCACCACCGCAGCCTTCGTATTGTTGTCGTTGAGCTCCATCCTGTTCGGCTCGGCAGTGGAGGCCAAGAGCGCGCCGGTGCTCACCCTGATCTTCATTGCCATCTTCGTGCTGTTGACCCTGGCCGTATCGGGCCTGGGCCACGCCACGTTGCTGGTGATCCAGAAGTGGGCCACCTACGTATTCGGCGGCCTGAACATTCTGGTGGGCGGCTTTCTGTGTGCCACCATCGACTGGAGCGCGGTGTTCAACGCCACCCCGGCGCCGTTGAGCGCGATGATCATTGGCGTAGGCACCATGGCTGCGGGTACCGGTATCGGCTGGGCCAACGCCGGTGCAGACATGTCGCGTTACCAGCACCGCAGCGTCAAGGCCGTGCGCCTGGTGGCCTCCGCCGCGTTTGGTGCAGGTATCCCGCTGGTGCTACTGATCACCCTGGGTGGCCTGTTGTCGGTGGGTAACAATGACCTGGCATCGGCCACCGACCCCATCATCGCAATCCGCGACATGCTGCCGACCTGGATGGCCGTGCCGTACCTGATCACCGCGTTCGGCGGCCTGTTGCTGTCGAACAACCTGTCGGTGTACTCGGCCGGCCTCACTACCCTGACCCTGGGCTTGAAGGTCAAGCGCGTGCATGCAGTGATCGTCGATATCGTGGCGATTTTTGCCGGCTCCATCTATTTCATGCTGATCGCCGATAGCTTCTATGGCCCGTTCATTACCTTCATTTCGCTGCTGGCGGTGCCGATCACGGCGTGGGTCGGGATCTTCGTGGTCGACCTGATTCACCGTCATTACTACAGCCCCACCGACCTGCTGGACGTCAGCGCCAGCAGTGCCTACTGGTATCGCGGTGGCGTGGAGTGGCGTGCATTTGGCGCCTGGGCCGTGGCCATTGTGCTGGGGTTCAGCTTCACCACCATCGGCACCACCGCCGAAAACATCTGGTTTGCCGGGCCGCTGTCCGACTCCTGGCTGGGCCACAACGGGCTGGGCTGGATCGTGACCTTCGTGGTGGCTGGCGGAATATATGCAGTCTTGGGCGGGGCGTCTGACCGTCGTCCGGGTTTAGCAGAGAGCGCCAATGTCTAGATTGCTGCACACCGGCCAGGTCATTGTCGACCTGGTCATGGGCCTCGACACCCTGCCGGCAAGCGGCGGTGACGTGCTGGCCAACTCCGCCAGTTTCCAAGTCGGTGGCGGTTTCAACGTAATGGCTGCGGCACGGCGCAATGGGTTGCCGGTGGTTTATCTGGGCCGCCATGGCGATGGGCGCTTTGGCGAGCTGGCGCGTGCCGCGATGCAGGCCGAAGGTGTTGAAATGGCCTTGGCGGCCAGCGCTGGCAAAGATACCGGGTTGTGCGTGTCGCTGACTGAAGCGAGCACCGAACGCACCTTCATCTCCCATCTCGGCGCCGAGGGGGAGCTGAGTGCCGACGACTTGGCTCAGATCGTCCCGCGTATCGATGATTATGTGTACGTCAGTGGCTACAGCTTGCTGCTTGAAGGTAAGGCGCAGCCGTTGCTTGACTGGCTGCTGGCGCTGCCGCGAGAGATCGTGGTGGTATTCGACCCGGGCCCGCTGGTCAAGGCGCCGGACTCGGCGTTGATGCGTGCCTTGTTGCCGCGTATCGACATCTGGACCAGCAATGGCCCTGAAGCCCTCGCGTTTACCGGGGCGGCGGATATGAGTCAGGCGCTGCCCATGCTGAATCAGCACTTGCAGGCACTGCTGGTTGTGCGTGATGGACCAAATGGTTGCTGGGTAGGGCGCGGGGTAGAGACTGAGCATGTACCTGGCTTCAAGGTGCAGGCGGTAGACAGCAATGGTGCGGGGGATGCGCATGCAGGGGTATTTATCGCCGGGTTGGCGCAGGGCTTGAAACCCGTTGAGGCGGCGCGTCGAGCGAACGCAGCGGCGGCGTTGGCGGTGACGCGTTGGGGGCCGGCCACTTCACCTGGCGTCACCGAAGTCGACGCATTGCTGGCTGAATAAATACGCACAACCCTAGGGGAGCGGGCTTGCTCGCGAAGGAGGTGTATCAGTTAAAGCATGTGCTGACTGACACACCGCATTCGCGAGCAAGCCCGCTCCCACAACGGGTTCTGCGTTTAACCTGCTTTTTTCAGCGCTTGAATCAACTCATCTTTGCGCATGGTTGAGCGCCCAGGAATATCCTTGGCCCTCGCCTCTTTCATCAAACTTTCCTTAGTCTGCGTACCAAGCGAAGCCCCACTGCTGCGCGGGTGGCCTTCACGGCTGGCAGCGGCACGCTTGGCCGATTCCTGCCGGTCCTGGGTTTTCTTGGCCGGTGCTTTGCGCCTGCCTGATCCGCCGGCTTTTTCACCACCGCCGGACTGTTTGTTGACGGTCGCCCAGGCGCGGGCTTCGGCTTCGTCCTTGGGCAACCCCTTATGCTCATAACTGTCTTCGATATGAGCGGCCTTGCGTTTCTGTTCGTCGGTGTATTTGGCTTTGCTTCCACGAGGCATCGCTAAAACTCCCTCTGGCCCCAGTCGCGGGGCCAGGCCAGAAATGGATTACTGAGTACTTTGAGCGTCGAGCTTGCGCGCCTCATCCACACCAGAAGCGGTGAGCTTGATCGGCAGGTTCAACGCGTATTCGCCGGCGTCGTCGGTGGTCACATGCCCATCCTTGATCAGCCCGCGGTCCTGCAGGAACGCCAAGACACTGGCGACCTCTTTTTCACCGCGGTAATTGTCCAGCACCTCCTTGCCCAAGCCTTGCGGATGGGCGTGCAGCAGGCGGGTGAGGACTTCTTTTTCAAGGTTTCTATCGACGTTCATGCGTACCTCTTCACTGGGAAATGGTCGGGTGTTGGTCGTACCAAGGGTGCATCAAGGCGCTGGTTGTTTCTGCGCGCCGGGGATGTTCGAGTCGTCGCCCTTGTTGATCTTCGGCTCATTGTTGCTCGTGCCAGGGCCCATCTTGCCGTTGCCTACGGCAGGCGGTGCCTGGCGCTGGGTGTCGTTGCCTTTGGTGCGTGGGTCGGCGCTGTTGTCGATGATCGCGCCACCGTTGGTATCCAGGCCGGTGCCCATGGATTTTTGCGACTCGGTAGTGGCGTCCGGCGTTGGATCGGTGGGGCCAGTGGTCGAGCTAGCCGCAAAGGCGCTCAAGGACGCGGCAGACAACAGGCCGGTGAGGGCGAGGGCAGCAAATTTGGAATTTTTCATCAGGGTGTCTCCATATGATTAATGTCCTTACCCTGTATTGGTCTGCCCGCGTTTGCCGATCGTGCCGGGATGGCGACGAACGGTATCAGCTCACATGTATCACTTTATGTGCCGATAGTCGGCGCGCTACCAAGCGCGCCACTGTGATCGTCCAGTTGAGTGCGGCGATCACCAGTACGCTCAGCATCATTGTCGCAAGGCCGAAGTCGACGATGATCTTGCCTGCGAACCAGGGAAACCCGAAGACGCCGATAAAGTACGCCAGGCTGAACAGCAATAACGCCTGGGAAGTGGTGCCGCTGGGCGCTTCGTTGGCCACTAGGCCGTTAATCACCGAATACGTCAGGCCATACCCGATCCCTAGCGTGGCGGCGGCGAGCACATAACTGAGGTTGCCGCTGACACCAAACGCGAACAGCGTGATCGCGCCGAGCATCACCCCGGATAATACGCAGGCAGCCTGGTACGCATCGCGCTTGACCACGAAACCGGCGATCAGCAGGCGACTGATAATTGCCGCTGTCAGGAAACCCGCGAAGAACAGCGAATAGTCCAGCTTATGGGCAACGGCATAGCTGGTCTGGAACGAAGATAGCCCCCCGAATACGCAGCCACCCAGGCCAACCATCAGGATGGCGAACGCCGCCTTGGAAGACAGTACGCGGCGGCTTGCAGCCCAGGAAATCCTGGATGTCGGTACATTCGCGTGCTGTCGCAACCGAGAGCCCATGCGCCAGAACATCACCACCCCGGCGAGGCTGGCGAGCCCGGCAATATAAAACGCCGTTGTCAGGGGCAGGTCCAGCGCAGTGGCGGCGCGTCCCAGCAAAGGGCCGGAACCTATGCCGCTCAACATACTGCCCGAGAGCAAGGCGAAATATTTGGCCCGCTGGCGGGGTTCCACCAGCAGCGTCACGATGATCGGACCCAAGGTATAGAACACGCCCCAGCCCAAGCCAAGGGACAATCCAAACAGCATCAAGCCCTGGCCAAACCCTGGCGTCAGGGCAAACCCCAGGCAGGCCACCACTAACAATAGGCCGGTGCTCGCAATCGCTCGCGCCGCGCCCATCGCATCGGCCAGATGCCCGGAAAGCACCACCGCTACGAAGGTGCTGAGCATTGCCGTGGCAATGACACTGCCCGCGTCGTGTTCATTACCGCCACGGGCATGGATCAGCAGTGACAACAAAAAGGTCGAGCCGTAAGACAGTGACAGCAGGAAACTGGCGAGGCAGAACAGCGCGAATGTCTTCGTGCCCACTGGTGGCGTGGCGTGCATGAGCAGGTCTCTGATCGTTGGATTTATGCCCATTGTTTACCATGGGCGTCCGCAGGCTTTGTTCTGTGGTTGCTGATGCTTGCTTCACCCCGCGCCGGAGTGAAACGTGCTGATTGGCATCAATTGCACTGCAAACGGCCATCAAACCGTCTTAGTATGTGGCCTTTGAATTTGCCCAAGGCTCGCCCATGACCATCGAGATTCGCCCCGCCGTGCCCAGCGATGCTGCGCAGATCCTGACCTTTATCACTGAACTTGCCGAGTACGAGAAAGCCCGGCATGAAGTGATCGCCAGCGTGGTGGATATCGAACGCAGCCTGTTCAGCGAAGGCGCCACGGCCCATGGCCTTATCTGCTTGCGCGACGGTTTGCCGATTGGCTTTGCGGTGTTCTTTTTCAGTTACTCGACGTGGCTGGGCAGTAACTGCCTGTACCTGGAAGATCTGTACATCAACCCGGAACAACGCGGCGGCGGGGCCGGCAAGAAGTTGCTGCGCCACTTGGCCAAGATCGCGTGTGACAACGGTTGCGGGCGCTTTGAATGGAGCGTGCTGGACTGGAACGAGCCAGCGATTGCCTTCTACAAATCCATAGGCGCCCAGCCTCAGGAAGAATGGGTGCGTTATCGCATGGAAGGCGATGCCCTGCGCGACTTTGCCCAAGGCTGAAGCCTCATTTATGTAAACACTAAAACCAGATGTGAGCTTTCCTGTGGCGAGCAAGCTTGCTTGCGCTGGGGTGCGAAGCGCCCCCCAAAAGCGGGAGTCTGCTGCGCAGACAGCGGGAGCAAGCTCCCTCGCCACAGCTAACCCGCTTGGACATTTTTTATTTTTCTCAATATGTGGGATCTTAATTTATATATTGAGATATTTCAGGCGATGGGTTTATAGTCGCCAGCATCAGCACTCACTACTAAAAATAAAAAGGTGAAGCGATGCAGGCGCAACCGTTGTCCCTACCCGCCGTGCCCGAGCCGACTTATGGCGAGCGGCTGAAGAACAAGGTGGTGATCGTCACCGGCGCCGCCCAAGGCATTGGCGAAGCCATCGTTGCCTGTTTCCAGGCCCAGCAGGCGCGGTTGATCATTGCCGATATCCAGGGTGACAAAGTCGAGAAAATCGCCGCTCATTGGCGCGAACACGGTGCGCAGGTTTACGCCCAACCGGTTGATATTACTTCCAAGGATCAATGGCAGGCACTGGTCAACCTGGCCATCGAGCGCTTTGGTCGCGTGGATGTGCTGGTCAACTGTGCCGGAGTCAACGTGTTCCGTGACCCGCTGGAGATGAGCGACGAGGACTGGCGCCGCTGTTTCGCCATCGACCTCGACGGCGCCTGGTACGGCTGCCGTTCGGTATTGCCGCACATGATCGAGCAGGGCATCGGCAACATCATCAATATCGCGTCCACCCATTCCAGCCACATCATTCCCGGTTGCTTTCCTTACCCTGTGGCCAAGCACGGCCTGCTCGGCCTCACCCGTGCACTGGGCATCGAGTACGCGCCCAAGGGCATCCGCGTGAATGCCATCGCCCCCGGCTATATCGAAACCCAGCTCAACGTCGATTACTGGAACGGTTTCCCAGACCCCCACGCCGAACGCCAGCGTGCGTTCGACCTGCACCCGCCCAAACGCATTGGCCAGCCCATCGAAGTGGCCATGACAGCACTGTTCCTGGCGACCGACGAGGCGCCCTTTATCAACGCCACTTGCCTGATGATCGATGGCGGGCGGTCTGTGATGTACCACGACTAAAGCGTTTTCCAATAACAAGAAGGAGGTGGTCCATGTTCAAGCAAACACTCGGTGCCGTGGCACTGGCAATGGCGTTCTGCGGCTGGGTATCGGCTGAAGAAGTGAAGATCGGTTTCCTGGTCAAGCAGGCCGAGGAACCCTGGTTTCAAACGGAGTGGGCATTCGCGGAAAAAGCCGGCAAGGAGCATGGTTTCACCGTGATCAAGATCGCCGTGCCCGATGGCGAAAAAACCTTGTCGGCCATCGACAGTCTGGCCGCCAATGGCGCCAAGGGTTTTGTGATCTGCCCGCCGGACGTGTCCCTGGGCCCGGCCATCGTTGCCAAGGCCAAGGTCAACGGTTTGAAAGTGATGGCCGTGGATGACCGCTTTGTCGATGCCAAGGGCAACTTCATGGAAGACGTGCCGTACCTGGGCATGGCCGCGTTTGAGGTGGGCCAGAAACAGGGCGCCGCCATGGCCGCCGAAGCGAAAAAACGCGGTTGGGACTGGAAGGACACCTATGCGGTGATCAATACCTTCAACGAACTCGACACCGGTAAGAAGCGTACAGACGGCTCGATCAAATCCCTCGAGGAGGCTGGTATTCCCAAGGACCACATCCTCACCGCTGCGCTGAAAACCCTCGACGTCCCCGGCAGCATGGACGCCACCAACTCGGCCTTGGTCAAGCTGCCGAGCGGGGCGAAGAACCTGATCATCGGCGGCATGAACGACAACACCGTGCTCGGCGGCGTGCGCGCCACCGAAAGTGCCGGCTTCAAGGCCGCCAACGTCATCGGCATCGGCATCAATGGCACCGACGCCATTGGCGAATTGAAGAAAGCCGACAGCGGTTTCTTCGGCTCCATGCTGCCCAGCCCGCATATCGAGGGCTATAACACCGCGCTGGCGATGTACGAGTGGGTCACCACCGGCAAGGAACCGGCCAAATACACCGCCATGGACGAAGTGACCTTGATCACCCGCGCCAATTTCCAGGAAGAACTGACCAAGATCGGCCTGTGGAAATGAGCGGCGCGGCCCTGCGTTTCAATGGCATCGGCAAGGAGTTTCCCGGTGTGAAAGCCCTGGCGCAGATCAGCTTTGAAGCGCGGCCGCATTCGGTGCACGCGCTGATGGGCGAGAACGGCGCCGGCAAGTCGACCCTGCTGAAAATCCTCGGTGGCGCCTACATTCCGTCCAGCGGTACGGTGCAGATCGGCGCGCAGACCATGGCTTTCAAGTGCGCTGCCGACAGCATCGCCAACGGTGTGGCGGTGATTCACCAGGAGCTGCACCTGGTGCCGGAAATGAGCGTGGCCGAGAACCTGTTCCTCGGGCATTTACCCACGCGCTTTGGCGTGGTCAACCGGAGCCTGCTGCGCAAGCAGGCCCTGGCCTGCCTCAAGGGCCTGGCCGATGAAATCGACCCCGACGAGAAACTCGGGCGCCTGTCCCTGGGCCAGCGCCAATTGGTGGAAATCGCCAAGGCGCTGTCCCGTGGCGCCCATGTGATCGCCTTTGACGAGCCGACCAGTAGCCTCTCGGCGCGGGAAATCGACCGCT